>JAKPDD010000015.1 GCA_029552945.1 Spirochaetota bacterium
TGAAAAAGATTCTGCAAATACTATTACTATATTTGTCCCCTTAGCAAGCTTTGGCACATCTCTGAGTTTCTTATCAGCCACATATATACTTCTTTTAAGAAGAGGATATTCTGTTGATACAGATTCCAGAATAATCCCTGATTTGCGACACTTTCCTTTGATTTCATTTGATAGCTTTATGCCATTATCATCATCTTCTGGCATGAGGTAATCTAAAAGAGAAGTAAAGACATGCACTTCTGGTATCTTTAAATATATGGCAGCATCGTATTTTTTTGAAAAAGGTGACTCGAGCATATAAAAAAGTATATAATATATTAAATAAACAAATAAGATAACAGAAAAATTTACCGCAAAGGAAAGCCTTCTCACATAAGCAAAGCTTTTACCAAAAGGTTTACGCTTTTGAAGGAACTTGCGAAAATCCTTTGCTTTATTTATAAGAAAGACAATGAATAATATAAAAAGCAAAACAACTACTATCCCTGCAAATCCAGATGGTGTTGTAAAAAATACAATGTTCTCTTTATTCCAGAAATGAGACCATATTATATGATCAACATGAGCTCCACTATAAAGAAAAGTCCCAAAGTCCAGAACTCTGGCAAATATAGAAAAAAAACCAAAAAATACAAATACTAAATAGAATATAATCCTTATATAAGTAAACCTACTATTAGAAAAAAAATAAACAGCAAAAAGGAGCAACAAAGAAAAAATAAGATAATATAAAAGCAAGAGGGTCATTGGGCCACGGACAATACCTCTGTCAAAGTTCTGCATATCAAGATATATATAGGCCACTCCATAATGCCATAGATAAAAATACAATACCAGAATGAGAACAAATAAAAATGGCCAGTAAAATATAATGGGGATTTTTCTACCTTTCTCTATAAGCTCTGGGTGTAAAAATCTAAAAAGTGGTAAAATAAAATAAAAATAAAAAGCTAACACTGTCCCCAATACAGTAGTTGCTAAAAAATATTCATTAAATAAATCGCTTTTAAGCACAAACTGAAGTGGATAGAAATTAAGCCCCAGAATAGGCAGATGGCTAATGGTAAACCTTCTTTGAAGCTCCCCATAATATTCATTTTTAGCTATTAGCTTTTTAAATATAAAATTCACAAGGAGATAATACATAATGCCAACTATGACAGATATAACCAATGCAGCCAGTAACCTTTCAACTATGTGTGAATAATTATTATAGGTATATATAAAATAAGCTTGTGAATATAGACCGATGGATATAGAGGCAAAAATTTCCATCTTTAAAACATTCTTTTTTTTCATCACTCATCCCAAAGTTTATTTTGCTCTAAGATAGACTGATTGAATACAATCCTGTCAAGCGCTCTTTGTA
>JAKPDD010000017.1 GCA_029552945.1 Spirochaetota bacterium
TTTCTGAAGAGCATTTTGATGTTGGAAAAATTGAGGAGATAGAGAGTGAAGAAGAATTTGATGATCTTGGTTTTGATGAAATTGAGAAAGATTATAAGAACTTGGGATTAGAAGTAGAGGATAAAAAAGTTGAAAGAGAAAGGCCATTTGATAAAAAAACTGGTGGGACTTTAAGGGAAGAAATAAAGGTTGAGAAAAAGGAGGAGAAAAAAGATATTTCTGATAAACTTATTCAGTTTAATCTTAACAAACTCCCGGTTTCACTTTTAATTAGATTTAAAGAGATTATGGGTGACCCTTCTGTATCACCTGCGACTAAACATGCAATAAAGAGTGAACTTAGTAAAGAGAGACTAGACTTTGATAAAATTAAGTATCTACTCGGATATGAGGAGAGAGAGGCTAAAAACTTTGTTCCTGTGTTTAAGTTTGCTACTGTTTTTGTAATATTGGGAATAATTTTATCAATTTTTTATTTTGCATTACTTAAACCTTATTTGAGAAACAGGTCTTTACTAATATCCGGACTTGAAGACATAAAAAATGGTAACTATGTACTTGCTAATGAAAAATTTGAGAGAGCCAGTCCATCACTGTCCTGGTATAATAGATATGCTCTTGAGTTTATGAAATATAATGCTTATAAACAGGCTGAAGAAAAACTTATGGGTATAAGAGGACCTGCTTATGAAGTTATTAAAAAGGGGGCAGTTGATATAGACCCTGATGACAGAGAAACAAGGCTTAATATTGCAAGAGTATTTGAAGAACAGGGTATGTATGAAAAAGTTCTTGAAAATGATGTTAATCCTAAAATGCAGTTCGATGATAGTCTTTATTATTTATACAAAAAAGACCCGGAAGACTTTAGCATAGTTGATAAAATAGGTCTTACTTATGTAAAATGGGGAAATAGTTTTAGAAAAAGGACTCAGAAAATTGAAAAGTATGAAAAAGCTCAAAAAATATATACTGATTTTTATGAATCTTATAGTAAAGAACCAGAAGTTATTTCGAGAATATTGTATACTTCAGCACTTACTGGCGATAAAGTTGAAGAGAAGTTTGATAATGTTCAGTCTCAAGGGATGTTGGAAAAAATGCATGACCTTACACTTGCTGAGGTTGGTAATTATTTCATAAATAATGATGAATATAAAAGAACACAAAAAATAATGGAAGTTCTTAACAATATGGATACTACTAACCCTTATGTTTATTATATTATGGGCAAGTTTTATTATAATATAGGTAACCTTAAATTAGCAGAGAAAGCACTTGTAAAAGCTGAGAGGTTTAGCTGGGAAATAGAAAACGAGATAAAGAAAAAGGTTAATGATGAGAAGAACTATTCAAATATAATGAATATGCTTGGGACTTTATATATATCCCTTGCTAATGAGTATAAAGGAGAAAATGAAGAGAATAAAAGAAAAAGAGAAGAGTTTATAAATCTTGCATATTATCACTTTAATCAAGCTAAAAAATATGATCCAAATAATAAAGAAACATATTATAGATATGCAAATATGATGTATGATTATTATTCGGATTATCTTAAATCATCTGAGAACTATCTTATATCTTACAACCTTTATAGGGAAGAGGAGGAAATTCCTCCTTTAGATATGTACTATAAGCTTTCAACTTCATTCTATTTTTTAGGTGATTATGATAAGTCTTTAGATTATTTAAATGATCTTAGAATGAACCCATCTTTTAGAATAAGACCTGCTATAGAATATCTACTTGGGATGTTATATTTTAAAAAGGGACTTTTGCTTGATTCACGACAAAGGTTTGTTAATACCCAAGAATATTATAATAAAGAGATTGAATCCTATATAAGAAACCCAAATCCAATGTCTATAAGACAGAATAAAATATTGTTTTTTAACTCAATACTTTATAACAATATAGGCGTTGTATACCATCTTCTTGCTGATAGAGAAAATAATAATGATTATTATAATATAGCAAGGGTTAATTTTTATAAAGCTATTGAACTTGCACATAGATATAATAATAAAACTATACAGGCACTAGCAAGGCTTAATCTCAATGATTCTATTTTTCAGGATAATATGAAATATGTTGAACACTTTAATATAAAAAGAGAACCTATTTTGTATGATTATATACCTAAATATCTTGAGGAGTATGAATGAAAAAAATTTTTTTTTTAGTAGTGATAGTATTTATATTTATTTTTATTTATTTAAGTTTTTTTATTGTTCCAAAAGGTATGATATATTACTTTGATTCAAAAATGAGGGGAAAAGATATTTATTTTGAAAAGTCAATTTTATTTTGTCCTGAGCTTGTTTTTGGGCTGGGAAACATAACGAAAATTCCTGAAATAAATAAGATATCAAAAATAATTATTTTACCTTTGCCTTATATTGAAAATACTTTTATATCTGAACACTATAAGGTAGAGGTTTTTTATGAGGCTAAAATTTTTATTAAAAAATTTTTTAATCTTTTATATAACAAAACTCTAGATGAATTAATGAAAGAAATCCAAGATAATATAACATTAAAAATGAAAGAGGTTTTATCAAAAAACTCTTCTAATATTTCATTTAATCAAGAATCATTTTTGTCAGAGCTCTCAAGTTTAAACAATGATAGTATGCAGGTAGAATTTAAAATTTTATATTTTCCAGATTGGCCTTCCTATATTTCGCTTGTCAATGCTTTAAACTCTTGGCTGAAAAATGATGCTAAAAAGGTTATAATAGAAGGACTTGAAAAAAAATATAGAACAAAAATTGATATTGAAAACAGGATTGATGCTTTTGATAGTTATGTCAGAAAGGCAGAGGAGTTTAATAAAAAGGTTGATAATATTAAATTAGATAGAGATCTTATTTTTAATATACTTAAGTTTTTATATAAGGAAGAGAGATGAAAAAAATATGGGCTAAAAAGGGTCTTTCACTTGACCCATTTATAGAAAAGTTTACTGTAGGTGATGACTATATAATAGACAGGTACCTGGTTACCTATGATATTATGGGTTCTATTGCACACAGTAGGATGTTAAAAAAAATATCAATATTGTCAGACTCTGAGCAATATTCTATAGAGAAGGGACTTAAAGAGATATATAAATCATATAAGATGGGTAATTTTACTATCGAGTATGAAGATGAGGATGTACATAGTAAAATTGAAAGGTTATTGATAGAAAAGATTGGTGAATCGGGTGAGAAACTCCATACAGCAAGGAGTAGAAATGATCAGGTTCTAACAGATATAAGGTTGTATACTAAGGATAATCTACTCGATATTTTTTCTTTAATTATTGAAGTTGTTAACGAGATTGAAGGTTTTGGATTGGAGTTTTTGAATGTTCCTATGCCTGGGTATACTCATATGCAGAGAGCTATGCCTTCATCTGTTGGTCAATGGGCATTTTCTTTTGTTGAAGAGTTTATTGATTATCTTATAATTGGTCAGGCATGTTATAAGTTAAATGATGCGTCACCTTTGGGTAGTGGGGCTGGATTTGGGGTATCTATTAACATTGATAGAGAGTTTACAGCAAATGAACTTGGTTTTTCAAGGGTTCAGATAAATCCTATAGCATGTCAGAACTCACGGGGTAAAATCGAAGCTTCTGTTATTGATTTTATAAACCTTGTAGCACTTGTCTTGAATAGGATAGCTAATGACATTCTTATATTTACTACTTCTGAGTTCTCATTTTTTGAGGCAGATACAAATATAACTACAGGTTCAAGTATTATGCCACAAAAAAAGAACCTTGATGTTCTTGAACTTATACGGGGAAGAACTTCTATAATTATTTCAAACTCGATTGCTGTAAAGTCTATTATTACGAATCTTTTATCAGGTTATAACCGTGACCTTCAGGAGGTAAAAAAAATACTTGTTATATCATTTGAAATGATAAAAGACTTTTTAAAAGCAATAAAAATAGTTTTCAGTAGTATAAGACCAATAGAAGAGAATATTATTAAAGCATTTGATAAATATATTTTTGCAACAGACTATGCATACAAAAAAGTTGTTGAGGGAGTACCTTTTAGAAGAGCTTACAGAGAGGTTGGAGAGAGTCTTGATAATATACCTATTATGGATCCGAAGGAAAATATACTTTCTAAGAATCACTTGGGTGCAACAGGTAATCTTGGTATTGATATAATAAAATCTAGGAAAATTGATTTTATAGATAAATTTCTAAATATTGAAAAAGGAAAATTCACTCAAATTAAAAGGATATTGTTGGGGGATTCTTATGAAGAATAGTTTAATTTATATATCTTTATTTTTACCATTTTTTTTGTTTTCTCAACAACAGGATAAAGGAATACCTTCAAGTATTGTGGCTAACTTACTTAATATTTATAAGACAGGTAACTTTAAACTTGGACTTGAAATAACAACCGGAAAAGAGAAAAAGGCTATTCAGGATATAATATCTCTTAAGGATAAAAACTATGGTAAATTGCCGGAGAATTTTCAGGTTTTTATAAATAGAATAGATGATCTTAGAATAATTGACGAGGTTATAAAAGATAATTATGCAATGGTTGAGGTATTATGGGTTTTAAAAATACCAGATAAAGATGATACTTCCAGATATACGCTAAAAGCTAATCAGGTAGCGTATTTACTTGAAAAAATCAATGGTAAATGGTATATAAAAAGTTCTAAAATGATAAAAGAACATGTATTCTATAATTATAAGGAGTTTCAGGAGATTCAGGAAAAAGCAAAAAAATATGATGAAGAGAAAGATAAGCAAGAAAATAATAAAACTAAGTGATAATTTTTAGGAGTTTTTAATGCTTAATAACGAAGAGTGGAAAGAGCTTATAAATACAGGTATAATTTTATCTTCATATACAGAGATGGACCTTATTCTTGATAGAGTAGTTGATGATAGTATAAGGATAATAGGCTGTGAAGGAGCAACGATTTATATAAAGAAAGGGAATCACCTTGAGTTTATGATATCTAAAAATATTATTATTGACAAAAAGATAGGGGGATTTGAGAATAATGTTAAAAAGTTTACTGTACCTATATCAAATGAAAGTATAGCAGGGTATGTTGCTCTTAATAATGAACCTTTAATAATATCTGATGTTTACGATATACCTTCAAATAAACCATATAAGTTTTTGAAGGTTTTTGATGAAATGTATCAATACAGAACAAAGTCAATGCTCACTCTTCCTATGAACGATAATGATAATAATGTTATTGGGGTACTTCAACTTATAAACCTTAAAGATAAAAATAATAATATTATAGAATTTGATGAGAGGAGTATGTTTGTTGCCAGGTATTTATCTTCTATTGCAGGTTCAGTTTTAAAAACAACTATTTATAATAGTTTGCTTAGAAACTCATATCTTGAGGCAATTGAAAGGCTTGCAATAGCATCAGAGTTTAGAGACCTTGAGACATCTGCACACGTAAAGAGGATAAGTGAATATTCAGCTGTATTTGGAGAGCTTTTAGGTTTTGACAGAGAAAGAATTATAAACCTTAAGTATGCTTCTCAGATGCATGATATTGGTAAAATTGGTATACCTGATAGGATACTGCAGAAGCCTGGGCCACTTACTGTGGATGAAAGAAAGATAATGGAAAAGCATACAATAATAGGCTATAAAATATTTGAGGGGGCGACATCTGATGTTATGAAATTATCTGCAATAATAGCACTTACTCACCATGAAAAGTGGGATGGGACAGGTTATCCTAATGGGCTTAAGGGTAAAGATATCCCAATAGAGGGCAGGGTTGTTGCAATAGCAGATGTTTTTGATGCACTTGTTTCAAAAAGAGTTTATAAACCAGCATTTGATATAAGTAAAGTCATTTCGATAATGAAAGAGGAGAAAGGTAAACACTTTGATCCTGAATTATTAAATTTATTTTTTAAAAACATAAACAGGGTAGTGTCTATATATGATAAATATAGAGAATAATAAGGGGGAATTATGAATATTGATAAAAATAAAGCATATATTTTATATGAAAGTGATAAACATAAGTTTATATGGCTTGGCTGGTCAGAAGGTTATGAGGAGGGAATAGTACAGACAAATCAGTATCTTATTATAAATAATAACAGGGGTATATTACTTGACCCAGGTGGGGTGCACCTTTTTTCTAAGGTTGTATCTGAGGTTACAAAATATATTGACCTTGATAAGATTGAGTTTATATTCTATTCACACCAGGATCCAGATGTTTCTTCTGGTATATCACTATGGCTTGGCCTTACTAAGGCTAAGATTTATGTTTCTGATTTATGGATAAGATTTTTACCCCATTTTGGTGTAGTTAATTTTGATAGAATTGTTGGTATACCATCAGGTGGTATGTCTTTGTCTTTACTTAATTCTGAACTTGTTTTTATACCTGCTCATTTTTTGCATTCAACAGGTAATTTTTCATGTTATGATACTGCATCAAAAATACTTTTTAGTGGTGATATAGGTGCAGCTGTATTTCAAAAGGATACTTATGTTTTTGTTGATGACTTTAACGAACATTTAAAGATAATGGAACCTTTTCATAAAAGATATATGGCGTCAAATATTGTTTGTAAAAAGTGGGTTTCTTTAGTTAGTAAGTATGATATAAAAATGATAGCACCACAACATGGAGCTATATTTGATAAGGAAAATGTAAAAAAGTTTTTAAACTGGCTTTCAGAATTAAAGTGTGGTGTTGATATTATAGATCAGATATATAAAGCTTGATTTTAAAAGGAGGGAATAATTGGATAATTTTAAAAAAGTTATTGAAAAATTTTCTGTAAGATTTTATAAGTCACTAGTACTTGATTATATATCAACAAATACTTTTGATAGAATTATATCAGAGATAAATAATATAAGAACTTCTATAGAAACACTTGTTGCTGCTTTTGAAGAGATAAGGGTTACATCGAAAAATACTTCTGATAATGCAACAAATATTAATAATCAGATGAATTACATACTTTCAAGCAATAAGGAACTTGAAGAAAATATATCTGGTAGGGTTGATGATATAAAAGCATCATCTGAAAAGATATCAAAAATAGGTAAAGTATTTTCAGATATAACAGAAAAGAGTAAGAAGATTAAAGGTATAACATCAAATATTCAAACTATAGCAAAGAGGACTAATGTTCTTGCAATAAACACATCTATTGAAGCATCAAAGGCAGGAAAATATGGGGTTGGTTTTTCTATTATTGCTGATGAAATAGGTAAACTTGCTCAGCAAACAGGTCTTTTTGCAAAAGATATAGAAAAAACAATAAACGAGTTTGTATCAGCTTTTAACACTATGGCAGAATATATAAACAGTTTTTCATCTCTTATAAAGTCTTTTGAAGAGGATATAGTCAATATAAAAAACTCTTTTGATAAAAATACTAATTATATAAATATGGTTGGGGATTCTATAGCAATGATAACAAATTCTGTTAGTGAACAGTCCCAAGCAATACATGATGGTCTAAATGGCTTAAGTAAAATATTTGAAGCTGTAAGAGCTACTTCTCACATGGCTGAAGCTATAAATACTGCATATAAAGAGGTTGATAAAATACTTGATTCGGAAAAAATGTAAAACTATTATTAAACCTTGTAAAATAATTATTAAAAGATAGATATTCAATTTTTTAGCTATTAAAAATATTATTATAAAATTTATTATAAAATTTTCTTACAACAAAATCATATTTTTCTCTTGATTTTTTTAAGAAAATTATTACAATTTTATTTAGGAAGTAAAAATATAAAAAGGGTTCTTTCCAATGCAAGAAAAGATAGATAACCAAAACTTTATACACCCTTTGGAGGATCTTAAAAAATATGGTCCTTTCTCTTCTTATATGGCAGATGAAAGAAGAAAAATCATAGAGTGTTGGCTGAGTCTTAAAGCTAAAAACTTTTTTGGAAAAGTTGGCCAGCATAATGTCTATTTTGAAAAAATAACTTTTAATGGATGCAGTATGTTTTCAGTTTTCAATCCTGGTAAAATAAATGATCTAATAGACATTAATTTTTGTATTGTAAGTCTTTATTCTAAGGGTTATGATCCATTAATTCTAAAATTTAGGATAACTGAAGTCGAGTCTTTAAAAGAGGAAAATAATGTTTTTTATAAAATAGGTGCAATATTTGAAGATGTTAAAGATAAAATTAAAGATATAGAATATATTATTACATTGCAGGATATGATTAAGAATGCATATTCTTCCATAATGATATGAATTAAACCCCTGCGTAATTTATATGTGCAGGGGCATAAGTTAGTTTATTTTTTGAAAATTAAAGGGTATACATTACTGTTAAGTTCTTTTGCCTTCTTTTCTCCAAGCGGATAGAATCCAACCTTTTTAATAATTTCTTGTCCCTTTTTTGTTAAAGCAAATTGGAAAAACTTTTTTACCTCTTCTCTTTCAAGTCTTTTGTCTGATACATACTGGAAAAGGAACCTTGCTATAGGATACTTTGCTGTTAAAACTGCTTTTTCATCTTTTGGGCTCATATTGTTTACTGTTATTATTTTTACTTCTCCCTTTACATCACTTAAATAGCCTATACCGACATAACCTATTCCACCTTTATCATTTTTTATTGCTTCTACTATTTGAGCATTACCATTCATACCCATCATTTTTGGTGAATAGTCTTTATTATTTAATATGTGTTCTCTGAAAAATACGTAAGTTCCAGAGTTGTTTTGTCTGCCATATAAAGATATAGGAATATTATCCCCACCAACCTCTTTCCAGTTTGTTATTTCACCTTTGTATATTGCAGCAATTTGGTCAACTGTAAGATTTTTTACTTTATTTTTTGGATTAGCTATAATAGCTATAGCATCTATTCCAAGTTTTACTTCGTATATCTTTACTCCTTTTTCTTCAGCTAACTTAATCTCTTTATCTTTCATCTCTCTTGATGAATTAGCTATATCTACAGTATTGTTTATAAGTCTTGCTATTCCAGTACCAGAACCACCACCACCTACATTTATCTCTATTCCAGTCTCTTTTGAGAAATCTTCTGCGAGTGCTTGAGCAAGTTCAAGCATAGTGTCAGAACCTGCTATCTCTATTGCAACCTTTTGAGCATATAGAGCAATACCAAGTATTGCTAAGACAATAAGTAATATTTTTTTCATTTTATTTCCTCCTCTATAGTTCTTTAAAAATACCACTAAGATAAAGTTAGAATTCTATTGTTAAGGAATTGTTACGTAATTGTTAATAAATGATTAATTATGATTTATTTGAGAGAATATAGTAAAACCAATCAAATCTTTCTTTGAAATCAAGATATATTTTTTCTAATATATCTTCTTTTTTTAAGATTTTATTACCCTTAAAAAAGCCTGGACAATTTTTTATTGTTTTTTCAAATCTTTCTCTGTTTTTAAATACTGAAACCCAGTAAGGGTATGATGTACATTGATACGGCTTAATCTCGTATATTTTACATCCTTTGAAATAAGTGGTTTCATCCCAGAATATACAATCAAGGTTATCTTTTTCTTTAAGTGATAAAAATATATCATCTCTTTTTGTATATTTTTCTATAAACTCCTTTTTAGATATATTAATTTTTTCGCATATTCTTAAAATATCTTTCTCAAGTAAAAGTACAAATCCTGTATCTTTTCTACAACAGTTACCACAATTCTGGCAATCAAAAGAAAAATTATCCGGTATGTAAAACTCTTCACTTAGTTTATTAAAAATATTGTTAATACTATTCAATCCTTGCAATATATTTATCCCTTATTATTCTAGAGTTTATTATAATTGTCATTATTAATGAAACAATAAAGACTAAACCTATTATTAAGTCATTTGATATCAATATACCTGTTATTCCTGAGAGTGTAATTGATATTATAAGCGGTATTAAAAAGAGTGAGGAGAAAGCTTTTGCCTCATTTTTTTCAGTTATATTTATATTTACTTCCTGATCTATTTTAAGTTCTTTTTCTGAATATGCTATAACTTCTCTATCATTTTTATGACACATTCTATTTATGGGGCACTTATGACATGACTCCTTTTCATCTTCTTCAATTATTTTTATTAAATATATTTTTTTTTCTTTATTAACTAGTTTTTTAACTATACCTTTTTCCATTTATAGCCTTATTATATATATTTTTTTATAACTTCTCTTAATTTATCTCTTGTTAAAGTAGGGTCTTCTACTATTAATTTTGATCCACTTATTATGTCTATAAACCCGAGTTCATTTGGATATCTTGGTACAATATGTAAATGCAAATGGCTTATACTTGCACCAGAAAATTTCCCTATATTGTAACCTATATTAAAGCTTTGAGAATTATATTCCTTTTCGAGAAGATCCATTATCTTTTTTGTATAGTATGTTATGTTTTTTTCTTCATTATCATTTAATTCTCTTATATCCTCTATGTGCCTATTTGGTAATATCATTATATGTCCTGGATTGTAAGGGTATAGATTCAACATTATTGATATTAGAGCATTTTTGTATATAGTAAGATCTTTTTCTATACAACTTCCTTTTATTATTTCACATAAAATACAGTGGTTTATATTCTTCTTGTTTTTAAGATATGGTATCTTGTTTATTGGGAATAGGTTTTTCCATTTCATATATGTTTTATCTTTTAGGTTTTGGTTAAAGAAAATTTATAAAATTTTTATAATAAAATTTTAAAATCTGCAAGAAAGTTAAAATAAATATTGTTAAATTTTATCTATACAACAATAGAGGAGAAAGCTATGCATGTAATAAGTGATGCTTGTATAAACTGTGGTGCTTGTGCAGGTGTTTGTCCTGTTCAGGCTATAAGTGCTGGTGGAAGCCAGTATGTAATAAGTGATGCTTGTATAGACTGTGGTGCTTGTGTATCTGTTTGTCCAGTAGGTGCTATTTCAGCAAAATAGTTTTTACAGTTTTTATAAAAACACAGGGTCTTCCTGTGTTGTTTTTTTATTTTTAGGAGACTTTTATGGAGATATTTGATATTCCTTTTGAGGATGAGCTTAAAGAAAATTATTTGACATATGCAATGAGTGTAATAATAGGGAGGGCTATACCTGACCTAAGAGATGGTCTTAAGCCAGTACATAGGAGAATAGTATATTCTATGTATAACAGTGGTCTTAAGGCTAACCAGAAGACAAGAAAATCAGCTAAGGTAGTAGGTGAGGTTTTAGGTAATTTTCACCCTCATGGGGATGCTCCTGTTTATGAAGCTATAGTAAGGATGGCTCAAGACTTTGCTCAAAGGTATCCCCTTATAATAGGACAGGGTAATTTTGGTTCTATAGATGGTGATCCACCAGCTGCAATGAGGTATACTGAGTGTAAGCTATCGAAAATAGCAGAGGAACTTATTAAAGATATTGATAAAAATACTGTTGACTTTATTCCGAACTATGATAATACTACTGTGGAACCAATTGTATTGCCAGCAAGTTTTCCTAATATACTTGTTAACGGGGCTGTTGGTATTGCTGTTGGTGTTTCAACAAGTATCCCACCTCATAACATTGTAGAGGTTGTTAGGGGGGTAAAAGCATATATAGATAATCCAGATATAACAATAGATGAAATTATTAATAAATATATTAAGGCACCAGACTTTCCTACTGGCGGATATATAGTTGGGTATGATAATATAACCAAGATTTATAAAACTGGGAAGGGAAGTTTTCAGATAAGGGGCAAGGTTTTAATTGAAGATAGAGATGATAGAACTAATATAGTTATTACAGAAATACCTTATTCTATAAAGAAGTCTGACCTGATAGCTAAAATAAAGGAACTTCTTGAGACTGAAAAAATAAAAGGAGTTTCATTTTTAAGAGATGAGTCTAACAAAGAGGGAATAAGAATTGTTTTAGGACTTAAGAAAGGAACAGTGCCTAATATTATTATAAACCAATTATACCATCATACACCTTTACAAATTACATTTAATGTTAACATGCTTGCTATATTGGATAAAAAACCTATACTTTTTAACCTTAAAGATATAATAAGAGAGTTTGTAGCATTTAGAAAAAGTGTTATAATAAGAAGAACACAGTATGATCTTAAAAATGCTGAATCAAGGCTTCATATTGTTGAGGGTCTTTTAAAAGCTATAGATAATCTTGATGAAGTAATAAAAATAATAAGAGGTAGCCAGTCTGTAAAGGATGCAAAAGATAATCTTATAAAAAGGTTTGATTTATCCGAAATACAGGCCCAAGCTATACTAGACTTAAAATTGCAAAAATTGACAGCACTGGAAAGGCTTTCTCTTGAAAAAGAATATGATGATCTTTTAAAACAGATAAAGTCTTTTAAAGATATATTATCAAGCGATTCTCTACAGTATAAAATAATAAAAGATGAACTTACTTATATTGAAGAGACATATAAGGATGAGAGAAGAACTAAAATATTACACAGTGTTGATAAAATAGATGATGAGGACCTTATAAAACCAGAAGATTGTGTTGTTGTAATATCAAACTCTGGGATGATAAAAAGGATGCCGATTACGCTTTTCAGGTCTCAAAGGAGGGGAGGAACAGGAAAAAGTGGTGCTAAAACAGGGACAGATGATTTTATTAAACACTTTATTATTACAAACACTCACGATTATATTATGTTTTTTACAAATTTTGGTAAAGTTTATTACATTAAAGTGTATGAAATACCGGATGCAAGCCTCTTATCAAGAGGTGTAAGTATAAAAACATTTATAAACATTGAAGATAATGAACATGTTCAATCTTATCTTGGTATTAAGGAGTTCAGTGATAAAGATTATGTTATGTTAGCTACTAAATATGGTAAAGTTAAGAAAACCAGCCTTGATGAGTTTATAAATGCTAAAAGAAGGGGTATAACTGCTGTAACTCTTGTTGACGGAGATGAACTGGTTGCTGCTATAAAGACAGATAATAAGAGCGAGGTATTTTTAGCAACTTCTCATGGTAAGGGTCTTAGATTCAGTGAGGAAGAGGTAAGACCTATGGGAAGAAGTGCTGCAGGTGTTACAGGTATAAAACTTAAAGAAAATGATTTTGTTATTGGTATGTTAAGTGTAGAAAAAGAAAAATCTATACTTGCTGTTACTGAAAATGGTTTTGGAAAGAGAGTTGATTTTGAAGAGTTTACTTCTCATGGAAGAGCTACTGGGGGCCAGATTTATTACAATATTAATAATAAGACAGGTAGGGTTGTATCTATAATATCATGCAAAGATGATACTGAGCTTATGATTATAACAAGGTCTGGTATGGTTATTAGGGTTGAGACTAAAGAGATAAGGATAATGGGAAGAAATACTATGGGAAGTAGAATAATAAAATTAAAAGAGGGCGATACTGTAATAGATATAGATGTTATTGATTAATTATTATAAATTTTAGAATTTACTTAAATTAAAATTTTAGTAACTGGGGCTAAGCTTGAACAAGAAAAAAACGCTAGGAAAAGGACTTGCTGCATTAATTAATGATTTGCCTGATGAGTTTATTTCGGAATCAGATATCTCTGATATTCAGGATATACCTATAAGTAAAATTAAGGAGAATCCATATCAGCCAAGAAAAAGTTTTAATGAAGAAAAAATACGGGAACTTGCCGAATCTATAAAAGAGAATGGTATAATTCAACCTCTTGTGGTAAGACCCAAAGATAGTTATTATCAAATTGTTGTTGGTGAGAGAAGGTTTAGAGCTGCAAAACTTGCAAATCTTATGACTGTGCCATGTCTTATAAAAGATGTGAATGATGAAAAGATGGCTGAAATAGCACTTATTGAAAACCTTCAAAGAGAGGATCTTAATCCACTTGAAGTTGCTTTTTCTTATAATAGACTTATAACAGACTTTGGTTTGACCCATGAACAGCTTAGCCAGAGAGTAGGTAAAAGCAGGGTAGCTATAACAAATACACTAAGATTACTTAAACTACCAGAAAAGGTTCAGCAGGATATAATAAATGGAATTATAACTGAAGGCCATGCAAGAGTCCTTTTGTCACTTGAGGAAATTGATAAAATATTGTTTGCAAGAGATATTATTGTTAACAAAGGTCTTTCTGTGAGAGAGACAGAGGAACTGGTAAAAAATATTAAAGATAAAGATGTTTTGAAAAAAGAGGATAAGAAAGAGTATTACAAAGACCCAAATATTTTGAGTATAGAGGAAAATTTGACACGTATTTTTGGAACTAAAGTTGTTATAAAAAACAACAAAAAGAATAAAGGTAAAATAGAGATTGAGTATTACAGTAAGGAAGAGTTTGAGAGAATAAAGTCAATACTTGAAGGTTCAAACCAAAGGATCTGGATATAAATTGAGGAAGATAAAGTTTTTAAAAATTTTTAAAATAGAAAAATATATAACTTCGACTTTACTAAAAAACTTTTTTGTATCATCAATATTTTTTCTTGGTATTTACCTTTTTTCGAATATTTTAGCTGAACTCCCATCTCTTCTTAAAAGAGCAGATTATAATGAATATATAACGTTTAATAATATTATGCGTTATTATATTTTAAAAATTCCAGAGTATTTTTTCACAGTTGTTCCATTTGCTTTTTTATTTGCAACATCATATACTTTAGGAAGATTTTATAGAAATAATGAGATTATAGCCTTCATCTCTTCTGGTTTAAGTATAACAAGAATAACATTTGCAGTTGTGATTATTGCTTTTATTCTAAGCGTGGCATTAATGTTTTTAAACTTTAATATAATACCAAATTATAACTATAATTCTGCTCTTGTTGAGGAGAAACTTTATAGAAAGGTAAGGATAGAAGATGAAGATAGAATTCAGAGTTATGGTGATAATGGTATAAATTATTTTGCAAGAATATTCAACTCCAGGGAAAAGGTTTTTATAGGTATATTGATACTTAAATCATCAGAGCAAAGCCTGGATGTTAGAAATATAAGTAGAATAAAAGTCGAAGATATTGAAAGTTTGTCTATAGATGAACAGATAAAAAAAATAACTGCACAGGTTGAGTATTCATTTTCTAATAGTTTTCCCTATCTTTGGGGTATTAAGGCCAGTAAAATGAAATGGGATGATTCTTCTGAGAAGTGGATTGCAACTGATGGAATTTACTGGGAGTGGGATAACAACGGTAATATAATTAAAATTGAGCAATTTGATGTTAAAATTCTTGAGAATATAAATGAAAAACCATCTTTTTTTGCAAAGGATACAAAAAATATAAAAGAAATGACAATAAAAGAATGTTTTGACCATATAGAAAAACTTAAAAAGTCAAAACAACCTTACAAAAAAGACCTTGTTGAGGTTTATTCTGAAAAATACTCAAAACCTTTTAGTATTTTCATACTAGCACTACTTGCCACATCAATTGGGAAGGCTTTTTCAAGAAAAAATCTTCTAATTATGACACTTTTAATTTCTTTTCTTATTGCTTTGGTATACTATTTGCTTATAAATATTGGTATTTCAATAGGCAAAGAGGGTATTTTACCACCATTATTAGCTTCTTTTAGTGGCAACCTATTAAGTATTATAATTTTCTTTTATCTTAGGCACAAACAGCTCACATAATTGGCATACTTATTGCTAATAAATTATTATCTATTTTTCAGGAGGTAAATCTATGGCAAAAATAGAGGTTTTGAATTCTCTTGAACAGAACAGAAATGATTTTGTTCCTATGGACCAGGTTGAAGAGGCTATTAATCTTTGTGCTGAAAATACAAGAAATAGGATAAAAAGATTATGGCAAGCTCTGGATGTTACAAGGGATAAGGTTTTTAGTAATCATAATTTGAAGCAGGCTCTGTTATATTTTAATCTTGGTGAAGAATATTTAAAGGAAGGAATAACTGATTTTGCTAAAACTTGTCTTGAAATTTCAGCCAACTTATTGGAAGAAGAGTCAAAATTATACAATTCAGTTGTTAATATCTTACAAAAAATAGATTCTTTAGAGATAAGATTAAACTAGACTAGTTTAAAAACAGCCTTTCGGGCTGTTTTTTATATAAAAATAAAAAAAAAATTGATTTTTATTTTTTTATGTTATTATTAGTAGTATACTTATTTAATTAATAAAATTTGTTATAAATACTTGATAAAATATATAAGTTTGATTGTAATTAATTGTAATTTTAAAATATAAAAATATTTTAAGGAGGACTTTTATGACGAGAAGGGGGTGCTTCATGAAAAAATTATTAACAAATCTTTCTATTTTCTTATTCTTATACTCTTCTTTTTTTATTGGTGGTTGCCAGAAAAAAGGGGTTGAAATATCTGATGTAAAAAGGGAGCAAAAAGTTGTAGCAACATTTGTATTGGGAAAGGTTGCCAAAAAGTTAAATAATGGCGAATGGGATATAGTTAAAGTTGGCGACACTATAGGTTCAAAAGAAGTTGTTAAACTTTCGGAAAAATCACGGCTTGTACTTCAGACAGAAACTGGTTCTGTTATAACACTTACTGATGAGGCAGAAGTTTCAATTAATTCTATATTGAATCCTTCAAGTGGTGATGAAAATACAGAAGTTAAATTAAGTGAAGGGAAGGCAGTTGTTAACCCGAGAGATATAAAAGGTTTGTCTAACTCGAGTTTTTCAGTAAGAACACCGGCAATGGTTGCGGGTGTAAGAGGTACAGTATTCAGTATTGAGTACAAAGAAGGTAAGTCAAAGGTTATGGTAAAAGAGGGTAAAGTTGCAGTTAAACCAGCAATAAAGGTTGAAGAAAGTAAACAGGAAAAATTACCAGAGATTGAGGTAACAGAGGGTCAAAAAACTGTAATTAATAAGGATGATGTAAAAGAATTAGAAAAAAAGTTAGAAGAGGGTAAAGTAGAGGTAAATGAAATTACGTCAATCTCAAAAGTTGATAATATTGTAGATGAAACAGAAAAAAAGATGCTTGAGGATGATGCAAAGCAAATAGTTAAGTTTGATAATATCAAATTTGATGAAAATTCAGGTAGTGTTGTAAAAGAGGACCTATATTTTGTTACTGTTATTGCTGTTGGTTCTGATATATATATAAATGGAGAGATGAAAGCAAAAGATTATTTATCAGCTTCTTATCCAAAGGGTAAAATTTTAATAGAGATAAAACAGGATCAAAATATTGTTATGTCAAAAGAGGTTGAACTTAATTCTGATATTACAGTAGATTATACACCTGTTGAAAAGATGAAGGAAGAAATAAATAAAACAATAGAAAATAAGGAACTTAGTCCTCTATATAAACTTAATTTAGGTGACAGTAATGTATATATAGCATCAGATAATGTTATTGGTCTTACAGAATCAAAAGTTATTTTTACAGATAACAAGAAGACTATAAAAGAGGTTTTTTATGATAGTAAAGTAAAACCGTTTATTACCAATAAAGCAGTATTTACATATGAAGGTGGAAATGTTGCGGTTTACTCTTCAGAAGGTAATATGATAAACAAAATTAAATTAGGAACAATAATATTCCCTACAGACTTTGTTTTTAGTAATGGAATCGCATATCTTTACGATTCAACAGGAAAGGTTATAGGAGTAAATACAAAGGGCCAAAAAGTATTTGAAGAAAAAGTAAGAGGTTCTATAAGTGGAATAGGAGTAAGTAATAATTATGTAGTTATAGCAACAGTATCTAATGTTTACATTGTTGAGAATGGAAAAATAATTTCTGAGTTTGGTGTTGATTCTTCATCAAAAATAATAAACAAAGTATCTGTTATTGGAGACACTAAAAAGATGGTTATAGTACCACAGGATAATAATATTATCTCTTTAAGAGACTTAAGCGGTAATATCTTGAAAAAGATATCTGCTGTACCTGGAGATATTGAAACTATAAATAATGATGTATTTGCGGTAACATATTCTAATAAAGTTGTTTTCTATAACCTTGATGGTTCAAAAATAAAAGAGATAAAAGTTCAACCTAAAATGTATTTTATTGTTAACGGTTATGTATATACATGGAGTGAGAAAAAAATATTCAGATATGGAATTGATTCAGAAAAAACAAGAGAAATGCCAGAAGATGTATTAAGTGTATCTCTCTACAATAATAAGATGGTAGTATATACTAGAGGTGGAAATATTTATCATATTGACTTTTAGATAAGAATAAATATATTTTAAGATTGTTTTCCCCCTCTCTTTCAAAGAGAGGGGTTTTTAATAGGATGATTTATGCATCTTAAACCTATTATATATTATTACAATAGGTTCCTTCGAGACTTTAATATAAGTGAATCGGTATATGATATTATTTTTATTATTATAAATGAAATTCCAATAGTAAATTATTTTTTTGTTATTGTTTCTCAAAAATATTCTAGTGCTCATTTAAATATGCTATTAGCTTTTATCACATCTATATTTATTTTGTATTTTATGCATAATTTTGTTAATAAGCTTGATTTTTATAAAAAATATTTTTTTTATTTTAAAATCTCTACTCAAAAGATTGAAAAATTATTTAAAATAATTAAAGCTCTTGTTGGTATATCTTTGATTATTATAAGTATAATTATATTTTCCTATATGGGAAAATATGTTTTATCCTATCAAACTAATCTTGATAAAGATACAATTAAAATAATATATTTTATAGTTACACTTTTAGTACTTGTTTTAGGTTTTTTCTTGCTATTTATTGAAAAGAACTTTTTTTATATATTTGGTTTTTTCTCATTTATAATTGTTATATTACTCTGGTTTTCTTTTTCCTTCTTTCTTGCTTTTAATATTGGTAGTTTAATTGGTGGTGTTTTGGGAGGTATTGCTGGTTTTTTAGTTTTTTTTATTTCTCCTGTTATTATAGTTGGTTTAGGTATGCTTTTATGGAAAATTTTTGTTAAAAAATTATTTGATTCTATCAATAATTTTATTTATTTAATGAAAGAAAATAAAAATTATAATTTTTTAAAAAATATTGTTTTATCTATATTAATTTCTTCTATCATTAATTTTTATTCTTTAATAATAATTACTACTTTGGCAGGTGTTAATAAAACAAGTTTTTCGATTCTTTTTTATTCCGGTGTTTTGCCTCTAAGAATTATTTTATTTTTAACTCCGCCTATAAATGTTTTAAATGTTATAATAATGCTTATTTCATTTATTTTTGTTTTTTATTAATTTTACAGAGCTAAATTTTTTTATTCTATATAGTATATAGGAGGTTAAGATGAATAGGAAAAATAGTTTTATTTTTCTTGTAGTGTTATTTATATTCTTTAACTCTGTATTTGCAATTGATGAGTTTAATAACTTCAATATTAAAGTTAAAGCAGACCTTAATAATTTTAAGGTTGATATTATTGCTGAGTTTAATGTTAAAGAATCTGTTGTTGATGATCTTATAAATAATGTTAAAATGGAACCTGCTGATGTGTATCTTACTTTAAAATTAAAGGAATTAACTAAAAAAGATACTAATGTTATAGTAACAGAGTTTAATAAAAATAAAGAGAAAGGGTGGGGGGTAATAGCAAAAGAGCTTGGAATAAAACCAGGTTCAAAAGAGTTTCATGAGCTTAAAGCAAAAATTGATCTTATGAAAAATGGGAAAAGCCCTTTTGAAAAAAAGAAAAAAGATATAAAGAATATTGATAAAAAGAAAAAATAGTTTTAATATAAAAGGGAAAATTTTTTTGCCATTTTTAATTTTATATATAATCCTTGATTAAATCACTAATTATTTTAAGGAATTAAATCTTCTAAATCTTACAATTTTGAATTCTATTTTAATTTCATTTTAAAAAAATTTTTTTTATAAATTTATTAACCAGAATATCAGAGTGGGGGAAAAATGAGAAAACTTTTAACAGGTAATGAAGCTATAGCAAGGGGTGCTTATGAAGCTGGAGTTGAGTTTGCATCTGCGTATCCTGGAACACCAAGTACTGAAATACTCGAAACAATAGCAAAATTATATAAAGACAAAATATACTGTGAGTGGTCTTCTAATGAAAAGACTGCACTTGAGGCAGGTATTGGTGCCTCTCTTGCTGGTGCAAGGGTAATGGTTACTATGAAACATGTTGGGCTTAATGTTGCAGCAGACCCATTACTTACTTTATCTTATACTGGAGTAAACGGTGCTCTTGTTATTGTTGTTGCTGATGATCCTGCTATGCACAGTTCTCAAAATGAACAGGACACAAGACACTATGCAAGATTTGCAAAAATACCTATTCTTGAGCCATCTGATCCTTCTGAAGCTAAAAAGATGGTAAAACTTGCTGTTAAAATTAGTGAGGAGTTTGATACTCCTGTAATACTAAGAACAACAACAAGAGTATCACATGTAGAAGGGATAGTTGAGCTTGAGGAGAGATTAGAAAAACAATTAGAGAAAGGTTTTAAGATAAATAATCAAAAATATGTTATGATCCCTGCATATGCTAAAAAAAGGCATACTTTTGTTGAAGATAGGCTTAAAAAACTTCAGGAATTTTCTGAAAAATGTGAATATAATAGAATGGAAATAAACTCAGAAGAGGTAGGAATTATTACAAGCAGTGTTTCATACCTTTACTGTAAAGAGGTTATGAAAGATGCATCATACTTAAAGATAGGTTTATCATGGCCATTACCTGTAAATATGATAAAAGAGTTTGCTAAAAAGGTTAAAAAATTATATGTTGTTGAAGAACTTGATAGGTTTATGGAAGAAAATATAAAGTTGTTGGGAATAGATGTTATTGGTAAGCCAGATAAGTTTATTGAGGGTGAACTTGATCCTGATAAGGTTGATGAGATTCTTACCGGGCGGCAGATAGTGGTTAAGATGGAAAATGTAAAACCAAGACCACCTGTATTATGTCCTGGGTGTCCTCATAGGTCAGTATTCTGGGTTTTAAAAAAGTTTAAGTTTATTGTAAACGGTGATATAGGTTGTTATACTCTTGGTACTCTTCCACCGCTTGAAATTTTACACACAACAATATGCATGGGTGCATCGATTGGTATGATGCATGGTATGAGTAAAGTTTTGAATGATAAAAAAATAGTGTCAGTAATAGGGGATTCGACTTTTTTTCATACTGGTATAAATAATCTTATTTCTGCTGCATATAACAGGTCAAATGGTATAGTTTTTATTCTTGACAATAGGATAACAGCTATGACTGGTGCACAGGATCACCCTGGTACAGGAAAAACACTTATGGGTGATGAAACTGTTACAATTTATCCTGAAAAAATTGCTGAGGCTATTGGTGTAAAGGATGTTAAGGTTGTTGATTCATATGATATAAAACAGGTTGAAGATTCAATAAAAGACAGTTTATCAAGAGAAGGCCTCTCTGTGATAGTTGCAAGGAGAGAGTGTGCTTTAATAGTTAAAAAAGATAAGGCCTATTCAGTAAACAAAGATTTATGCCGTGCCTGTGGTTTATGTCTTCAAACTGGTTGTCCTGCATTAATAAAAGATAGTGATGGGAAAGTTAGAATAGATGAATCGCTGTGTAATGGTTGTAGTTTATGTGCAAGAGTTTGCCCTTTTGGTGCAATATCAAGGTAGGAGAATAAGACTTGAATAGTGAGATTATAAGTAAGATAACTGAACTTAAAAAAAAGAAGAATGCAATAATACTTGCTCATAATTACCAATCTCCAGATATTCAGGATATTGCTGACTTTATTGGAGACTCTCTTGAGCTTGCAAGAATATCAAGTCAGGTAAAAGAGGATATTATTATATTTTGTGGTGTGTTTTTTATGGCTGAAACTGCAAACATACTTGCTCCTCATAAAAAGGTTATACTTCCAGTTCCAGATGCAGACTGCCCTATGGCTAGAATGGTTGATAAAAGTCTTGTTATAGAGACTAAGAAAAAATATCCTGATGCAACTGTTGTAACTTATGTTAATTCTACTGCTGACGTAAAGGCTTTAACTGATATATGCTGTACATCAAGTAATGCAATTAAGGTGGTTAATTCTGTTGAAACTGATAAAATTATATTTTTACCAGATAAAAACCTTGGTAGAAATATTGCCAGGTTTGTCCCAAAGGAGTTTATTTTTATTGAAGGATATTGTCCTGTACATAATTTTATATATGAAAATGAGATAAAGAGTGCAAAGGAGAGGTATCCTGATGCTGAGGTTATTATGCACCCTGAGGTAGAACCTCTAATTGCAAGGTATGCTGATAAACTTCTTAGCACTGGGGGTATGATAAAATATGCAAAGACAGTTAGAAATAGGAAAATGATTATTGTAACAGAGGAGGGGCTTATTTATAGGCTTAGAAAAGATGCACCATATAACGAATACTATAATATAGGGAGAGATATTGTCTGCCAGAATATGAAAAAAATAAGGCTTATAGATGTTCTTAATTCACTTGAAAATGAGGGTCCTGTTATTAAGGTTGATGATGAGATAAGAGTAAAAGCCTATAATTCTATAGAGAGGATGTTGAAATTATAATTCTGTATAAAATACTTGACATTTTTTTAACTATTTTTCATATTTTTATAATTGTTTTTAATCTTATAGGTTGGTATTTTAAAAAAACAAGAAAGTTTCATTTTATAAGTATTTTCCTTGTTTTTTTTTCATGGATTATTCTTGGTTATTTTTATGGTTTTGGGTATTGTTTTCTTACAGACTGGCATTATAGTGTAAGACTTAAACTTGGTAAAAGTATGAGTGACTCTTTTATAAGTTTTATTATTAACGATCTTCTTTGTCTTAATGTGTCTGAGAAACTGATTTATTATGTAACATTTATTATTTTTGCGGTTATTTTTGTTATTGCACTTTTTAATTTTGTAATGTTTCTTAAATGTAAGAGATGCAATAACTTAAGAGTTTAAAATAAGTTAGCCCCAGTTTCTATTTCTTTTACTATTTACAAGAGAATGTTTTTATGTCTACTTTTGTGAATCTAGTTATATTAGTAGTATCCCCTGTCCCAAGTTGCCCATCTCCATTATACCCTGCAGCCCATACAGTCCCATCGTTTTTGATTATTAATGAATGCCAGTCTCCCATATCAATCATTTTGACATTGGAGGCTACTTGTGTGAAGTTAGGATGAGGATTAGTATCACTATTTCCTAAACCAAGTTTACCGTAGTTATTATATCCTGCAGCCCATACAGTCCCATCGTTTTTAAGGATTAAAGAAGAATCTCCTCCTGCAGCAATCATTTTGACATTGGAGGCTACTTGTGTGAAGTTAGGATGAGGATTAGTATCACTATTTCCTAAACCAAGTTGACCTAAGTTATTAGCACCTGTAGCCCAGACAGTCCCATCGTTTTTAAGGATTAATGAGTGATTATTTCCTGCAGCAATCATTTTGACATCGGAAGCTAATTTTATGAATTTACTTGTAGCAGTAATATCCCCTGCCCCAAGTTGACCTGAGCTATTATCACCTGTAGCCCATACAGTTCCATCGTTTTTAAGTATTAGTGAATGATACCATCCTGCAGCAATCATTTTGACATTGTCATCTACTTTTGTGAATGTAGTTTTACCAGTAGTATTCCCTGTCCCAAGTTGACCTGAGTTATTATATCCTGTAGCCCAGACAGTCCCATCCTTTCCAAGAATAAGAGAATGAGAGTATCCTGCCGCTATCATAGCAAAGTTTGTTGGAACAAGACAGACATCAGAATTAGGCAACTTACACGATGTAAATAATAATAAAAAAAAAGAAAGAATAATTTTTATCATCTTCATCTTTTTATTCCTTCTATTTTTTATGTTTTAAAAAATTAACAAAAATTTTTTAAAATAAAATTTTAATATTAAACAAATCCAAATATAAAATTAAGTTTGGAAAAATAAGATTTATATAGTAAACAATTTAATAATTTTAGAGTTGAGTTTACAAAATTTTAACTTTTTTTAATCATGATCCATTATTGGATTAGGTCATTTGATACTCTTTTTTTATTTTAAAAATAAGGTCTCTTACTTTTGCTGCCTCCTCAAACATAAGACTTTTACTGTATTCATACATCATTTCTTCAAGTTTTTTAAGATATTTTATCCTCTCCTCTTTAATATCAAGCTCATATTTATCTGAAAGTATTTCAAGTTCATCCTTTTCCTCTTTTTTTATTTTTCTTTCAAGTATATCTATTATATCTTTCTGTATTGTCTGTGGAACAATATTGTTTCTTTTATTGAACTCTATCTGTTTTTCTCTCCTTTTTTGTGTTATTTCGATTGCTTCTTTCATTGCGTCAGATATTCTGTCAGCATACATTATTACAGTGCCGTTTACATTTCTTGCAGCTCTTCCTATTATTTGGATTAATGACCTTGTTGATCTTAGGAAACCAACTTTATCAGCGTCAATTATTATAACAAGTGATACTTCAGGTAGGTCAAGCCCCTCTCTAAGTAGGTTTATACCAACAAGTACATCGAAACTGCCTTTTCTTAAGTCTCTTAGTATTTCAACTCTCTCAACTGTCTCAACCTCAGAGTGTATATATCTTGCTTTAACCCCATTTTCACATAAATATTTTGTAAGTTCTTCAGCCATTTTTTTTGTAAGTGTAGTAATTAAAACCCTTTCATTTCTATCAATCCTCTTTTTTATTTCATTAAATATATCATCTACCTGCCCTTCAGATGGCTTTACTATAACATCAGGATCAATAAGTCCTGTTGGTCTTATTATCTGTTCAACTATCTGACTTGATAAACTTATTTCATAGTCACCAGGAGTAGCAGATACAAAAACAAATTGTGGGATAATCTCTATAAACTCTTCAAACTTTAATGGTCTGTTATCAAAAGCAGCTGGCAATCTAAACCCATAATCAACAAGGTTCTGTTTTCTGTATCTGTCCCCTTCATACATTGCTCTTACCTGGGGTAGTGTTATGTGTGATTCGTCAATAAAACATATAAACTCTTTTGGGAAATAGTCTATAAGAGTGTAAGGTCTTTCACCTGGTTTTCTTCCAGAAAGAAAACGAGAATAATTTTCTATGCCTTTACAGTATCCTATCTCCTCAAGCATTTCTATATCATAGTTTACTCTTGATATAAGCCTTTGAGCCTCAAGGTTTTTGCCTTGAGATTTGAAAAATTCAACTCTTTCTTTCAGTTCCTCTCTTATCTGTTCAACAATTTTTTTTATCCTTTCTTTCTTTGTTACAAAGTGTTTCGCAGGATATATTATTGTTCTCTCCAATGTTTCGATTATTTGATTTGTTATAGGGTCAAGTTTTTTTATTTTTTCTATTGTATCATCAAACATTTCTATTCTTAGATAGTGTCGTGAATATGATGGAAATATATCTATAATATCACCCATTATTCTAAAAGTACCGTGGGTTAATACATCGCTTCTTTCATACTGGATTTCTACCAGTTGTTTTATAAAATCGGTCCTTTCTATTGCCATACCTGTTTTTATAAATATTGTAAGGTCTTTATAGTCATCGGGTGATCCTAATCCATAAATTGAAGATACTGTTGCAACTATTATTACATCTCTCCTGTCAATTAGAGAGGCTGTTGCTGATATTCTTAATCTCTCAATCTCTTCGTTTATTGATGCATCCTTTTCTATGTAAAGGTCTTTTGTGGGGACATAGGCTTCAGGCTGATAATAATCATAGTAACTTACAAAGTATTCTACAGCATTGCTTGGGAAAAATTCTTTAAATTCTCTGTATAGTTGGGCTGCAAGTGTTTTATTGTGTGATAAAATTAGTGCTGGTCTTTGAATCTCCTCAATAACTTTTGCCATTGTAAAAGTTTTACCACTTCCTGTTATTCCTAAGAGTGTCTGGAACCTGTTTTTGTTTTTTATGCTTTCAACAAGCCTTTTAATTGCTTGTTCTTGATCACCTTTTGATTTGTATTTATCACTTATTCTAAACATATTTTTTTATTTGTGGATAAATTTTTTATAAAATTTATTATAATTTATTTTATTATAAATAAAAACATTTTAATTTTTCAATAAATGATTACCGAAAATAATTTATACAAAGTGTTGATGAGTTAAAACTGTGAAAAAAATAATTTTCTTAACATTCTTAATGTTTTTTATTGTTATATTTGCTTATTCTGAAGAGGAACAGATTACATTTGAAAAGCCTGAACCTTATACTGATTATGAGTTTGAGGAACTTCAGAGGACTTATCTTAAAAGTAGAAAAATAAAATTATCGTCACTTGAAAAATTGCCTCTTAATCAATATCCTGAAGAGTTTATACTTGAGCTTATAAATATGATAAAGTCTGATATAAGAAAAGATATGTATAAAGAGTTTTCTAAATATAAAAAAGAATTACTTAATTTAAAACCATCCATATCTAATGAAAGTAAAGTAATTACCAAAAAAGAGGAAGAAAAAAATGAGCTTTTTGATACAAGTAAAATAATTACGTATAATCAAGAAAAACAAAAGATTGAAATAAGGACTGAAAAGAAGGAAAAACAGGATGATAAAGAGATAAAAGTAGACAATATAGAGCAAAAAAAAGAAAAAGATGTTTCTACTCCTGATAAAATAAAAACTAAAGAGGTTTCTAACTTAAAAGATACAAAAACAAAAGATGTAAAAACAGAAAAAGACAAAAAATTGAACTTAAAAGAAAGAGTAGAAACAACAAATGATGATAAGAAAAAAGATTTTTCTAAAGAAAATATTATTACTGCTTTTTCTATAAACGGTGATGATCCTTTTATAGGTATAAATTATCTTTCAAAGACTCCAGTTAAAATAAAGATAAAATATAGTAGTGTTGTTAAATATGTTGATATAGCTTTTTATGTGAAAAATATAACAGACAATATGATATATCTTGTAAAAAGTTTTCCTTTGTCAGAGGCTAAAGAGACATACTCTTTTATATGGGAATCACCTTCAATACCTTTTGGAAAATATAAACCTTATATAGAAGTGAAATTTTATGACTCTAAAAAGAATATTATCTCAACGACTTCACAATACTGGGGAAATAGTTCTTCAAACAATATATATGTTATATTTAAAAATTAAATGAACTTCTTTAAAGTATTATTGGAATCTTGTTCAATAGAGGATGGATTTTCAAAATTATATGAATATGTTTATGAGAATTATGGTTTTAATATAATAAGATTTTATATATTATCAAAAAACAGTTTTTTATCACCTATATTTGTAAGAGGTGGAACAAAATTAGGGCATCTTTCAATTACAGAAGAAAACAGTCTTGTTGTTAGGTCATATATTGATAATAGAGAGATTATTGTAAGGGAAAATGATGAGGAATATAAAAAAAATAAGCTTCTTACTTTAAATAACGTAAAGTTTTTTATTGCAGTACCATTTAATCAGCAGGGTGTTATTACTATTGAGTCTAGTAGTAAACTAAATATAGAAGAGATGAAAATAAAAGAATTAATTTATTTTATAAAAATTGGTGGCAATATTATTTTAAATCTATTTTTTAAAAAAACTGTTTTAGAAAGTGAGATTGAAGAATATTCAAAAAAAATAATTTCTGAAGTTGAGAAATCAAACAAATTAACTACTTTAGGTAAACTTGCAAGTTCCATAGTTCATGAAATAAAAAATCCTCTTACTACTATTAATGTCTTGATAAATCAACTTATTGAAGAAAATAAAGATTCTTCTATTTATACTGACCTTACAGTAATTAAAGACGAGGTTGAGAGAATAAACAGGCTTTTAAAAGAGTTTTTACTTTTTGCAAAACCCAGAGAACCCAGGAAAGAGTTGGTTAATGTTGAACAATTCTTGAAAGATATTCATGTTATTATAAGACCATTTATATCACAAAAAAGCATAAATTTTCTTACTAAAACAAATATAGAAAATATCCTGGTTGATAAAGACCAGTTAAAACAGATTCTTTTAAACCTTATTTTAAACTCTGTAGAGGCTATAAAAAATAATGGTAGTATAAAAATAAGTTTTGATAAAAAGATTTATTCTGACAAAAAATATTTTGTTATTACTGTAGAAGATACTGGGCCTGGAATAGATGAGGAGAAAATACCCTATATTTTTGAGCCTTTTTTCAATGAAAACAGTAGTAGTACAGGACTTGGTCTTTCAATAGTTAATAGATTGGTTCAAAATAATGGTGGTTTTATAGAGTTTAATAATCTGCTTTATGGTGGGGCATGTTTTAATATTTATTTCCCTTTTGATCAGGTTTAATTAAATTTTAAATTAAAATTTTTGATTAAAAATTATTTCAAAATTTTGTTTAAATTTTTTAAAAAATTAGTATTCAAGAGGAATTTATGCTAAAAAAACTTTTAATAAATGGTTTTAAATCATTTGCTTATAAGACTGTAATAGATTTTTCTAATGGGATTAATATAATAGTAGGGCCTAATGGTTGTGGAAAGTCTAACATAATAGATGCTATAAGGTGGGTTCTTGGTGAGCAGGGTACAAAAATGTTAAGAGCATCTTCAGGGACTGATGTTATTTTTGGGGGGAGTGATGCTGCACCACCTGCTTCTTATGCTGAAGTAAGTATTATTATAGATAATTCTGCCAAAATACTTAATGTTGATTTTGATGATGTTGTGGTAACAAGAAAACTATTTAGATCTGGTGAGTCTTATTTTTATATAAATAAGAGAGAGGTAAGACTTAAGGATATACATAACCTTTTTTTCGATACTGGTCTTGGAAAAGGTTCATATTCTATTATTCAGCAGGGGCAGATAGATGCTATATTATCAAGTAATCCAGCTGAAAGGAGAGCAATATTTGAAGAGGCTGCAGGAATTGTTTCATCAAAAAAACTTATAAATGAGACTCTTTCTAAACTTGAAAAGACTAGCGAAAACCTGTTAAGGCTTGAAGATATTATTAGTGAAGTTCAAAAAAATCTTTTTATATTGAAAGAGCAGGCTGATAAAGCAAAGCTGTATAAAAGTATTGAAAAAAGTATAAATGATATAGAAAAGTCTATCTTTTTTTCTGAGTATAATAATATTAAAAATGAATATAATTCCTTAAAAAATCTTGAAATCACACTTGAAAATGAAATTGAAAGCATTAAAATTAGTATTGCTAATATTGAGCATAATATTGATAATATTATAGATAATATTTCTGATTATGAGGCTAAAATTTCTGTATTAAGAAATGAAGAGAAAAGGCTTGAAATAGAAGAGTATAAGTTAGGTGAAAAGATAAATATATTAAGAGGTGAGGACCAGAGGTTAAGAAAAGAGTTTGAAAAATGTAATATATCTAAAGAAAAATTGTTAGCTAAAATTAAAGATACAGAGAAAATACTCTCTTATATGGAAAATGAACTTAATAATATTAATACTTCTATAAAAGAGTATGAACAAAAGGATCAGGAGTTTTTTTCCAGTATACTTGAGATAGAATCATACATAAACCTAACATTAAAGTCTTTGGAAAATTTAAAAAATGAAAATAAGTCAATAAATGAGCAGATAAATAGTATTTTATCTAATCAATCATTAATATTGAAGGATCTTTTTAAGAGACTTGAGGATAATAAAGATATAATTGTAAGTAGTTTAAAGGGTAAAAAGGATGCTGTCAATAAAGTATCAAATTATATAAATAAGCTTAATATTATATTTTCTTACGATAGTCTTGAATCTAAAAAGAGTGAAGTTATTGAATTATTAAACCTGCTTAAAAAAGAGTTTGAGATTTATAATATTGAAATACAGAAGGTTTTTTCAATATTTGAAGAGGCAAATATAATGATTCTTGATGAATATGCTAATCGTGTTAACTTATTAAGGGATACTTATACTAAAAACCTTAATAGTATTCAAAACCTGGAAGATGATATAAATAAGAGTAAGTCTTCAAAAGATAAAATAACTGAACTTAAAAATCAAAATTATTTGAACCTTACAAGGACTAAAGATAAATATATTAATATGCTTTCTGAGATTGATAGAGTTAAAAAAGAGTATAATGAACTTAATAATAGTCTTAAGGATATTGAAAACAATTTACTGGAAATTCAAAATAATATTGAAGAAATAGAGTCTCAGGTTTTTTCGGTTATTGATTCCTATGAAGCTGTTAAAGAAAAGTTATCAAAAATACAGAAAGAAAAAAAAGAACATGAAAACAAGACTTTGAAAATGAGTGATGAGTTAAGAAGGTTTGAAAAGGAAAAAAGTGTTTTTTCCGAAAAATTATCCAGTGCTTATGAGAGAAAAAATAAGCTTAATTTAAAATTAAGTGAAGTTACAACTAAAAAGAATATTTTACAATCACAATTTTTTGAAAAATATGGGGAAAATATTGATTCTATTAATTCAGATATAGTGATAAAAGATTATGATAATTTAAAATTGCAATTGATAGAACTTAAAAAAAAGCAACAGGAGTTATGGCCTGTTAATCTTCTTGCAATAGATGAGTATGAGGAGGTTAATAAGCGATATGAGTATCTTAATAACAATAAGAATGATATTTTGAAAGCTAAAAGAGACCTTGAGACTATTATAGAAGAGACAAATAAAAAAATGAGAGATGAGTTTTTAAAAAGTTTTGAGCAGATACGAAAAAACCTTGAATATACATTTAAAAGAGCTTTTGGTGGAGGTGAGTGTATAATAGAGATACAGGATAGGAATGATATTCTTAATTCTGGCATTGAGATTATTGCAAGGCCACCAGGTAAAAAACTAAAAAATATAAATTTACTTTCGGGGGGAGAAAGGTCTATGATTGCTCTCTCGATAATATTTGCTATATTTATGAGAAAAATATCTCCCTTCTGTCTATTGGATGAAGTTGATGCAGCACTTGATGAGGCAAATGTGAAAAGATTTATAACTCTTGTTGAAGACTTTAGTAAAAACACACAGTTTATTATTATAACACATAACAGGATAACTGCCCAACATGGGGATGTTTTCTTTGGTGTTACTATGCAGGACCCTGGAATTACTAAAGTTTTTTCCTTTAAACCCGATTATTTAGAAGATACAATAAAAGAAGGTATATATTAATGTTTGATTTGTTTATTAAAGCACTTAGAGAGCAGAAAGCTATATTAATAACTGTAATAGTAGGTTTATTTATACTTGGACTTGTTTTAGGCTTATTTAGGAAAGAGAAGATTAAGGTAAGGGAAATTGATCCTACTATAATTTATAGAGAAGAGGTTTTATCAAAAATTAAAAATGAGGAGAATATTAAACCAGAGAGTATAGAGGATATAATTAAAGATGATACAAATAAAGAGAATAAAAGTGATAATATAATAAATGAAAGCAAAAAAGAGGAAACAAAAACAGATGATCTAAAGATAGAAAAAACACCTATGGATGAACTTATAGAAAAATAATAATTAAGTTTATAAGTCTTTAACTTTATAATTTTAGTAAAAAAATTAATTCAAAATTTAAAAAATAAAATTTTAATCCCCCTTATTTGATTTATAGTGGGAGTTTATTACCTATTGATTGTTTATTATAATGTTTACCTGAGTTGAACCTGTTTCATCCCTTAAAGCAAAATGGTTACCCAAGTGATATGATTTCCATAAGTTATATGTAAAAGTTGAGATAAAGCTGTTTTGGTCATAGGTATAAGTTTGATCCTCTTGTGGTATTCTACTTGTGTGTATACCTGATACTTCACATAGTAATTCAGAAGGATTATATTGACTTAGGTCATCTCCACCCCATGTTGGTGTAATATAATCACTTTTGTAATCTTTAGTACATATTATTTCATCATGACTACTTAATATTGAGAATACTTTTGATGCTATTTTTGTTGAGTTTGCAAGGCTAATTAAATCTGTAATAAATCCACCTGTTTTTTTAAACCCATTTACATTACAGTTATATGAACTAGAGTATATTATTCCATATCCTGTAGCATCACATAGATTAACTCCTCTTACACCTCCTGCTATTCCTATAAAGACTTTTATATATGAGGATATAGGTGATCCAAGGTTTGTAGCTCCTCCACTCCTATCGTATGTATCATAGGCATTACCCCCAAGTATTGCTTTCATTGTCATAGTAACACCCATACTATGAGATATTATATTTACATTTTTACCAGTATAGTTTTTAACTGCTTCAATAAATCTTCTTATTTTCCCAATCCACTCTGCTTTATGAAAATTATTTAAATTTTCTCCTGTACCCTTATTTCCCCATCCTATTGCATAGAGTTCGGCTGGAGTATAGCCATTATTCAAAAAATATTGTCTTATGGTTTGCCAGCTTTGAGAATAGTCATTATTTCCATGTATGAATATTACTGGATTTCTTGATGCTGTCTCACAGCCTGGTACACCACCTCCCCAACCCTCTGAGTTTGCAAGATCAGGGTAATTTGCTTGAAGGTATGATTTAAAATTTTGTGAGAATGCACTCTCTGCTAGTGTCCCTACACCAGGGTCATTACATGATAAGCTGTTTTCACTGGTTGATTTACAACTTATGAGAACAAGGGATAGTACTAGAGTAGTAATAGATAATAGTTTTTTCATAGTTACCCCCCCAATATAAAAAAATTTATTAGTTTAGTTAATTTTAATATATATAAATGTTTGGTTATAAGTCAATAATAAATTTTAAAAAAGACCCTCAATCTTGTTTGAGGGCTAAAGTTATAAAATTAAAAGAGATGCAAAAATAGACCACTTTTAAGTTTTGGTTCAAACCATGTTGACTTTGGTGGCATTATTTCACCTGAGTCTGATACAGTGAATAGGTCCTCTATTGTTGTTGGGTACATTGAAAATGCATAATCAAACTCACCGATATCAACAAGTTCTTTAAGATATTCTGTTCCTTTTATTCCACCGACAAAGTCAATATTTTTATCTTTTCTTGGGTCCTTTATTCCAAATATAGGATCAAGAATATATCTCTGTAAGATAGCAACATCAAGGTTTTCACTTACTTTTGATGATTTTTGCCCTCTATATATCATTTTATAAGACTTTCCTTTTGAGTATATTATAAACTCACCTTTTTTTTCTGGGACTTTAAACTCGTATTCTTGTATATCAAAGTTATTTTTTACCTGTTCCAATACTTTATTTATATCTATTGGTGACTTTATAACTCTATTGTATGGCATTATCTTTAGCTGTGATGCTGGGAATGCAACAACCATAAATAAGTCATGTTCCCCGTTATATCCTTTCTCTCTAAAATATTTGGATGCAAGTGATGATGCTTTGGCCCTGTGGTGCCCGTCTGCAATATAGAAGTTTTTTATTTCCTGAAAACCTACCTCTATTGATATAGCGATTGAGTCGGGGACCTGCCAGACTCTATTTAAAACTCCATCAGAGTTGAATGAAAACATTGGTTCGGTTGTTGATATAATACTTTCAATAATTGTGTTTAAGACACTACTGTCTCTATATGCAATAAATACTGGTTCAGCATGAGATTTTGTATAGATTATATGGTTTGTCCTATCCTTTTCTTTATCCTCTCTTGTAAGTTCATGTTTTTTTATTGAATCATTATCATATTCTTCAACAGATGCAAGTCCAACAATTCCAACCTGTTTATGATAATCTGTTGATTGTTCATATATAAGGTATACTTTTTTATCAAGTTGTTTAAATATTCCTTTATCCAAATATTCTTCTATTACTTCACCTGCTTTTTTATATACATTTTCAGAGTATGGATTAGTTCCTTCAGGAAAGTTTATTTCTGGTCTTCCTATTCTAAGAAATGTATTTTTTTTTGTTTTATATACTTCTCTTGCTTCTTTTTCAGATATTACATCGTAGGGTGGAGCAACTACCTCTTCTACATACTTTAAATCTGGTATTATCGCTTTAAATGGTTTTAATGTCATTATATCTCCTTTATTAATAAATATTTTTTAGGAACTTAAAAACTTAACTACACTTTTTATTATCTCCAGCGTCTTAAAGTCAGAAACTACTTTAATAGTTTCATCTTTTTCTTCGATTATCATACTTGAAATAAAAAAGTTTATCATATTATTTATTTCATCTTCTGAATAAAGTATTCCATCTTTATGTAGGTGTGAGTTTATTGATTCTCTTGTTATTTCTTCCTTAATTTTTGAAGATAGATATGAGAGTATTGTTAAAAAAAGACCTACTTTTGATGAACTTGCTAAGTTTTTAAACCTGTCATTTGCCTCTCTTAATCTAGATGATAATCTTCTTACAATCTTTATAGCAAACTCTGGTGAAGTTTCTATAAGTCTATAGAATCTATTTTTATTACATGTTATTAATTCAGTTGCACATTCTGCAATAGCAGTTGCGGTTCTGGGAGAATTATCTATTATAGCCATTTCACCAAAAAAATCACCTTCTTCTATATACCCAATTACTTTTTTTTCGTTGTTAGTGTTTATTTCTATCCTTACTTTCCCACTTTTTACAATATACATCTCTTTACCAGTATCACCCTGATTAAATATTATATCTTCTTTATTGAATATTTTTATGTAGTGTTCTAAACTTTTCATAGTATTTATATTACTTTAGGAACAGTAATAAAACCATCTTTTTTGTTTTCTGTATTACTTAAAACTTTATCCTGAGAGTAAGGTTCTTTTGCAAGATCTTCTCTTACAACATTGTGTATGTCCAATATATGGTTTGTTGGTTCAACATCTTTAAGATTAAGTTCATTTATCTTTTCTACAAAACCTAATATTTTTGATATCTCATTTTGATATTTTTCTATATCATCGCCTATCTCAAGTCTTGAAAGTTCAGCGAGTTTTAGTATCTCTTCTCTTGTTATCATATATCCTCCTTAATTTACAACTTTAAATTTATCAAATAATACATAAGGACCTACAAAAGAGCCTAGATTATATGTTTCTTTTGAAATATCGATTATCCTTTCTATTGCATCATAGACATTACATGTTATCATTGTATCTTTTATTCTTCCTATTATTTCACCTTTATCTATTACAAAGCCAAGGTCTACATTTGCTGAGAACTCACCGGCAAGTACATTACTCATACCAGCCCCCAATAACTGATCAACTATTAGCCCTTTATCTATTTCTCTAATAATGTTATTTACATCTTTATTTCCATTTATAAATATTATATTTCTAAATGATATAGATGGGAGTGATGAAAAAGATCTTGCTGAGTTTCCTGTTGGTTTTTTATTAAGTTTTGAAGCTGTTTTAATATCGAATATTCCACTACCAAATACCCCATTTTTTATAAGATATTTTTCATTTGATGTTATCCCATCTCCATCGAAAGGAGAACTTGCAGTAAGTGTTTTCTCTTTTCCACTGTCTATGATAGAAAGTTTATCAATTCCTTTTTTCTTGCCCTCAAGTTCAATTAGTGGGGATATACCTTTTTCTATTAGCTTCCCATTAAAGCCAGTTAAAAGTATATCTACAAAAGACTCAAGTGCTTTCGGGGTCATTATCAATTTATATTCACCACTTTTAATTGATGCATTTTTTTTTGATAGTTCTATCTTTTCTCTTAATCTGTCAAGAATACATTCAATACTATCTAGAAAGTTTGAAGATGTACTTTCGTATATCTCTATCATGCCTTCATCACTTGCCCTGGAAGATGATATTGAAAGCAAGAATGTTGATTTTTTATAAGAACCTTTAAAGTTTTGGGTATTTAAAAGATCGACACTCTCTTTAATAAAACTATAAGTTATATTAAAATAAAAGTCAGGGAACATAGACTTGAAGTCAGAAATAGTATCATTTGCTTTTTCTATGAATAAATCCAGATTTACGTTCTCAATTTTTTCATCGTAATAGGTTTTATCGTTTTCTATTGAAATTGAATTGTCTGGTAGTTTATAAACTACTTCTTCTCCAAACTTTGATACTTCAATTGCTTTTTCTATAAGGTTATTATCAAGTTTATTTGCATATGAAAAACCCTCTTTTTTATTATTGACAACTCTTAGACCATAACCTTCAATATTTTTACTTATTATACCTTTAAAATTGTTATTCTCAAACTCTAATGAATTAATTTCTATGTTTTGTGAATATATATCAGCCTCTATATTTTTTTCTTTCAGTTTTTTTATTATCTCTTCCATGTTACCTTCTTTTAAAAGCTTTGTGAGATAAAATTTATTAAATAAAATTTTAGTATTTGTAAATTTTTAAAATTAAAGATTAAATAGCTATTGAAGTTACAATATAATCTAAAATAAATACAGACATATTTCCTGAAACAACAGCTTTTGTTGTTGCAATACCAACTTCTCTTGATCCTCCCATAACATTATAACCATTGTAACAACTTAAAAATGTTACTGAAAGTCCAAAGAAAATTGATTTGAATAATCCATGAAATACCTGAGAAAAGTCTATCAATGTTCTTATACCTGAAAAATATATTCCAATAGGCTGCCCAACAACTATTGTTGCAATCAGAGCTCCACCTATAATACCCATTAAATCAGCAAAAATAACTAAAAGTGGGAATGATATCATACCAGCTATTACTTTAGGCAGTACAACATACTGTAATGGATTTATACCCATAACAGTTAGTGCGTCTATCTGTTCTGTTATTTTCATTGTACCAATTTCTGCAGCTATTGCTGAACCTGATCGACCTGCAATTAATAATGATGTTAAAACAGGCCCCAACTCTCTTACCATTGTAAGAGCAATACCAGCACCCATATATCTTGCTATACCTTTTATTTTTGATTCCATATAAGTACCTGTTTGAAAAGCAAGTACCATGCCCGTGAAAAAAGATGTTACCATTATTACAGGAAGAGAACTGTATCCTATTTTGAGTATGTTTTCTATAAGTTCTTTTTTAGGGAAGTTCTTTTTAGTTATCTGTTTAAATGTGTTTATGAGAAATATTATTGTACTTCCAACTTTTGAAAAAAATAATAATAGGTTACTTCCAATATTTTCTATTAATTTCATGTTATATTTATCTTTTCTTCACTTATATAATCTTCAAATTTAGTATATTCGTTAAAAAATACAAGTTTTACTTTACCTGTTGGACCATTTCTGTGTTTTGCTATTATTACTTCTGTAATTCTGTCATCCTCATCTTTATTGTAGTAGCCTGGTCTATGTATAAATGCAACAATATCAGCATCCTGTTCAATTGCACCTGATTCTCTTAAGTCAGAAAGTACTGGTTCTTTATCACTTCTTTTCTCTACTTCTCTTGATAACTGAGATAAAGCTATAACAGGTACATTAAGTTCTCTTGCTATTATTTTTAAGTTTCTTGATATTTCTGATACAGCTGTCTGTCTGTTTTCAAATTTTTGTCCGTGTGGATTCCCTATAAGTTGAAGGTAGTCTACAATTATAACATCAAGTTGCTCTTTTGATTTTAATCTCCTTGCTATTGCTCTCATTTCAGTATATGATAGTGCAGGGGTTGCTTCTATCCATATTTTTGAATTATTAAGATTATCAACAGCCCTTAATATATTCTGCCAGTCACTTTTTTGAAGTATCCCAGACCTTATTTTTACAGAGTCAACTCTTGCTTCTGATGATAATATTCTTTGAACTAGCTGCTCTGATGACATCTCAAGAGAAAATATAAGAACAGATTTTTTATATTTTGTAGCCATATTTGCTGCTATATTAAGTGCGAATGATGTTTTCCCCATACTTGGTCTTGCTGCTATTATTATCAAGTCTGATGGATGAAAACCATATGTAATATCATCAAGGTCTTTAAAACCTGTTGGTATTCCAGTATATACACCTTTATTTCTTATTCTTGCGTCTATAATATCTATTGCTTTTTCAAGCAGTGACTTAATATCTATAAGGTTGCCTGATTTTCTATTTTCAGCGACAGAGAATATTAAATGTTCAGCGTAATCAATTATAGACTCGACCTCATCATTGTCCTCTGTTGCCATTTGATATATTTTGTTTGCTATGTCCATTAGGGCTCTTAACTGTGACTTATTCTTAACTATTTTAGCATAGTGTTTGATGTTAGCAGATGTTGGGACATATGTTGTTAATGAAGCTATGTAAGATGTTCCCCCACATATTTCAAGTTGATTGTTTGTTTTAAGTTTTTCAGTTAGTGTTAATATATCTATTGGTTGGTTATTATTGTAAAGTTCAATTAAGTTTTTAAATATTACCTGGTGTCTTGCACTATAAAAGTCTTCTGGTGTTAGTATATCAGCAATTTCAGATATTGAATAACCAGGATCTATCAATATAGATCCTATACATGCTTTTTCTGCTTCTATACTATGGGGTGGTACTATATTTTTTTCTTCATTCATTATAATTTTGACCAATATTTTTATTTTTGTTTATTTAAATTTAAAATAATATTATTTTATTTTTGTTATATTAATTTTAAGTTATGGAGTTTTTATGGATATAAATGAAATAATACCTGCCAGTATTATTGATGTTAACTTTTCTGAGATGGGTTTTATAGTGTTTTTAAAACCGGAAAAAGATGAATACAAAGATGTAGCAGTACCAATATTTATAGGGATCCCTGAGGCTCAAAACCTTGCTATTCAGTTTAATAAGATAAGAACAGCAAGACCTTTTATGATGGATATATTTTATTCTTTTTTAAAGTTACTTGATATAAGGGTATCTAAGGTTATTATATCAGACCTTATAGATAAAACTTTTTATGGGACAATATATTTTGAAGATAAAAATAATAAATCCTATAAAATTGATAGTCGCTCAAGCGATGCTCTTATTATGGCTTTAAGGTTTGATGCTGATATTTATATTAAGTCTTATATAATTGAGGAGGCTGGCATTAAGATAAAAAAAGAGATGGAAATTATTAAAGATGCACCTATTAATCTTAAAACAAGGCTTGAGACATTAGAGGAGGAACTTAAAAAAGCTTTAGAAGAAGAGAGATATGAAGATGCAGCAAAAATAAGAGATGAAATAAAAAAGTTTAAAGGAGAAATAAACTGATTGATTATATAAAAGGTGCTATTATAGAAATAACGCCAGTTACGATGATTGTTGAGACTGTTGGTATAGGTTATTTTCTTAATATTTCTTATGAGACGTATAATATTTTCAAAGATAAAAAAGAAGCTTTTGTCTTTACGCATTTACAGTTTATTAATGATAGATTTAATTTATATGGTTTTTCTTCTAAAAGAGAGAGAGAGCTTTTTTACAGATTTATAAACATAGATGGTATAGGCCCTAAACTTGCAATAAGATTATTTTCACAGGATAGTTACAGGAATATAGAAAATTATATTTTAAATGAAGATGTTAAATCTCTTACATCCTTAAATGGTTTAGGACTTAAGACTGCTCAGAAAATTATGCTTGAACTTAAAGGTAAAATAATTTCTCATGAGAGTTCTGATACTGAGCTTGTTAGTGTACATGATGCTGTTTTTGCACTTCAAGAACTTGGTTTTGAACCTAAAAAGGTTGAGAAAGTTGTAAAAGAAATAGCAAGAAAAGAAAGTGACCTTGAAAAAATAATAAAAGAGGCATTAAAAGTATTAAAATAAAAGGAGTTAAGATGCAGGTACAAGAGATTGTAGTAGAAAAAATAAAGGTTTCTTCACACAAAAGAATAAGGAAAAACCTTGGTGATATTGAATCGTTGAAAGATAGTATAAGAAAGTATGGATTGTTTCATCCTATAGTAGTAAATCAAGATTATGAATTATTGGCAGGTGCAAGAAGACTTGAAGCTGTAAAACAGTTGGGATGGAATACTGTGCCGGCAATTATTCTGGATGTTAATAGTAAAAAAGATAAGTTTGAAATAGAGGTTGAAGAAAACATGCTAAGAAAAGAGTTTACTGTTGAAGAGATACAGGAGATGATAAAAAGAAAGAGAAAAATTATAAGAGGTAATATATTTGTAAGATTTATAAGATTTTTAAAGAGAATAATAGAATGGTTAAAAAACTTATTTTCTTAATTTTCATATTTCCATTTTATCTTTTTTCTGATAATGTTGGGCTTATAAAGATAGATACTACTATAAATCCTGTTATTGCTGATTTTATAAAACAGGAAATAAAAAGAAACTCTATTATGTATAAAGGTTTAATAATTCAACTTGATACACCAGGTGGGTTGCTTGATTCTACACGTGATATAATAACAGAAATATTTAATTCTCCAATACCTGTAATATGTTATGTTGATAAAGGGGGTAGGGCAGCATCAGCAGGTTTTTTTATACTAATTTCCTGTGATATTTCTATTATGAATATTAATTCAACTACAGGTGCTGCAACACCAGTTTCTTTTGATAAAGATACAGGTAGTCAGAGCAAAAAAATGGAAAAGAAGATTATGGAAGATACTCAATCATATTTGAGAGTTCTTGCTGATAGAAAAAAGTTGCCTTTAAAGCCATTACTTGATGCTGTAATTAAGGCAAGTTCATATACTGCTTTGGAAGCAAAAAAGCTTGAGATAATAGACTATGTTATAAATGATATTCAAGAATTAGGTAAAGTATTATCAAATATTTCTATAAATAAGAATAATAAAGTTTATAACTTCTCTGATGTCAGGATAGAACAAATAAATATACCATGGTATAAAAAACTTATGGCATATATTTATAATCCTACTCTTGTATATATTTTACTTATATTGGGAGTTTATGGGATTATATTTGAGTTTTTTACACCTGGTATAGGATTTCCTGGAATATTTGGTATATTCTCACTTACACTTTCTCTTGTTGGTCTTTCAATAATTCCAGTAAGCTATGGGGGTCTTTTTCTTATTATAATTGGTATGTTGTTGTTTATAGTAGAAATTTTTGTTGTGTCTTATGGTCTTTTGGCAATAGGAGGAAGTTTTTTTATTATTTTGGGTTCTTTTCTTTACTTTGATAAAATTTTAAATACTATTACTATAACAATTACTATAGTTACTATTATTATAAGTGTTTTATTAGTTCTTGTTATAGGGAAGTCTATAAAACTTAAAAAATCTCAATCATTTAGTGATATTGTTGGAAAAGAGGGTGTTGTGAAAAATGTTTCAGATACTATCTTTGTTATGATAGATGGTGAGATATGGCAGGCTATAACATCTGATAGAGTGAGTGTGGGTGATAGAGTGAGAGTAAAAAAAATAAAAGATCTTATAGTTGAAGTTGAAAAAATTTAATTTTTCTATTTTTTATTAAAAAATAAGGGGTATATAATGAATATAACAGTAGTAGGTGTAGGTTATGTTGGTCTTGTTACTGGAGCAGGACTTGCTGAGATGGGAAATAATGTTTGGTGTATTGATGTTGATGAAAGAAAGATTGAAAACTTGAAAAATGGGATTATACCTATTTATGAACCTGGGCTTGAACCTCTTGTAAAAAGTAATTATTATCAAGGTAGACTTAAGTTTTCTACTGAACTCTGCGAAGGTCTTTTAAATTCTGAAATTGTTATGATAGCAGTTGGTACTCCACCTAATGAGGACGGGTCTGCTGACTTAAAATATGTTATAGGTGTTGCAAAAGACATAGCAAAACATATGGATAACTATAAAATTATAATAACCAAATCAACTGTTCCAGTTGGGACTGGTGACATTATAGAAAATATAATTAAAGAAGAGCTTGTTAAAAGGGGTTTAAGTATTGACTTTGATGTAGTATCAAATCCTGAGTTTTTAAAAGAGGGTGAGGCTGTATCAGATTTTCTTAAGCCTGATAGAATAATAATTGGCGTTAATTCTGAAAGAGCTTATAATATTATGAAAGACCTTTACCTTCCTTTTGAGAGGAATGGTGTTCCTGTTTTTATAATGGATAGATTATCATCTGAAATGACAAAATATGCTGCAAATTGTATGCTTGCAACAAGAATAAGTTTTATGAATGAGATTTCAAGATTGTGCGAAAAAGTTGGTGCTGATATAACAAAAGTTAAACTTGGTATTGGGTCTGATCCAAGAATAGGGATGTCATTTTTAAATGCTGGCCTTGGTTATGGTGGTTCCTGCTTTCCTAAAGATGTTAAGGCACTTATAAAAACTTTTGAAGAAAATAATATTGAACCTAAAATATTAAAGAGTGTTGATGAAACTAATAAAGAACAGAGAATGTTTTTTATTGAAAAAATACTTGGATTTTATAAAAATGATATAAAAGATAAGACTTTTTCTGTCTGGGGGCTATCTTTTAAACCAAAGACTGATGACATGAGAGAGGCAGCATCGATTACTATAATAAATTATTTACGAGAAAAAGGTGCTTTTATAAGAGCTTATGACCCTGTTGCAATAGAGAATGCTAGGCTTATTTTTGGAAATGAAAACATAGAATATTTTAATGATGAGTATAAAGTTTTGAAAGGTAGTGATGCTCTTATAATTGTTACAGAATGGCCTCAGTTCAGAGAACCTGACTTCAAACTTATAAAAAAGCTTTTAAATAGGCCGGTTATTTTTGATGGTAGAAATATTTATATACCAGAGAGATTAAAAGAACTTGGTTTTGAATATTTTTCAATTGGTAGATAATACTATTTTGTAAATAAAATTTTAGTGATTAAATTTTATTTGTCTTAAATCTGGTTATGCCCGGATGGTGGAATTGGTAGACACGCTATCTTGAGGGGGTAGTGGGCTCTCCCGTGCGGGTTCAAGTCCCGCTCCGGGCACATATTTTTTAGAATTCTTCTAATTCACCTTCCTCTTCTATTATATTTTTATCAGTTTCTATTACATTTTCTACTTTAATATTTTTTATGTCTATTTTAGGGCTTTTTTTGATTATATGAGATTTTGCTATATTAAAAAATGAAATAATACTTTCAAGCATTTGAATCTTTTCTAGTATATTATTGCTAAGATTAGCTACATTATCTGCAAGTTCAGCGTTTTCCTGATTTATTTTTTGTAAGTCAATTATTGCTATCTGTATTTCTTCAACACCTTTTCTTTCTTCTTCGAATGCTGCTGTGAGTTCTTCTATAAAGTTTGTAAGTTCAGTTATATTATCAATTATTTTTTGTAAAGCTATACCAGAGTTATTTACAAGTATTGTTGTGCTTGATATGTTTGATGTTGTGTTTGTTATAATCTGATTTATCTGTTTTGCAAAACCAGATGTTTTTTTAGCAAGCTTTCTTATCTCTGATGCTACTACAGCAAAACCTTTTCCCTCTTCCCCAGCTCTTGCTGCCTCAACAGATGCATTTAATGCTAATAAATTTGTTTGAAAAGCTATCTCTTCTATTACACCTATTATATCTTTTATGTCTCTTGAATTTTTTTCAAGTTCATTTATCTTAGAGACTGCCTCGTATACTATTTCTCCACCCTCTTCAGCACTTAGTTTAGTATCCTGAGCAAGTTTTTTAGCATTTTCCATATTATTAACATTATTTTTTGCTGTTGCTGTAAGTTCTTCAACTGCTGTTCCAACCTCTTCTAATGAAGATGCCTGTTTTTGAGTCCTTTCAGATAACTTTTTGTTCCCATCATTTATTTTTTCCATAGATGTAAAAATATTTTTTAATACATACATTAGTTGTAGAATTATCTCTTCAAGTTTAGATATTAAAAGATTTATATTTTTTATAAAGAATCCTATTTTACCCTTTGGTATTTTTGAATCACTTATTTTTGTTATTTCACCAGTTCTTGTTTTTTCAACTGCTTTTGTTATATCATTAATATGAATTATGTAAGAGTAATACGAAAATATGGATACCAGTATAAATGTAAGTATAACTGTCAATATTCCTAATATTGAACTTTGAATTAAATTATTTTTTATCGATTTTTCTGGTTCTTCTATTATATATGAAACAACCCAGTTTAATTTTTCTATTTTTGTAAAACCTATTTTTTTAGGCCTTTCATCTCTATATGATATTATTCCTGATGGTAGTGTATATATATTTGATATTATATTTCTGTTTTGTATTATATCAATAATACTTTTACCTATGTATGTTCTATCGTTATAGTAGATTATTGTCCCTTTTTTATTATTTTCTTTATCTTCTAGTAAAGTTATCATTATGTCTATATTAAGTTCTTTAATTATTTTTTCAGATATTTTTTCGTAGTTTATAGAATCTTTTTCTTTTAAAATTATTATTTTTATATCTTCTTTATCTATTTTTGTTATTGAGTAGTTGTTTTTATCTATTTTTATATCTTTTTTATCTTCAATATTTGTAAGATTAATACTGGTTAATAATCTAAAGTTGTTAGTAAAAATAACTTTATTGTTTTTATTTATTATGAAAACAGGTTCTTTCCACTCGTTAAATATTTTTTTTATTCTATCTATTTTAAACTGATCTAATCTCTGTAGCCATTCTACTTTTTCTTTTAATTCTTTCATTTTTTCTTGATTTATTTGTTCAATTCTGTCCTCTTCTATTCTGATTATTATATCTATTAATTCATTTACACTTTTTATTTTTGTATTTATCATATTTTTGTCAAGTTTTTCTATATTTTCTAGATCTTTTTTATTCAGTAGAATATATGATAATAGAAATAAAATAATTCCTGATAGGATGCTAATGATTATTATCTTATCTATTATAGAAAGTTTTTTCATATTAACCTTAAAAAAATAGTTTGATTTAACTATTATCGAGATTTAGTGTTTCTCTCTTTAATCTGATAATATTTTTTATTTGATTTAATAATATTTTTTGAATTTACAATATTTCTATACCAACTATAGAATAATCATCCTCTTGTGTTTTACCTAGTGTATGTATATTGAGAAAGTTTTCTATTAATCTTATTATATTATTTATGTTATAATTTTTTATTATGTTTTTATCTTGTAATATACCTAGAATATATTCTCCAAACTCCTCATTTTTTAGATTTGTTGCCTCACTAAGCCCATCAGTGTATATTATGAACTTCTGATTTTTTTCAAGTTTAATCTTTCTTGTTATTATTTTTGGTCTTCAAATATACCAATGATCTGACTATTTTGGTTTTGAATAAATTTTACATAATTATCATTTATTAATATAGGATATGGGTGTCCACATAAGACATATTCTAATAACATTTTATCAGTATCAAATATGCCATAGAAACATGTAAGATACATTTCGATATCAAGTTCAATCATTTTTTTATTTATTATTTTTATATAATTTTCTATATCTTCATAGTTTTTCTCTTCTTTTATTAATGTTTTTAACATCATTTGTATCATAGCAGCTGGTATACCATGCCCCGAAACATCCCCAACAAACACTAATGTTTTATTTTTATCTATTTTTATTATTTCTATGATATCGCCTCCTACTTCATTAAGACTTTTATAAGTATAGGTTATGTTTAAATTATCTAATTCCGGGATTGGTGGGAGTAATTTTTGTTGGATCTTACTTGCAAGGTAGAACTGACTTTTAATCTCTTTTTCAGTTTTTTCATAACTTTTTTCATAGTCTATTATTGCTAAAAAATATTCTTTGATTCTCCATATTTTAACAGACTGTTTGTAAATAAAACCATATTTGTTTATATTATATATCTGACCTTCAAAATAACCCTTATTTAATATACTTTCCCACATGTATTCATATTCTTCTCTTTTTGTTAAGCCAGACTTTAATATTCTTGGATTTTTTCCTATGACCTCTTGTAGTGAATAACCTGTATTTTTTTCAAATGCTTTATTTACCCATTTTATGTTTCCATCAATATCAGTTATTAATATCCCATTTACAGTTGAGTTTAATATTATATCTATTATATCAGTATTTTGATTATTAAATATTTTCTCTTTTATTTTAATAAAATTATTTTTTGAAATATCTTTCATTTTTTAAATAATCCTCTATAAATTAAATTTTTTATATACATTATAAAAATATAATATTATTTTTAAAATTTTAGATACTGTTAAATTTTGTTTTAAAATTTTATTAAAATAAATTTTTTAAAGTTTTTTATTAACATTTAATGGAGGTTGTAATGAAAAGGTTTTTTTATCTCTTATTTTTTATTTTATTAATAATCTCAGCATGTTCAAAGGGAGACACTATAAAAATTGGTGTAATAGTACCTAAATCAGGGCAACTTGCAACTTATGGTATTGAGGCTATGAATGGTATACAGATAGCAGCTGAAAAGATAAATAATCAAGGTGGTATTGAGGGAATAAAAATTGAACTTATAATAGAGGATAATCAGGGAACGACCACTGAATCTATAAATGCTTACAAAAAACTTGTTACTCTAAGTGGTGTTAATGCAGTAATAGGACCTGTTACAAGTGGAAATGGAATTGCTGTTAAACCTCTTGTTGCTCAGTATAAGACACCTTTAATTTCACCAACTGGTACTGCTGTTGTGCTTACTGAGGGAAATGAATATTTATCAAGAACATGTTTTATTGACCCATTTCAGGGAAAAGCTGCAGCAAGTTTTGCGTATAATGAATTAGGTAAAAAGACAGCTGTTATAATGTATGATTCTTCTAATGATTATAGTGTGGAGCTTGCTGATGCTTTTGAAAATGAGTTTAAAAAATTGGGTGGTAAGATAGTTTATAAAGTAGGATTTAAAGATAATGATAGAGACTTTAATCCTCAACTTACTGAAATTATAAAGTTCAAGCCAGAAATAATTTATGTTCCAAGTTATCACCCAACTGCAGGGCCAATCATAAATCAGGCTAAACAAAAGAATATAGATGCTATATTTATTGGTGGGGATGGATGGGATTCTCCAAAACTTAAAGAGCTTGCTGGTGAGGGATATAGTGGAAACTATTTTACGACTCACTTTTCAGAAGAAGACATAGACCCAATGGTTCAGGACTTTGTTAAAACTTTTAAATCAAAAACAGGACTTGTACCTGGTGCTATGGCTGCTTTAGGATATGATGCTGTTTATATGCTCTCACATGCTTTAAAGAATACAATAAAAAAAATGGGAAAGGAAAAGATAGGAACGCAGGAGTTTAAGGATGAACTTAAAAATAATATAAACTCAACTAAAGAATTAAAAGGTATAACTGGAACTATAACACTTGATGAGAATAGAAATCCAATAAAGAGTGTTGTTATAATAAAAACAACTCCTGAAGGACCACGTTTTTATAAGAAAATTGATTTATAATTTTTTAGTAGGGTTTCTGCCCTACTTTTTATCAATCTTCTGTCCTATATTTTAGTATAAGATATACTATTACTGCTAAAAGAACAGCTATGTGTAGTATAAAAATAAACATCAAAAACCTCTATTTTATAAAAGTTTTTTCCGAAAATATCTATATGAAAAATATAATTATAAAATTCTTTTTTTTCAAGATATTTTTTATAATTGTTTATACTAATATATTTGCCAATGGGTTAAACGTTAGTATGATATCATCATATTTTGATGAAAAAGAGTTTGTTGTAAAATTATCATGGGAACCAATAAATGAACCAAAAGCTGTTTATAAAATATATAGGATTCTAAAACCGATTGATAACAAAGCTATTTATATACCTGATAAGAAAGAGCTTATAACTGTTGTTGATTACAATAAAAATTATTTTATTGATGAACCGCCTGAAAAGGGTGATTATTATTATTTTATTACTGTTTCAATAGACAATGATGAAAATTTTAAAGTTATTTATGACCAAAATTATACATCAAATCCAGTAACTTTTTATCCTAAACCCCCATCAGTCAAAAATATAAGGTGTAAATTTGTTCCTCAAGGATCAAAAGTTTTTATAACATGGATGTTAGAAGATGCATCTAAAGAAAAAATAAAGGAATTGCGAGTTTATAGATCAAATTATCCAATTGACAGGAATAGTATTTTATTATTAGAACCTGTTATTATAGATAAAAATCAGGATTTTTATATAGATACTCCTAGGACAGGACAGTATTACTATGCTGTAACGAGTGTTTCCTTAGATAATCTTGAGTCTTTATTTTTTTTACCCGGTCAAAATTATATTGATAAACCTGTACTTGTTATAAATTATCAGGGTTTATTACCAGAGTTTTTTATAAATCTTCCTTTTAATGAGAAGTTTAATTATAGTATTAATTATAATCTATTTGATCTACCTGATTATATAGATATGATTGATATAGATATTATAAAATATTATGTTGAACCTAAGAAGGAGGATGATAAAACTATAAAGGAAAAGTTAAAAATTATTAACCTTCAACTTGAAGTGCTTGCTTTAAAAAAAAAGTGGGAAGATTTTATTAAAAAAATTGATGAAGTTCTTTCTGATACAACCTGGGATAATAATATAAAAAACAGATTTTTGATGTACAAGGCTTATGCACTTATAAATCTTAAAAAAGAAGATGAAGCATTTTTAATAATCAGTATTTTAAAATCCGATAATGAATTTGTTAAATTGAATTATAAAAAAATAGAGCAACTTATTAAAAAAATAGAGGATAGAAAGAAAAATAAATAATCTATTTTAAGGATTTTATATGCAAAAAAAGTTTCCCTTCTGGCTTATACCATTTACTCTTTTCCTTTTTATTGCAGTTTTGTTTTTAATTTTATATTTTAACAATAAGTTATGGTTTTTTGATAAATATTTTAAAACTACAGTTAAAGACAAAAATTACAATGACTATACACCGGAGAGAAAAGATATTGTATCAGATGATTTTTTAGTAGCTTCTATAAAAAAAGAGGAAGATAAGCTTAAAATTTCACAAGACAATAAACTGGTTGATTTAAGAAAAGATATTAGTGATAAAAATTTAACAGATGAAATTGAGAATAAGTTTAGAAAAGGGATTGATTTTTTTAAATCTGGACAATATAAATATTCAGTTGAAGTTCTGGAAGAATATTTAAGACTTACTAAGAACGATAAAAATAGGTTAAAGTCTTATTTTTATATTGCTTATGCTAAGATGTTTGATGGTATTAAGAATAATAACAATGACCTTATAGAAGAATCTCGTAATTTTTTTATAAAAGTATATAAAAGTATAAATAAGGAAAGTGATATTTTCTCTAAAACAATAATAGGCCTAGCTCGTACTTCAAGGTTATTAAAAAATTATCCAGAAAAAATAGATGATTTATTAAAAGAGGCAATATTAATTGAAAAAGATGATAGAGTAAAAAAAGTGGTTTTTTATGAAATTTCGTTATATTATTTATATAATAATGATTTTAAAAAGTTTGTTATGTATATAGAAAGGTCAGGGAACTCAATAAAAGAGATGGATATAATAAATACTATATTAGAACAACCTTTAAGCTCTATAAGTATAGTAAGTTTGATTGAAAAAAATATTTTAAATTTTAATTATTTCCCATATTTAAAATATAGGATGCAGGAAAAAATGTTCAATGACGCAAAAACGTTTTATTACAATAATCAGAAAGAAGAGTCTTTATACATATTAAAAAAAATAATTACTCTTTTCCCATATGAACCTATTGTTGAGGATGCAAACTATTTTATAGCTACTATTTATCATAAAGAGATGGAGTTTGATAAAGCAATATATTATTATGATCAGGTTTTATCAAATCAGTATCCTGATTATGATCCTGCTGCACTTTTCAGAAAGGGTATTATATATTACAGACAGGGTAACTATAAAATGTCAAAGGAATGTTTCTTATCTATAACAACTGATTTTGTTAGTTCAAATTATTATAGACCTGCTAAAGACTGGCTAAAGGAAATAGAAAAAGTAATATCTTATAAAAAAGATATTGAGAATCTAAGTAATAAAAATGACAACACTATAAAAAAAGATGATTCGTTAAAAAATGAAAATAAAAATTTAGATGAAAATAAAATTTTAAAACCCAAAGAAGATGATGGGGATATTAATATTTTTGATGATGAAGATAATATTTTTACAAAATAAAAGGATTGATAATGCAGGATTTTTTAAAAATTATTATGTCTAATATAATATCTAAAATTAACATTAACTCTGACATAGAAAATAATTTAGAGTATATAATAAATAATAAAATATATGATATACATAAAATAGTTCAGAGTAAGGGTTATAAAATTGATCCTGTTAGTTTAAAGGATAATATACTTAGTGTAACCAATCAATTATTTATTGAATATTTATTGTCTTCTGTAAATAAGTTTGTTGATAAAATACTTGAATCAAATATATGGGCTGTTCTAGGCGTAGGTCCTATTGTAAAAAGTTCATACATTGAATACTTTAATCTTTTTTATAAAGAGATGCTACTTAATAAAGAATTCAGACTCCTATTTTATGATGTTTATTCAGTTATTAATTCTGATATAATTGATAGATACACTAAAAATCTTTACCATAGGAAAGGTTATGGCCATCTTTACATGTTTGCAAAGCCTATAAGTAATCCTCAATTATTAACAGATCTTCTTAAGTTATCTTCTCTTATATACCCTGTTGTTTTAACCCCGTTTAGAATAGATAATAAGGTTTATATTATTGATGAATATCTTGTAAGAAAAGACCTTATTGATGAGTTTTTATCTATTCTTGTAAAATATATTAATAGTAGATTGGGTAAAATACCAAATGAAGTTGTTGAGATAGCATTACATGCATCTATTAATAAAAGAAAACTTATATTTGATATTGGACTTAATGTTAGAGCTGATCTTTTAAGAGCTCTTATCACAGTTGCTAAGTTTAAATCAAAACAGGTTGATATAAATAATAAAATGGCTGATACACCTGAAAAAAGTTTAATTACAATTTTTAAACAACAAGTAGATTTTCTTGGGCTTGAAAAAAACTTGATATATGAACTTGAAATGGTTACAAGAGAAAATAGGTGGTAGAATATGAGAAATATTTTTGAAACATTTATAAACATATTTATAATTCTGGTAGTAATAAGTACTGTATTGGAAGAAATTTTTTCTCTTAATGTATCTTCTTACAAAGATTTTTTTATCTATATAAACTTTGTTTTTGACTTTGTATTTACTCTTGAGTTTATAATAAGAAGTGTAATATCAAAAAATAAAAATGGTTTTAGGTATTATTTAACAACAGGTCTTGGATGGATAGATTTTGTAAGTTCTATTCCACTCCTAGTATTAAACTCAGGTCCATCTTTATATTCTTATCTTACAAATGATTTTACATCAACTGCTGCATCTTTTATAAGTTTTGTTAGTGTAATGAAAATAGCAAAGATAATAAGAGTTACAAGAATATTCAGACTGTTAAGATTTTTAAAACTTCTTAAAAACTTGAATTTTCTTGATTCAAAAATAGCTCAAAGACATTTAAATTATATTGTATCACTTATAATCTCTATGATAATACTATCGGTACTTGTAATGAACATACTTCAATTTAATATAAATAGTTTTATAGAAGATGATATGAAAAATAATTACAAAGATGTTTTAAACTCTGCTTTGATTATTTCTATTAAAACAGGTGTTGATTTTTCTAGTGTTCTTAAAGATATACTGGTTAAAGATTATAGAATAATTGAAGCTTATTACAGGGAAACTAAAATTTTATCTAAAGATTTTAATATTAATTTTAGTTTTTTAAGTTATATAGATAAATTCAATTTTAATAATGTTACTATATATTATATTGATTATAATCTTATAAAAAGTGAAGCTATTTTTTCTATTATTATTATAATCATTATAATTGTTTTGTCAATTTCAATAATATTCATTTATTCCAGAAAGTTTGCACTTGAGATTTCAGATCCAATTATACTTGTGTCCAAAGGATTTAATGAGTCAAACTTTTTTATAAGAATTAGGGATGACTACAGACATGATGATGAGATTAAAGAACTTATAAAAGGTTATAATGATATATGGCTTAATACAAAATTAAAATATTTTCATGAGATATATGAGGAAAAAATTAATTTAGATATAAGTGAAATAAATATAGATGATATTACTAAAGGATTATAAATGAGGCCAATACCAATTTATAACAGACAAAAATCTACAAGAACATGGTTTAAAGATTCTAATATAATTGTAGAAAGTTTTTTGGAAGACCCTGTCCATTTTATAAGACTTAAAGTAATTATTAATTTTGAAACGAGAGTTATAAAAGATATAGAAACTGAGTTTATAAGATCACCTTATGAAGATATATGCCCTCTTACAGGTAATGAGTATAAAAAGATAATAGGTCTTAAAATTGAGGAGGGTTTTAACAAAAAAGTATCTGAAATTATTAAGCTGGATAAAGGTTGTACTCACTTAACAACTTTGCTAAGAGAGGCAGCAGATAGTTTTATTCAGAGTATATTTTACAAAACTGCTGATACAAAAGAGGGTAAGGAGAGGAGAGATTTATTGAAAACAATGTTAAAAGATACTTGCCTTGCTTACTCAAAAGATTATGTTTAAAAAATCTTAGAGGATAAGAATATGTCAAAAGTTATAAAGTCTGATTACATTAAGGATATTAATAGGCCGGTAATAATAGAACCCCCTGTTTTTGAAACTAAGGAGGAGGGGATTGAAGAGGAGAGAAGAGAGGAGATAAAAGGACCTTCTGAAGAGGAATTACAAAAAATAATAGAGGAGAAAAAGAGAGAAGCTGAAGAAGAAGCTGAAAAAATAATAAAAAAAGCTAATGAAGATGCTCAGAAAATAAGAGATGAAGCTGAAAATTATGCGTTTAATAAAGTTAAAAAGATTAATGAAGAGTTTGATTCAAAGATGAAAGAAGCTGAGTTTAAAGCAAAGGTTGTAATTGATGATGCTAACCAAAAAGCTAAATTGATAATAGAGGATGCTCAAAAAGAGGCTGAAAAAATAAAAAAAGAGTCTTATTCTCAGGGTTTTGAAATCGGAAGAGAAGAAGGATATAAGTCTGGTCAAGAGGAAGTTAATAGACTTATAGGAGTTCTCCATAAGGTTGTTGGAGAACTTATAAAGAAAAGAGAGAGTATTGTAGAGGAAACTGAAAATCAACTTGTTGACCTTGTATTACTTATAGCTAAAAAAGTTGTTAAGGTTATTACTGAGTCTCAAAAAAGAGTTATATATGATAATGTTATTGCTGCTATAAATAAACTAAGGATAAGATCTGAAATTACAATAAGAGTTAATCCAGAAGATGTATATACAGTTACAAAATATAAGAAAGACTTTATGGAAGCTGTTGAGGGTATAGAAAACATAAGAATACTTGAGGATCCTAATGTTGACAAAGGTGGATGCATAGTTACAAGTGAGTTTGGTTCAGTTGATGCAAGGATTTCAACTCAATTAGCTGAAATTGAAGAACAAATAAAAAAACTATCACCAATAAAGAATGAATAAACTAGTATTTTATTTTTATTTATTTTTTATTTTTAACATTACTTATTTACATGCAAGAGAGGAATATCTTATTCCATTTTTTATAGACTGTGTTGGTAGTGGTTTTACAGGTGTATCTAAAAATACTAATTCAAGAAACTTGTTTTTTAATCCAGCTTTTATAAACAAATCAGAGGGTTTTTCTATAATTGATCTTTCTTTTGCTTATAGTAAAATTATAAATGAGATATATTCTGATCCTGATTCACTTAAACAAAAAATAATGGATGCTTTGGGTGGAAAAGAGTCTTATGGATATATTAATCTAAGTGGTCCTATATTTATTAATTTCAGAATAGAAAATATACAGTTTTCTGTATTTCATTATTTTATTGACACTTTTAGAGTCTATTATAGCGATAACCCATCTCCTGATGTTTATGCTGATGTAAGATTTAATGATAATATTGGTGTTGGTGGTGGAGTATCTTTCCCTGTTCCAGTTTATATTTTTGGGAGCAAGTGGGAAGAAGCATATATTGGTGCATCACTCTTTGTTTTTCAGAGAGTAAAGGCTGTGAATAAACAACTTGGTTTTTCTGAAATTTCTGGTATGGATAACCCATTATCATTTTTAAATGATAAACTTAATCCTGGAAGAGCTTTATCGTTTACTTTTCATACAGGGTTTTTTTATTCTTATGAAAATCTAACATTTGGTGTATCAATTTATAATCTTCTATCTTTTCCAATGGTATATTATCCAACACAGATTCCTTTAATGTATAAGTCAAATTCTTCAACAGAGATTACATCGTATTTTGATCATATGCCTCTTGACTTTGCTTTTGGAATAACCTATTCAACTAAAAGAATAGGGGCAATTTCTCTTTATTTTGCTAAAGATTTTAAGTTTTCTATAGAATTTTTTGAAATAACAGACACAGAAAATTATCCTAATTTTTTTGACAAAATAAGGATAGGCATTGAAACAACTCTTGCAAATATTATAAAGTTAAGGATGGGATTATTTCACAGAAATATGACTTTTGGAATAGGTTATGATATATGGATCTTTAAAATAAATGCTGCTTACTGGAGTGAAAAGGTAGGTAATAATAAAGCGAATAATCTTGGTTTTTCACTAAGTATAGACCTTTAATATTACTATTGTTTTATTTAATAAAAAATTAACTTCTAAAGATTTTATCTAATATTTTTACCTAATTTTTTAACTTTTATTTAATTGCTCTTAAAAAATCAAATTTAAAAAAGGGGATAATCCCCCTTAAAAATAAAGATTATTTTATTTTACTTAGCATTTAATATTGCGAATGCAGCAGTCATTACAATGTCATCTACTGAACATCCTCTTGAAAGGTCATTATATGGTTTATCAAGACCCTGAATAACTGGACCTAAAGCCTCAGCACCAGCTAGTCTTTGAGTTAGTTTGTACCCAATATTTCCAGCATTAAGGTCAGGAAATATCAGACAATTTGCTTTGCCACCAACTGGTGAGCCTGGGGCTTTGCTTTTTGCCACTTTTTCAATAATGGCTGCATCTAATTGCATTTCACCATCAAACTCAAAATCAACCTTTCTTTCTTTTAATATTTCAACCGCTTTTCTAACCTTATCGACAAGCTCATGTTCAGCACTTCCTTTTGTTGAAAAGGAAAGGAGAGCTACTTTTGGCTCAGCACCAGTCAATTTTCTGCATGTAGTAGCTGTTGCTATTGCTATATCAGCAAGTTGTTCTGAAGTAGGATTAGGTATAACAGCACAATCACCAAAAAACATAACTCCATTTATTCCCCATTTTTTATCCGGCATTACCATTACAAATGCACTTGAAACTGTTTTCACACCAGATGCAGTACCTACTACCTGAATTGCTGCTCTTAGAACATCACCTGTTGTATGGGAAGCCCCAGCAACAACAGAGTCTGCTCTATTTTTCCTAAGCATCATAGCAGCGTAATAAAGAGGATCATTTATTGTTTTTTCTGCCTGTTCCTTAGTTATGCCTTTTGATTTTCTTAAGTTGTAGTACTCCTCTATATATTCTGCTTTAGCAGCGTCTTTTTGTGGGTCAATAATTTCGACTCCAGAGATGTTTACTCCTAATTCTTTTGCTTTTTCCGCAATAGATTCTGGATTTCCTATCATAAAGACTTTAGGAGAAAGGCCCTCTTTTATTATCTTTTCTGCTGCAAAATAGGTCCTATCATCCATATGTTCTGGAAGTATAACACTTTTTTTTCTTGCTTTGGCTTTTTCAAACCATTCTTTTATAAGGTCCATTTTTTCCTCCTGGAATTTTTTTATTTAATTCTTTTTAGTTCATCTGGTTTAATATAATAATCTTTTATTATTTTTTGAACTTTTTCATTTATCTTTTTATTATATTGATTAAAGATATTTATTCTATCTCTACCTTTGTATATAATATTTAAATCAGGATTTTTTTTATTTTCAAATCCTTTTTTTATCATGTCAAATCCTTCAATAAGGATATCTATTTTTTCAAGGCTTATATTTCTAAGTTCTTCAATTTCTTTATTTTTTGAACTATATGAGTTTATTGTTTCTCTTAATTCAATAGTTTTTGGTAAAATGTATGAATTTAGTTTCATCCATAAAATTTCAGACTTAAAGTTCTCACCAGTAATAAGTTTATTATATTCATTTATTATATTATTTTCTTCTATAGACCAGTTATAGAAATCGTTGTTTAAAAATTCTATTATTATTTTATTTTCTTTAAAAACTCTATAAATATCACATGATGTAATAAATATAAGCATAACAAGGATAAGCTTACTTTTGATAAACAAAATAAACCTCTTTAATAAGATGAGGTATAAATTATGCCCAGAGGCGGAATCGAACCACCGACACAGGGATTTTCAGTCCCTTGCTCTACCGACTGAGCTATCTGGGCTGGATTAAACATACGATTTAAATTTATAATAAACATAATTATAAAACAAAATTTTAATTTAAATTTTTTATAATAATTATTTGGTATTTTTTACCATAATTTTTAATTAATTATTATTTAAATATTGTTTTTTTTTATTTTTTTTTTATTATTATAATTTAAATCTTATTTTGAGTACTTTTCAAAAGGGGTTTTTATGTCTGATTTTGAAAATAATAATAATTTTGAAAAAGCGTCTGAAATTAATCAAATTGGAGTAGACTATTACAATAAAAGTCTGTATGATGAGGCAGAAAAATATTATAAACAAGCTATTCTTATTTATCCAAAATATAAATGGAGTTATTATAATTTAGGTCTTCTTTTTTACAAAAAAAAACAGTATGATGATGCTATGTTATGGTATGAAAAGGGTCTTGAAATTGATCCGAATTATGGTGATTGTCTTATTGGGCTTGGCATCTGTTATGAGGATCTTGGTAAAATTGATAAGGCAAAAGATTATTATGAAAAATGTATGAAAATTGAACCATCAAATCATTTTAGTTATTATAATTTAGCTCTTTTATATGAAAAAGAGGGGAATATAGAAGAAGCTAAAAATAACTACTATAGATGTATACAGGTTAATAGTAGTTATGGTAATGCTTATAATAATCTTGGGAATATATATCTTAATGAAGGAAAATATGACCTAGCTCAAGAGTATTATCATAAAGCAATAAATGCTGAACCTAAGCTTGTTTATCCTTATTACAATATAGGGCTTGTAAATGAAAGGTTGGGGAAGTATGAAGTTGCTTTAAAGTGGTATAAAAAGGCTCTTGATATTAATCCTAATTATAAGATTGCAATTGATGCTTTAAATCAAATAAAAAAGAAATATAATATTGATGAAACTAGTATTGACTATACTAATGGTGAGGATGTTAAAGTTAATATAAATAAAGAGAGTATTCTTGAAAAGTTTGGGAGAAATCTTACAAAGCTTGCAAGGGAAAATAAGATAGACCATGTTATAGGAAGAGAAAAAGAGGTTATAAGTGTTCTTGAAATACTTTATAAAAGGGTTAAAAATAATCCACTTCTTGTAGGACATCCTGGAGTTGGTAAAACTGCTATTGTTGAGGGGATTGCAAAACTTATTGTTGAAGGAAATGTGCCTGAATATTTTTTGGATAAAGAAATAATAGAGCTTAATGTTGGTTATATAGTTGCAGGGACACATTATAGGGGTGATCTTGAAGTCAGAGTAAGACAGATAATTGATGAAATAGTTGAGCGAAAAAATGTTATTATTTTTATTGATGAGATTCACACACTACTTGGAGCAGGTTCAACAGAGGGGGGTAATCTTGATATTTCTCAGATGTTGAAACCTGTTTTAGCAAGAGGTGAGTTTCCTTGTATAGGTGCTACAACATATGATGAATATAGAAAATATATAGAAAAAGACCCTGCATTTGAAAGGAGATTTTATCCTATAAACATAGAAGAGCTTGATTTAGCTGCTACTTTAGAGGTATTAAAATATTTAAAACCAAAAATTGAGAATCATTATAAATTGTCTTTATCTGATGAAATATTGGAATATATTGTTCAACTTGCTGAAACATATATAAAAAAAAGATATTTTCCAGATAAGGCTCTGGATATACTTGAAAAAACATGTTCTCATTGTGCTATTATTAAGAAAAATATTGTTGAAAAATGTGATGTTGAAGATATAGTATCTCAGATGTGTGGTGTTGATTTTTCTAACATAAATGGTTTAAATAATCTTGATAAAATGGAAGAGTTTTTAAAATCAAATATTGTTAATCAAGATGATGCTATAAATAGAATATGTAATGTTATAAGACTTGCAAAAAGAAGACTTGACCTTAAACCTGAAAGACCTGATGGTGTTTTTTTATTTACTGGTCCAAGTGGAGTAGGTAAGACTGAACTTGCAAGACAGGTAGCATTGTTTTTATATGGAAGTGAAAAAAAGATGATAAAAGTCGATATGAGTGAGTATTCAGATAATATGGCGGTAAATAAGATAATAGGTAGTTCAGCAGGATATGTTGGTTATGGTGATTCTACTTATTTACTTTCAAAAATTCAAGAAAACCCCTCTTCTGTTGTAGTTCTTGATGAGATTGAAAAGGCACACCCTGATGTTATAAAACTATTTTTACAGGTTTTTGATGAGGGTAAACTTACAAACTCATTAGGTAAAACTATCTATTTTAGTAATACAACTATTATAATGACATCTAATTCTGTTATTTCTGCTAAAAAACAGATGGGTTTTTCTCAAACTAATTTTAATATAAATATTCTTGAAGAATTATCAAAGTTTTTCCCAATTGAGTTTTTGAACAGGATTGATGAAATAATATTATTTAATTTTCTTTCTGAATCTGATGCATACAATATTGTTAAAAACAAGTTAATACCAAAAGCTGCTAGAATATTGAACAATTTTGAGCTTAATGTTTCTAATAAAATTGTAGAAAAAATAATTAAAAATGGATTTAGTAAGGATTTTGGTGCAAGAAATCTCGAAAGAGTCTTTGAGCGGATAGTTATGATACCAATATCTGACTTTATAATTAAAAATAAATTAAGAGATGGTAAAATATTAGTTGAACTTGAAAATGATAATGTTTTAGTAAAATCACTTTAATAAAAGAAATAACTTTAAAGGGAGATAAATCCCCCTTTAAATTTTATGCTTCCAATACTTTGCTTAGGTATGAATCAACAGGAAGTGCACCTTCAAAAGATATTTTTTCGTTTATTACAACCTTTGGTACAGCTCTTACATTGTATTTGTTTGCTATTTCTGGGAACTCGGATGCTTCGTACATTTCAGCTTTTATATATTTTGGGTTTAGCATAGCAAACTTAAATGCAGTTATTACAGCTTGAGGACAGTATGGACAACTTACAGTAACAAAAATTTTAATATTTGTCTCTTTCTTTATCTCTTTTACTTTTTCAACTATATTTGCAGGTATATCTAACTCTCCAGTACTTAGAAACTTTATAGATTCTATTAGAGATGAAAACTCGTAACCTGCTGGTATTCCATAAAATCTTATTGGTTTTAAACTATCTGTCTCAAATACTATTGCTGGGGCAGACTCAATATTGTAAGTTTTTGCCTCATTATCATTAATAGTTTTAGACTCAAACTCAATTTTTTCAGATAAGTCAGCAACTCCTTTGATAAGTTCAATTGTATCATTACAGTATGTACAATCATTAGAGGTAAAAACTTTTATTTTCACCTTTTCCTTTAGGTTACTAAACTCAGACTTTACCTGCTCTTTTATTTCTTCTGGTATTTGCATATTATTCCTCCTAATTTTATATAAAAAAAATTTTAACACAAAATTTTACAAACCTTTTATTAAATGTTAACTAACTGTTTGTAGGTATTTATAAGCTGTTATTGCAGCTTTTGCTCCTTCTCCTGCTGCTATTATTACCTGTTTTTCTGGTATATTTGTAACATCTCCTGCTGCGAATAAACCATTTATGTTAGTATTACAATAAACATCTACTATTATTTCATCATATCTGTTTTTTTCAATTTTTGGTTCTATATCTATATCTGAGTTGGGTATAAGCCCTATTTCAACAAATATACCATCTACTTTTATCTCTTTTTCTTTTTTTTGTGATATATCTTCTAATATTATTGATTCAACAAAATTTGATCCTTTTATTTCATTTACTTTATGTTTTAATAATATTTCTACATTTTTTAGTTCTTTTAGTCTTTCTATAAGTATTTTATCAGCAAATAGTTTATCCATAACTTCTACAAGATATACCTTTTTAGCTATTTTACCAACCTCAATTGCAGCTTCAACACCAGAGTTACCTCCACCCACCACAACAACATTTTTTCCTTTAAAGAGGGGAGCATCACATGTTGCACAAAATACTACACCTTTACCAATAAACTCCTCTTCACCTTTAACATTTAAGTGTCTATGTCTTTTACCTGTTGCTATGATTACTGTTTTTGACCTTGCGATTTTATTATTATCAGTTTTTATTATAAATGTATTACCATCTTTTTTTATAGATACTACTTTAGCATTTTCTATGCTTACTGTGAAACTTCTCAAATGTTCTTCAAATTTTTTAGCAAGTTCATAACCAGTTATTTTCGAAAAACCAGGATAGTTTTCAATATCCCATGTAAGTGTTACCTCTCCTCCGATCTCTTCTGTAATTATACCAGTTTCCATACCTTTTCTTACAGCATATATGCCTGCCGATATTCCAGCAGGCCCACCACCTATTATTATAGTATCATATATTTTGTTATAATCAAATTGTTTTGAATTGTCTTTTATTTCTTCTTTGTTTAAGAAGAGTTGCATGTGTGCTCCTATATTTTTTATATATATAAAATTTAATATATTTTAATATTTTAATCAAATATTTTTTTCTCTATTTTATATGGGTCTCTCTTTAAATAGTGTGTATGTAGTAATTCATGGGACTTATGTGAGTTTGGTTTGCCTAAAAACTTCTCGTAAACTAGTTTTACTTCTGGGTTCTCATGAGACTTTCTTAATGGCAAACTTCTATCCTCTTTGTAGAGTCCCTCTAATCTTTCTTTCTTCTTATCCCAGTCTGTTGGAAGTGGCTGTCCTCCGCCACCAATACATCCACCAGGGCAAGCCATGATTTCTATAAAATGATATAGGATTTCACCTTTTTTCTTTGCTTCTACAACTTTTTCAAGCAGTTTCCTTGCATTTCCTAAACCATGAGCAACAGCAACCTTTAATTTTATACCATCAACATCAATACTTGCCTCTTTTATTCCATCAATTCCTCTTACATCTTCAAAATCTAGTCTTGGGAGGGTTTTACCTGTTTTTACTTCTATAGCAGTCCTTAATGCTGCCTCCATTACACCACCTGTAGCACCGAATATTGTAGCAGCACCTGTATAAGATGATAGTAATGGATCTGGTTTTGATTCAGGGAGTTTGTTAAAGTCAATTCCAGCTTCCCTTATCATTCTTGCTATCTCCCTTGTTGTAAGAACGTAATCAACATCTCTATAACCACTTGCATTCATTTCTGGTCTTGATGCTTCAAACTTTTTAGCAGTGCATGGCATGATTGATACACTTACTATCTTTGAAGGATCTTTTTTATTTTCTTTTGCGTAGTATGTTTTTATTAAAGCACCTAACATTTGTTGTGGTGACTTACATGTTGAAACATTTTCAGTAAGTTCATTAAAGTATGTCTCTTCAAACTTTATCCATCCAGGGCTACAACTTGTTATAAGTGGTAATGGTCCTCCTTTTTCCAATCTTGTTAAAAACTCTGTTCCTTCCTCAAGTATTGTAAGGTCAGCAGAAAAGTTAGTATCGAATACAACATCAAAACCAAGCATCTTAAGAGCAGTATAAATCTTTCCTACTACAAGTTCTCCTGGTTTCAGGCCAAACTCTTCCCCCAATGTTACTCTTACAGCTGGAGCAATCTGTACGACAACCTCTTTTTCAGGGTCTTTTAATGCATCCCAGACATAGTCAATAGCCTCTTTTTCATATAGAGCACCAACAGGACAGTAGACTATACATTGACCACAGTTTACGCACACACTTTGTTCCATTCCCATCTCAAGTGGTGGAGCAACTATTGTGTCAGCACCTCTTCCATGAAACTCTATTGCTTTTACTGTCTGCATGTCTTGACATACAGTAACACATCTACCACAACCTATGCACTTGTTCATATCTCTTACAATACCTTTTGAATTTTTGTCTATTGGAAGTCCTCTGTCATACCATTCATAAGGCATTTGCCTGACTGATAGTTTTTCAGCAAGGTTTTGTAGTTCACAATTACCATGCTTTATACATGTAAGACAGTCTTTTGGGTGACTTGAAAGTACCAGTTCAAGAATAGTTTTTCTTGTTTCAAGTATTTCAGGTGTTTTTGTTTTTATTTTCATTCCATCTTTAACTGTTGTAATACATGATCTTTTTATTCCTTGACCTTCTATATCGACTATACAGATTCCACATGAACCTGAGGGAAAAAGGTCTTTATGATAGCATAGTGTAGGGATCTCTATTCCTCCTAATTTTGCAGCCTCAAGTACTGTTATATTTGGTTTAACCTCGATTTCATTTGAATCTATATAAACTTTTATTTTTTTCATACTCTTGCCTCCTTAATATACTTTTGATGTCTTATAAATGATAGAATTTCACCTTTAAAGTTTTCAAATATGCCTTTTAATGGCATTATTACTGATTGACCTAAAGGACATAATGATGATTTTGCCATTGCAACTGCTGTTTTTTCCATTATATTTATATATTCTTCTTTTCCTTCACCTATTGCTATTTTTTTTGCCATATGATATAATTGTCTTGTTCCATATCTACATGGAAAACATTTTCCACATGATTCTTCTGCAAAAAATCTTAGTGTAACCTCAAGTACATCAACCATTATAGCATCATTGTTCATTACAACTATAGCACCTGAACCTAAACTTCCACCTATTTTTTTCATTGATGCAAAGTCAAGGTTAAAGTCAAGTGGTTTAGCACCATATACTATTCCTGGTGTACCTAAAGACCAGAAATCTGTTGTTGTTGTAAGTGTTAATGACTTTGTAGAATATATTGGTCCTGCTGTTCCACCTATCTGGACTGCTTTCAATACACCATCTACTTCAGCAATATTCAGTACATCTCTTAAAGGTACTCCCATTGGAAACTCATAAACACCAGGTTTTTTAACGTTTCCACTTACGCAGTAGAGTTTTGGACCAGGTGAATCAAGTATACCTATTTTTGAGAACCATTCCCAACCTTCCTGCATTATGAGTGAAACGCATGAGAGTGTTTCAACATTATTTACTATTGTTGGTTTACTCCATAGACCTGCTTGTGTTGGATAAGGTGGTTTATGCCATGGGTTGCCCCTCTTCCCCATTATAGAGTTTAGTAAAGCTGTTTCATCTCCGACTACGTAAGAACCACCACCTCTTTTTACTTCAATATTGAAACTAAAATTTGAACCCAATATATTTTTACCAAGTAAATTCCCATTTTTTGCTTCTTCTATTGCTTTTTCAATTATTTTTGTTTCTTCTGGATATTCCCCTCTTATATATATATATATCCTTTTTCAGCCTGGTTTGCATACCCTGCAATAATTAGTCCTTCTATTACTAGGTGGGGGGCACTTTCAAGTAATAACCTATCTTTAAATGTACCTGGCTCACCTTCGTCAGCATTACATACAATATATGCTGGCTTTTCATTTGATAGACTTTCCCATTTTATTCCTGTTGGAAAACCTGCACCACCCCTTCCCCTTAGACCTGAGCTTTTTATTTCCTGTATAACCTCTTTCGGACTCATTTTTATAGCTTTTTTAAGACCCTCATAACCACCTTTTTCTGTGTATTTTTTTATATTTGATGTATCAAGGAACCTTAATATATAATTAGTCATTTTTTTCCTCCTTTATTATTTCAGATATTATGTTATCTATTTTTTCTGGAGTAAGATTACCATAAATTTTGTCATTTATCATCATATTTGGAGCTGAAAAACACCTCCCCAGACAGTTTACTCTCTCTATGGTAAAAAGGCCATCTTTTGTTGTTTTTCCTTCATCAATACCAAGTTTATTTTGTATATACAATAGTATATCTATTGAGTGCATAAGTCTACAGGATAGAGAATCACAGACTCTTATTATATACTTGCCTCTTTTTTCAGTGGAAAACATTGTGTAGAATGTTAAAAGACCTGATACTTCTGACAATGATACATTAAAATTTTTTGCAATATCTTTTACTTTCTCTATTGGGATATAATTTGATCCTGATTCTTCTTGAGCCTTATGAAAGGCTAATATTATATCTTCCCTTTTATTTTCCACATATACCTCCTTATAATATACATATTACTTTTATTAAATAAATTAGTTATTTAAGATAATTTATATAGTTTTTTTAGTGATGTCAAATTTTATGTTTTTGAATTTTTTAAAAAAGAAATTTAAGCTGATAAATCTAACTAGATCTAACTAAAAATTACTTTATAACAGATTATAAGTATGATTTTGAAATGGAGGTGGCGGGAATTGAACCCGCGTCCTGAGGATACAGAGAATAAACATCTACATGTTTATCGGAGTATTTAGATTCAGTTTTACAGGTCTACTCCGCAAACCTGTAAAACCTATGGCTCTTATTTTTTCAGATAAAAGGCTGAGCCAAAACCTTTTATCCTATCCTGATAACCAAGGTTTTATTTCCCTCAGGAAAGGAAATAAACCTTGCTGCCTATGCTTAGGCAGCTAATGCTAATTCAGTGTTTCCGGTTATTTGCCGTGATAAGTTTTACGGGATTATCAGCCCGACATGCAGTTTATTCCCGGCAATCCCCAGTCGAACCCAAATCACCCCCTATTTTTAAGATAAATTATTATTATATTTAAATATAATAACGAAGATAATTTAAAAGATTTAAAATTTATTAATTACTAAATAACTTAAAAATTGATTACTTTTATTGAATTCTATAAAAAAATTGCTTGACTAAATTTTATTTTTAATTTTATTTAATTAAAAATAAATGAAAATAAAATATTTGGAGGGAATATGTCTAAAATAGTAGGAAAGTGGCAAATAACTGTTGGAGTGCTTGCCGGCTTTACTTATGAGTTTAAGGCAGATGGGAGTTTTAATGGTGAATTCCCAATGTATGGAATAAAGTTTGCTGGTACATATAAAGTAGATGAATCTGTAACTCCTCATCTGGTTGATCTTGATGTCAAAGAACACAACCAGGGAGACTTAGGCAAGGGGCTTGTTCAAGGTATATTTGAGGTTGATGGTGATATGCTTAAAATGAAACTAAATGAGCCAAATAAAGGTAGGTGGACAGACCCAACAGCTTATGTTTATTATAAGAAAGTAGGATAATTGTATTTTAAATTTTTACTAAAATGAATTGTCTTGTAATAATTGATGTTCAAAATGATTTTTGTAAAGGTGGGGCATTAGAAGTTAAAGGTGGGGATAATATTGTACCCACCATAAATAAGATAAGCCCCTATTTTGATAAAGTTATTGCAACAAAAGACTGGCACCCAATAAATCATATCTCTTTTGCGGATACTCATAAAAAGAAAGTTTATGATACTATAAATATAAATGGTGTTACTCAGGTTTTATGGCCTGTTCATTGTGTGCAGGCTACAAAAGGGGCAGACTTTCATCCAGAACTTGATACAAGACCAATTGATATTATAATACACAAGGGAACAAGTCCTGATATTGATTCATATTCAGCATTTTTTGAAAATGATAAAAATACAGAGACAGGGCTCCATTACTATCTTAAGGGTCTTAAGATAAATGATGTTTATTTTGTTGGACTTGCAACAGACTTTTGTGTATTTTATTCTGCTATGGATTCTATTAGACTAGGGTTTAATACCTATGTGATAGTAGACGCAACAAAGGGGGTGGATGTTAACGGAAGTCTTGATTTTTCTATAAAATCAATGAAAGAGGCAGGAATAAAAATTATAACTCATGATAAAATATTATAACACAAGTTTTTCACTCTTGACTGATTTATATCAGCTTACAATGCTTCAAGGCTATTTTTTTTCTGGAGTAAATTATAATACAGTTTTTGATTATTTTTTTAGACGCCAACCTTTTTCAGGTGGGTATACAATATTTGCAGGACTTGATACACTTGTTAACGTTTTATCTGATATCAATTTTAAAGAATCTGATATAGATTATTTACGTTCAACTGGACTTTTCAAGGATGAGTTTCTTAATTATCTTAGGGGTTTTAGGTTTACTGGTAGCATATATTCTTTTAAAGAAGGTGATATTATTTTTCCTAGTGAACCTGTTTTAAGAGTAGAAGCACCAATAATAGAGGCACAGCTTATTGAAACTCTTGTCCTTAATATATTAAACTATCAGAGTCTTATTGCAACAAAGACATCCAGGATAGTATTATCTGCAAAGGGAAGAGGAATACTTGAGTTTGGGTTAAGAAGGGCCCAGGGTCCTGATGGGGGTATATCAGGAAGTAGGGCTGCATATATTGGTGGAGCTTTTTCTACTTCTAATGTACTTGCAGGGAAACTGTTTAACATACCTGTTTCAGGTACTATGGCTCATAGTTTTGTTATGGCTTTCAAGTCTGAAAAGGAGGCTTTTTTAGAATATGCTAAAATATATCCTAACAATACAATACTTCTTATTGATACTTATGATACCTTAAACTCGGGAGTAGTGAATGCTATATATGTATTGAAAAAGCTAAAAAATATGGGAATAAAAAGATTTGGAGTAAGGCTTGATAGTGGAGACTTATCATATCTTAGTAAGAGAGTAAGGAAAAATCTTGATGATGCCGGGCTTAAGGAATGTTTTATTGTTGCTTCTAATGAACTTGATGAATATATAATAGACTCTTTATTAAAAGATGGTGCACCTATTGATTATTTTGGTGTTGGAACAAAACTAATTACTGCTAATGATGACCCATGGTTATCTGGAGTATATAAACTGTCAGAAATATATAAAGATAAACCTGTACCTGTAATAAAAGTCTCTAACAATATTGAAAAAACAACTATACCAGGCAAGAAAAATGTTATAAGATTTTTTGATAGCTCAGGGTATATGATCTGTGACCTTGTTTTTCTTGAAAAGGATTTAGATTCCATAATATCAAAACTTAATAAAAAGGAACCTATTAATGCTTATCATCCTTTTTATAACTATAATTTTACTATTGACGGATATTCTTATTACTCTGTTATGCTTAAAAAAGTTATGGATAATGGGAAAAGGTGTTATCAAACTCCTTCACTTAAAGAGATTCAGGATAACACTTTGACTAATTTGAGAGTAATTGATGATGTTTATAAAAGGTTTTTGAATCCAGAAATATATAAGGTAATGCTTGATGAATCTTTATATTTATTAAGGAACAGGCTGGTAAAAAAATACAGGAGATAGGATAGATTATGGTAAAAGGTTTTTTAATTGATCTTGAAGGTACCCTGATAGAAGGTAATAAAATAATAAAAGGGGCTGATTATTTTATAAAAAGTTGTAAAGATAGGTACAAATTAAAAATTTTAAGCAATACAACAAACAATACTTCTGAAGATATTAAAAATAAGCTTGAAAAACTAGGTATTAAAGTTGATTCAAGTTTAATATATACTGCACTGGATTCTATAAAGTCATATCTTGAGACTAATAAGTTAAACTCTTTTCTTCTTACAAGTAATAAAACAAGGGAAATCTTAAAAGATTTTTTTAAGGAACCTTATAATGCTGTTATTGTAACTCATGCAAGGGAAAACTTTACTTATGAAAATATAAATATGGCTTTTCGCCTTATAGTTGATGGTGCTGTTTTTATATCAAGTTCTCTTACACGATATTTTAAAGATAAGGATGGACTTTTATCCTTAGATGCTGGTGCTTTTACTTATGCTCTTATGTATGCTACTGGGAAAGAACCTATAATATTAGGCAAACCATCAAAAGATTTTTTTATTTCATCTTTAAAATCTATTTCTCTTGATCCTCAAGAGGTTGTAATGATTGGTGATGATATTGAAAATGATATAAAACCTGCAATTGAGATGGGCATAAAAACAGTTCTTGTTAAAACTGGTAAGTTTAGGGATGAAGATCTTTTAAAAGGAATAAAGCCCAATTATGTTGTTAATTCTATTTCTGATGTTTTAGACTTTATTTCTTAAGAGTTTACATCAAATATTATTTACACTAAAAGATCAATATATTAATTTTAGAAGTTTCACTCTATTATATCACCCCCTCCAATTATTCCTTTGTTTTCATATAGTACGGCAAGTTGTCCTATAGCTGGTGCTGTAAATACACCTTCTAATATTATTGTATTATTATCTTTACTTATTACTTTTGCTTTGATTGGTGGTGTTTTGTACCTTATCTTTACTTCATAATCTTTTTCTTTTTCTATTGGATAAAATTCATTTAAAATGTTTACTTTCAGAATGTTTTTTATTAGTGATTCTTTTGGTCCTACTATAACTTCATTTTTTTCTGGTATAATTTTTATAACATATAGTGGATATTCATATCCAATTCCAAGCCCTTTTCTCTGGCCTACTGTGTATTTAAAATAACCTGAGTGTCTTCCTAATATTTTACCATTCTCATGTTTTATATACCCCTCTATATCTTTTGGACTTGCATACCTTTTAATAAAATGAAGATGGTCCACATCTATAAAACATATGTCCTGACTGCTTGACTTTTCTGCTATAAAATCAAGTCCAATACTTTTTGCAATTTTTATAACTTCATCTTTTGTATAATTACTTAAAGGGAAAATAATGTTTTCAAGTATTTCTTTGTCTATTAAAGATAGAAAATATTCTTGGCTGTTTTTATGTTTTGCACCTGAAAGTAATATTCTTTCCTTATCCTTTATAAGATTGATATAATGTCCTGTTGCAACTTTAGAACCTATTTTTTTTGCCTCATTCATAAGATACCTGAACTTTATATTTTTGTTACACCTTGGACATGGGTTTGGAGTAAGACCTTTAAGATATGAATCTACAAAATATTTTATAACATTTTCTTCAAACTCTTTTCTTATGTCAAGAATATAGTGTTTTATTTTTATTATCTCTGCTGCTTTTTTGGCATCCTCTATTGCTTTTTTTGATTTATTATCATCAAGCATTAATAATGATAAACCATAAACCTGATAACCCTCTTTTTTTAATAGGTATGCTGCTACTGATGAATCGACGCCGCCACTCATACCAACTACAACTTTTTTCATATTAAAATCCTATTTAATTTATAGTATTTAAAATTTAATTAATAAGGTAAAAATAATTTATTTTATCCTTAAATTTTAATATTCAAATTTTTATACTCTGAAAGGAGAAAAAATGGTAGTAACAAGATTTGCACCTTCGCCGACTGGTAGTATGCATGTAGGAAATGCAAGAACAGCAATATTTAATTATCTATTCGCAAGACATAACAATGGGAAATTGATTCTTAGAATAGAGGATACAGATCTGGAAAGGTCTACTCGTGAGAATGAGGAAAAGCTTATTGAAGACTTAAAATGGCTTGGTATTGAGTGGGATGAAGGTCCTTTTAGACAGTCTGAGAGAATGAGCATATATAAAGAGTATGCAGAAAAACTTGTGAAAGAGGGAAAAGCTTTTTATTGTTTTTGTACTGATGAGGAACTTGAAAGAAAAAAGATCGAGGCAGAGGCTAAGGGTATACCGCCTCATTATGATGGTACATGTAGAAAACTTACAGATGAAGAGGTGAGAATAAAGTTGGAAAATAAAATACCTTATACTATAAGATTTAAAGTTGAACCTGGTGATATAGAGTTTGATGACCTTATAAAAGGTAATATAGTAATGAAAGAGGGAATGTTCGGTGACTTTGTTATATTAAGGTCTAATGGTATGCCTGTTTATAATTTTGCAGTTGTTGTTGATGATGCTTTGATGGGTGTAACTCATGTAATAAGGGCAGAAGAGCATTTATCAAATACAGCAAGACAGATACTTATATATAGGGCATTAGGTTTTAATACTCCATATTTTTCTCACACACCTCTAATACTTGCTAATGATGGGTCAAAGCTTTCAAAAAGACATGGGGCAACAAGTGTTGCAGAGTATAGACAGAAAGGATACCTACCTGAAGCACTATTCAATTATCTTGCACTTTTAGGTTTTACTCCTGAGTCGGGAAAAGAAAAACTAAGTAAAGATGAAATAATAAAGGAGTTTGATATAAAAAGAATATCAAAGTCTCCAAGTAAGTTTGATATTAATAAACTTAATTGGCTCAACAGTGAATATATAAAAGAGATTGATAGGGATGTTTTATTAAAAAAATTAAAGTTGTTTCTTGATAAGTCATATTTCTGTAATTATGATAAAAATACACTTGATAGGATTTTAATATTATCAAGTGGTGGTATTCAGTATTTTGAACAAATTAATGATAATGTGAAAATATTTTTTGATGATAGTTTTAATTTAAGTGATGAGTACTTAAAAAATAATCAGAGTCTAATCAAGTTGTTTTACAATAAAGTTTCTAGTATTAATAATATTAATAAAGATATGTGGAAAGAGATTGTTAAAGAGATTGGAAAAGAGCTTTCCCTTAAAGGCAAAGAACTTTTTATGCCTGTAAGGGTTATTACAACAGGGCAGGAGCATGGTCCTGATATATATGAGGTACTTGATATTCTTGGAAAAGATAGGGTTTTAAAGAGGATAGAAAGATTTATAAGGTAATATTTAATTCTTTAATTTTTATCTTGTAATAAGTTAATATTTTCTAATTTACTTTTTACAGACTCTACTTTTTTTTCTATTCCCCTTTCTCTTCCTTTTTTATAGTCAACTTTTAGTGTCATGTATATTCTGTCACAGTCTTTTTCCAATTCTTTAAAAGATATATCTACAGCCTTTAATATATCTTCCCATTTTCCCTCAATGACTGTTCCCATTGGATTTAAAGATATTGAGATATTATTCATTTCCTGTAGTCTTTTTATTACTCTTGCAACGTATTTACTTAATGATATTCCTTTATCTATTGGGAATATTGATATTTCTGCTATTACCATTTTTAGTACCCCTTGTTTTTTATATATTTTTAGAGAATAAAGGTATTTAAAAGAATGTCAAATTTTAAATTGTATAAATTTTTACTTAAAAATTTAATAAGGAGAGTCTAATATGATTATTCTTGGTGTTACAGGACCTTTTGCTTCCGGTAAAAGTTTGGCATGTGATTATTTAAGGTCTATCGGGTTTTTTGAAATAGATGCTGATAAAATTGGTAAAGAAGCATTGCTTGAACTTAAAGATAAAATAGTTAATGAGTTTGGTAATAGTATAATTGAAAACAATGAAATAAATCCTAAAAAACTTGGTAATATTGTGTTTGAAGACGAAAAAATGATGGAAAGGCTTAATAGTATAGTTCATCCTTTTATAAAGGGTAGGGTAAGAGATATTATTGATAAAAATAAAGATAAAGATATTGTTATAAATGCTGCAATAATGTTTAAAATAGGACTTAATGAGTTTGTAGATAGGATAATAACTATATTTGCTGATGAAGAGACTCTTATAAATAGGGGCCAGGAGAGAAATGGTTTTAGTAGAGAGAGAATATTAAAAATAATTAATATGCAAAAAAAATATAATGACTATTTAAATCAAGCCGATTACATAATAATGAATAATAGTAGTAAAGAAAAGTTTTTAAAAAAAATGGATAAAATTGTTAGGAGGTTACAAAATGATAATAGAGGATAATATCAAACAACAGGATATGCCAAAAGCTAAGGTAAAGGATCTTTATGTAATTGAGTTTACAAAGTCAAGAATATTGTGGAGTATTGTTATAGCTTTGCTTATACTAACATTTATTTTTACTTTTGGTTACTGGACTGGAAGTTATAATACAAGGGTTGATAAAAAATTAAATGATATTTCGTTAGTTGGGTCAAAAGATGATATAATGAAAGATATGATTGAGATTGAAAAAAATGATGAATCGGCAAAACTTCAAAAGAATGAAAGTAAAGCTAATAATGATAAATCAAATCTCTTTGCAGTTAATACTGAATCAGAAAATAGTATTAAGGATAGTAAGACAGATGTTAAACAGAAAATTGGTAGTACTGAGAGTTTAAGTAAGGTTGAGAGTCAAAGAGTAAACTTAAAAAAGGTTAATGATATAAATCAAGGGAAAAAGAGTGTCATTAATAAGAGTAATAGTGTAAAAAAAACAGATAATAAAAAGTTTTTTATTCAGTTTGCAAGTTTTAACAGTAAAGATAAAGCAATTAAACTTAAAGAAAATTTACATAATAAAGGATATAATGCTAGTATTGTACAAAGCGGTGGTTTATATAAGGTAAGGATAGGTGGTTTTAGTGATTATAATAGTGCTGCTAATACAGTTTCTAAGGTTATGCAAGAGTTTAAAGTAAAAGATGCATATATAATTAAAGTAAAATAAATCAGAAGGGTTAAAGGTATGGAGGTAACTCATTATAGTAGCCAGTTAAAAGACATATATATGGATAATAGTTTAGATAAGATTAAGAACTTTTCTGATAAGAAAATAAATGAAGATTATAAATTGAAAGAAGTTTGTTCTGAGTTTGAGTCTATATTTGTAAATCAAATATTTAAACAGATGAGAACATCATTAAAGTCAATAAATCCAAAACCTCTTATGGATGGTGGTTTTGCAGAAGATGTTTTTAAAGATATGTTATATGAAGAGTATTCAAAACTTGCTTCAAAGTATAATAGTATAGGAATAGCTGATATTGTTTATAATTATTTAAAAGGGAATATAAAATGAAAAGATTATTTTCTATATTTCTTATTATTATTTTTTTTGTTTCATGTAGTAATGATGAATTAGTAAAAAAAGATAAAGAGATAAAAGATTATGAAACTAAAAATAAAGAACTTGAGTATACGATAAAACTTAAAGAGCAGGAGATAGAGTATCTTAAAAAAGATATTGATAGAATGGGGTCTGAACTTAAGTTATATAAGGAAGAGGTGGAAAAGCTTAAAAACTTAGAAAAAGAGTATGCAGTACTTAAGACTGAACGTGATGCACTTGTTTCAAGGTTTGATGAGAAAACAAAAGATATTCAAAAAGCTTTAGAAGATAGGAATAAACAGGTTGAAGAAAAGTCAAAATTGGTTGATACTTTATCAAAAGAACTTGAAAAAATGAAGGCTGATAATCAGAAACTTGTAGCAGATTTAGAAACTAAGAAAAATGAGATTGAGAACCTTAAAAAATCAATTGAATCTGAAAAAAAGATGAGCGTTGATTATCAAAATAACATGAAAACGTTAGAAGAACAGATAGTAAAACTTAATCAGTCATTACAGGAAAAAGAAAAAATTATTTTGGATCTTAAGTCTGAAATAAAAGTTTTAAAAGATACCCAGGAATTAATGAAAAAAGAGTCTGAATCACTTAAACAATCACTTTCTTTAGAAATAAAAAAGGGTAATGTTATTGTTCAAGATTCTTTTAATAGTATTACAGTTTTACTTATGGAAAAGGTTATGTTTGGCAAAGCACAGATATCTATAACAAAAAGTGGAGAAGAGATATTAAAAAATATTGCTAATACACTAAGTAAGATAAAGGATAAAGAAGTTTTTGTAATAGGACATGCTGACTCTGATCCTGTTGTTGATCCTATTATAAGTAAGATATATCCTACTAACTGGGAGTTTTCTGTAATGAGAGCTGTTATGGTTGTAAGGTATTTTACAGAAGTTCTTGGACTTAATCCATCATTATTCACAGCAGCGGGAAGATCATCTTTTCACCCTATAGTACTTGAAAAAAATGAGGAGGATAAGTCTTTAAATAGAAGAACAGAAATACTTATATTTCCTAAATATGAGATAAAAAAAGGAAATTAGAATTTTGTTTTTAAAATTTTATTATTTTAATTGTAAATTTTTTAGGTCTTTCCTTAGTTATTTGAATAAATATAACAGGGTCTTTATATGAAAAATAAAAACAGAGTTATTCATTTTATAGGTATAGGTGGAATAGGGATGAGCGGTATTGCAGAGGTACTGCACAATATGGGATATATAGTTAAAGGATCAGACCTTAAAGAGACTCACATAACAAAACATTTAGAAGAGATTGGTATAAAGGTATTTATAGGGCACAGGAAAGAGAATGTTGAAAATGCTGATGTTATTGTTTATTCCAATGCTATACCTGAAGAAAATCCGGAGATAATAGAGGCAAGAAAAAAACAGATACCAATAATTCCAAGGGCTGAGATGCTTAATGAGCTTTTGAGAATAAAGAGGGGAATAGGAATATCTGGTACTCATGGAAAGACTACTACAACATCTATGACTTCGTTTATACTTAATGATGCAAAGTATGACCCTACTATGATAATAGGTGGCATATTAAAAAACATAAAGAGTAATGCCAAATTGGGAAAAGGGGAATTTTTAGTATATGAGGCATGTGAGGCTTTTGGATCAATTGATTATTTTAGTAGCGGTGAAATAGTCTGTATAACAAATATTGATGATGATCATCTTGAATATTATAAAACTATGGATAATCTTATTAACACTTTCCTTAATTTTATAAATCGTATACCTTTTTATGGTTTTGCAGTTTTAAATGGTGATGATAAAAATATAAGGTTACTTGTACCAAATATAAGAAAAAACTTTTATCTTTTCGGTATTAAAAATAAAGATGTCCATTTTTATGGGTATGATATAAAAATGGATGGTTTTATAACAAGATTTAAAGTTAATTTTAAAGATAAATACCTTGGTGAGTTTACTTTAAATTTGCCAGGAATTCATAATGTATACAATAGTCTTGCTGCTATTGCAATATCTTATAATCTTGGTGTTGATGTTGAAACTATAAGAAGGGCACTGTATAACTTTGTTAATGCAAAGAGAAGGTTTGAGTTTATAGGAGAGGTAAATAATATATTTGTTGTTGATGATTATGCACACCACCCGACTGAAATAGAAGCAACTATAGATGCAGCAAATCAGCTTAAAAATGGTAAAATAAAAAGAGTAGTTGTTATATTTCAACCACACCTTTTTTCAAGAACACAGCTACACTATGTAAACTTTGGTTTATCTCTTATGAAGTCTGATTATGTTATATTAAATGAAATATATCCTGCAAGAGAAGAACCTATACCGGGAGTAACGTCTGCACTTATTGAGGATGTTTTTAAAAGACATGACTATAAAAATTATTTTTATGCCAAGTCATTTGATAGTGTTATAAAAAAGTCTTTAGAAATAGCAAAAGAGGGGGACCTTTTTATCACAATGGGTGCAGGTGATGTAAATACCTTAGGCCCATTGCTTCTTCAGGAGTTTAAAAAACTTGTAAAAGTTTAGTCTCTTTTAAATTTGAGATTAAGTTTATAGTCTTTTTTTTATTTTTTTAATTATAACCTCTTAAAAGATATAAAATAGGATCAAATAAGTTTTTCCAAAAATTATAAGATTATTTTAATCCACATCTCTTACATCTGCCATACTTGATACAGATACATTACCTGCTTTATCGTATACTCTTATCACTGCAACAGTATTATCTCTTGTTCCAGAATAAGTTTGGTTCCATTCAAATAGTAGGTAACCATTTGTATCAAGTGATACACTTGAATCTGTTACGCAAGTTGTTTCACCAGAAGCAGGGTACTCATCTAATGATATTATACTACCAGTTCCAGAAAGCCTGTCTGCTCTTACTTTAACTACAAAGAAACTTTCTTTATCACTTGCATGAATTACCTCAACTTCATAATAGAATATTCCACTTCCTGAATCAGTTGAATTATTCCATTCTATTCTTCCATATCTTGCAGCAGGAGCATCTATATCTCTTACATAAGGTCTTGCAGTCCCATCCACAGGGTTCATATTCACAATTGATGGTGGGGTTGTATCTATTAATATTCCATCTGATACAACTTCAGGGCTGTAGTTTCCAGCATAGTCTACTGCTCTTACTTTAATATATGCAGTCTCACCATCATTGAATGTTTCACTATCGTATCCTGAGGTTGTAACGCTTGTAGTAAGACCAACATTTTGCCAGCTTGACCAGTTTGAACCATCATCACTTGTTGCAACCTCGTAGTATGCAATACCAGAACCTGTGTCATTAAAACCTGACCATGTAAATACAAGTGAAGTTGAATTAACATATTGTCCTGGGAAAAATATCCCATTAGCAGTATC
>JAKPDD010000032.1 GCA_029552945.1 Spirochaetota bacterium
AGAATAAGAGAACTTGCAGTCCAATCAGCAAACGGTATATATACAATGGAAGACAGGATGCAGATCCAAGTTGAAGTATCTCAACTTGTAGATGAAATAGACAGGATTGCATCTCATGCTCAGTTCAATGGTCTTAATATGTTAACAGGAAGATTCGCAAGAACAGAAGTTGAGGGTGCTGAAGTTACAGCAAGCATGTGGTTCCATATAGGTGCAAACATGGATCAGAGAGAAAGAGTATATATAGGTACAATGACATCAGCAGGAGTTGGTATTAAAAACCCAGCTACAAATGAGATAATATCAATATCAACACCAGATAAAGCTAACCAGGCTATAGGCACAGTAGATATGGCATTAAAGAAAGTAAACAAACAGAGAGCTGACCTTGGTGCATATCAAAATAGATTGGAGTATGCATTTAAAGGACTTGAACAGGCAGCAGAAAACTTACAGGCAGCAGAATCAAGAATAAGAGACACAAATATGGCATCTCAAATGGTTGAATATACTAAAAACAATATACTTGTTCAGTCTGCTACTGCCATGCTTACACAAGCAAATCAAAAAACACAGGCAGTATTACAATTATTAAGATAATTAATTTTTTTCAACTCCAGCCTTTACCCTTTTAAATCCCCACAAAGTGGGGATCTTTTAAAGGAGAAAAAATGATAATAAAATTGTCAGATTACAACATAAATACTGTAGAAATTAAAAACACAAAAAAAGAGAAAAAAAATTCTATACCAAAAATATTTCTAATAATAGTAACAATATTTTCCCTATACCTTTTAGGGCATTATTTAAATACTTCAAGTCTAATAGAAGAAAAAAAACATAAGATAGAAGAACTTAAAAAAATAAAAAGAGAGCTAATTGAAAAAAATACAAGACTTGATTTCAGATTAAACAATAGTGATTATAAAGATTACAAATACATTATTAAAATAATAAATGAAGATAAATTAAAAGAAGAAATAGAAAAAATTAAAAAAGAAATAGAAAAAGAGGATAAAAAAGATCCTTATTGGGTATATTATTTAGGTATAATTTTTATTGCAATTTTAAGATTAATTTATATCTATTTATCGAAAAAAAATAAGAAGAAACAATCAGTTTACAACATTTCCTAAAGCTATCCCAAGTCTTGGTATTATTGTATGAAGTTTTACACTTATTTTCTGGCCTGGCTCTAAAACTTTTTTAGATGATATTTTTGCAACACTTTTTGTAACCTCTATTTCAACAAGGTATGAACCATTTATTTCTCTTAAAACAATACCATCAAGTTTTTTATTTCTGTATTCAATCAAAAGGAATTTAAGTAACCAGTATTTATTAACCTCATTTTCTATTTCAGATATTATTGATCTCTTATGATTAATAATAAATATAATTTCATCTATAAAATCTCCGGAATAAAGCTCTTTATTTATTATAAAGTTCTTAATTTGTCTTTGAACAATAAGGTCAAGAAGTCTTCTTATAGGTGATGTTGCCTGAGTATAAAGGTTTAAACCAAGAGCATAGTGTGGTCTGGGATCAGTTGTTATATAAGCTTTCTTCATGTATTTAAGCAATTCACCAAGTAAAACTTTATCTTTAACAATTCTTGTGTTAAGTTCTATCTTTGTATCAGGGCTATCCTGAGCTATATAAATAGATGGTATATTGTTTTTATAAGTAAAAAAAGCAGAATAGTTATTAACAAGTATCATCAATTCTTTAACCATATTAACACTTTTTGAAAATGGATTAAATACCTTAAGTCTAATAGTATTTTCATTCTCAACAACTGGATAAACGTTTATAAAAGAGAACTCAATACCATTATTTGAAAGCCTTCTTTGTTGTAAATATTCTGAAATCTGATAAATTTTATTAAAAATATGGAATAAATCTCCATATTTATTTTCTAGAATATTATCAACCTCCTCATAACTAAAGTTCTTATCAATATTAACAACAGAAGGAAAAACCTTAAAATCCTTTATTTGGAGAGTATTATCAAACTCAAAACAGTATGTTATAGCATATCTATCTGTTCCACATAACAGAGAAGAAACATATTCAGAGATAATAGGAGGAAGCATTGGTATCTTAATATCAGGAAGATATATACTACTTACTCTATTTTTAGCTGTTTCAATAAGATCATTACTCTCTAAAACCTCATTAACATCAGCAATATGAATATACAACTTTATACTATCATCATCAATCTCAACAGATATTGCATCATCTATATCTTTTGTTGTTGAGTCATCTATACTGAATGTGAAAAGGTTTCTAAGATCAATCCTGTTTTCAAAATTTACACTAAAATTTTTAGCAATATTTTCTGAAAATGACAATTCATCAGAAGAAAAATTAAGTGGTATATTATATTTCTTTAATAGAAGATTTTCATCCTCTTTGAATATGCCAAGATTATAACAGAGTCTAAATGCAGCATAATTTATATCACCTGATATATTGAAGTTATTAATAGCAGAAATCTTCTCAAGTCTCTCAATAGCAATATGTTTATTTTTAGATTCATCCTGATATATAGCAAAATCTATTATAGGGCTAATATATTCTCTAACAAAGTCTGGAATATTACCAGTTCCATTTTTAAACCATTCAAGAGAGTTTTCTTCAATCTCTTTTCTTTTTCTTTCATTTTCCTCTTTTGCTTTAATGCTATCTATTATTCTATTTACCTCATTCTCAGACCTAGGGAAAAAACTGTTATCTTTAAACTCAAAATAAATTTTATCATTTAAAAGTAATTCGAAAATAGCAGCCTTCTTACAATAATCAACCTCAGTGAAAAATAAAGAATATATATCATCAATAGAGAGAGACTCAATATCTTTTGTAAGTTCATATAACTCTTTTATATTTACTTTTGTTTTAAACTCCTCTTTTTTAGAATAAAATTCTTTTATTATCTTAAAAGCATCATCAAAGCTTTTAAAATTAAGAGCTATTTTATCCAGAATTTTATTAATACTTATTGATAATTCTTTACCAGTAATATTTGATATAATAAGCTTATTCTTTTTTTCTGCCTTAACGAGCCCAAACTCAACAGTATTATTATCTCTATATATAACAATATCTATCATTAAACTCCTTTCTAATCACTTTAAATAAATAACACCAACAACTTCAAGGTGTTTAGTATTTGGGAACATATCAAACCCCTGAATATAATCAATACTATAACCCCCTGCAATAAGTTGTCTTATATCTCTTGCAAAAGTATCTGGGTTACATGATGAATATATTATAACTTTAGGTTTTGATTGAATAAGCGACTTTATCATTTTATAACTTATTCCTTTTCTTGGTGGATTTATTATAACAGTATCATAAATAAAGCCAAGGCTATAAAACCTTGAAGCATCAGCAGTTATAAATTTTGTGTTATTTATTTTATTAAGTTCCAATGCTTTATTGCCGTTCTTAACAAGTGTTTTATTTATCTCTATCCCAATCACATGATCAAAGTATGGGGCAAGGTATTGACTTATTATCCCAACACCACTATAAAGGTCAAGCAATCCTTTACCAACTTTATAATTTAAAACAAGATCTTTTATATGTCCAAGCCATTTGGGAATTATTGTCCTGTTAACCTGAAAAAATGTATCTATATCAACAATAAAATTAAGTCCTGCTACATTTTCTATAAACCAGTCTTTTTTGATAGTAGAATCTATTATTTTACTTTCAAAATTACTCCTTATAACTAAAGCTTTCATACCCTCTATTTTTTTATTTTCTTCCTCTATAGTTAAAAACTCTTTTATTCTTCTATTTATAGGTTCCTCCATTATAGGACAGGATTCGATAGGAAAAGGATCTGTTGTACCTGGTTCACAGTATCCTATTTTTGATCCATTAAACACCTGAAAAGAACCCTTATTTCTATAGTTAAAAACCTTGTCAGACTCTACTATATCCATAACTGGTATATCTATTTTTGCTATCCTTGAAATAGACTCTTCTATCATATCTTTCTTAATACTAAGTTGAGTTTTATAATCAGTCATCTGTAACTGACATCCCCCACAGTACCCAAAAATAGGACATACCGGAGTAATTCTTTTTTCAGACTTTTCAATTATCTCTTTGACTCTAACAAAAGCATACTCTTTTTTATCCTCATAAATCTCCCCAAAAATCAATTCACCTGGGAGAGTAAAAGGTACAAAATACACTTTTTCATCTATTCTTGAAAAACCTAATCCACCTGAGACAACTTTTTCTATACGTATTTTAATATCCATCTTTTCACTTCTTTTATTTTTTATAAGAATTTAAAAGATAAAATTTAATCTCTAAAATTTTAAAATAACTAAATAAACATAATTAAACTTAAAGCCATAATAAACATACCAAGTATAAGCCCTAATATTGAAAGATGGTGATATCCATACTCCTCAGCAGTAGGAAGTAGTTCATCAAGAGATATATATACCATTATACCAGCAACAATCCCAAAAATAATACCAAACGTAGTATTGTTAAATACTGCCTTTAAAAGAATATAACCTAAAACAGCTCCTAAAGGTTCAGCAATGCCAGATAAAAATGAAAAATAAAAAGCTTTTCTTTTACTTCCTGTTGAATAGTATATAGGGATTGATGTAGCTATCCCCTCGGGAATATTATGAATAGCAATTGCAACTGCTATACTTATACCTAATCGCGGATCAGATAAGGCTGCAACAAGTGTTGCAAGACCCTCCGGGAAATTGTGTATTGTTATAGCTAAAAATGTAAAAAATCCAGTTCTAAGAAGTTTTTTCTTCCTTTTCTCATAACTGTTTTCATTAATATTCTTTATCTCATGCGGATTTTCAAAAGAGGGTATAAGATTGTCTATAATAGCAATAATAGCTATGCCTATAAAAAATGATAACACAGAAAAATAATACCCTTTTTCTTCCCCTAAAGATATAGATAAAAATCTTTTTGACTTTGAAAGTATTTCAACAAATGAAACATAAATCATAACTCCAGCCGAAAAACCAAGAGATGCTGATAAAAACTTTGTATTAAAGTTTTTTGAGAAAAAAGACATAATACTACCAATACCTGTTGAGATCCCGGCAAGAAAAGTAAGAAAAAAAGCAAACCAAAAATTATCCATAAATAACCTCACAACTTAAAAGTAATTATTAAAAATCTAAGGTTAAAATAGAATTTTTTAAAAAATAATAAAAGAGAGTAATTTAAACATAAAGAGGGGGCAATAAGCCGGATTCTGTTTATGGTAGCATTTCTCTTGAAAAGGCAATTGCTTGCCTTTTTCTAGCTGCCCACCAACAGGCATTAGTAGGCTTAACCTGTTTATGGCATTGCTTTGGGAGGGGTTTACCATACAACTGAACCTTGCGGTCAGCCTGGTGGTCTCTTACACCACCTTTTCACCCTTACCAGTTTTTAAATTCTGGCGGTATATTTTCTGTGGCACTTTCCGTCACCTTTCAGTGCCCAGGTGTTACCTGGCTCCCTTGCCTACAAAGTCCGGACTTTCCTCTAACCTAAAAATAGGTTAGCACTACCCTTGCCCCCTCTTTAAACTTAAAATATAATAATAATAAAATAAAATGGAAATAATCTTCAAAAAATTAGCTTGGAAATTGATCTTAGTCAGACATTTGAATTTGTTTATATTAAAAAATATATATTATTTCTTATTTTTTAATTAATTTTTATATTATTTTTTTAAAAACAATAATATAATTATAAATACATTTCTCATATTTTATTTGTTTTTTGAACTCATAAACAATAAAATTAAAATAAATTAGTTTTAACCAAAATAACAGGGTTTACTAAATTGAAAATAGATGTAGATTGTATATCGTGTTTTGTTCATCAATCCGAAAGCATAATAAAAAAGTTTGTAAAAAATAGAGAAGAAAGACTAAAAATAATAAAATCTGTATTAAAGAGTCTTAATGACAACTATCTACCAGACTTAAAACCGATAGAACTTTATCCATACTGTTATAATACTTTATACAAAGAGTTAAACATATCAGATTTTTACAAAGAAGAAAAGAAAAGAAGTAATGAAATTATTATAAACATATCAGATAATTTTATAAACAAAATACGAGCATATAACCCTCTTAAAAACTCAATAAAACTTTCGATAGCAGGAAATATAGTTGACTATGGGATAAAAGATACTCATAATATAATGAACAATGAAATAACAAAAATCCTTGAATCTTACCTTGAAACAGAGTTTTATATAGACGACTTTGAAGAATTTATAACCCTATTACCAAAAACAAAAAGTTTGTTATTTTTAACCGATAACTCAGGTGAAATAGTTTTTGATAAAATATTTCTAACTATATTAAAAGAAAAATATCCTCAGATAGAAATATATATAGCTGGTAGAGATGAAAACGTATTAAATGATATAACTTATAATGAGCTTGTTGAACTTGGCTTTAACAAAATAGGTAAGGTTGTTAAGAATGGTATAAAAATACCTGGTGCTGTTGAGTATTTATTCTCAGATGATTTTCTAAATATATGGAATAATGTTGACATTATAATTGCTAAGGGTCAAGGTAATTTTGAAGGATTATCAGATGCAAAGAAAAATAATATATTTTTCGCTCTTCTAGCCAAATGTAAATTAATAGCAGATCATTTGGGCGTACCTAAAATGTCAATGATTTTCAAGTCTAATAATATTTAAGCTTTTGTATAATGTTTATTTGACGATAATTTTTTAAAATTTTATTATGCAAAATTTTATTATTATATTTTTTTACTGATCGTTATCTAGGAGGGGAATTATGAAGAGTATTGATAAGGCTAAAGACCTTGTTAAAAATGGAGAATATGACCAAGCTATAAAAATTTATAAGGAAATGTTAAGTAAATTAAGAGATGAAAAATCAGACGAAGCTTATTCAATATTTATAGGTTTAGGCCAAGTTTATCTTGAACTAAAAGAATGGGAAGAGGCTTTATACTATTTCCTTAGGGCTGAGGTAATAAAAACTATACCTGAAGTATATCTTAATATAGGGGTACTCTTTTATAAAAAAGAGAATTACCAGAAAGCACTTGAATACTATAAAAAAGCTGAAAAACTTGGAAGGCCTCTATTTGAAATATACTGGAACAAAGGGCTTACTTATGAAAAGATGAAATATCTTAAAGATGCTGTATTCTCTTACTCTAAAGCCTATGAAATAAACCCTAAAACAGAACTATTAATAAAACTCGCCCCTTTATCACTGGAAGCAGGTCTTTATAATGAGGCAGTTAAATTTTACAAAGAACTTTTAAAATATGAAGAAAATCCTTTATACTACTCGGAACTTGGGCTTGCATATATGAAACTCGGTATGTATGATGAAAGTAAGGAATGTTATAAAAGAGCAAAAGAAATTACAAAACTTGCTAACAAATATAAACATATAGAGGAATTAACTTACGATGACCTTGTAAAAAAATATGGAGATAATATAGAGGAAAAAATAAAAGAAACACTAAATAAAATTGAAAAAGATAAGAATGATTACAATAACCATTATGATCTCGGTAATATGATGTTTATAAAAGGAGATTATGAACAATCTTTAAAGTTTTTTAAACAAGCAAGAGATATATATGTATCAAAACTAATAACAGCAAAAACTTAATTCAGGTATTATAAATTGAAAATAAGAGAACTTAACGTAAGGTTTGGTAATAAACAAATTCTTAAAAACATAAATTTTAATACTGATAACATAAACACAATTGGAATAGTTGGAGAATCTGGCTCCGGTAAAACAACATTAAGTCTTGCTATAACAAGACTTATACCTAAAAAAAGTATATCAGGGAATATACTATACGATAATATAGATATTCTTTCACTTGAAAGAAAAAGCCTAATGTGGTATAGAAAAAAAGTTCAAATAATTTTCCAAGACCCCTACTCTTCATTCAATCCAAAAATAAAAATAGGTGATGCTATAAAAGAGGGTCTTGATATACATAATATAGGAACAAATAATGAAAGAAAAAAACTTGTTTTTGAAGTTTTGGAAAAAGTTGGAATGAAAAAAGATGATTACGATAAATATCCCCATCAGTTTTCAGGTGGGCAAAGACAAAGACTTGCAATAGCAAGAGCACTTATTCTTAATCCAGAACTAATTATTGCAGATGAGGCAACAAGCTCTCTTGATGTTTCAATACAGGCTCAAATATTAAATCTTTTTACATCACTACAAAAAAGTTTATCAATCAAATACATATTTGTTTCTCACGACATATCAGTAGTTAATTACTTTTGTGATTATATCCTTGTATTATATGGTGGACAAATAATGGAGTTTGGCCCAATAAATATTCTTAAAAAACCTACTCATCCTTACACACAGTTACTACTCTCATCAACCCCAGGATATAGCTACTATTATCCAGAAATTATTCCAAAAATAAATGTAGATTCAAACTGCCCATTTTATCCAAGGTGTTATAAAAAAAGTCAAAAGTGTCAGGAATATAATGGTAAATATTTTTATTTATCAGATAATAATTTTACAACATGTGTAAATATTTGATATTTAACAATTATATATTCAAAAAATATTAAGTTTAAAAAAATAGTAATACAGTCTTATGGATTATGAATAATTATTTTAATATATGTTTTTTAAACACCTTACATTTCTGTAAACCAAGAAAAATAAAAGCCTTTAGATTTAAAATAAAAATCAACATTACATGGTTTAAATTTTATTAAACTTAGAAAAATTATTATCTTAAAATTTTAATATTAAATTTTAAAATCCTAATTTAAATACAACAAAGGTTTTTAAATGGATGTAAAAGGTGTTATAATTGCAGCAGGATATGGCACTAGACTTTTGCCATTTACAAAAAGTATTTCAAAAGAACTCATACCTCTTGGGACAACACCTGCAATAGACTTTATATTAAGAGAGTTTATAAATGCTGGTATAAAAGATGTTATTATAGTTACTTCAAGACAGAAAAGAGATCTAGAAAATTACCTTGATGTAAACTTTGAACTTGAAAAGTTTCTCGATTCAAAAAATAAAAAACAAGAGATTGAATCTATTAAACCATACGATATGAACTTCTTTTTTGTAAGACAAAAATATATGAAAGGCACAGGGGATGCATTACTAATTACAGAGCCCTTTTTAAAAAACTCTGTCTTTGTAGTAGCTTTTCCGGATGATATAGACCCAACTTTAAATCTAAGTAAAAAAATGATTGAAACATACAAAGAAAAAAGAATGAACGTGCTTGCTGGTTTCGAAGTTGATAAAAAAGATGTTTCAAAATATGGGATTATAAAACCAGATAATAATAATACTGTTTTAAGTATTATTGAAAAACCATCTATCAATGAAGCACCTAGCAATATTGCATCTATGGGAAGGTATCTATTTACAGACCAGATCTTTGAAAAACTTAAAGAAGCTTTAAAATTTTCACCTCCTGAAAGAGAGTTTTTTATGACAGACGGTATAGAGCTTCTTGCAAAAGAAAATAAAGTATGTTTTGTTATGGCTGACAAAAGACTTGATACTGGGTCTTACGATTCATATATAAACTCTTTCCTTGAAATCCTTTTTACAGAAAGGAAAGATATATTTATTAATTTTCTAAAAGAAAAGGGAATTAAATAATGTTTAATATTTTTAAGAAAAATATAATATCCGCTATAAATCCTAATATCTTATTATCAGGTGGTATACTTGAAATAGAGCTTAAAAAAGATATAGACCCATCAAAAATATCAAATATTAATATATCTATCGGGAACAAATCTGTTATAAGAATACTTGCTGCATCATCAAAAAAAATAATAGTCCAGGTAATGATAAAAGATTTAAATGTTATAGCTCCTGTTACACTATATTATTCTTCAAAAGTAGCAGGAGAAAGTAATATAATATTGCCATGGAAATTGTCAAATGATAAATATATAATAGCATCAAGCCCTGCTTCAGATGAACATGCAAACATATACTTTATAGACTTAAAAGAGATAAAATCAAAAAATGGAACTATATACAGACATAACCTTGAAACAGACAGAGTTGAACCATATGTTACAACAATACCTTCTCCAAGTTCAATATATGTATATGACAATGTATTATGGGTTACAAGTGTAACAGAAAGAAAATTATATAGGGTTGTTGGAAAAGATGATTATGAAGTTTTTTCTCAAGGTCTTGGGAGTGCTTTTGGGATTGCTTTCGACTCAAAAGGTGGAATATTTGTAGGTGATCAGACTGGTAATCTATTTAAAATAGATTATAGAGGTAGAGCATCTTTTTATACAAATATCCCAGAGTCTTTTAAAGGATACCATTTTACATTCTCACCTGATGATGACCTATATTTTTCAGTACCTTCAAGTATGGGATTAAACTATATATATAGAATAAAGAATGGTGAAAAAACACCAGAAGTTTTTCTAAAAACTTATAATTTACTTGGTGGTATATGTTTTTCAAAAAATGGAGACCTTTTCTGGGCTGAAAATACCAGAGAAGAGGGTATTGTATATAAACTTGATAAAAATGGAAATAAAAAACAAGTTGTATCAGGTTCTTTTATAATTGGCGTTCACATTGATAGAAATGATAATATTATAATAACAGATATAAATCATATTTATAGGGTATTTAACAAATGGATAAAGAACTAGAAAAAAAACTTTTAAAAGAGTTTCATTCAACTGTTGAAGAGATGAAAAAAAACTCTGACCCTAACCTTAACTCTGTAATTACACCAAAGAAAGTTTTCCAACCAGCATTTCTTGCAAACAGGGAAATATTCAAAAAATTTCTTGATAAGCTTATTCTTGAAGGTAGTGGAATAATAGGTGAAAACAATCTTCTTGAGTTTTATCAGTATTTTAAAAATGGAGAGTCATGTCTAATTCTTTCAGAACATAAGAGTAATTTCGATGTACCAGTCTTTTTTGCTGTAATGTATAACCAAAAAAAACAAATTTTTAGGGAAATATTTGAAAAAATAGTTTTTGTTGCTGGAAGAAAATTAAATGAAGAAGAGTTTTTTATAAAAACAATGGCCGAACAGTTTCATAGAGTCATAGTTGTACCAAAGTCTGATTCTGACGATCCTACAGCACTAAAAATAAATCTTGCAACCCAGAAGTTTATAAAAGAAAATAAAAAAAATTATATTTTTTTAGTTTTTCCAACAGGAACAAGGTCAAAACCATGGGAACCAGAAACATATAAACCTTTAAGAGAAGTGTTTAATTATATAAAGTCATTTAACAAAATTATTTTCATGTCTATTGACGGTAATTGTCTGCCACCAATGCCAACAAAAATGTCTGGTGAAATACCAAAACAGGATGTAATAAAGTTAATATTTTCAAAAGTCTATGACACATTAGAAATTATAAATCAAAAAAAAGAAGAATGGGAAAAAACAGAAAAAGATATTGACTTTAAGCAGTTTTTCATGAACTTTGTTATAAAAAGTATCTATTCTCAAAAAGAAAGGAGAGATGAATGTCCAATAATTTAGTTAGGTTTAATTCATTTCTCCCATCAAAAGTAAGAGATAACAAGATATTTTTTATATTATCAGTTGAATTTAATTATAATAATCTTGAAAAGATAGCTGATCATATAAAAGACTTTAATGAACCTATAAAGTATTTTATATTCTCAAGATCAGTTTCAAACAGTATAAAAGATAAAACAGACCTTGAAACAGACATAATAATATCAGGATTATTCAGAATAAAAGAAGATTATGGAATAACTGTTGTTTCCAATTTTGGTAGTGGTGAAAGAGATATAACAAAAAGACTTAAAACAGTAGACATTATTCTAATCGATAGCTTTAATGCACTCAATACCGATATTATAAAGGGCCTTACAATATCTAAAAAACCATTAATTATTGATACCTTACTACTTGATAAAGAAGATATTTATAAAATAGGTGAAATAGCTGAAAATGATAATGCTCCTTTATCCTTTTTATTTGATGATATAACAATCAAATATATTGATATCTATGAAAAGTTTTTTTCATTTTTAAAACTCGATATTTTTAGCGATAAGATTATAAACTCCAGTCTTGACCTTGGCATAAAAGGTTTTTTTATTAATGTTAATTCAGTAGAAGACGTTAAATATTTATCTGATGTTATTCTAAATAAGGTACTAAAAAAGTTTAAAATATAAGAAATTTTAATATCATAAAATTTGTAATAGAATAAAAAAACTAAAAAAGAGATTACAAAATTACTTAAGTCAAACTCTATATTTTGACAAAATAACTAATAAATACTTACCAACAAATAAATTTTGAAGTATAAACTTAATCTATTAAATTAGTCTAGATCCTCTTTCCAACCTCTATACCCAACTTAATACACTCATCAATATCTACTTCTCTTGGTGAATGCCTAACCTCTATAACAGGTTCTACCACTTCCCATCCAATTTTTTGAGAAAACTCTTTTAACCTTGAGACTGCTCCACCACTCCATGAATATGAGCCAAATATACCAAGAACATGATTCTTAGGTTTAGCATTTTCATAAAAAGATAATAACTGTTCCATAGGTGGGAAAATTTTCTGATTATATGCACAGCTACCCAATATAACACCTTTATACTTCCATATATCTGCTATTATGTACGATAAATGTGTTTTTGAAACATCATGAATAATAATATCTTTTATTCCTGAGTCCTTAAGCCCTTTACTTATTGCCTCTGCCATCATTTTAGTATTACCATACATGGAGCCATAAACTATTACGACCCCTTTTTCTGTCTGGTAATTACTCCATTTTATATAGTCCTGTACTATTTTAGCTGGATTAGTTCTGTATATAGGCCCATGTGTTGCACATATTGTTTTTATATCAAGCTTACTAAGTCTTGATACAGCCGCAACAACCATCTGGGCATACTTACCAACAATGTTAGAATAGTATCTTAAAGTTTCATACTCATAAAAATCAATATTTAACTCATCATCAAATATACCACCATCAAGAGTACCAAAACCACCAAAAGCATCACCTGAAAAAAGAGTCTTACTTTTCTTTTCATAACTCATCATAGTCTCTGGCCAGTGCACCATCGGAGTAAGATAAAACTCAAGTTCACAATCACCTAATTCTAAAACATCACCTTCTTTTACTACATGAATATTTTTAAAGTCCCCATAGAAACCTTTTAGAAACTCAACTGTTTTCTGATTACCAACAATAGTAATTTCCGGGTATATGTCAATCAATCTTTTTATAGAACCAGAGTGGTCAGGCTCCATATGGTTTATTACAAGATAATCAGGTTTTTTACCATTAAGCAAACTTTTAAGTTTATCAAAATATAAACTCTCATAAGAACCTTTAACTGTATCTATTATAGCTATCTTCTTATCAATTATAGCATATGAATTATATGCAACACCCTGTGGAAGTGGCCATAAGTTTTCAAAAAGATAGGTTTCTCTATCATTTACCCCGATCCAATATATGTTATTGTTTATTTTTTTAAAATCCATTTATTCCTCCTTTAAAGCAAAATACTATCAAGGTATTTTCTTAGTTCATCAAATTTATCAAAAGAAACAAAGTCAGAATACTTCTGTTTAACATTATCAGGTGCTTTAAAAAGAATTCCTTTATCAGCTTCCTTTAACATAGATATATCATTAAAAGAATCACCTATTGCAAAAACCCTGAAATTAAGATTTTTAAAGGCCTCAACACTTTTTCTTTTTGGATCTTTTATTCTTATCTTATAATCAGCAATAAAACCATCAGAATCAATTACGAGTGAGTGGCAAAGTAAAGTTGGATATCCCAATTTTTTCATAAGTGGCATGGCAAATTCATAATAAGTATCAGATAATATTACAACCTGTGTCTTTGACCTTACCCAGTTCATATACTCAATAGCACCATCAAGTGGATCCAAAGTTGATATGACATCTTGAATATCTTTAAGCTTAAGATTGTTTTTTTTAAGTATATCAAGTCTCATTTTCATAAGTTCATCATAATCTTCAATATCTTTTGTTGTAAGTTTAAGCTTTTCAATACCAGTCTTTTTAGATACAGCAATCCATATCTCAGGAACTAAAACACCTTCAAGGTCCATAGCAATTATTGTTGGTACCATTAACTACTCCTTTATCTTCTTTCCTAAAATAGATTCAATCTCTTCAGTTTGTAATGTTTCTTTTTCAAGCAATAAAGAAACAAGTTCTTCAACTTTATTTTTATTATTTTCTATAATTAATTTAGCTTCATTGTACTGCTCTGATATTATTTTTTTTACTTCATCGTCTATCTCCATTGCTGTGTGTTCACTATAATCTTTATACCTTGCAAGTTCCTTTCCTATAAATATTGGCGAATCATCCTTTCCATAAGTTATTGGGCCAAACTTGTCACTCATACCCCATTTGCAAACTATTGATCTTGCAAGTTCTGTTGCTCTCTCTATATCATTAGCGGCACCAGTTGTTATATTATCATTACCAAACCATATCTCTTCTGCTATTCTCCCGCCAAGTAATATCTTTATCTGAGAAAGAAGATACTTTTTTGTATAGCTAAACTTATCTTTTTCTGGTAAGTGTTGAGTAATTCCTAACGCTCTTCCCCTTGGAATTATTGTTATTTTATGCAAAGGATCAGCCTCTGGTAAAAAGTGTGAAACAATAGCATGGCCGGCTTCATGATAAGCTGTATTTTTTTTCTCCTCATCACTCATAACTCTACTCTTTCTTTCAGGTCCCATAAGAACCTTATCTCGAGCCTCTTCAAAGTCCTCCATCTCTATTAGCTTTTTATTTTTCCTTGCAGCAATAAGTGTTGCCTCATTTACCATATTCTCAAGATCTGCTCCAGAAAACCCAGGTGTACCTTTAGCAATTGTTTCAACATTTACATTATTTGAAATAGGTTTATTTCTAAGATGTATTTTTATTATCTCTTCTCTTCCTTTTATATCTGGTCTATCAACAACAACCTGTCTATCAAATCTTCCAGGTCTTAATAATGCAGGATCAAGTATATCAGGCCTATTTGTAGCAGCAATTACAATAACAGTATCTTTATTATCAAAACCATCCATTTCAACCAATATCTGATTTAAAGTCTGTTCCCTCTCATCATTACCCCCACCTAATCCTGCTCCCCTGTGTCTCCCAACAGCATCAAGCTCATCTATAAACACAATACATGGAGCATCTTTTTTAGCAGTCTCAAAAAGGTCCCTTACCCGTGATGCACCAACTCCAACAAACATTTCAACAAACTCAGAACCACTAATACTATAAAATGGCCTATTAGCCTCTCCTGCAACAGCCCTGGCAAGCAATGTCTTACCAGTACCTGGAGGACCAACCAACAAAACACCCTTTGGTATTCTTGCACCCATAGATATAAACTTACCTGGCTCTTTTAAAAAGTCAATTATCTCTTTAAGTTCCTCCTTTGCTTCCTCAACACCTGCAACATCCTTAAAAGTAATTCTTTTACCATGAGACTTATATAATCTTGCCCTACTTTTAACAAAAGTAAAAGCCTTATTGTTTGTATTATTAACTTGTCTGAAAAAGAGAAACCATATAACACCAAAAAGTACTATATAAGGTAAGAATGAATAAACAATATTAAGCCACCCATCTTTATCCTCAGGCTCAACATTTACCTCTATATCTTTTGCCTCTAGCTTTTGAATTAAAAAAGGGTCTGGAAATGGCAAATAAGTAACAAAATTAACAATGTCAGACTTATTATTTTTATTATAAAGGTACTGACCTTCAAGTGTCTTAACTCCTTTAAACTTAACTGATGTAATTTTTGCTACAAGTTTATAATCAGCCTCATTTTTGAAAAGCCTTATTTTGTCTTCACCAGATAAAAAAACAATATATTTATCATCCTCTTCAATTTTTCTTGCCATAACTTTTGTATTATTATCTATTTTAACCTCATATAAACCATCAACATATTTTAAAAACTGACTATACGTAATCTTATCAACCTTTTTTGGATTTTCTGATAATAGTACAAAAACACTAAAAGCAAGTATAAGAAATAAAATTATAACCACAAAGTTTGTGTTTGGTTTCTGCTTATTATTGGGATTCTGTTCAGCCATAATATCTCCTTAGATTATTAAATAAATCTTTCTTTAATTTTTTGAGAGTAAAAATTTATTTATTTTATAGCGTATTCATAGAATTTAAATTTAAGATTTAATTGTAATATATATTATATTTTATATCAATTTTAATAAATTATTTTAAAACTTTAGATAATAAAACTTTCATAAACTTTATAAATTAAAAAAATAAAGTACCTTTATAAAAATTAGATAAAAAAACTAAGGAGATAATATGGAAAAAAAATACAAACTTAAAGATGTAACAGAACCAAACCTCCTTGACGAGATTTTTGACTATGATTCTGTCCCTAGAGCAATCTATCTTAAAGAACCGGTACCTCTTGAGATACCAGAAGAATTCTGGATAACAGATACAACTTTTAGAGATGGTCAACAGGCAAGGCCACCATACACTGTTGAACAAATAGTTGATTTATACAAGTTTTTAAATAGGTTATCAGGACCAAGAGGTGTTATAAGACAGACAGAGTTTTTCTTATATACTGACAAAGATAAAAAGGCTGTAGAGAAATGTTTAGATTTAGGATTTAAGTTCCCCGAGATTACTGCATGGATAAGAGCAAAAAAAGAGGATTTTGCGTTAGTTAAAGAGTTTAATTTAAAAGAGACTGGAATCCTTACAAGTATATCAGATTACCACATATTTTTAAAACTTAAAAAAACAAGAAAAGAAGCTATTGATGAATATTTAGATATAGTCAGGAGAGCAATAGAACAGGGTATAAAACCAAGGTGTCACGTTGAGGATGTTACAAGAGCTGATATTTATGGCGTTGTAATACCATTTGCACAGGAACTTATGAAAATATCAGAAGAAACAAAAGTACCTGTTAAACTTAGATTGTGTGATACAATGGGTTATGGCCTTGATAGCCCTTATGCTGACCTACCAAGAGGAGTACCAAGACTTATACAAACCTTAAGAAAAGAGGTAGGGATAAAACCGGAGCAGTTAGAATGGCATGGACATAATGATTTCCATAGAGTATTAACTAACGGGGTTGCTGCATGGTTACACGGTTGCTCCTCTATAAACGGTGCAATATTTGGTTCTGGTGAGAGAACAGGAAATACTCCGATTGAAGCACTTGTTATAGAATGGATCGCTATGACTGGTGATATGGCTGAAATAGACACAACAGTAATTACAGAAATGGCTCAATATTATCAAAACGTAATAGGGACAAAAATACCAGATAACTACCCATTTGTAGGTAAAAACTTTAATGTAACAAGTGCCGGAATACATGCTGACGGTGTACTAAAAAACGAAAGGATATATAATATTTTTAACACAGCAAAACTACTTAATAGGCCTGTTAGAGTTAACATAACAGATAAGTCAGGTTTAGCCGGTGTCGCATACTGGATAAATGCATACTTTGGTTTGTCTGGCAACAATATGTTAAAAAAGAACGACCCGAGAGTACTTAGTATACTTGATTGGGTAAATGAACAATATAAGAGTGGAAGAACAACAAGTATTTCTGATTTAGAAATGGAAGAACTTATAAAAAAATATTTCCCAAAAGGAGTATAAATGAAGAGAAAAGTTTCTATAATAGGTGCTGGTAATGTAGGTTCAACTTTATGCTTATATATAGCACAACAGGAACTATCAGAAATAGTTCTTATAGACATAAATAGAAATATAGCTGAAGGGAAAGCACTAGATATAAAACAGGCTGGAGCCATATTAGGATTTAATACACCTATAACAACAGGTGATGATTATTCTTTAATAGAAGGGTCTGATGTTGTTGTAGTAACAGCAGGATTTCCAAGACAACCTGGTATGGACAGACTTGACTTACTACACAAAAATAGAGATATAATAGATATTGCTGGTAACAACATAAAAAAATATGCACCTAACTCAAAAGTCATAGTAGTAACAAATCCTGTTGATGTTATGACATACAGAATGTGGCAAACAACTGGTTTTCCATCAAACAGGGTTATGGGCCAGGCAGGTATACTTGATACTGGGAGAATGATCATGTTTTTAGCTGATGAGATAAAAGTAAGCCCAAAAGATATAGATGGTCTTGTTCTGGGTGGACATGGAGATACAATGGTCCCTATATTTGAACTGACAAGAATAAAAGGGATACAGGTTAATAAATTTCTTGACAATATTAAATTATCTGATATAGAGAAAAAGACACAAAACGGTGGGGGACAAATAGTAAATCTTTTAAAAACTTCAGCTTACTATGCTCCTGCAGCAGCAACTTATATAATGGTAAGAGCAATACTAAATGATGAAAAAAGACTTATTGCTGCGTCTTGCAAACCAGATGGAGAATATGGACTTAAAGATGTTTATATAGGGCTACCTGTAATAATAGGATCAAATGGAATTGAAAAGATAATTTCTGTAGAATTAAGTAATGATGATTTGATAAAACTCAAAGAATCAGCAAAAATATATCAGAGTTCAATAGCAGAACTATAAAAGAAGGGGATATTCCCCTCTTATTCTGTTTTTGATTTTGCAAGTTCCTCAATTTTAGGACCAGATTCAAAAGATTCTTTAACAAGATTTGCTATATCCTTATTTTGACCACCAGTTATTGTTATTTTACCATGAACAACAACACCTTTTGACATATTAAGAACTGGAGTCTGTATATCGCCTAAAACCCTACCAGTCTCAAGGAGAGAAACCTCTTCATCTGCCTGAATATTACCTATAAGTGTTCCAGCAACAATTACCTTATTAGCTTTTATTACTGAGGTTTTAACTTTGCCAGTTTCTCCAATTATAACATGAGACTCAGCACTCAACTCACCTTCAAACTTACCATTTATCTCTATAGAACCTTTTATAAAGAAATTACCTTTAAAAACTGACGACTCGCCTATTGTACTGTTTAAATTATCTCCCTTTGGGGGCATTTTTTCCTCCATTTGTTTTTTTTAATTAAATTTAACTACATGTTAAACCGCAAACCAGAATTTATAGATCCTGAAGAAAATAAATTTACATACTATTATAATCGAAACAAAAACAGAAAACAATTAGAAGAAAAAGAATGTTGTCCATCAAGGCGAAAGTTTCTGGTATTTGAAACAACAAAAGGAAAAGTGGGACTAGTTCTTGTTTATCTTATACTATTGGCCTATATATATATATCATCAAGTCGATACACAAAGACAAATATAGCAAAATATAACGATATTAAAATAAAAATAAGTAATTATTATATAGATACTGAAAAAAAAGTCTATTTAAATATATTTTTTGAATCAAAAAAGGAAGAGGATTTATTACATATTGACTCAATTTACGTAAAGCTTAAAAAAAATAAACTTACTCTTGAAAAAGAGATAGCTATTAATCAGGATATAAAGATAAGCCCGACCTATTCAGCATCTTACGAATTCTCTTTTAAAGAAAAACCATCTGAAATAAGTCTTACTCTTTTCCTAAGAAACGATGATAAAATTATACCTATAGAAATGAAAAACAAATTTTAAAAAACTAAATTCTGTACTCTTGATATATCATTTTTTTTTAATTAATTTTTAAAAAGGGAAAAAATGGAAGCTATTAAAAATAGATTTAAAATATTAAATATTATAAGCACCTCTGAACAATCCAAAGTCTATAAAGGTATAGACCTGGAGTCCAAAAAAAATATTGCTATAAAGGAAATAGATTCAACAATAAACTTTTATAAAGATGAAATCAATATTTTAAAAAATATAAGTCATCCGTTTATATTACCACTAATAGACTTTGTTGAAGAAAATAATAAAGTATATATAATCACAGAGTGGATAGAAGGTTTTAAAATAAATCAAATCTCATTCTCACTTTCAGAATGGATAAACATATTTCTTGATATTTTAAAAACAATTAATTTTATACATGAAAAACATATAATCCACAGAGACCTTAAACCATCAAATATACTTATAGATGAAAATAACAAAATAAAGATAATAGACTTTGGTATAGCAGGATTTGAATCAACCCTGACAGATAAAGAAAAAATAAAAGGGACTTTACCTTATATGGCCCCAGAGTCTACAGGGTATTTTAAAGGGAATGTGACAACAAAATCAGATATATATTCCTTAGGCGTTGTATTTTATGAATGTATTACAGGGCATAATCCATTTAAAGCTGAAAAACCTGCAGAAATAATTCATAAACACCTTTCTCACATACCAGACCCTATTTACTTATATATAAAAACAGAAGATGAAAAAGAAAAAGAAATATTAAAAAAGTTAGATAAAATAATACGAGAAAAGATGTTACAAAAAGAGCCCAATAGCAGGTATGAAGCATCTCAGATAATTGAAGAACTCAAAGATATATATAAAGAACAGTTCCCTCTTGAAAGAAGATATCAAGTTTTTCTAAGAGAAGAATTAGTAGATAAAATGTTAGAATCATTAGGAAAAATAATAACAAAAAATAAAGGTTTATTAATAATAAGAGGTGATTACGGTTCCGGGAAAACATTTTTTTTAAATAAATTAATCAAGAAAATAAAACATAAAGAGCCTATAATAACTACAAAAATTTTCTCATCAAAACCATTTTCACTAATAAAAACAATACTTGAAAAGTTAAAATACAATACAAAAGACTATAAAAAGATCCTGGAGATAGACCTACCTATAATAGTAATTGAGGAATTACAAAGAATAGATGAATCAAGTCTTGATCTTCTATTAAAAAAAGATAAACTAATAATAATAGGGACTGTTGATTCAACAGAATCAATAAACTTTATAAAAAAGATTAATGTTGAAAAAGAGATTATTGATATAAAACCCTATAATAAAGAAGAAATAAAAACCTTTATAGATACAATATTTGTTAATAACCTTTTTTATCCAGATGACTTTATTAATTTTATTTCAGAAATTTCTCAAGGTAATCTAACAAACATTCTGTATCTATTAAAGTTTCTAAATGAAAAAAAATCAATAAAATACCAAAATAACAAATGGGTAATTACTGACAATTACAGAGAGATATTAAAAGAAATTAATAAAGAAGATATAATAATTCACAGGTTAATATCACTTCCAGATGAAATAAAAGAGTTTGCAAAAAAAATATCTATATTTGGATTTTCAATATCTCCTGAAGAATTAAAATATTTTTCAAATCTTTTAGGTTTTAAATTATCCGACTTAAAAAAAATGCTTAAAAAATCGGTTGAAGTTGGCATATTAGAAGAAATAGAAAAAAACTTTATATTTATAAACAAAACTACTTACAACTTTTTTTACAATCTAACCCCTATAGATGATAAAATAGAAAAACACCTTATAATAGCAAACAAAATAGAAAAACTTAAAAATATTAAAAATAAAGCATATCCTCTTTTTTATCATTACTATGCTGGAAAAAATTACAAAAAGTCATATTTATGGGGAAATGTACTATTAATAGAACTTATAAGAAATTATTCATATGAGCAGGCTATAAATGTATTTGAAAAAATAATTGAATCTTTCAATAAAATGACTGATAAAACCTCAACAGATTTTCTTAATATTTGCGATCTTACTCAAAGTATGGTAAGTGTATATATTTTTAAAGTAAATTATGATAATATAATAAAAATAATAAAAGAACAAATAAAAATTTTAAAAAAAGAAATAAATAATAAACAAAGGCTTACAAACGCATATATAAATCTTGGAAGATTATATTCGCTAAAAGGTGAACCACTACTTTCACAAAACTATTTTAAACTAGCTGAGAAAATGATAGATAAAGAGTCTATAGATATAAACACAATAAAATTTGTATTTGAATCAATGTGTCTAAACTTTTTATTTACAAGTGATTTCAAAAAAGCTATTGAATACTTTGATAAAGCTAAAAAGTTTTATACACAAGATGATTATAAGAAAGAAAGTTATATAACATTCCTAGGTATAATTAGTTTTTCTTATGCTAATATAGGAGAATATGAAAAAGCAACAGAATGCCTTAAGGAATTAAAAAAATTAATAGAAATAAGAGAAAATCCATATTCTAAAATGGTTGGGACACATTATACAATATTAACACTTGCTCACATGGGACATATAGAAGATTTTGAAGAGAAAGAACTTGATACTATAATAGAAAAAATCGAAGCAAGTGACAATCTCTTGTTAAAATATAGTCTCTATTTTAGTGTAGGTTACTTTTTATATAAAAAAAACAAGATAAAAAAAGCAACAGAGTATATAGAAACATCTATAAAAATAGCTGAAAACTTAAACATAGGTGCAGGAATACTTGCTCCATACCTTGTTTTATCAGAAATAGCAGTAAAAAATAAAAAAGATGAAATAATAAATAAAAACTTTAAAAATATTATAAAAAAAATAAAAAAAGTAAAAGATAGATTTTCATATCAGTGGTTTTTAAGACTTAAAGCACTCTATTTAAGTTACTCCATTAACCAGACAAAGTCAAAGAAAGCAATAATATTAATTAACAAAGCAATAAAGGAATCTAGAAAACTTGGCAATAAACCAGAACTTGCCAGAAACTACTATTATTATTCTCTTATATCTTTCAATATAGGTGATATAAAAGAGAGCATATTTTTTGAGAAAAAAGCAACTGAACTTTTTAAGTCACTTAAAATGAAGTGGGAAGAAAACGAACTTAAGTCAAACCAATTTACCCAAAGTGTTCAAACTGTTCAAATGTTTATGGGTGAGAAATTGAAGATCGAAACCCTATCTAAAATAAGTGAAATAATAGCAAAGCAAACTAATCAGAATGAACTTTTTAAATCAATCCTTGGGCTTGCAATTGAAATTTCAGGTTGCAATAAAGGGGCTTTCTTCTTAATAGAGAATGATAAAATAAAAAAAGAGTGCAGTATAAACATAGAAGAGAGCTTTAATATTGATAAAAATCTACTGGAATATATTATTTTAGATAAAAATCCTTATGTAAAAAAAGAAAAAATTGGATCAAGTTTATACATGCCAATAAGATTTAAAGAAAAAGTAAATGGTATTCTATATGTTGAGAATAGTTTCATAAGAGGACTTTTTGAAAGTGAGATGATAAGAATAATGGAAATACTTTCATCAATATTCGGAGTAATTATTGAGAACTCAAATGCTTACAGACAGCTAGAGACTGAAAAACTTAATCTTGAAAAAAAAGTTGAAGAAAGAACAAAAGAGGTATATACCAGGAATAAAATAATAGAAAGAGACCTTGCAGCAACCAAAATATTTCACAAAAATCTTATGCCAAATCAATTACCAGAAATAAAAAATCTAAAAGGAGATATATTCTATAAAAGTCTTGAAGAGATAGGTGGTGATTTCTATGACTTTATAAAAATATCAGATACAAGGATGCTTTTTATAATAGCAGACAGTGCAGGCCATGGTATAAGAGCATCACTACTTACAGCAATGTTAAAAACAAGTCTATATACTTATCCTGATAAAACATACTCAAATCTTAATGACCTTATTATTCATATAAATGAGAGCCTTTATGGTAAAATAATGGATAAGTATGTAGTAGCAGTAATTGGTATAATAGATACAGAAAAAGAGGAATTAAACCTTATAGGTGGAGGGAATATTGTTGTCTTCTTTTTTGAAAAGAAAAATAAACAATGGCAAAGAATAAACCTTAATGGGCATATGTTGGGCATAATACCAACTGAAGTTTTAAGATTATCAACAGCTAAATTAACTTTTAAAAAAGGAGACATAATTTTTCTTGCAACAGACGGAATCCCAGAATACTATAAAAGAGATGCTGTTAAAGGAGATAGAATAGTATTTGGAGAAGAAGGAATAATAAAACAATTAAAAAAATATTCAAACTCACCACATCTTATATCAAAAGCAATATTAAAAGCAATGAATGAGTTTTGTGACAATTGTGATAACAGTGACGACCTTACATCAATAACACTATGGAAAGAATAAGAAAAAGGAATAATTGTGAAAAAAATTATAATAATAAATATTTTAATGCTAAATACAAATATTTTTCCAATTATATATGAAATAAAAAACCTTGATAATAATGATAAAAGCTTTATAAAATTTAAAAACGAAATAAAAGAAAACAACTCTTTAGTAAGAGAGCTAAAAAATAACTTTTCATATCCTAAACTAAAAGAGGTAAAAAAACTAACAGTAGCATCTTATAATGTCAAAAAAAATGATACAATTTTCTCAATAGCAGAAAAATTAGGAATAAATGTAGATACAATAATATCTTTTAATGAAATAAACTCTGAAGACTCTATAAAAGAGGGTGATACAATACTCATTCCAAATATGGATGGGATAATAATTTTTCCTGAAAAAAAAATATATTTAAAAAGTTTATCAGAAATATATAAAATAAATGAAGAGATACTATTTTATATAAATAACATACAAAGAGATTTTATATATCCAAAAGAAGAAATTTTTATCCCACTTGTAAGAATGAGTGATGAAGAAAAGTCATATTTTTTATCCAAAGTTTTTATATATCCATTAAAAACAAACAAGATAGTTTCATCTCTTTATGGCCTTAGAAAAGACCCATTCACAAGGAGAATAAGATTTCATGGTGGTGTTGATATTGCTACACCAAGTGGAACAAATGTGATGGCAACTGCTGATGGTCAAGTCATATATGCGGATTGGGCTCCAGACTATGGCATTCTTATAGTAATAAAACATAAGTATGGTTATACTTCATGGTATGGGCACTTAAGTAAAATACTCGTTAAAAAAGGCGAAATAGTAAAACAGGGGCAGATAATAGGATTATCTGGAAATACTGGAAGAACAACGGGTCCACACCTTCACTTTGAAATTAGGAGGTTTAATACAAGAAAAAATCCATTTGAGGTATTAGACTTTTCTCACCCTTAGTAAACATTTTCATAAGATTTATCTTAATTTAGCATTTTCAAGCTTGAAGTATTAATAAAAAGTTAAATTATTTTTTTTAAAAATTAAGAAATATAAAATTTTTTAGATAAAATTCTAATTATTACAAGTTTTAAACAAATGAAAAAATACAAAATAATATTAAGAATTAATACGATAAAATATAAAAACCTGGCATTTTAACCAGGTTGTTGTAATTTTTATCTTAAAAATCCCTATTTTTCAAGTAGAGTCGGTCTTCTCTCTTTTTTAGGTTTCTCTCTTTTTGACTTCCAATTCTTTCTCCACTGATCTTTTTCTTCAGATATAGCATTTCTTATTCTTGAGAAAAGAGAATCCTTATTTTTATCCAAACCATACTGGTTTACTATTTTATTAAACTGACTCCTATAATCCTCAGTCAAACTTGCACCATCTATAAAAATGTCTTCCACAATCCATCTATTATCTTTATCTCTCATTCTAAACTCATTTTCAATAGTTATATCCTCTGTTTTTATATATATATCTGTAATAACAGCAGCTCTTTTACCAATTTTTCTCTCTCCTTTATATTTAACCAGTCCTTTTTGGAGGTTCTTTTGGGTATCCTGATAAACTGCTTTTTCAAGTAATTTAAACATAAGATCCATATATTCATCTTTCTGTTTCTTTGTCATCTTATCCCAATGGTCTATAATTGCTCTTTGTGCCATTCCTTCAAGATCAAAGTATGAATTAATTTCACTTTTTAATCTTTTATTATCTGGATTATTTTCATCATATTTTCTAAGAAGAGAATGTATTTTTTTTACTACATCCATTGGTCTTTCTTCAGCATATAAAGTGGTAATTAAACTAAACATCAGAAACAAGTAAATAAACTTTTTCATACTATACCCTCTAATTTATCTAATAAAAATTAATTACATTTAACTTAAAAATATATTTTCTTTAATAAAGAATAACTTAAAATTTTAAAAATTGAAATTTTAATTTCATTTATCAAAATTAATTTTATCTTTAATTATATAGGTAGGCTTATTTTGAGATTCATGATAAACTCTTACCATAACTTCTGCTAAAAGTCCAAATCCTATAAAAAGGACTGTCAATGCCCAAAATAGAAAAATAAGCACTAAAGATTCATCAGTCAAAAACTTTTTTGACTTTATAACCCTATAAAGATATATAAAACTCCATAATATTGCAAATATAAAGTGAAGGCCAGCAATTTTACCAAAAAAATGCATAGGTTTTGTTGAGTACGAACCAAGAAACTTCATCGCAAAAAGGTCAATTATAACCTTAAAAGTTCTCGATATACCATATTTTGACTTACCAAACTGTCTTGGATGGTGTTTTACTGGTAAATCAGTTATTTTTGCTCCAACCCAGGATGCATATATAGGTATAAACCTATGCATATCACCATAAAGCCTGATACTCTTTAAAACATCTTTCTTATACGCTTTTAGAGAGCACCCTAAGTCCTTTACGTTAACATTGCTTATCTTTTTTATAAGTAAATTAGCTATAAAAGAGGGTATTTTTCTCGAAAATAGAGGGTCTTTTCTCTTTTTTCTCCATCCCGAAACAACATCATACCCCTCATTTATTTTATCAATAAGAGCTGGTATATCCTCAGGATCATTCTGAAGGTCTGAGTCCATTAATATTATTATTTCCCCAATTGAATAATCTATACCAGCTGCCATAGCTGCTGTTTGACCAAAGTTTTTTCTTAAGTTTATAATTTTTACATTTTTATCATTTTCAGCTATTTTAACAAGTTCATCATATGAATTGTCTTTTGAACCATCATTTACAAATATTATCTCATAACTTTTATTAAGACCTTTAAGAACCTTATCAAGCTTTTCGTAAAGTAAAGATATATTTTTCTCTTCGTTATAAACAGGCAAAACAATTGACAAGTCCACTAAAAACTCCTTTTACATTTTTTCCGGTGATTCAATACCTAATATTTTAAGTCCCTCTTTTAAAACATTAGAAACAGCTTTTATTATAAACAACCTATGCTCCACAACAATACCATTGTCAATAACTCTACTTGTTTCATAAAAATTATGGAAAATACCTGAAATATTTAAAAGATAATTTGCTAATATATGTGGTTCCATATCTATAGCAGCCTGAAAAATAGTATCTTTAAACTTAATTATTTCTATTAAGAGCTCTCTCTCACTATTATTCATATTATCTAAACTAAAATTATCTGTATCAAGGTTATAATCACCGACTTTTGATAATATTGAGTTTATTCTTGCAAAAGCATACTGAATATAAAAGACTGGGCTACTTTTTGACTTTCTTTTTACCTCCTCTATATCAAAGTCTATAGACTGTGATGCTTTTTTAGAAACCAGTATATACCTTAAGGCATCTTTACCTATCTCATCAATGACTTCATCAAGTGTTATAATATCACCTGTTCTCTTTGACATTCTAACAGGCTCTTTATCTCTAAAAAGATTTACAAGTTGACCTATTATAATAGAGAACCTAACCTCCCTATTACTTAAAGCCTTTATAGCAGCAGAAAGTCTATTAACATAACCATGATGATCAGCACCAAGTATATCTATTATCCAATCAAAACCCCTCTCTATTTTAGTAAGATGGTAAGCTATATCTGGAGCAAAATATGTATAACTACCATCACTTTTTATAAGGACTCTGTCTTTATCATCTCCATACTCAGTAGACTTAAACCATATAGCCCCATCTCTTTCATATATAAGCCCCTTAGCTTTTAAAGACTCTATTGCATGAGTTATATTGTTGTATACCTGTGTTTCATGAAAAAAATTATTAAAAAATACATTAAATCTCTCTAAAGTTTTTTTCTGTTGGTCCAAAAAATAAAGATGTGGATTATCTTCATTTATAGCTTCCTTAATATACTCTCCCCTGTAACCATCCTCAGGTATCTGCTCCCCTTTTCTTAAAGCAACCACTGTTTTTTTTAGGTTTTCTATCTGTTTCCCAGCATCATTTACATAAAACTCTCTATAAACATCATAGCCAACTTTTTCCAGAAGTCTTGCAATACTATCGCCAAGTGCAGCCCACCTACCATGCCCTATATGCAAAGGCCCTGTAGGATTTGCTGAAACAAACTCTATTATTACTTTTCTATCTTTTTTAGGAAAATCAAAATTTTCTTTTTCAAAATTTTTTTTAACAAGATCCTTTATAAAATCATTTGTAAGAAAAATATTTAAAAAACCTGGTCTTGCAGGTTCTGTTTTTATAAGATTTTGATTAGAATTTATATTATCTGACAATTTTTCAACTATACTAAATGGATTCTGCTTAAGTTCTTTTGAAAGGTTAAAACCTATAGGAAAGGCAAAGTCTCCCATCTGTTTTGAAGGAGGGATCTCAAGCTTAATATTTTTATCAATTTTTATTTTAAAGAGGTTGTTAGCATTTTCAATTATAATATCTTTTAATATCTCTGAGACCATCATAAACTTAAAACCTCAATTTTGTATATTTAAAAATAATAAACATTTTACTTTTTTAACTCTTTTTATTGAAAAGTAAAAATAATAATCTTTATTGTTTTGGATAAGTACCTAAGTTTAAGTAAATTTAATATTGAGCTTATTTACTAAAAATAAAAAGAGGAAAAGTATGAAAAAAGATATACATCCAAAATACTATAACGATGCAAAAATAATATGTAACTGTGGCAATGTAATAATTACAGGTTCAACTATAAAAGAAAGACATATAGAAGTATGTTCAAAGTGTCATCCATTCTTTACTGGTGAGCATAGAATAGTTGACATGACGGGTAGAGTAGATAAGTTTAATAAAAAATATGAAAAATTCTTTTCTAATAAAGACAAGAAAAAATAAAGAAAAAGATAGTAATTTATGAGTAATAATATAGGTGGTCAGGCTGTTATAGAAGGCGTTATGATGAGGGATAAAACTCATTATAGCGTTGCAGTCAGACTTGAAAATGGAACAATAATAACTGACCTCCAAAAAATAAAAAAATGGCATAAGTTTTTTGATCTTCCTTTTATTCGAGGAATAAAAGCACTATACGAAAATCTTACAATAGGTTATAAGACACTGGATTGGTCAGCTAAATGTTTTGAAAAGGAAAAAAAAGAGAGTTCTATTATCTCTTTTATCTCATTAATAATATCATTAATATTTGGTATAGGGTTATTCATAGTTCTCCCTAACCTTGTTGTACATTATCTTTTAGGTCTTGTTGAAGAAAAAACACCCATCTTGTACAATATCCTTGCAGGAATTGTAAGACTATTAGTTTTTTTTATTTATGTAGTTATAATATCTTTTTTCAAAGATGTAAAAAGAATATTTCAATACCATGGAGCTGAACACAAGGTTATTCACACCTATGAAAGAAATGAAAAACTAATATATGATAATATAAAAAAGTACCCTACTCTACACAAAAGATGCGGAACATCTTTTATATTTTTGCTAATATTTATATCAATAATAATATTTTCAATAGTACCGCCAGTATTAAGTCAAATATTTCCTGATTTTAACTCCTATAGCTTGTTTTTAAAAAAAATATTAATACTATCATCTCACATTATACTTATCCCTCTATTAGGTTCAATAAGTTATGAACTTCTAAAAGTATCAGCAAAAGAGAATTTAACTTCAAAAATACTATCAATACTCTCATATCCAGGTCTCTTTTTTCAAAAAATTACAACAAAAGAACCAGATGAAAAACAGGTTGAGGTAGCAGTAAAAGCACTGGAAGTTTTAATTAATAAAAACAATTCTTAAAAAAGAAGAAATAAGTTAAAAAATAATAGAATTTCTAAAACTCCCATGAAAAAAAATTAAAATACCAGTTATAATTATTAAAACTCTCCTGGTATGTCACAATCTTATCCTCAAAGTTATACACTTTTTGAGCCTTAACGTAGTGTATAAACTGAGAATCATTCCTTGCTATAAATAACGCAATTATTGCAGATGTTATTACAGCAAAGTAAAGGTTTTTATCACTAAGTTTACCTATCTGGGTTTTATCTCTAAAACTTGCTTGTAATATCTGGTCGTAGAGTAAAAATTGATACATCCAGAGATAGCCAAAAGATATAAAAAAAACTATCTCTCCCCTCCTTAAAAGACTCTCCTCTTCTGGCTCAATATTAAGTTTTTTTAACATTTTAAAATGTATTGAGTCATCACTATTTTCTATAGTATCTGAGTATATAAAAAGGGGAAATAATAGAATAAAAACTAGAAAAATTGAAGCAATTTTTTTAAACCCAGTATTTACCATAAAATATCTCAAGTTTTTTTCTTATTTTTCTCGGCAATTTAACCTCTTTAAGGTTAGTTACTATAGCATTTTTTGCAGCAGAATGACATACACACTCTTTTTCTTCTATTCCTTTAACTATATCTGGAATAAGTTTTTTTAAGGTCTCAATATTATATTTCATATTGCTTATAACCATTTCAACAGTTACATCCTCTTCATGCCAGCAATCATAATCAGTTGATAAAGCTATCATTGAATAACATATTTCTGACTCCCTGAATATTTTAGCTTCAGGAATAGCAGTCATACCTATAATGTCAGCACCCCACGACCTATAAAGATTACTTTCTGCTCTTGTAGAAAATTGAGGGCCTTCAATACATAAATATGTTTTTCCTTTATGAACATTAGGTATTTTAGAAATTATTATCTCATATATCTTATTTGAGGTATCAATACAGAAAGGGTCTGCCATACTAACATGTCCTACAATAGGGTGTTCAAAAAGTGTTTGATTTCTTAATTTTGTCCTGTCAATTATCTGAAACGGTATAACAAAGTCTCTTGGTTTTATCTCCTCCTTAAGACTACCAACAGCACTTATAGCAATAACCTTGGATATTCCCAATTTTTTAAAAGCCCATGCAGCAGCTTTTACAGGAAGTTCTGTAGGTGAATATATATGACCTTTACCGTGTCTTGGTAAAAAAGCAACCTCTTTGCCTTCTATCTTCGCAATAGTAATGGGAGCACTTGTTTTTCCAAATGGAGTCTTAATATTAATCTCTTTTATTTTTTCTATATTTTCTATGTCATAGATTCCGCTTCCGCCTATTATTCCTATCATTATTTACTCCTTTACTTTTTTAAAACAAAGATTAAAATTTAATTTATAAAATTTCAGATTAAATTTTAATTCTTATCAAATAAAATTGGAAATTTTTATGAGTAATACAGCATTAAAATTAAGGCCACAAAAATTTGAAGAGTTTATTGGTCAAGAACACATAGTTGAAATACTAAAAAACTCAATTAAAAACAATACAATATCTCACGCATATCTATTTTCAGGCCCAAGAGGTGTTGGGAAAACATCAACAGCAAGAGTATTTGCAAAAGCACTTAACTGTGAAAAAGGTCCATCTATTAACCCATGCAATAAATGCAAGAATTGTGTTGAAATAACAAAAGGAATATCACCTGATGTAATAGAGATAGATGCAGCATCAAATAGAGGAATTGATCAGATAAGAGAGATAAGATCAAACGTCCAATACCTGCCAGCATATTCAAGGTATAAAGTCTACATAATAGATGAAGTACATATGTTAACAGATGCAGCATTTAATGCACTACTAAAAACACTTGAGGAGCCACCATCACATGTTGTTTTCATACTTGCCACAACAGAACCTCATAAAGTAAAACTTACCATAAGATCAAGATGTCAACATTTTAGATTTAAAGCTCTCTCAATAAAAGAGATAAAAGATCATCTTGCTATAGTATGTAATAAGCTAGGAATAAAATATGAAAATAATGCTCTAGAAATTATAGCAAGATTAGCTGAAGGTTCTGTAAGAGATTCACTTAGTATACTTGACCAGGTAGCAATATATAGCAACTTTGATATAAAAGAAAAAGCAATAAAAGAGATAATAGGATATATACCAGATGAAATAATTGAAAGCTTTATTGAAAGTATAGTAAAAAAAGATATAAAGAAAATGTACTTACTGATAGAAGAGATTTACAACAATGGAATTGATATAAGCTTTTTTATAGAAGAACTTATAAACAGTTTTAAAGGAATACTCTTTACTAGAAACAATATCAACATAAACGAAAAAGAATTTTACAAAAAATTTATAAATGAATTTGACAACTATCAGTTAAATAAAATAATAGAAATACTTTTTGACTTATCTAAAGAAATAAAAAATATGGATAAAGAGCGGTGGTTTGTTGAAAACAGATTCATATATCTTACAAATTATAAAAACTTCATAGAATTAAATGAAATACTAAGAAAAATAACAGAAATTGAAAAAAATCTTGGTGTAACCTTAGTTGAAAACAAAAATAATGAAGAAGGTAAATATAATAGATTATTTGAAAAAGATGAAATACAAAGTGAAATAAAAGACAAAAAAGAGATAATAACAGATATAGATAATAATACAAAAAAAAATTTAGAGGAAATATGGAAAACATTTAAACAGAAAATAGCAGAAAAATCACCAAAATGGATAGCAATACTTGACAATGTAAAAGATGTAAAATATGAAAACAAAACACTTAAGTTAATATTTTTAAATCCTTATGAAGAGGGTTTCTTTAATAAAGAAAATGAATTAAATAAACAGTTAAAAGAATTTTTTAATAAATTTGATTTTACAATAAAAAATATTGAGACAAAGGTAAATAAGGTAATAAAAGAAGAAAAAAAAATAAATATTGTTGAATTAATAAAAAAAGAGTTTGATGGTAGGGAGGTTTAAAATGGATGATATTTTTGAAAAACTTTTTTCAAGTCTATCTAAATCAGGATTTAATCTTGAGAGTTTAATGAATAACCCATTAATAGCAAATATAAGCAATAACATAAAAGGAAGTTTTGCAAATATCGAAGTAAACGGAAGTTCAGGTGGTGGTATGGTTGAAGTCACAGTAAAACCGGGTCCTAAGGTAGAAAAAATAAATATATCTGATGAAGTATTTAAAGAAAATGACAAAGAGATGTTACAGGAGTTAATAATAGCAGCACTCAACGATGCGTTCTCAAGATTGGAAGAAGTTATTATGAAAGAGACACAAAAACAAGCTATGAACTTATTTAACAATATGAGATTTAAATGACACACCCACCAGTTTTAGAAAAAATAATAAATAATTTTAGAAAATTACCAGGCATAGGTCCAAAATCAGCAGAAAAAATAGCACTTTTCCTTATAGATTCAAATCCAAAATTTATAAAAGAGTTTTATGAATCAATAAAAGATATTATTGGTAATATAAAAAAGTGTAAAATATGCTTTTCAATAACAACAACTGACACATGTAATATATGCTCTTCAAACCTAAGAAATAAAAATACTATATGTGTTGTTGAAACATATAAAGACCTTATCATGATAGAAAATATAGGTGAATATGATGGTTTATATCATATACTTGAAGGAAGACTTTCACCAATAAAAAATATAAACCCAGAAAACTTAAGAATAAAAGAGTTAATGGAGAGAATAAAGAACCCAGAAAATAACATAAAAGAGGTAATAATTGCAACAAGCCCTAACATGGAAGGAGATGCAACTGGATTTTATATTGCACAGGAAATAAAAAAAAATAACATAAATGTTAAAATAACAAGACTTGCCAAAGGTCTTCCTTCGGGGGCAGACCTTGAATTCGCAGATAGATTAACTCTTATAAACTCATTAAAAAATAGAGAAGAGATGAAAATATGAAAAAAATAACACTTACTTGTATAATATTATTGATCTCTATTTATTCCTGCAAAAACATCAAAACCATGGAACAGAGTATAGTATCTGTAATACCCTTTGAAAAAATAAACATAACTTCTGAAGAGATAAATAAAATATCTTTCTATTATAATGAAGGGCTATATATTTCAAATCCAATCAGAGGAATATTTGGTATAAGTAAAAATGATATATTTTTAACAATAGGAGAAAAAGCAGAAGAATATAATATGCCTGATAAACTCTCATGGGAAAGTGAGTTTACACAATTTTTAAAAAACTTAACTGGAGAAGAAGTAAAAGATAATCTAAATAATAAAAAACTTGAAAAAAGAATATTTGTTAATTATAAATTCAACAAAATAGGTAAAATAATTCTTGGAAATGATAAATCTATATTTATAGAACATATAAAAGAAAATGGTAAAGAGATTCTAAAGTTTTCAGAAAATGGGGAGTTTTTATATAGGATAGGACTTAACGGTAGAGACGACCAAAACCTATTCACACCAGAGACAGTAATAATAAAAATGTATGTAAACTCTGAAAACGGCCTATGGATAAAATACAGTCTAAACAGTATGTTATATCTAAAGTACTACAACAAATACGGCAAAAATCTTATTGTATTAGATGAAAACTCTATAAATAATGCAATAAACCCCTATATACCTATAAAAGAGGGTGATTTTTATCAGATAGAAGATATTTTCCCACTTATGAACTCAGTTAATATAGGTATTATAGTGAATGTATATAAAAAAAATGAAAAATATAATATAAAAGATAAAATATACATAGAACTTAATAAAAACCTGTCAACAGAAAATTACTGGACTTTTAAAGAACATGAAATAGTTTTTTTTGATATAAACGTAAATGAGCAACTTGTATTTCTTTCTTATTTGCCTGAAGAAAACTCAAATATTGTATATGTGGTAGACAAGGATGGTAAGCTAATATATGAGAAAAAAATTTTATTAAGAAAATTTAACGCAAAAAAGGTTGATCTATTTTTAAGTGCAGAAGGGATATTAACTGGAATTTACAGAAAAGATGATAATCTGGTTATAATACAATGGAAATAGTCTTAGACATTGAATTGGCAAGAAGTCTTGACAGAAAGACCATAGAGATTTTTGGTTATTCGCCTCTTATACTGATGGAAAACGCTGGGGAAAGGATCTATCAGGAAATATTAAAAAGAGAAATTATAAAACAGAACAATAAAGTTGTAATTTTAGCAGGTAAAGGAAACAATGGTGGTGACTCTATAGTTGTAGCAAGAAAATTAAAAGAAAAAGGAATTAATCCAATAATATTTTTGTTTTCTAAGAGAGAGGAGGTTTCAGAACTTAATCTTATTAATCTTAACATTGCTTCTAACATAGGCCTTCAGATAATAGAGGTAAACGAGAAAAACTATAATAATAACATAAAAAATATAATTAAATCAGATATTATTATGGATGGACTATTAGGTATTGGAATAACTTCGCCTGTAAGTGGTATATATAAAAATTTAATAGAGGATATTAATCATGAATTCAAAGGAAAAGTAATTGCAATTGATACCCCAAGTGGACTCTCTACAGGTAAAAAATTTTATCACCCAGTATTAAAAGCTAATTATACCTTTACAATAGAATATCCAAAACTTAATATGATTGATTATCCAGGAAGAGAATATTGTGGTGAAATTATTGCAGTAAAAATTGGATTACCAAAAGAAGCACTTGATGAAACTAAATATTTCTTAGTAGAAGAAGATGATATAAAACTTCCTGAAAGACCAAAAAACTCTCATAAAGGAAGTTATGGTAGGTTCTTAATAATAGGAGGTTCACAAAACTACAGTGGGGCACCTGTTATATCAATAAAAGGAGCTATAGAAAGTGGTTGTGGACTTATATATTATTTTGGATATTCCGAACACATAGTAAGGAATAGATATCCTGAGGTCATTATACTTGATAATATAGAATTTTTACCATCATTTGATTCTATACTGATTGGACCTGGCTGGAAAAAGGATAGAAAACTATTTGAAACAATAATTGAAAAATATAAGGGTAATCTTATAATAGATGCTGAAGGAATAAACCTTATAGCAGAAAATAAAGAGATATTAAAAAACAGGAAAAATACACTCCTTACCCCTCACATAGGTGAGTTTGCAAGGCTAATAGAAAAAGATGTAAACTATGTTAAAGAAAATAAGATTGAGGCACTTGAAAACTATATAACTAAATATCCTGATATCTCAATCCTACTTAAAGACAGTGTTTCAGTACTATATCATTTAGGTAAATTTTATTACCTTGATTTTGGGAATGATTTACTTGCAAGAGGTGGGAGTGGTGATCTACTAGCAGGGCTTATTGGTGGTTTAAGTGCATATAACAACATACAATACTCTGTTTTTCTAAGCAATTACATGATAGGTAAAGCTGTACGTAACGCTAAAAACAAAGGTAGATTTTCAATTTCAACAGAAAAAATAATAAACTATTTTTATCATAACAATGAGGAAGTAGATTATGAATATTAAAATAGCAGGTATAATCGGATTATCATTAATAGATTATCCAGATACTTTAGCAGGTATAATATTTTTAGCAGGTTGCAATTTTAGATGTCCATACTGCCATAACATGAACATAGTTGAAAACATTGAAAATTTAGAAATGTTAGAACCTGAATTTGTTATAAATGAGTTTAAAAGAAGAAAAAAACTTTTAGATGGTATAGTAATAACTGGGGGTGAACCTACCATATATAAAAACTTGCCCATTTTTATTAAAAAGATAAAAGAGATCGGTTACAAAATAAAACTTGATACAAACGGCTATATCCCTCAAATAATAAAAGAAATCATAGAAAAAAATCTTGTAGACTTTATATCAATGGACATAAAGTCAAGTTTTGATAGTCAAAAATATAGTAGAGCTGCTGGTGTTAAAGTAGATATTGATAAAATACTGGAATCAATCAATATAATAAAAGAATCAAATATAAACTATGAGTTCAGGACAACAATAATAAATGAATATGTTGACCTGGAAGATATAAAAAATATAGCAAGATATATTAACCCTGTTAAAAATTATTATATACAAACAGCAAATAAGGAGTGGCAAAACTTTACCTCACCACCAGAAAAAGAAATAAAAAAAGTAATAGAAGAACTTAAAACAGAGGGACTTAACTTTATAAATATCAGGTAGAAACAATGAGTTTAAATGAAATTTTAAAAGAGTTTAAAAAAGATAAAATATCATACGCAGCCTTATTGATAATACTTTTTATATCTTTCATTGCAATTTACGCACCAATAATAGCAAACAATAAACCTTTCTTAATTTACACTGATTCAAGAATAATATACCTTGACTTTGTTGACTCTGCTACCTCAACATTAAAAGTTATACTAAAAAATATGGAAGAAAAAAAACAAGAAATAGATAAAAAATATGTCAAATGGGCAAAATACTGTCTCTCCGAAGCAAAAAAATTTATAAAAGATAAAAGTATAGTTTCTAAAATTGATAACATAGACTTAGAAAAAATAATTAAAGAAAAAGCTATAGAAAGACTTAAATTAATAATAAGTATAACAGAAAAACTTGATAATATTGAAATTAAGAAAAGAATATTTACTCCACTTTTAAACTCACTAACTTTTTTGGATTACTTTCTCATGCTTTTGCCTTTAATATTTTTTGCTCTTAAATTTTTTAACAAAATTTTGAAAAAAAATTTTACTTTTAAAAAAATAGTATTACTATCAATTTTCACTACTTTAATTATATCTTTCGTTATCTCAGAGACAACCGTTAATTTCCCATCTTATAACTATAAGAAACTTATAAAAAACTCAAACTCATTCGCAATATTTCCTATTATACCATACGGAGAAAATGAGAACATAATACCTGAAGCAAAACAACCACCAACAGTATTTATTGAGAAAAAAGAAGATCAAAACTTCCATTTATTTGGTACTGATACTAATGGGCGTGATGTACTGGCAAGAATGATATATGGCTCGAGAATTTCAATGAGTATAGGTTTTGTCGCTGTAGGAATATCAGTAATAATAGGAATAATAATAGGAGCAATAGCTGGTTATTATGGTGGAATAGTAGATATTTTAATATCAAGATTAATGGAGATTGTTATCTGTTTCCCTGTATTTTTCCTCATACTAAGTATAATGGCTTTTTTAAGGCCAAACATATTCAATGTTATGGTTGTAATAGGTCTTACAGGCTGGCCTTCTATTGCAAGACTGGTAAGAGGTGAGTTTCTTAAGCTAAGAGAGTTTGATTTTGTCAAAGCAGCAAAAGCACTTGGAGCAAGTGATCTAAGAATAATGATAAAACATATACTGCCAAACGGTATAACCCCCGTAATAGTATCAGCAACATTTGGAATAGCAGGAGCTGTACTCCTTGAAGCAGGATTAAGTTTTCTTGGTTTTGGGGTCCCACAACCTACTGCTAGCTGGGGTGACCTACTAAATAATGGACGTGATGATATATATGGGGCATGGCACCTCACACTTTTCCCTGGTATAGCAATATTCCTAACTGTAACAGGTTTTAATCTTATAGGGGAAAAACTAAGAGATATATTTGACCCAAGAAAAAAATAATTTTTTCCATTTTACTCTTTCGGTAATTCAATTATAACTTTAGTACCTTTATTAACTTGGCTTTCAATAAAAATATTACCTTTGTTTTTCTCAACAAAATCTTTGCATAATATTAATCCAAGTCCAGTACCTTTTTCTCCACAGGTACCCTCCCTATGACTGATTAGATCAAGTTTATAAATATTATCAATCTGCTCCTTATTCATCCCTATACCATCATCCTCAACAACTATTTGGACTTTATCAGGATAATCAAAAGTCTCTATTTTTATCTGCCCCTCCTCCCTGGTAAACTTAACAGCATTATTTATCAAGTTTCGTATTACAGTTAAAATCATATCTTCATCAGCATTAACATATAGATCCTTAGAATAATCAAGTATTACTATACCTTTCTTATGAGCCATAACTTTATAAAGCTCTATATTTTTCCTAATTACCTCTTTTATATTAAACCTTTTTTTATTAACCTGAATACCATTAATCTGTAATCTTGACCAGGTAAGAAGATTGTTAACAAGATCTACAATATTATCTGATGATGTAATAAGTGATTTGATACAACCCCTCTTTTCAACCTCTTGCATTGAATACCAGCATTTATTTATAAAATCAATGTTTCCTTTAAGTGCAGTAAGTGGGTTAATAAGGTCATGAGCTATTATAGAAAAAAATTTGTTTTAACATCATTTATATATTGTAATTTCTTATTACTCTCCTTAAGCATATTAATATTATTTTTTAACTCATCATAAATAAAGTTTAAAGGCCTATCTATATTCTCTCTTACCATTGATTTATAAATAAAATAAAAAGAAATTAATTTGAAAATATGACCAATAGCATTTGTTATACTATAAACATCATTATAAAGAGTAAAAGATAATTCACTTAGCACTGTAAAAACAACTGATAACCTTATTAAACTTATATTTTTTTTGTCCTTTTCTTCCTTTAAAGTAAGAAAAAGTATGGAAAACAGCAGTATAAGAGATATAATATATTCACTTATGATCTTGAAATCTGTTAATCCCTTACCTTCAATAAAACATGTAGGGAATATTTTAAACTCTAAAATAGATAATGTTATAAAAAGTGTAATTATAAAATAGATAAAAAATGTAAGTTCAGCCCATAATCTTTTTACTTTATTAAAAATTAAAGAAAATATAAAAAGAGATATCGATTCAACATACCTTGTTGCAATCCAGAGCTCAGTAGAATAAAATCTATCTGTTTTAAAAATATCTATTCCTTTATAGTTAAGTGTATGTAAAAGGTCAAGAGTAGATACAAAAAAATAAGATATACCTAAAAATATAAAAGACTTGTTTATTTCATATTTATTTCTACTTACCCAGGCTATTGTAAATATGGTATAGCCAATAATAATAGAAAACATCTCAGATATAGTATGAAAAAGAAGATAATTATTTTTTATAGAGAAAATAGAAAACAATAAAAAAAGAACCAAAAATAAAATAAATATAAGAGTATTAATAATTTTTTTTATATTTATTAACACAATACAATTATCCTTTAAATATACTTTAAATTAGTTCTTTAAATGTTACAATCTTATTACCTGTTTTTTTACCATAATATAGTGCTTCATCAGCCTTCTGTATTACTGTTATTATATCTTCAAACTCTTCACGAAAAGCAATCCCTGCTGTAAAAGTAATAATATTATGGGGTGGATTAGCATTATGTTCAATTTTTCTATCCATAATCTGGTTAAGTATTCTCTTTACAAGAACCTTTGCCCCCTCCTCAGTAGTATATGGAAGTATTAATATAAACTCCTCTCCACCAAACCTGCCTGCAAAGTCTGACTTTCTAACATTGTTTTCTATTATCTGTCCAAAAATCTTTAAAGCCTCATCTCCCATTAAATGCCCATAGGTATCATTGTATTTTTTAAAACTATCAAAGTCAAGTATAGCTATTGAAAAGTCCATCTTATACCTTGAAGACATCTCATATATTCTCTCAAACTCTTTTTGAATAGCTCTCTTATTCCATAGACCTGTAAGTGGATCTCTTAAAGAGGCCTTTTTTAATTTACAAATTCTTTCTTTCATATCTTTAAACTTCAAAAGTCTCTTAATTCTGCTCTTAAACTCATCAACAGTATAGGGTTTAAGTATATATTCATGAATACCTTTCTTAAAAGCTTTTGCTCTCTCCTCTTTATCTTCAATTGTGCTTGTAATAACAACTAAAGGGAAATCGATTTCCTCCTTATAAGCACTCATAAGACTAAGAAGTTTGTTAAGTGTAATATCATGTATATCAACATTCTCTATTATTGCAATATCAATCCTTTTTATCTCTTTTTTATTTTTATGTTTTAAGACAGCATCTTTAATTTTCTTATAAAAGTCATCAATAGACTTTATTATTTCTATCATATCAGACTTTTTTATAAGCCTAAAAAGTGCTGTTTCAGCTATATTACCTGGTTCATACATTTTATCAACAAGAATTATTTTATGGTAATAAGGCATGTTTATTTCCTTTTAAATTATTTTGGGAAAACAGCTCCTTTATCAGCACTTGATACAAACTTAGCATATCTAGCTAAATATCCATAATCTATCTTAGGTTTAAACTCACCAATTGACTTTAATCTTTCTTTTATTTCATTTTCACCTAATCTTACATTAAGTTTTTTGTTAGGTATATCTATCTCTATTATATCACCCTCTTTTAAAGCAGCGATCGGGCCTCTTGCCGCAGCTTCAGGTGAAACATGTCCTATTGAAGCACCCCTTGTTGCACCTGAGAATCTTCCATCTGTAATAAGAGCAACATCTTCATCAAGACCCATACCTGCAACAGCAGATGTTGGTGATAGCATCTCTCTCATACCAGGCCCACCTTTAGGTCCCTCATATCTTATTACAATAACATCCCCTCTCTTTATTTTACCACCCATAATAGCTTCAACAGCATCCTCTTCACTCTCAAATATTCTTGCAGGCCCAGAGTGTTTTAGCATCTTCTCAGATACAGCTGCCTGTTTTACTATAGCTCCATCTGGTGCAAGATTACCTCTTAATACTGCAAGCCCACCAGTTTTATGAACAGGTTTATCTATAGGCCTTATAACAGATTCATCTTTTATCCTTGCCCCTATCTCTTTTAACATGTCTCCCATCTTCTTGCCATAAACAGTCATCTGACTTGTATCAATAAGTTTACTTTTAGCAAGTTCAGAAAGTATAGCAGGAACACCCCCTGCATAATAAAGGTCAATTATATGATGAGGGCCTGCTGGTGCAATAGTAGTTAAGTGTGGTACTTTATCTGTTAGTTTGTCAAAGTCAAGCAATGTAAGGTCAACATCAGTATAGTATGCGATTGCAGGAATATGTAGTGCAGTATTTGTTGATCCACCTAAAGCCATATCAACAGCTATTGCATTATAAAAAGCCTCTTTTGTCATTATATCTCTTGGTTTTATATCTCTCTTAACAAGCTCAACTATTTTTTTACCAGTCTCTTTAGCAAGCCATACTCTTTCAGCAAATACTGCTGGGATACTACCATTCATTGGTAGTGCTATTCCTAATGCCTCAGCAAGATTACTCATAGTATTTGCTGTAAACATTCCAGAACAGGAACCTGCTCCAGGACAAGCTGAACATTCATAATTGTATAATTCTTTTTCATCTATTTTACCACTATTTAATTTACCTACAGCTTCAAAAACCTTATCAAGCCCCATATCTTTATTATTAATCCTGCCAGGCAACATAGGCCCACCTGATAGAAATATAGATGGTATATTAAGTCTTACTGCACCTATCAACATTCCAGGTATTATCTTGTCACATGAAGCCAATAATACTAGCCCATCAAAAGGGTGAGACGTTGCCATTATCTCAATAGAGTCTGCTATAAGTTCCCTACTTGGCAATGAATACTTCATTCCTTGATGATTCATAGCAATTCCATCACACACACCTATTGTATTAAAAACAACTGGTGTTCCGCCAGCTGCATATATACCAGCTTTAACAGCCTCAACTATTTTATCAAGATGTATATGCCCTGGAATTATCTCATTAAAAGAGTTTGCAATTCCTATTATTGGTCTTTCCATCTCCCAATCTGTAAATCCATCAGCCCTAAGTAATGACCTGTGTGGAGCCCTCTCGAATCCTTTTATCATAAGGTCACTTCTTTTTTTCATAAATACTCCTCTATTTATATTATTTAAATAATTATTATTTACTCTATGCCTTATAAAGAAATTTAATAATATTATTTAAAATTTTTTACTTAAAATTTTTTAAATTTATACTGCAAAACATATAAATAAAGTTAAGGAGAAAATAGTTATGAATGTTATGGTCTTAAACTGTGGAAGTTCTTCCTTAAAATATCAACTTATAAATATGGAAGAGCAAAAAGTCCTGGCAAAAGGATTGGTTGAAAGAATTGGATTAGACAATGCAATAGTTGGTTATGAACCATATAATGGAGACAAAGTTAAAGAAACTGTTAGCAAAATAGAAAACCACGAGGAAGCTATAAAGATAGTACTTAATAAACTTGTTGATCCAAAAATAGGAGTTATAAAGAGCCTTAAAGAGATAGTTGCAGTCGGACATAGAACTGTACATGGTGCTGATAAGTTCACATCATCTGTATTAATTACAAAAGAAGTTATAAATACTATGAAAGAGTGTATACCTCTTGCTCCACTCCATAATCCTGCAAACATAATGGGTATTGAAGCAATGATGCACGTATTACCTGATGTTCCAAACGTTGGTGTTTTTGATACTGCTTTCCACCAAACAATGCCTGAAGAGTCTTTTATATACGCAATACCTTATGAACTTTATGAAAAAAATAAAGTAAGAAGATATGGATTCCATGGTACTTCTCACAGATTCGTCTCCATGAAGGCAGCAGAATACCTTGGTATTAAACTTGAAAACTTTAACTGTATAACATGCCATATGGGAAATGGTAGTAGTTTTGCTGCTATAAAGGATGGAAAGTCTTACGACACAACAATGGGAATGACACCAGTAGAAGGTCTTATAATGGGTACAAGGTCAGGTGATATTGATGCTGGTATACTATTCTATCTTAATAGAAACCTTGGCATGAGTATAGATGATCTTGATAATCTATTAAATAAGAAAAGTGGTCTTTTAGGAATCTCTGGAGTAAGTTCTGACATGAGAGACATTGAAGATGCAGCAAAAAAAGGGAATAAAAGGGCTCAACTTGCAATAGATGCACTTGTTCATAGAACAGTAAAATATATAGGTGCTTATATAGCATTACTCGGAAGAGTTGATGCAATAATATTTACAGGTGGAATTGGTGAAAATGCAATTGACTTCAGGGCAAAAGTTGTAAAAAGACTAGAAGGATTGGGAATAAAACTTGATGAAGAAAAAAATAATGTAAGAGGGCAATTGCAAATTATAACAAAAAAAGACTCATCAATAAAAGTTATGATAGTACCAACAAATGAGGAGTTAATGATAGCACTTGATACAAAAGAGATAGTATCTAAATTGAAAAAGTAAAGTAAACTGTATTGTTTAATTAAATTCAACAGTTTTTTAAGCCGGGTTTTTATGCCCGGTTTTCTTAAAAAATCTAAGAAACAATTAAAATTTTTAATTTTTTAAAATTTAAACTCTTCAAAATCTTTTCTTATTTTTAAAGACAGACTTGACATATCCTGGGAAATATTTTTAATACAATCAGCTGAGCTAAAAGTTTTATTTATTATATTATTTTCATTACTAATAAGAATACTAATATTATTAGAAATCTCACTTAAATTTTTGCATATTCTTTTAAGTTTTTCTACACTAATAGTTTCCTCTTGGGCAACATTATCAATAAGACTACTTAACTCGTTAATAGAAGATAAAGTAGATACTATAGGATTAATAGATTTTTTTTGTTCATCAGAAAAAAGTAAAATATTATTGTTAAATTCAAACAATTCTTTTATTTTCTCTTTAAGTTTTTCAAAATTCTTAATAGTGTTTTCACTTTTCTCTTTATTTTTTTCCATACCTTCTATAATTTCTTTAACTATTATTTGTATATTTTTAGCGGATTTGTTAGATTTTTCAGCTAATTTTCTTATTTCTTCAGCAACAACAGCAAAACCTTTCCCATACTCTCCAGCATGAGCTGCTTCTATTGCTGCATTCATAGCAAGTAGATTTGTTTGTTCTGCTATATCCATTATTAATTCAACCATATCATTTATTTGAGTTGATATATTTGAAACATTCTCAATATCTCTAGAGAATTCTAAAATAATTTTTAAATTTTCTTCAGATAAATTAAAAAGTTCTTTTGCCGAAAGATTAGCATTATTTGAAATAACATAAAGTTTATCTACTATTAAAGATATATTTTCTACAGATACTACTGCAGCTTTTATCATCTCTTTATTTTTTAAAGTCTCTTTAGTCATTTTATTAATATAAGAGTAAATAATATCAACTGCTTCTTTAGCTTGTTCTACTATTTCATTTTGATCCTTCATTGTTAATAAAATCTTATCAGAAAACTCAAAAATTTCATTAAAACTTAGAAGTAATTTATCACTTTCATTTCTTAAGACATCACTATAATGATCAAGATCAAAATTTTGTTTCTTCAAGCTCACCAAAACATTTTTTAAACTAGAGATAACTATTGCAAAATATTTAATTATAATTCCAATCTCATCTTCTTTTATTACTTTATTAAACTCAGATTCTATTTCCCCTGAATAATCTTTATTTTCAATCTTACTTAGATGGTTCTTTAAAAATTCAAGAGGCTTTATTATATTTTTTACAAATATTGTAATGACTACTAAGAGGATAAAAATAGAGAATGAAAAGATTAAAAAAGATATCAAATTAGAAGATCTTTTAATCTCTTCAACAATATATGAAGAAGCAAAATCAAATTTTATTATAATATATCCTTTTTCCTCAGGTGGTAGATATTCACTTTTTTCAATCATCAAAAGCCTAATTCTATAAAATATACCTTCCCCTTCATTACTCTTAAAAATTGAATCACTATTCTGATTTTCTCTCCATTCTTTAATCTCATTAATTACATTAATTCCTATTCTTTCTTTTGAGCTGGAAATTATTATATTCCCATTATTATCTGTTAGATCTATTTCTTTTATTACTTTTTCTTCTTTCACTAAATTATTAACGTACAATTGAAAAGAATCAAAATCATCTCTTGACAAATATTTTTTAGCAATAGCCTCAATTGAAGAAAGAATAAAAGGTGAGGAGAAACGAGGAACCTCTTTTATAATTATATCTTTAAGAAAGTTTAAAGAATATCTTAAAGAAGTTATAGAAAATATAACTAAAAAGATAATCAATAATATTATCTTTACTCTTATTTTATTAAAATTTCCTAAAAAAAATCTCATTTAAAAAACTATTTTAAAATATTATTCTTTTTCAACAGGTAATCCGGCTGCCATCCATGCAACAATACCACCCTTTAAATTAAAAACATTTTTATACCCCATCTCCTTTAATGTAGCAGCAGCTAATACTCCTCGCCCACCTTTTTTACAGTAGGTAATTATTTTCTTATTTTTATCTTTTACAATTTCCTCTATCCTAAACTCAATTGTACCCCTTGGTATATGAATTGAACCTTTTATTTTACCTTCAGCAAGTTCTATCTTCTCTCTAACATCAATTATCACAATATCTTCTTTACCAATAATATTATACAGTTTTTGAGCATCTATCTCTTCTATCTTCTTTAAAGCCTCTTTGATAAAGTCATCAGCCTTTTTATCAGCATTAATTGAAAATGGCAACAAGATTAATAAAGAAAAAAAGAAAATAGAAACTCTAATTTTTTTCATTATATCCCCCTAATTTTTTTTTTTTGAAAAAATTGAAAAAATTTTTTTATAAAAAAAATTACTAAAAACCCCCCCCCCCCAAGTCAAGAAAAAATTAAAAATATAAATAGTAAAGTTAATTTTAGACTAATTAACTTTTTAAGACTTGACTACTTCATTAAGTTTTTCATGAATAAAAAAAGATATTTTCCTAACATCATCATCAGTAAGTTCTAAGAAAGAAAGTCCAATCATGTTTTCATTGATATTTTGAACCCTAAGTTTAGCTTTAACAACAAACCCTTTAAGAGAAAACTGCCCTTCAAATATAGAACCAACAGATACTTCTGAAATATTTTGAGGTGGGAACTCAACTAAAACACCACCTACACTTATATCAAGTATTTTAACAGTCAAAGTGTTAATATCTTTTAAGCCAGAATAAATTATAAGTTTTGCCTTATCTTCATCAGATAGTTTTACTCTTACATGTTTTCTTGCAACATTGTATTTAACCCCTATCCTCTCCAATAAAAGCACCATAGCTTTTGCGGTTTTTATGTTATCAAAGTGTTTTGGTATATATCCTAATAAATTGTTTTTATACTTTTCATATAACTCTTTATTCCACTCTTTCTCAGAACAATAGAAAACAATTTTAATATTAGGAGAAACATTAAGAATTTTATCCATTATCTCATACAGTGATTTATGACTTATAAGGTTAAAAACACCTATAAAAACTAATGAAATATCTTTACTTTTAATTAGTTCACAAAGCATTGTAATATCATTAACAGAATATATACTAAAACCTTTAGGTATAAAAACCTCTATAAAAAAACTAGTAACTATTTCGGTTATATTATATAGAACTATACCCGCAGGATCAAGTATAATATCTTCTTTAAGAACAAGATAGATATTAAAATCCCCTATAGGACTTGTTAACTCTATTACCCCGAGCTTGGTATTTTTATAAAATATATTAATGTTTTTACCAATATATACCTTTGGCGGCATTATATTACAGTTAAGATTAATCTCTTCAAGGAACCCCATAGCATTACCAGCAATCATATTTGACATCTCAAGTATAGAAGCCTCTAACATCTTTGTATCATACTCAGACAATGCATTCCCCACAACATCTTTAGCAAGCTTAAAAGCAAGGTCCCGGGGAAAGTCAAATATAATCCTTGTCTCTATATCACCTACTATTCTTATTTCAACTTTTATATCTCCTATAGACTTATGTCCATCTAAAGGATAAACCTCCTTTTTATTGAACTTTATAGTGGTTATTTCATTTAAAACTTTAATTGCAGCTTTTAAAAAGGGAATTACTATTTTTATATTATTTTCAACTGTCTTTTGTTTCTCCATTAACCATCCCTTTCTTAGAAACATTTTTAATGTTTAAAAGGCCCTCTTTTAATATAATATAATTAGTACCTGGATTCCAAAAAGTATAGCCCATATCAATAGAATTAATAATACCTTTAACCTGATTTTCTATATATAAAGGTCCATAATAGTTTCTATCATAAGATACATTAAGTTTAAAAGCCTGCACATAAGGTCTTATTACAACTGATTTCTGAGCTATGTAAAAGTTCCTAAAACTACCAAAATAGTATATCCTGTATGTCCTATCTTCATAAGGCTGATAATTTAAAAAGTCTTGAGAAAAATGTGAAGGATAATACATAGGGCATATAACATCAACAAAGTCTTTTAATATCTCAACTTCTTGCCCTGTTCTTGAACCAGTCCTATGCCATCCATTAGCCCCATATATATCTATAGATATAGGTGCTTTTATATTATCTCTTGCATATAAAAGAAAAGATAAGAGAGCAGTCTCTTTGTCCATCCCTTTTTCATAATTTTGATAAACAGCATCGCCAAGATTTATACCATCTGTTGGAAATCTTATATAATCAAATTGTATTTCATCAAATCCTCTCTCAATAAGCTCTTTTGCTATTCTTACATTATAATCCCATACTTTAGGTGAATATGGATCAACCCAGAACCCAGAGTTATAATCCTCTGTTCCTTTTTTATTTACTATTCCCCGCCATGGTTTACCATTTCTATCTTTAATAGCAAGTTCATAGTTATTATAATGATATAATACTTTATCTTTAAATACTACAATCCTTGCAACAGTATATATATTGTTTTCTTTACATTTTTTTATAAACTCATCAAGATCAATAGGATTTTGAACAACCCCCATCTTTTTTAAGACTTCATCTTTTACATTAAATCTTAATATCCCAAAGTCATCCTTCATATCAATAGTAATCATATTAAGACCATAATCTTTCATTATCTCTAAAATATTTTCAAATCTTTTTTTCTGGGTAGGTACATAAAACTGAATATATAAACCCCTTTTATCTTTTGCCAATCTTTTGTATCCATCAAAATTATTTCTTAAAAGCCATAAACTATTGAAAAAATATTCGGGTTTACTATTTTTGAATATAACAAGACAATTTGGTTTTATTTCTTCTGAAGATAAACTACTGTCAATTTTATCAGATTCAATCCTATTTAGAGTATTTTTTTCTAAATTATATTCATATATCCCATCTTCTGAAACAAAATAAACACTCTTATTTGCATAATATAAAGATTCAACCATCCCAAAATCTTTTTTAATCTTAAAGACCTGCTTCCATTTTTTAGTTTTAAAATCAAGTTCATATAAAATTGGTGTAAAAGAGTTTGAAGCAAAAACTCTTACCTTATTATCTTCATCTTTAGCACTAATAATATTGCTTACATCCTGAATCATATTAGAGTATTTGTAAAGCCCATCTACTATTTCTTCCCATTTTTTATCACCAATTGTTTTAATAAAAAAACCTTTAAAAGATGTGCCATAAGCAACATATACCTTAATTCTGTCCTGTTCTTTAATAGAAAATATTGTAGAATCTGTAATAGAAGAATAATGAGAAGATGGTATATCAAGTCTTTCCCATTTTAATCCTTTATTAATTGAATAATAAACATTTTTTGAGCTATTAGCAATAACTATTGAATCATCAAAAGGATCAACTTTAATAGACTTAATATAATCAATTATTACTTTTGTTTCAAAATATTTTTTATCCTGGTTAAAAATTTTTATCTTATGAGAATAAATTCCATCATTAACTGGTTTAAAAGTTTTAAGATCCTCTGAAAAAAATATACCCTCATATTTAGTAAGAACAAAAAAACCGTATGAGGTTTTTATAACATTAACAACAGGTTTATCGAAAATAAGATTCCTTTTATTTGAATTAGTTTCTAATAGATATAAACCATTATCAGAACCAAGTAGTAAATAATCTTTCATTAAAGACAAATTAATCTCTGTATTAACAATAGTTTTTGATTCATCCCCTCTGTGTGTTTTAATTGAAAAAGAAAGAATAAATATTAAAAAGAGAAAGTTAATTGTTATAATAACCAATCTTTTAACACTCATAAAAACCCCTCTAAATTTATTTTATTCTTTTTCTTATAATAACTTTTGTTCCATTAATCATACCTTCTGAAAAACTTATCGTTTTATTTCCCTTTTTATCTATAAGGAATATATCAAAATAGTCAGCAAACTTTTTAGCTGCATATAAGCCAAGTCCAAACCTTGCGTAACCTTCTCTTGCCCTATATTCTTCAAAAAGTTTATCAAATACATCTATATTACTTATATCTTTTGCGAATATATCATAAGGAAGTGTTTTAAAGTCAAAACCACCGGCCCCATCCGATACTATTGTTGTAAAAAATGTTTTATCAACATCAAGGAATAATATTATCGGATTATCAACATTATTTTTTATAGAAGCTATGATAGAATTCGTAAGTAGCTCCATCACAACAAACTCCCACTGTACATCATATGGATATTTTAATGGAGTTTTTATACTAAGCAATAACCCTAAAAGATCTCTTACACTATTTTTTGAACTCAGTGAAAGTATAAGTTGTGTATAACTTTTTCCTTTATAATAAATTTTTCCCATAAATTCCTCAAGAAAAACTGTATATAAAATATCGGATTTGACAGGAATAATTAGTATTAAAATAACCTTTTAAAATTATCAAAATTTTAATACTAAGTTTAATTAATTTTAAAATTTGTATTTTGACAAAATAAAAGGAGATTATTTGAAAATAATAGATACATTAGGACTTATTTATAAAGCATATTACGCACTCATTAATAATAAACTTATAACAAGTTATGGTTTCCCAACATACTGTATATTTGGTTTTTTTCAGACACTTTTCAAATTTATTGAAGGAGATAAAGACAAATTTATATTGGTATTTGAATCAACAACCCCAACTTTTAGAAAAGATTTATATCAACCCTATAAAGCAAATAGACCACCAGTCCCCGATGAATTAAAAGCTCAGATAAACTATTTAATAGAAATAATAAACAACTCAAATATTCCTATGATATATAAAGATGGTTATGAGGCTGATGATGTAATAGGATCTATTGCAAAAAAAATAGCTAACAATGAAAATGTTTATATATTAACTTCAGATAAAGACCTTTTACAACTTGTTGATAAAAATATATCTATATTAAAACCACAAAAAAATATCACAGATATAAAAAAAATAGGAGTTGAAGAGGTTTATCAAGAAATTGGGGTATATCCTAACCAGATTCCAGACTACCTGGGTTTAATAGGTGATTCATCTGATAATATACCAGGAGTAAAAGGTATAGGTCCAAAAACAGCAGTTGCACTTCTGCAAGAATATAAAACAATCGAAAATATATATGAAAATATTGATAAAATAGATAAAAATATATCTAAAAAACTAATAGAAGATAGAGAAAACGCTTTTCTAAGTAAAAAACTTGCTACAATAATTACAGACCTGGAAATAGATATAGAAAATTATACATCAAATGATATAGACACAGAAAAACTTTTGGATTATTTTAAAAAACTTGAGTTCAAAAAGTTTACTAGAGAGTTTGTTGAAAACGCATTTGGTATTCAATCTAAAAAAGTTTTATCAATAATTGAACCCTCAAGATATCATCTTATAAATACTATAGAAGAACTTAAAATTTTAAAAAATAAAATTTTAGAAAAAAAATTTTGTTGCATAGATACTGAAACAACCACATTAAACATATTAGAAGCAAAGATGATAGGAATATCGTTTTCAGTTGAAGAAAAAGAAGCATATTACATAAGTTTTACAGGGGAAAAAAGTATAAAGAAAGATGATTTTATAAGAGAGTTTAAAGAAATAATAGAATCAGAGGAGATAAAAAAGATTGGACAAAATATAAAGTATGATTATCACGTTTTAAGAAATGATGGTTTAATACTGAAAGGAATATATTTTGACACAATGATTGCAGCACATCTACTGGAACCAGATGAAAGAACATACAATATGGATATTCTTGCTGAAAAATATCTTAACTATAAAACAATAAAATATAATGATATAGTGGAAAAAGATAAAACACTCCTTTCACTTGATGTTGGAAAAGTTAAGGACTACTCTTGTGAAGATGCTGATATAACCTTAAGGCTCTACAATATTTTTAAAAACAAAATAAAAGAGGAGAATCTTGAATATATATTTTATAATATTGAAATGAAATTATTACCAATATTAGCTGAGATGGAGCAAACTGGAATTAAGATTGACAAGAATATAATAAATAACCTTGAAAAAGAGATTGTAAAAGAAATAAGAGATATTACAGAAAAAATATATAGTGAAGCTGGAACACAGTTTAACATAAACTCACCAAAACAGTTATCAGAAATTTTATACAAAAAATTAAACATATCAACAAAAGGAATAAAAAAAAGAACTACTGGTTTTGCAACAGATGAAAGGAACCTAAAAAAACTTAAAGAAAACAAAATAGTATCATTAATTTTAGAATATAGATCTTTAAATAAATACCTTAATACCTATTTAATCCCACTTTCAGATTATCTAATAAAAGATAAAATACATACAAACTTCAGTCAGGTGGGAACAGCAACAGGAAGACTATCCTCAAGTTCACCAAATTTACAAAATATACCTATTAAAGACCCAATAGGAAGGAAAATAAGAAATAGTTTCATAGCTGAAAATAGTAATCTATTAATAAGTGCTGACTATTCCCAGATAGAACTAAGACTTATGGCTGCATTCTCTAAAGATAAAATATTAACAGAATCATTTAATAAAGATATAGATATACATAAAGTAACAGCAAGTCTAATTTTTAATATGGATTACAAGGATATTGCAGAAGAACAGAGAAGAATAGCAAAAACAATAAACTTCGGAATAATATATGGCATGGGTCAGTATAAATTAGCAGATGAACTTGAAATTACACCAGCAGAAGCAAAGGTTTTTATAGACTCCTATTTTAACATATTTAAAGGAGTAAAAGAATATATAGAAACAGTTAAAGAAGAGGCTTTAAGAAAAGGTTATGTTGAAACAATTTTTGGAAGAAAAAGATTTTTAAATAAGATAAAAGATATAAGAAAAGATGAAATGGAAAGAATAGCAGTTAATACAATAATCCAGGGAAGTAATGCTGACATTATAAAAATAGGAATGATAAAAATAAACGATATACTACAAGAATATGATGCTAAAATGGTTTTACAAATCCATGATGAATTATTGTTTGAAGTAAAGGAAGAGAAAGCAGAAGAGTTAAGTAAAATCATTAAAGAGATAATGGAGAATATAGTTAAAATAGAAATACCATTAAAGGTTAACATTGCAATAGGTAAATCATGGGGTGAACTAAAATGAAACTAAAAAAAGGATTAAATAAGCTAAAATCTATTTTTGGATCAAGATTCATAACTGATGAAGACATCTTAGTCTCATATATTAATGATGAAAGTTCTATAAAATCAGAGGTAAGTCCTATAGGTGTTATACAACCACTTACAACAGAAGAGGTCTCTTCAATAGCAAAAATATGTTATAAATATGATATCCCCTACATTATAAGAGGAGCAGGAACAGGAAAAAGTGGTGGGGCAGTTCCTACAAAAAGATCAATAATAGTCTCCTTAACAAGGATGGATAAATTAAGAATAATAAAAGAGGATATGATAGCATATGCTCAACCAGGAGTAATTGTGTTTAATTTACAAAAAGAAGCTGAAAAATATGGCTTATTTTATCCTGTTGACCCGGCAAGCCTTGACATCTCAACAATAGGAGGTAATATAGCAGAAAACTCTGGAGGGCCAAGGGCTTTCAAGTATGGAGTAACTAGAGACTACATACTTGGACTTGATGTAGTATTACCAGATGGTACTATAACCAGACTTGGGGGTATAACAAGAAAAAACGTAACAGGATATTCATTAAAAGACTTAATTATATCTTCTGAAGGGACTTTAGCTACTATAACAGGTGCTTATATCAAATTATTACCATATCCAAAATACAGAATATTACTATGGGCAATGTTCCAAAATATAGAAAAAAGTTTATCAGCTATAAATAAAATATACACATCTGGGATAACACCATCAGCAATTGAGTTCATAGAAAATAAAGCATTAAAGGCAGTTGAAGCCCTAAAAAAAGAGAGAATACCAAACTCTGATTATCCTATGCACTTACTAATAGAAGTTGATGGAACTGTTATAGAACACGTAGAAGAAGATGCCAGGTTTATTTATAAAATAATAGAGAAAGATTGTGAAGAGATACTTATTGCACCATTTTCTTCAATACAAAAAAACATATGGGAAATAAGAAGAATAATAAGTGAGGCTACTAAACATATAAGTTTTAATAAACTCAGTGAAGATATAACACTCCCACCATCAAAACTACCTCTCTTTTTTAAAGATCTAAGACAGATAGAGATAGACAATGGTATAAATATAATATGTTATGGACATATTGGTGATGGCAATATCCATGTAAATATATTAAATACTAAAGACGAAACAGGAATAATATGGGAAGGGACTAAAGATAAAATATTAAAAACTATTTTTGAAAAGGCTATTGAATATAATGGAGTACTCTCAGGTGAGCATGGTATAGGACTTACAAAAAAGAAATACTTTATAAAATACGAACCAAAAATCAATATAGAACTCCATAAAAAAATTAAAAAAATATTTGACCCTAAAAATCTTTTAAACCCTGATAAAATATGGTAGATTATTTTAAAATTTTAAACATAGAATATACAGAAGATGAAAATTTAATAAAAAAAGCTTTTTATAAAAGGGTTAAAGAACTCCATCCTGATACAGGGCAATATGATTCATCAGAGTTTAATCTTCTTATTGAAGCATATAAAACTCTTTCTGATAAAAAGAAAAGAGATGAATATATAAGAACTGTTATAAAAGAGAAAACAAAAAATAATCTAAAAAAAATAGAAAAAAATAGAATAATATTCCCAAATAACCTTGGCAATATAGTAAAGAAAGTAAAAATATTTGATAGAAAAAGATATAAGGATGCAAAAAAAGATTTCAATGTTGATCTTTATGTTCTGATCTCAAAAAAAGAGATTAATTATAACTTTTATCTAGAGATAGACCTGCCAGCAAGAATAATTTGCCCTAAATGTTTTGGTAATAATATATACTGTGACCTTTGTAGTGGTATAAAAAGCATAATAAGATCATTTAAATATAAAGTAATACTAAAACCACCCTTTAAAAATATGGGCAAAATAGAAATACCAATAAATAAAAAGATTAAAGGTGGTGAGTTTCTGGTTAAAAAGATTGAGATTGGAATTTTGTTATTCTAATATTAAATTTCTATAAGTATTAACTTTTTATCTTAAGGATAGAGATAATGAAATTTTCTAATTTATTAGTAGATGATTTGATATTCATAAATCAACAATTCACTGATATAGATGAATTGTATCAGTATATCACAAAAAAATTATCCCAAATAATAAAAATAGACCAGCAAAAAATAAAAAATGCTATAAAAGAGAGGGATAAATTAGGTTTCCCTGGTTTTGATTACGGGTTTGCAATACCACACGGAAGATTGCCAGAATATAACGACCTTTTAATAGCTATAGTAAAACTTAGTAAACCTATAACAGTCAATGAAAAAACTTATGACTTTTTTTTCATAATAATAACAAACACCCAAGGTTCAAATATCTATCTTAAAACACTATCAACAATAGTAAGTTTTATAAAAAATTATAATAAAGAACTTAAGTCTATATCTGAAAAAAATGAACTAATAGAGTTTATAAAGTCAAAGGATGTTAAAATAACTGAACCTCTAAAAGTATCTGAAATAATGGATAAAAACTTTGATAGTGTAAGGCTTGATTCATCAATATCTGAAACACTTGATATAATGAAAAAACATAATAAAGACTTTTTACCAGTAGTTGATAATGATGGTAAATACAAAGGGAAAATAAGCGTAATAGATATATTAAAACTTGCTTATCCCCCATATGTATTATCAATGACAAACTTATCGTTTCTGTCTGATTATAGAGCATATGAAGACTTTGAGAAAAAAGAAGCAACAACAAAAGTAAAAGACCTTTATGTAGAATCAAGTAAAGGGGATATAATATTTGAAGACACTTCAATTATAGAATTAGGTTTCATAATAGTCAAAAACAATTTAAGAAAAGTATTTGTAGTTAATAAAGAAAATAAAATAGTAGGTGTAGTCGACCCAAAAACACTTCTTGATACTATTTTGAGGACTTAGAAATATTAGACTTTTATTTTTAAAAGAGGTTTTAAAAATGAGTTCAATGACATTAGCAATAATAATATTCATTTTAGGTTATATACTTATAGCATCAGAAAAACTACCAAAAACCTTCGTAGCACTACTTGCAGGTTTTTTTATGATAATCCTACATATTGAAAGTGAAGAAAAAGCATTTTCTCATCATATAGACTTCAATGTAATATTTCTTCTTATGGGAATGATGTTTTTAGTAAAAGTTATCCAACAAACTGGATTATTTGAATACCTTGCTATAAAACTATCAAAAATGGTAAATGCCAATCCTTTTAAAATAATGGTAGTCCTCTTCTTACTTACAGCGGTTGTTTCAGCTTTTCTTGATAATGTAACTACAGTACTTTTAATATCACCTATATCAATACTTATTGCAAATGAAATGAATATAAGCCCAATGCCATTTTTAATAACTCAAATATTAGGTTCAAATATTGGCGGTACTGCCACTCTGATTGGTGATCCACCAAACATATTAATAGGAAGTGCAGCAAACCTATCTTTTATGGATTTTTTGAAAAACCTAACACCTGTAATATTAATACAGTTAGGTGTTTTAAGTATTATATTCTATTTTGTATTCAGAAAAGATATGAAAGTTTCAAATACAGACAGAGCAAGAATAATGTCTTTTAATGAGAAAAGCATGTTAAGAGATAAACCCTTAATGATCAAGTCACTGTTAATATTTTCTCTTGTTATAATTGGGTTATTACTACACAGTGTTTTACACCTCGAGGCATCTATTGTAGCATTCAGCGGGGCTATACTATTACTTGTAATATCTAAAATAGAGCCAGAAGAAGCATTTAAAGATATTGAATGGACAACTCTATTCTTTTTCATAGGATTATTTATAATGGTTGGTGGTCTCATAGAATCTGGAGCAATAAAAAGGTTAAGTGAAGAGGTTATTAAAATAACAGGAGGAGACATAAAAAAGACCTCAACCATAATACTATGGTTCTCAGGAATTGCATCAGGTCTTATAGATAATATCCCTTATGTAGCAACTATTATACCACTTATAAAAGAACTTGCTATAACTATGGGAGACAAAGCTATTCTACCAATATGGTGGGCACTATCATTAGGTGCATGCCTTGGTGGTAACTTAACAATAATTGGAGCATCTGCAAATGTTGTTGTTGCTGGTATTGCTAAAAAAAATGGTTATCCTATAACATTTTGGGAATTTTTAAAGTATGGAGTACCTTTATCTTTATTAACAATTTTAATCTCATACCTATATATTCTTATAGTTTATTTTTAATCTTAAATTCTAATCTAATAAGATATAATAAGCCCCCATTGAATAATATGGGGGAATTAATTTAAAATAAATAAAACACGAAATAAATACTTTTTATTTATAAATCTTATTCTGACTATCTTTCATTTGATTTTTTATTTTTTTCATTTTAATCTTAATCTTAAAAAGTGTTTTACTGTGTATCTGAGATACCCTTGACTCTGTTACATCAAGAGCTTCCGCTATCTCTTTTAATGTAAGGTCTTCATAATAATAAAGTATCAAGACCTGTTTTTCTTTTTCTGGCAATTCCTCAATTATTTTACTTATAATTTCCTCAAGTTCTTTTCTTTCAGTAAGTTTATCTGGAGTAAGATTATCACCTGCTTCTATTGTATTTATTAAAGCCATTTTCTCATTTTCAGGTGAAACAGAAACTGGTGGTTCATAAAAAGATTTTATAGTAGTCATACTTAAATTCATATATAATTTCTGGAGGTCTTTAGGTGCAATACCCAATGCTTCTGATATTTCCTCATCTGTGGGATATCTATTAAGCTTTTCCTCTAGTTCTATTATAACTCTTTCAAGCTCTTTTCCTTTCTGCCTTATTGTCCTGGGTACCCAATCTTTAGCTCTAAGCTCATCAAATATAGAACCATTTATTCTTGTAAGGGCATAGGTCTTAAACTTAGTATTTTTACTAAGATCAAACTTATCTATTGCATCCAATAAGCCTAAAAAACCATAACCTACCAAATCATCAAACTCTATACTTTTAGGCATTCCTATAGCAATCTTACCAGCAGCATATTTTACAAGTGGGGCATATTTTATTATAAGTGTTTCTCTTGCTTTTGGATCTCCGTTTTTTTTATATCTTTTCCATAATTCTAGTTCTTCCTCTTCTGAGATATTTATAAATTCATTATTAAATTCCAAATAAGTCCCCTCTTATCTATTTAAAATATAACAATAATAAAATTACTAAAATAATAATAAAAATCAATTTTAAAAAAGATGAATAATTGATTTTTAATGCATCCTGCTTTGTTTCCTTACTATTCATCTCATCATATTCTGAAAATGTTTTAAGAAGTACTGTTTTAGATACTAAAGCCTCGCCTGATATACCAGGTGCAAACTTTATATTAAGTCTTACAGTATCTTCATCTACTATAGAATATGATTCAACCTTCCCTATTAGCCCCACATTATCTTTTTGTAAAAGTTCACCTATATAATTTGCTGCCTCTCTTTCATCTTTAAGCTCAAAGACAACTCTGTCATTAACAGTTAAATCACTCACATTTTTACCATTTATAGGGTCAAGGACTGGAACCACTTTAATCGTAAAAATCTCATCTTCCTTTTTTTCTTCTTTCTTCACATCCTCTTTTTCTTCCCTATATGAAGACTCAAGTGGTTTGAAAAAAACAAAGGGATCTATAAACTCTATACTTGTGTCAAGAGAAAAGTTTTTATTATAAAATACTGGGGCTAATACCTTACTCAAAAGAGTTACAACAAGTGTTTTAAACTTTGTCTCTGATTCAGAATAGATAGGGATGATCCTTTTAAGTTCTTTTATCAAAAGATCACTTGATACTTCTTTATCAAAAAAAGCCCACATTTTGCCATCAAACTTATTGTCTGATTTATGTTGCATTATAATCTTTTTTGTCTCTTCCCAATTCATACTAAGGTTCAATGGTTGAAAGTTTTTATAAGCAAAAATCCCTTTTTCAACTATTTTAGAATTATTAATATCATAAGCAATGTATAAAAAACCCCTTTTATCTATTATCTTTGATTCAAAATTAGCTTTTATAAGTAATATACTTTTAGACAGTGAAGATAAAATCTTTTTAATACCATCCGGGTCACCGTTAGTAAAATCATACAAAAGCTCAACTATTTCTGGTGGACAATCCATATTTGTTGATATCTCAATTATAATTTTCTCTCTATCATTCATTTTCTTTATCCTCAGACAATAATTGTCTTATTGCAGCTGCAGCCTTTTTAGGATCATATTGGATTTTTTCTCCATTAATAACTATCTCCTTTTCAGATGAGCTTTTTTCAATTATTGTATCGTCTAATGGTGTAAACTCAATCTCTTCATCATCAACAGTGTATGTAAAACCTGAATCATCAGACTTCTCTATTTTATCAACACTTCCAGCCTCAATTTTTTCACTTTCTTCATTTCCAGGAGTTTCTACTTCTCCTTCCTCATCACTTTGATTCTCTTCACTACTCATATCATTAGAAGCCGGAGAATTAAGGTCTATCCCCCATTTTTCAAGGATATATATCAATACAAAACCTAAAAATCCCATAAGAATACTAAAAAATAATAACCTCTGAAATATTTTACCTATAGGAGCCCCGCCTATTATGCCCCCTAGAATAACAATTAAAGATGTAACAACCGCAAGAAATATAGGTATGCTATATCTTTGCATTAAGCTCCTCTTTTATTTAAGATAAACAATTAATTTTTTTATTATAAAGATCATTTTAAATTTTATTCCAAAATTTAAAAAAATATTTTTACTTATACAAATGTTTGATATAAAAATAGATGAAATAAATCTTAAATCATTTTTTTTAAAACCATTCCATATAAAAATAGAAAATGGAATAACAGGCATAATTGGAGAAAACGGAAGCGGAAAAACAACATTATTAAAAACAATTGCAGGGATCATAGACTATAAAGGAAAAATTTACTATAACAATACTGATATAAAAAAAATTAAAACAATAGAATATATTCCCCCAATAATACAGCCTCTTTTTCCTATAAAAGTCATAGACTTTTTTTTAGCATCATTGAACTCTCTGGTAATAACACCAGAAAATAGAATAAGAATATATAATATATCAAAAAATCTTGGTATAACAGACCTGTTAGAAAAAGAGATTTCAAAAATCTCGTATGGCGAAATTGTAAAAATACTGTTTGCAAAGTCAATAATAACAAAAAAAAAGATTATACTATGGGATGAACCAACATCTTTTATTGATATAAAATACAAAATATTTTTAGCAAAAATAATAAAAAGATTTTCAAAAAAAATAAAGTTTATAATTACAAGTCATGACTTTAAATGGTTAAATAATATTATAGATAATTTTATATTATTAAAGGATAAAAATACATATTTTTATTCAAGAAAAATAAATAAATCCGATATAAAAAAACTATTCAATATTTAAAATTTTTATTTATATTTATTAAGTATATTTTTAAAGTTTAAGACAAAACAAGGAAGAAAAATTGCAGTATAAGGACGTTTTTTTAGAGGTTTTATCTAAATGTTTGGAAGAATTAACCGGTCTTGAGTTTTTACTTGAATACCAAGGGCAAGACAGTAAGTTTATTTCTAAAAAAGATATAACAAGCCAGATAAGTATTTTTGGACCTGAACATGAAGGAATGCTAATAATAAATATTGACAAAAATGATATAAACCTACTTTATAAAAAAATTGAAAACGATGAACTTGAAGAGGATGGCTTTTTAATAGAAGACTTCCTTGGTGAACTTACAAATATAATAAGTGGAAAGTTTATAGAGTTTTTAGATATAGAGATAACACCTTCAATACCATTTATACACTTTGGGAAAATAGAATATTCAACAATGAGAAAAAACAATTTTGATATAATAAACATACGTCAAAAAGATGGGATAAACTTTTTCGTATATATTTATCTTACAGAACTCGAAAAGGACTTTTAAAAAATTATGAGACCATCATGGGACAACTATTTTTTAGAAATAGCAAAAGTTGTTTCATCAAGATCAACTTGTCTTAGAAAAAAAGTCGGTGCAGTAATCGTAGATCCTTACAATAAAATAAAATCCACAGGATATAATGGCACACCTCATGGAGTAGAAAGCTGTATAGAAAAAGGGTTTTGTTACAGAGAAGCCAATAATATAAAAAGTGGTACAATGTATGAAACATGTAGATCAATACATGCTGAACAGAATGCTATAATACAAGCTGGCGAAGATAAGTCAAGAGGTGGAACCATCTACATCTATGGCCATGACTTTATATGTGTTCTATGTAAAAGATTTATAGTTCAAGCTGGACTAAAAAGAGCAGTATTAAAAAAAGATGACTTAAGCCCAATAATATCATTTAATACCCATGACTGGATAAAAGATCTATGAGACTATATCTTATTGGATATAGGGGTTCAGGAAAAAGCAGTGTGTCTCAAAAACTAAGTGAGGCAATAAACCTGCAGATATACTCAATAGATAAAATAATCGAAAATAGAGAAAAAAAAGATATAACAAGCATAGTAGAGGAAAATGGCTGGGAATACTTTAGAAATATAGAGACCTCTATATTATATGAAATCTCAAGAAAAGATAACTGTATAATAGATTGTGGCGGGGGCATAATAGAAAAAAAAGAAAACAGAGAAATTTTAAAAAAAGAAAAGTATGTATTTTTTCTCTATGTTGAAGTAGAAACAATAAAAAAAAGACTAAAAGATAAAAAAGATAGACCATCACTTACTGGAAAAGACTTTATAAAAGAGATAGAAGAGGTTTATTCAAGAAGAATACCATTATATAAAGAAGTTGCAAACTTTATAATTGATGCCAATAGATCATTAGATGAGATTGTCGGAGATATAATAAAAATCATTTAAAAACTTTTGTTTTTAAATCAGTTTATGTTATTCTTAATAATAAACAATAAAAAAATGCAAAATAAGACCAGGAGGATTGAGATGAAAAAAATAATAGTATTTATAATGTTAATAGTTTACTCAGGGTTGAGTGCACAGGATATTATAGGAAAAGTAATATTTAAAGTTGGTAGTTGTAAACTAGAAAAAGGTCAAAATCTTAATGTAAATAATAAAATAAAAGAAGGAGATGTTATAATCACAGGTAAGTCATCAATATTAAAAATTGAGTTGAATAATGGTTCTGTTATCAAAATAATGCCAAACTCAAAAATAATTGTTAATATAATAAAAACAAACAAGGAAAACAGGTATGCATTTGGTGTAATAAATGGTGCTATAGACTCAGGAGTTGAGAAAATTAATGAAAAAGGATATTATAGAGTATACACCCCAACAGCAGTAGCAGGTGTAAGAGGTACATCATTTACAGTTATGGTTGTAAATGGAAAGTCAAGTATAATAGTAAAAAGTGGAAAAGTTATTGTTGATAACGATAAAAAACAAATAGAAGTTACTCCTAATATAAAAGTCACAATAGAAATAAATGGTGAATTAGAAAAAGACAAAGAAGAAAAAATAGATGAAGAAAAAGACTATGAAGAATTTACTAAAAAAACAGAAGATGTTAAGGCAGAAAATATAGAAGATACATATTCAAAACTATCAGAAATAGAAAAAAAGAACAATCAGAGATTAGAACAACTTAAAGCAAAAGATAAGTTAACAGAGGAAGAATTAGATGAAATTGAATACCTTTATCAGAAAACAGTAAGTCAATCAAAAGGTTTATATACACTATCAGAAACAATATTTAAAAAATACAAAGATAATCCTTTAGTCAAAAGAAACTTTTATCAGGTTCAATCAACATTAAAAACAATAGAAGATCAAATAAAAGATATGGATGAGTTTATAGAAAAGATGTCAAAAGAGATAGAAGAGTTTACAGAAAAAACATCACAGGATATAGATGACCTTGAAAAAAACTTTATAAAAAAGAAAAATAAATAAAACTAAAAAGGGGGAGGACCCCTTTCTTTTTAGATTATTAGGTTAATAATAAAATTTTATTACAAAATTTAAATCTATAATTAAATGACATTAAGACTCAGATTTTAAATCAAAAAATATTATCCATATTGTAATATTTTTTGTTATTATTATAATATAATTATACATTTATAGGAAGTGATGAAACTGAAAAAAGAAAAATTATTAACTTACCTTATTTTATTATTTATTATAACAATAAACAATTGTCAATCAAAAAATCCATTTTACGGAATAGATGGTGAAGATAAGAGTGGGCCAGACATATATGTGGATTATCCCCCACCCGGGTCTCTTATTACAAGTACATTCACAATTATAGGAAGAGCAAAGGATAAGGGTGGGGATAACACAGTATTAAAAATTGAAATAAGTCTTGATAATGGTAATACATGGAATCTGGCAGGTGGAACAACAAACTGGTCTTATACTATAGATCCATTCTCAAGCTGGGGAATACTATCAAATCAAATAAGGAACATATTAATCAAAGCAACAGATACAGATTACAAAAGAAATACAAATACAATAACAGTAAGTTACATTGTAAATAACACAAATCCAGATCTTTTAGGAAGTATAAAGGATTCAAATGATACTATAAAATATGATGGAACAGCAGGTTATGATGGATATCACAATAGTGCTGAAGGCAATACTATAAAATATGTATGGGACAATATTCCAGGTGCACAAGGATATGAGATGACACTTTACAACATAACTGACAATCTATCTGCTATTGTCTCAATAGACACCCCAACACCAGGATCTCCCATTGATTGTAGTGCTGCTCTTGCTCCAACAGGTGTTAGCAATGCATCATTTGATTTTGATGGAACAAAACTTAGCCTTCAATTTGAAGGAGTAAATGGAAAAAAATATTACCTTGCAGTAAAGCCTTACGATATAAGCTTACAAAGAGGGCCTGTGCAAATATCAATATCTGAAACAATTGACACAGTCCCCCCTAATCCTGTTACAAACCTTAGAGTAAATGGTGAAATAGATACTGACCCAAATTACTTCAATACACGTAATATAACATTTTCGTGGAATCATGCCTCTGACCTCCATACAGGCATAAGATACTATAAAATAGATGTAAATAATGATGGGACATACGATATTACTGTTGACGGAAGTGTTAACAACTATACTTATACTTATAGTTCTGATGGTGCTTATACAGCAAGGGTAATATCTATTGATATGGCTGGCAATGTATCAGTACCCACAACAATAAGTTTTACTATAGACACAGCTAATCCCCCAGTAATAGCTGCAATAAATGATAACGGAACCATATATCTTACAAGAAAAGTAATACGAAATAACCATCAACCTGATGGCTTAAAAGTTGTAAAATATACATGGGCTGATATTGCTGATGCAAGGTACTATATTGTAAGAGTAAATGAAACTGTAAACGGTAAATATGACGAATATACAATAGACAAAAACTTAGGTTCAGGCACACTTGCAAACGGAACAAACACTGGAATAACCTCTGTAAACTGGTCATTATCAGGGGGGGCACTAACATTTTATTTTACAGGAACTGATGGAAGAAAATACTATATAGGGGTTAAACCTGTAGATAATGCAAACAATGTAGGTAATGAGACAACAAGTAATCTTGTGTGGGTTGACACAGTACTACCTACTGCAGGATCTGTAACAGACCCCGGAAATTATATAAACTCAACAAGTATTACATTTTCATGGTCAGGTTTTATTGATGGAGAAACTGGAATTGAAAAATACTATGTTGCAAGCAGTGATGATGGAACAAATTGGTCTGCTGACCAGGACCTTGGTTTAGCAACATCAGTAACTACATCAGGATATGGAACCGAAACATTTGACAATGGTGAAAATGCAAGACTTAGAGGCAAAGCAATAGATTACGTAGGAAATGAAAGTTCATGGGCAATTTCCAACGGTATAATAGTAGATACAACTCCTCCTACTTTTACAATAATCAATACACCAGTAACCGATACATATACAAATACAGGGCCAGTAAGTTTTACTGGATTTAACGGCTCTGATACTAATTTCAGGTATTACGAGTATATGATAATAGACAATGGTGTTGCAGGTGCAATACAAACTACAGCTTTAGGAAATACAAATCCAACAATAATAATAGGAGTGCCTGTTACAAACCATACATACAAAATAATAGCAAGGGCTATAGATCTGGCAGGTAATACATCTGGCTGGGTAACAAGTAATAGTATAACATATGATACTACACTACCCCCTGCCCCAACAAGTATTTTAGTAGATAATTCATCAACAACATTATACTATAACACTTCAAAAAATATTAATATAAGCTGGAGCTCAGTCACCGACTTTTCAGGAATACAATACTATCAAATAGATATAAATAATGATGGAGTCCCAGATGGGGGTAATGAAACAGGAACATCAGCAACAAGAAATCTTGCTGTAGAAAATATATACCAGATAAGAGTAAGAGCAGTCGATAATGCTTCAAATATAGGTAATTGGTCAATCCCTATAACTGTACAAATTGATATGACTCAACCTAATGATATAACAGGTCTTTCAGGTTCTTATACTGCCCCAAACGTAAACTTCACATGGGATGTTGGATCAGACAATACTGGTGGATCAGGAATTAAACAATATGTTATCCAATACAACATTTCACCAGATGGTGGGACAAATTGGTTAGGATGGAGCCCTGATATAATAACTACAGTAACAAATTATAGTTTTGATGCAAGTGGTCTATCAACTGGATATTCTGTTAAGATAAAAGTTAAAGTAGAAGATAATGCAGGGAACAGGTCTGTAAACTGGGTTGAGAGCTTGCAAGTTGATATCCCATAATTTTTTGTTAAAATTTTTGGCTAAAATTTTTAATTTTAAAAATCTTCAAGGATAATAAAAATAACAAATAAAATATTATTAATACAACCGCCAATTGAGGACTTTTATATAACATCAATAAGAAGACAACCATTAGGGCTTTTATATATTGCATCTGCTATAAAAAAAGCAGGATTTGAGCCTATTCTTCTTAATTGCCACTCTAATAAAAGAAAAATAATAGAGATACCACAGGAGTTTTCTTATTTAAAAAAATATATAGAAAAAAAAATATTTCCCTTTCAATATTATTCACACTGGGGTCTAAGCTGGGAAGAAATAGAGAGAAGAATAAAAAATATTAACGTAGATGCGTTTGCAATATCATCAAACTTTACTACATACTATCAAGAAACAGACAAAATAATAGAGATAATAAGAAAGTATCACAGTAAACCAATAATAATAGGTGGGCATCACAGCTCTTTATACCCTGAATACTACATAAATAAAAAAATAGACTTTATAGTAAAAGGGGAAGGAGAAGAGCCAATAATAAGGGTAGTTTCATACCTTAAAACTGGAAATAAAGCATTCCTCTACACCAAAAAAATAATATCAGACCACAAAGACAAAGACGAAGATATAAAGATTAATAATATTAATACAGATAATATACTTCCTGATAGAAACCTACTAAAAGAAAAAGATATAAAGTTTTATAAGAAAAAAGGGGCTTCAATAATTTTTTCTCGAGGATGCCCAAATAGATGCAATTTTTGTACATCAAAAGTAGTTTTTAACAATTACCAGGAAGGTAAGATAGAAAATATTGTTACTGAGATTGAAGACTGTTTAAATAGAGGAATAAGTGTATTTAATTTTGAAGATGATAATCTATTCGCAACACAAGAGATTGCTATAAAATTACTTTTTGCCTTAAAAGAACTAAAAGAGAAATATCCTTACATAGAGTTTACAGCAATGAATGGGATCTCAATAGAAAAGATAAATGAAGATATTATAGATATTATGAAAGAATGTGGATTTAATGAGATAAATATCTCTTTGGTAACTTTATATGAAAAGACTCAAAAAACTTGCAACAGGCCATTTTATTCAGATAAATTTGAAAAAATAGCTTTATATTCTAAAAAAAGAGGATTAAACGTTAGAGGATACTTTATATTAGGGCTTCCTACGCAAACCAGAGAAGAAATTATAGAAATAAAAAAATTGAGTGAAACACTTAAGATAAAAATATTCCCTTCTGTGTATTACAATATTTTTAATAAAAAGCCAGATGAGTGGAAAATACAAAGATCAAGTGTCTTCCCTAATGAAACTGAATATTTATCAAGAGAATCATTAATCAATCTTTTCAATTTATTCGTAAAAGACCTAGGATAACTATGGTTTGAAAAAATATTTATTTTGACTTAATTTTTTTTAGTTCTTCTTGAATCTTATTTAGAAAAACCAATGCCTGTAAAGGTGTGGTATGATTAATATCAATTGCTTTTATTTTAGAGATTATAGGTTCATAATAAGATAAATTATCTTGCTCAAACAAGTTTAATTCATATTTCTTTTTAATAATTTTCTCTTCTTTATCCATTATCATCTGTATAGATGAGAGGATTTCAGTTGCTCTTTTAATTATTTTATCCGGTAAACCTGCAATTTGTGCAACATGTATTCCATAGCTTTTATCAGCTGCTCCTTCTTCAACTTTATGAAGAAAAACAACATCATTCTCAAACTCTTTTACAGCCATTCTATAATTTCTTACAACAGTTATTGTATCAAGTTTTGTAAGTTCATGATAGTGTGTTGCAAAAAGGGTAAGGCCTCTATTCTCTTCTGTCAAATACTCAACAATTGACCATGCAATAGAAAGCCCATCATAAGTACTTGTCCCTCTACCAACTTCATCCATTATAATAAGTGTACGTTCTGTTGCATTCCTTAAAATAGTTGCTGCTTCAGTCATTTCAACCAAAAAAGTACTTTCTCCTTCAGCAATATTATCAGAGGCACCAATACGGGTAAATATCTGGTCAAAAATTCCAATTCTTGCATAGCTTGCAGGTACAAAAGAACCAATATGAGACAAAAGTACAATTAAAGCTGCTTGTCTTATATAAGTAGACTTTCCAGCCATATTAGGGCCAGTAAGTATTATAAATCTTTTCTCCTCATCCATATATAAAGAGTTTGAGCAAAAATTATCAACAAACATTTCTACTACAGGATGTCTTCCATCTCTTATATCAATTACAATCTTATCATCTATTATTGGCCTCACATAGTTTCTTTCAATAGCAAGTAATGCTAAACTTGTGTAAAGATCAAGTTCTTTTATAAACTCAATATTACTCTTTATCACCTCATAATTCGAAATTAAATAATCAAGTAAATCATCAAATATCTTTTTTTCTATCTCCTCTATTTTGCTATTAGCCTCCTCTATCTTTGTTTCATATTCTATAAGTTCTGGTATAGTAAATCTCTCAGCATTAACTAAACTATGTTTTCTTATATAGTTTTTAGGAACTTTATCAAGATTAACTTTAGTCACTTCTATATAATAACCAATAATTTTGTTATAACCTATTTTAAGAGTATTTATACCTGTCCTTTTTCTTTCCTCATCTTCAATCTTAAGTATATACCTCATGCTGTTTCTTGCAATATCCTTATATTCATCAAGCTCTTTATTAACTCCTTTTTTTATTACACCTTCATTATCTGCATTATCTGAAATAGTTGAGTTTATTCTATCTATTATTGGCAAAAGAGTTCCTACTTCTATATCAGGTTTATAATAAGACTTTATATTTTCAATAACAGAAAAGCCTTCTGAAAGTTTAATTATATCCATATTTTTTACTTTTTTTAACATAACCCTACCAAATAATCTTTCAAGATCAAACCTTAACATAACAGATCTGATCTTATTAAGAATATCCTTATGATTCACAAAAAACTCTACTTTGTCAAGCCTTTCTTCAATTTTTTTCTTATCCTTTAATGGATATGTCAGATAATTTCGTAGTAACCTTCCTCCCATTGGGCTTAGAGTAAGATTTATATTCGAAAACAAACTTGTATCTTTGGAAGTAGTAAACTGGGGTTCAAATATCTCAAGGTTATTTATTGTAGAATCGTTAAGATAAAGATAGTCACCATCTTTAATAATTTTAAAGTCTTTAATATAAGAAATATCTTTAGCCAGATTATTTTTAAGATATTTTAAAGCAGCAGCAACAGGTCCAAGTAAAAACTCTTTATCAAGGCCAAGCCCCTTAAGTGTTCCTGCATTAAAGTGATTTAATAAAAAAACCTCATTTAAAGATGGATTAAAATAGTAATCTGGCACAATTGTATAATAATAATCATCAATTATTTTATCTAGAGTTTCATATCTGGTATGTAATATTATTTCAGCAGGAGAAATAAGTCTTAGAGTCGATTTTAAAGATTCTGGATTATTTTTAGTATCTATAACAAAAAACTTGCCACTTGTAGCATCTATACAACATATACCAGCATTATCTTCAATTATCGAAATTGCAACTAAAAATGAATCTTTCCTGCTATTTATTTTTGTTTCATCAAAAAAAGTTGAGGGAGTTATTATTTCAACCACTTTTCTTTCAACTATTTTATTTCTCGAGGGCTCCTCAATCTGTTCACAAATAGCAATCTTTTTACCAGCCTTTATAAGTTTATGTATATATGAATCTGCTGCATGAAAAGGTATACCGCACATTTTCTCATTATTTCTTTTAGTAAGTGCTATTTCAAGAATAGATGAGGCAATCTCTGCATCTTCTCCAAACATCTCATAGAAATCACCTAGCCTAAAAAACAATATACAATCAGGATATTTTGACTTTATTCTTTTATACTGAAGCATCATAGGTGTTTCTTTCATATAACTAAACCTTGCAAAAAAATTAAGTTTAACAAAATAAAAATAGTTAAAGATAAATAAAGTAAAAAATATTAAAATTGTGGATTCTGGTGTTTTATATCAAGACCCTTCAATATGATTTTACAAAACCAATGGGACTAGGAGGAATTGAACCTCCGGCACGCAGTTTAGGAAACTGCTGCTCTATCCTACTGAGCTATAGCCCCATACAATATTATATTAAAATTTAAAAAATAAAATTTTAAAATATAAATTTTATAAGTTAATATTAAGGCTTATTATTTTTGCCCGAGTGGTGGAACTGGCAGACACCCATGACTCAGGATCATGGAGGATTATTCCTGTAAGGGTTCAAGTCCCTTCTCGGGCATTAGATTTATTATAGAACCATTTTTATAAAATTTCTTATTTTATCAGCTAAAAAACCAACTTCCCTAAGGCATCCAATATGCCCCCATATAGATGGTACAGTAAAAAATGTTGCCTGATCCTTAGTATTTGAGTTCAAAATATCAACAACCTCTTTCCCCCAATAAGGTGGAAACTCAGAATCAGTATCAATATTCATAATTAAAGCCTTTGCTTTAATTCTTCTTACACCTTCCTCATAATTTCCGTTAAAAAGATTTGTCCCAAGATTATATGTATTAATAGCATTAAGGAGCGTAATATAACAATTAGGATCTTTATCTTGCACCTGTTGTTCTATCATAAAAGTAAGATAATTTCTTATAGCTTCACTCCTCTTTTTTTGAACATCAGGACCTTCAGGCATATCCCATATTTTTTTAAGTGTCTCCTCATGAGTATAGTAAATTCTTGCCATCTCATGAACTATCTTTAGGGATAAAGTAGGCTTTATTCCTGTATAAATATAGTTGCCATTATTAAAATCAGGATCCTTTTTTAAAGTACTTATTATAAACTCATGAATAGTCATAGCCCCCGGTGTAATCCTACCTGCTGTAGCTACCGATATCACATTTTTAATTGTATCTGGGAATAATGCTGCCATTAAAAGAGACTGCATTGACCCCATTGAGGGCCCTGCCATTATAAAAACCTCTTTTATGCCCAATTCATCCAAAAACAACTTATAAAACCTAACCATATCAACCATTGTAATAAATGGGAAATTAGGCCCATAGGGTTTTGCTGTATCAGGATTTATGCTAAGAGGACTTGTTGAACCATACATGCTGCCAAGAGAATTTACTGATATTACTCTAAAAATATTGGTATCAAACGGTTTACCTTGCCCTATTAAAGCATCCCAAAAACCAGGTTCTTCATTAACATTCTCTGAATACCTACCAGCAGCATGGTGACTTGAAAGTCCGCCGTGTGTTATCAAAATAACAGGTCCTTTTTCACTATATTGTTCAAAAGCAACCTCAGGATTTTTTAAAATAAAACCATTTTCAGTTGTTAAGTTTCTAGAAAGAATTATCTTTTGACTCTTTACAATCATAATTCCTCCTATATTTTTAATTAATATATAATTTAATTTAAAAAGAAGTAAAAAGAAAGGAAGCTGAAAGATCTTTACCAATTCATAAGAGATGATTTTACTAAATATTTAAAGAATAATCAATATTAAAATAAAAACCATTACCATTTATCTTACTATACTTTGAGTTTGTCAAAAGCAGTTCTATCTTAAGCCATATATCAGAAGAATCAAGTTTTAAAACTTTAGATCCACCTACAAAAGATAAAGTATAAACTGTGTTAAGTTTTTGATCCTCAAGATAGATATTATTATACCATCTTAAATCAACTCTCAGCCCCAAAAAAGGCATATAATCTGGATGAATAAGATAATTAAACTCTAGACCTAATTTAGGATATTTTATAAGATTAGAATAATTATAACCGAAAATACCAGCAAATATTATTCTCTGAAATCTTACTGGTATTTTCAAATTTAATGATGATATAAAACTATTTATCTCATAATAAGAAGAGTTTTTCTGCCAGGTTTCATACCCTAATCCAATATCAAAACTAATATCAAATGCATAAGTATTCAGGGATATAACAAAAAAGTAAAAAATAAGTTTATTTTTTGTTAGCAGTTTCAAGGAATTTTTCTATTATCTTATTAGTCGCATCAATCAACGTTTTATATAAATTGGTTAGAGCTACATTACCACTTAGTTCAGCAAAATATTTCATACTTTCAAAATAACTCTTTGTTGATTTTAAGAATCTTTCCTGCCCCTCATTATATAACTCATTAATTTCTTTTAAAGTAGATTCCCATGTTTGAATTATTTTATCAAAGTTATCTGTATACATATTAACCCCCTATTTAATCATAGCTTTTTTAAATAATTAAATAAAAAATTTATAAAAAAAATACTTTTATTTAAAAAATTAGTTAATTTAGTTATAATAATTAATTTTAAAAAAGGAGTTATAAAATGAGAAGATTTTTTTCATTACTCTTAATATGTATTATAATGGTAATAGTATCGACTGACCTTACTGCAAAAAGAGGTGGGGGTGGGGGCGGATTTTTTGGAAGAAGTAGTGGTAGTTCTGGTTCATTTGGCAGTTCAAGTACTTCATCATGGTCATCATCTACTACTCCAAGTTTTATATATATAGGTAGCGGTGCAGGAGGTGGGTCTGTATTAGTTTTTATAATAATTATGGTAATAGCTTTTGGAATTTTAAAAAGTGCTATAAAAAAGAAACAAAAATCAAGTTTAGTAAACATTCAATTAGGATTCTACCTTAGAAAAGGTGAACTTGTTGAAAAAGTTAAAGCAATTTTAAAAGGTATGAACCCCGATGATATGAACTCATGCTATATTGCTTTAAGAGAAATAGGTGTTCTAATGTTAAGGAATACAGATCAAATAAGGTGGTACAATTTTGATATTAAAACTTTTAGCAGTGACTCTGCACTCGAATCTGAGTTTAATAGACTAACAAACGAAGAAAGAACAAAATATGATGAAGAAGAGTTAGTAAATATAAAAGGTGTAAAGAGAGAAAGTCAGGAAAATAAAGAAAATCTTGAAGAAGTGTTTGTAATAAGTATTGTAGCAGGATTATTTACAACATTTAAAAATAGAGAAAAAACAATTGAAGAAACACTAAAACTATTACAAGAAACATCAAGTATTGCACTCGATAATTTTGGTGGTGTCAGTATTTGGTACAATATAATGGACAAAGATGATCTTATAACAACGTACCCTGAAATAAGAGTTATATAAAAAACACACTACAAAGAGGCCTTTTTAAAAAAATAAAGGCCCCTTTTATAAAGTTAAATACAAAAACTATGCTTTAAGTTTTATTTTAATTTTTGTTATATTTATAACTATGGAAAAAAGAGGACCTTTATATTTTACTATTTTATCATTGTTTTTTTATAATCTCCTATTTTCAAAGATAATAATATCAGATAATCAAATTAGTATAAATGATATTTTTAAAAAACTTAAATCCATAGAAAAAGAGAAAAAAGATAATGAATATAAACTTGTTGAGGTCTTTATAGAAGACAAGAAAAAAGAAAATACATTAAATCTTGCTCAAAAAGAAAGTAGAAAAGGCGGGAAAAAAATAGAAGATAAAGAATATAGCTATTACAATAATGTAAGATTTATTGGAAAAATATCAGAAAATATTGAAAGATATACCAAAGAAGAATCAGAAAAAATTAAAGAAAGTATTAATGATAAAAATAATAATACAGAGAAAACATCTTCAAAAATGGTTGATATATTGCCTAACTTATATAGACACGAAAAAATAACAATAAATATAGACACTGAAAATAATATTTCTATTGATGCTGAAAAGTTTGAGCATACCGACTATCTTATAAAGATAGCCAATGATATCTTTTATAAAGTAATAGAGTTCATACCAGCATTTCAGATAAGTAAAGGTTTTATATCTTCAGAAGGAGGGATTATATCAGGTTCCATAGGAATATATTTTAAAGATAATACATTTGATATAATATTTATCACGCCTTTTAAGTCGCCTAACATGAATGCTATTATGATAAGAGCATTTTCATATATAAATATACAAAAGGCTCCTGATGACCTTAAATTAAACTTTCTTATTTTTTCTCTAAAAGTTTATACATCAAATCTTAAAGTAGAAGGCAGTTTTAAATTTGATTTACATTATAAAGGTAAAAGATATTAAAACTTTATACTTGACAAAAATACTTATTTTATTTTTCTTTATATTAGTTTTTTAAATTTTTTGCTAAATTGCTTAAATTATATAAAATAATAAAATTAAAGGAGTAACGAAAATGAAAAAAATAGCTTATTTTATATTTATAATAAGTTTTTTAGTAAGTTGCGGAAAGTCCTATAAATTAGATGATAAACCTGTAATATTATTAGTAACAAACCTTGGTGAAATAAAAATTAAGCTTTATAAGAACTCTGCTCCAAAAGCATCTTCTCTATTTATAGATTTTGTTAAAAAAGGAAAATACAATAATACTCAGATAGATGAAGTAATGTTTTTTGAACAATTTATAAATATAGGATTTAATAGTAAAACATTTGATCCAGCAATAAAAGAAGACTTTAATTCAGAAATAAATCCAGAAAATAAGAAACTAAGTTATGGTGAATTGTTATTTAATCCCAAAAATGAAGGTTTTGGTGCTTTTTCAATATATACAGGAAAAGAAGATATAAAACTTGAGGAACCACAGGTAATATTTGCAAAAGTGGTTGAAGGTAATGATGTAATAACAAAAATAATGGAAGCTAGGGTAGATAATCTTAATAGACCACTTGAAAAAATAGAAATAAAAGAAGCAAAAGTAATAGAGTAATAAAAACTAATTAAAATAGGATAGTCAAAAAAAGGCTATCCTTATTTTAATAAAATTTTATTTATAAAATTTTTTATATTTTCTTCCTATAAACAATCCCATTAAATAATGCTATTAGTGTATTATCTTGAAATATATTTATAGTATATGAACCAATCTTATCTGTTATAAAATTTTCTTTTGCCTCCCCTATAAGTATCCCATTTTTTACAGGTTTAAAGAACTGTATATTAGCCTCAAGAGCAACAGCCCTTATATCAGAATAAGAGTTTGATGCAGCAGCAAAAATAGAATCAGCAAAACTGAATATAGCTCCACCATGACATGTATTATGCAAGTTAAAATGATAATCTTTAATTTCCATATGACCCTTAGCATACCCTTCTCTAACTTCAACTATTTTTATACCTAGATGGGAAGTAAAATTGTCAAGAATCATTAAACCCTCCTTTAAACTCAATCTTTCCTAAAATAATAAAAAAATCTAAAAATATATTATAATTTATTATATTTATATTTCTAAAAAGATAAATTTTTAGGAGATTAATTGATGAAATTAAATAAGAAAGAAAAAATGATAATTATATTAAGTCTTTTAGGTTTTATACTTTCCGTATTATTATTAATTGTTGATATAAATTTAAAAAACAATATATCAAATAATATATGTAATATATCAGATTATATAAACTGTGATAAAATAGCAGCCTCCTCATATTCACATATTGGTCCAATACCAATCTCTTTAATAGGAATAATTTTTTATCTTTTCATACCTATATACATTATATTCATTAAAAACCATGATATTATAGAAGAAGGTTTTAAAGTACTTGGTATACTCTCTTTAATTGCAGTAGCATTCTCAATATTTCTATTTTTAATTTCTATTATAAAAATAAAAGCACTTTGTATATTCTGTACTGGAACATATATTGTAAATATAATATTACTAGTACTTACATATTCTTATTTAAAGAAAAGTTTACACATTTTTATTAAAGAGAATCTGTTATCATTTATATATGCTGGGGTACTGTCTGTATTAGTATCTTTTATAGGATTTCTCCTGGTAAAAAGTATAATTAAAGTTAATGAATCATCCTTAATACAGGAATATAATAATTCAACAATATATTCTGTAAACTCTATATTTTCCCCATATATAGGGGCAAGTGACCCAAAAATTGTCATAGTTATATATTCAGACCTATTTTGTCCTGCATGTAAAGATCTTATGAATAATATAGAGTTATTGATGAAAGACGAAGAAATTAAGAATATACTTAGAGTATATTTTAAACACTACCCAATAGATAAAGAATGTAACCCGCAAATAGGCTATAACCTTCACCCTGGTAGCTGTACTGCATCCCTAATAGGTTTTGAACTTATGAAAAGAGGATTGTTCTGGGAATATGAGAAAGAAATAAGAGAATTGCCTATAAAAGATGAAGAAAATGTTATAGATGTTGCTAAGAATTTTATAAAAGACAAAATAGAAATAAAAAAGATCAAAGAAGAAAATTTAAAGTATTTAACTACAAACATACTGGAAGCAAAAGCACTTGGAATAAATGCAACTCCAACATGGTTTATAAACAATAGAAAGATTGTAGGTGCATTCCCTGCAGAAGAGATAAAAAAGCTTATAAAATATATACTAAATTAAAACCCATGGATGGGATTTTACTTATAGACAAGAATGAAGGGATTAGTTCTTTTGAAACAATAGAAAAAGTTAAACTAAAACTTGGCTTAAAAAAGATCGGACATGCAGGGACATTAGACCCTTTTGCTACAGGACTACTTATAGCATGTACAGATAGAGCAACTCCTTTAACTCAAATATTTCTAGAATGTGATAAACTTTATGAAACAGATATTGTATTTGGAGAAAAGAGAGAAACTGATGATATTACTTCAGAGGTTAAAGAAAAATCACCTTATATACCCTCTTTAGAAGAAGTAGAAACAGCATTAAAAGACTTTATAGGAGAAATATTACAGACCCCTCCAAAATACTCTGCTATAAAAATCAATGGGCAAAGAGCATATAAAATAGCAAGAGAAGGTAAAGACCCCATATTAAAACCAAGAAAAGTAACTCTATATTCTGCAAAAATTATAGACTATAAAAAACCTGTATTAAAGTTACTGATTCACTGTTCAAGTGGTTTTTATATAAGAAGCCTTGCAAGAGACCTAGGAGAAAAATTAAAAACTTTTGGATATGTCGCAAGTTTAAAAAGAAAAAAAATTGGAAAATTTGAATTATCAAATGCAAAAAAAATAGAGGAAATAACAATAAATAATATAATAAAAGTTGAAAATGCAACAGACTTTTTACCAGAATACAAAATAACTGAAAAAGAAAAAAATTTTTTAATAAAAAACAATAAAATTAATTTGAATGATAAAACAATTAATAATTATCAGAGAGTTTATGATTTAGATATCTTTTTAGGAATAATAAATAAAGAAGGAAGTTTTATTTATCGTGATCCTAATTTTTTAGAAAAATTAAAAAAGCAGGGTATTAATTAAAAAACCCTGCGTCTTAAAATAGAATAAATATGATTATTACTAATCTGAATATCTTCCAAACACTAAAGAACAGTTATGCCCACCAAAACCAAAACCATTTGATAAAGCATACTTTACATCATAATCAATAGCCTTGTTTGGCACATAATCAAGATCACATGCAGGATCCTGTTCATCAAGGTTAATAGTTGGATGGACTTTACCAGTAATAAGTGTCATTACACATGCAACAGCTTCAGCAGCACCAGCTGCCCCTAAAAGGTGCCCTATCATGGATTTTGTAGAATTAACTTTTAGAGAATAAGCATGCTTACCAAAAGCCACCTTTATAGCATTTGTTTCTGCAATATCACCCAATTCAGTACTTGTACCATGAGCATTTACGTACTGTATATCCTCTGGTTTAAGCCCTGCTGATTTTAAAGCAGCTGTCATACATAAAGCAGCACCCTTCCCTTCTGGATGCGGAGCAGTCATATGATAAGCATCAGCACTCATTCCGCCACCCAGTATTTCAGCCAATATTTTTGCACCCCTCTTCTTTGCTGATTCCTCTGACTCTATTACAAAAATACCTGCTCCTTCTCCCATTACAAAACCATCCCTATTTTTATCCCATGGTCTTGATGCTTTAGTAGGTTCATCATTTCTTCTTGAAAGTGCCTGAGCAACTGAGAAACCAGAAATTGCTAAATCCATTATAGCAGCTTCAGCACCACCAGTTATCATTATATCAACATCACCTCTTTTTATAGCATAATACGCTTCAAGAATTGAGTGATTACTTGTAGCACAGGCAGTAGATATTGAAAGGTTAGGTCCCATAAAACCATACTTTATAGATATTAACCCAGCTGCCATATCTGTTATTACCATTGGTATAAAAAATGGTGAAACTCTTCCTTTTGTATGAAAATTAATAGCATTTTCTTGAAAAGACTGAATCCCACCAATACCTGAACCAACCATTACTCCAACTCTCTCTTTATCAACATTTGATTCTTCAAGACCTGCCTGTTTTATAGCCTGACTTGCAGCTGCCATAGCATATTGGGAAAATAGGTCCATTCTCCTTATCTCTTTTTTGTCTATATACTCTTCTGGATTAAAGTTTTTAACTTCTGCTGCTATTTTTACAGATATACCTTTTTCCTCTGGATTAAACTTTGTAATATACCCTACTCCACTCTTTCCATTTATCAAATTTTCCCAATATTCGTTTATATTATTCCCTAAAGGTGATATTATTCCCATCCCTGTTATAACAACTCTTTTATTCATTGTATCCTCCTAATCATTTATTAACTAACCTATCATACCACCATCAACAACTAAAACTTGACTTGTTATATAACTTGCAAGGTCAGATGCAAGGAAAAGTGCTGCATTTGCTACATCTTCTGGTTGGCCAGCTCTTTTTAATGGTATTGATGCAGCCCAAGCCTCTCTCTCTTTTTCTGGAATTGCTTTAGTCATTTCAGTTTCAATAAATCCTGGGGCAATAGCATTAACTCTTATATTTCTTCCTGCATACTCTTTTGCAAGACTCTTTGTCATAGCAATTACGCCACCTTTTGTTGCTGCATAATTAACTTGCCCCGCATTACCTGTAATACCCACAACAGATGCTATATTTATTATGACTCCAGACTTTGCTTTCATCATATATTTTATAGCATGTTTACTACAATTAAAAACTCCCTTCAAATTAACAGCTATTACTTTATCCCACTCATCTTCGCCCATTCTTATTATAAGATTATCTTTTGTTATGCCAGCATTGTTGATAAGAACATCTATTTTACCATATTTTTCTACTGTTTTATCTATAAGATTTTGAGAATCTTCAAATGAAGAAACATCACATTTTATTCCAAAAGCCTCATATCCTTTGGACTTAAACTCTGCTACAGTAGATTGAGTTACCTCATCATTAATATCGCTAATAACAACCTTTGCCCCAGCTTCTGCAAACTTTAAAGCTATTGCTTTACCAATACCCCTTGCAGAACCAGTTACCACTACCACTTTATCCTTTAAGTTAATCATTTTAAATTCCTCCTAATTTCATAATTTTATTCAAAAATTTATAATAAAAAATTTTATAACTTAAAACTATTTAAAGATGCAATGTCTGAAATATTAAAAACAGTTACATCTTTATTAATTTTTTTAATGAGCCCTGTTAAGACTTTACCAGGCCCAACCTCTATAAAAGTCGTAAAACCATCCTTAATCATATTATTTATTGTTTGAGTCCATCTGACAGAACTATATATTTGTTTTTCTAATAATTCTCTTTCTTCCCCATCTTTTACCGGAAGAGCATTTACATTGGAATATAAAGATATATCTGATTTATTAAAATTAACCAAATTAAGAGCTTCTCTAAATTTTTTTGCTGCATCTTTCATTAATGGTGAGTGGAAAGCACCACTTACACTAAGAGGTATTGCTCTGCCACCCTTCTCTTTTATTTTTTCAATAACTTCATCCATTTGTTTTTTATCACCAGAAATTACAATTTGCCCTGGGCAATTATAGTTTGCAGGAACAACCTTATCATAATTACTACAAATTTTCTCAACTTCCTCATCATCAATTCTCATAACAGCAGCCATTCCACCTTTACCTGGTTCAACTTCACTCATAAGATGCCCTCTTTCTTTAACAAGTTTAATACCATCTTCAAAACTTAATCTACCTGATGCAATATATGCTGAGTATTCACCAAGGGAGTGTCCTGCAACACCTTCAAATTTTAAATCAACTTTTTCTTTTAAAAGATAAAAAAGTGCTATTGACAATGTAACTATTGCAGGTTGTGCATTTCTTGTATCTGTAAGTTTTTCTTCAGGCCCATTAAACATTAAAGACTTTATATCAAAACCTAAAATTTCATTACTTCTATCTATTATTTGTTTGGCTGTGGCTATTTCATAAATATCTTTTCCCATTCCAACATATTGAGAACCTTGGCCAGGGAAAACAAGAGCAATTTTATTCATTTTAAACTCTCCTTAAAATTTTAATTTTATTTTTAGAGATTTTATTAAAACTCAACAACAGCCCCACCCCAGGAAAGCCCTGCACCAAACACAGTCATTCCAATAAGATTACCCCTCTTTATCTTTCCATCTCTTACAAACTTATCAAAAGCTATTCCTATAGTAGATGCTGATGTATTACCATGTTCTGCTAAAGTATTTACAAGTTTATCTTCATCAAGCTTTGCAAATTTCCTTACCGCATCCATTATCCTAAGGTTTGCCTGGTGTGGTATAATATAATCTAATTTAGAAGGTTCAATACCAGCCATATCACAGGCACTTTTTAATGCTTCTATCATTCTTTCTACAGCTATTTTAAATACTGATTGCCCTTCCATTTTTATATAATGCAACCTGTTTTTTACAGATTCTTCAGTAGCAGGAATCTTTGAACCACCCCCTGGCATATACAATATTTTATCCTGACTGCCATCAGCACCAAGACTAAATCCAAGCAATTTGTTTTTATCTGATGAAGTTAATATAACAGCAGAAGCAGCATCACCAAATAAAACACAGGTATTTCTATCAGTATAATCAGTAATAGTTGTAAGAGCATCGGCTGCTATCATCAACACATTCTTATAAAGTCCAGAGGTAATAAAACTATAACCCATGGCGAGACCATAAATAAACCCTGAACAGCCTATTTCAAAATCAAACCCAGGAATATTTCTACAACCCAATTTATGTTGAACAAGAGCCCCAGTTGCTGGGAAAAGCATATCTGGAGTAACTGTCCCAACCATTATTAAATCAATATCTTCCGGTTTCATACCAGCCATATCAAGAGCATTTTTTGCAGCCTCAACACACATATCAGACGTAGCTTCACCAGGAGCAACTCTATGCCTTTTTACCATACCAGTCCTTGTCCTTATCCATTCATCCGATGTATCAACAATCTTTTCAAAATATTCATTGGTAAGCACTTCTTTTGGAAGATAATGCCCAGTACCAACTATTTGAACTCCCTTCATATACCCTCCTTTTTTATTTTTTAATTAATTTTATCTTTCTAATTAAATGACCTACTATTATTTCAGAAGCTATCTCTTTTATATCAATATTCAAAGAATAAAACTTTTTAATAAACTTGATAGCATTATAAACAGCATATTTATCAGTAACACCATGCCCAATAAAAACAGGTTTATTAAATCCCAATATTATCCCACAACCAGTGCTAGAATATTCCAGTTTTAAATTTTTTAATGCCTCAATCAATTCAATAGACATTATATTCTTTTTTATATAATAAAAAACACTCTCTATACCTTTTAACAAAATATTCCCAGTATAGCCATCAGTCACAAATATATTACAATCTGATGTAAGAAGGTCATTCCCTTCAACAAAACCATAAAACTCCGACTTTTTTATTCTAGATATTGTTTTGGCAACTTTTTTAACCCACTTAGGCCCTTTATAACTTTCTTTACCTATATTAAGAATCCCTATTTTAGATTTTTTATTTGTGAATTTTTCATACAAAAAGGAAATAAGCAATATATGATTTACAAAAGTATCATCATCAACAAGATAATTTGCCCCAGCATCAAGAAGAATAACTTCACCATAAACATTTGGCACAAAAACAGATATTGCAGAATGTTCAAAATGTTTTAATTTACCAATAATTTTATCTGATGCTGTGATAAGTGCACCAGTATTACCAGGGGAGAAAAAAGCATCAATTTTATTCTCTTCCAAATACTTAATACCTTTAACCATTGAGGAGTCTTTCTTGTTTTTTATAACAACTGATGGTTTATCTTCCATAAGAACTTTATCTTTTGATATAACATAATTTAAATCTTTGTATAACTTAAAATAGTCTAAATTGTTATTATAGAACTCTTCATCTACAAATATAGAAATATCGTCATCTTTATTTTCTTTTTTGTAAAGAAGAACCCCCTCAAATATCTCTAGAGGGCTCCTTTCACCACTTGATATATCAATGCCTATTCTAAGCATTTAACTATAACTATAATAATTATAGATATTTAAACCTATGTTCGAACTTTTCTACATCGATAACAACTCTACCCTTGTAATACCCACACTTTAAACAAACCCTGTGGGGTAATTTTTTAGTGCCACAATTAGGACATATAGAAAGTTCTGGAAGAGTTATTTTATTATTCGCTGCTCTTCTTATTCTACTTTTTGATTTAGGTTTTCTTCTATATGGAACAGCCATTTTTCCTCCCTAGAAATATTAACAAACTTTAAGATAAAAAATTTAAGAAAATATTATACCAAAACAAAAAAAAGTTAAAATTTTTTATTTAAATTTTACATACTAAATAAAATATATATTAATTTTTATATTAAATTAATAATAAAATTAAAAATTATAATAAGGGCAATTACATGTTAAACTCTTTAAAAGTAAAGATAAGTCTATTTTTTATAGTAATAATAGTATTAGTGATGTTAATTTTAGGGATAATAAATAGAATAATAGTAACAAATTCCTTGGAAGATACTTCTCTTGAACAGATCCAAGATACTCTTGATGGTGGTTATTCTCTGGTAAACTATTATTACAATGAAGTTGAAAAAGGTAAAATAACAAAAGAAAAAGCTTTTTCTGAAATAAGAAGGATACTAGGTGGCCCTGTTAACAAGATAATAGTCCCGAAATCAAAACTTGATGACTTTTTAAAAACAATTGGTTCTAACAAGGAAATAAAAGATGAGAATGAAAATATAACAATATCAGACAGTGAAATTATAGAACAATTTCTTATTTATTATGAGTCACTTAATATAGAAAATCAGTATGAATTTGTAAATAATTATGGAATAAAGATAATAAGAAACTTTAACCAAGCAGTAATAAAAATGAGGAAATCCTCCTATGTATGGGCAATAACAGGAAATCCTCAAAATAGTTATGAAGGAAAAGTATATGAAGCATTCCACCCATCATTAGAAGGTGTAAATATCTGGGCAGCAAAAAATTATCTTGGAGAAAAAGTTGGCAAAAATATATCTGAAATGAATGGTAAAATAGATTCTATAAAAGAAGGGGAAATTATAAGGTATGATTACTGGTGGAAAAATCCAACAGACAAAGATCCAAGAAAAAAAATAGTTTTAATGAGATATTTCAAACCATGGAACCTTGTCATTTGCTCAGGTCTTTATGAAGATGAGTTTTTTGGAATACTAGATAGATTAAGAATAACAACAGTAATAATAATAATTTTTTCATCTATTTTAACATTTATACTGATTTACTTAACGATATCCAAAATTATTGTAACACCATTAAAAAAACTTGAAATACAGTTTGACAAATTATCAAAAGAAGAAGGTGATTTAACAAAAGAAATAATAATAAAAACAAAAGATGAAATAGGTAAAATAGGAGAAAAGTTCAATATTTTTATAAAATCACTAAGATTAATGGTAGAAAAACTTAAAAATATGGCATCAAATCTTACAGCCATATCAACTGAACTTGCAACAAACTCTGAAGAAACAGCAGCAATAGTAAATGAAGTTACAGCATCAAATGACTCAGTAGTAAATACAATAAGCAAACAAAACACAATGATAAATAATATAATATCTGAAATAGATATAATAAAAAATGGAATAAATTCTATAACACAATCAGTTGATGATACACTACTTGAAGTTGAATCCTCCTCATCAGCAATAGAAGAGATGTCCTCAAATATAAACAGTATAAGCGATATAACAAAAAAAGCTGACTCTTTAACATCTGATTTGAAAGATATTACAGAAAAATCTCAATCATTTGTAGAAAAACTTGTTAAGTCAATTGATCTTGTATCAGAAAGTTCTGAAAAAATATTTGATATGGTACAGTTAATAATGGATATATCTGAACAAACAAACTTGCTTGCAATGAATGCAGCAATTGAGGCAGCTCATGCAGGTGAATATGGAAAAGGATTTGCTGTTGTTGCCGAAGAGATAAGAAAACTTGCTGATAAAAGTGCAACAGGTGCAAAAGAAATACAAACTGTTGTAAAAGAGATCACAAATCAAATTAAAGAAAATAAAAAAATAGCAGGGGATACAATATCTTCATATAAAACAATAACAAACAGTGTTGAAAAAGTAAAGACAATAAATCACGAAATATCAATATCAATGCAAGAACAGAAAAATGCTACCAGAGCAATATTGGATTCAACAATAAAACTTAAAAGTTCTGGCTTAAAAATCAAAGAAAAAACAGAAGAAGAAATTAAAAAAACTGAAAATGTAGTAAACTACGTAAAAAAAATTGGATCATTAAGTCAAGAAATAGATATAGCAACAAAAGAGCAAAATATAGCTATGGAGGAAGCCTTAAAAGCAATAGAAAACTTAAGAAATATGTCAATAAAGATAAAAGACTATTCACTAGAAATAAAAAAAGATTTTGATAGATTTAAAACAAACTAAATTTTTATTCCTACCAATTGCATAACAAAAAGTAATTTTTTGTTATAGTAAAAAAATATTAATAAAAATTTTAATGATTTTAAAATTTTTTATCCAATATTCATACATATTAAACATATATCATCTTCAAAATTATAATCACCTCTATGAAAAAGCAATTCATAATAAATATTTTGTATAAATTGATCAGGAAATAATTCAGAATTTTTTAACAAAATATTTCTAAATTTTTCCTCAAAATTTATACCACTACTATCTACAGACTCAATCACTCCATCAGTATAAAATATTAATTTATCACCATTTTTTAATTTAATACTTTTTTCTTCAAACTCTACATCATCAAATACACCTATAAATTTCCCCTTCCCTTTTAGTTCAATTAAATGTTTATCCCTTATCAATAAAGGGAAATTGTGTGAGGAGTTTGAATACCTTAATATTTTATTTTCTGAATCATAGACCCCGTAAAAAGCTGTTATAAAATTACCCCCCATTAGAGGAATAAGATTTTTATTTAAGTATTTCAATAATAGAGGTGGACTTATTTTATTTTCTCCTGATGTTTCAATAAATACTTTTAACATAGTTGTTATAAATGCAGCCGGTACTCCATGCCCTGAAACATCTGATATAAATATTCCTATAACATCAGGGTCCTTAACCATAATAAAGTCAAAAAAGTCACCACCTACTCTCTCCATAGGTTTATAAAAACAGGATATCTTCGTGCCTTTTAAATCAGGTGGTATTCCAAGAAGACTCTTCTGAATTTTTGAAGCTAACTTAATTTCTTCTTGAATCTGTTTATCTCTATTCACTAACAACTTATTTATTTTTTCAATTCTATTGTATAATTCAGAATTTCTTATTATTGATGGTACAAAAGATACAATATTTTCAATCATTCTTATCTCTTCCTCATCCAAAGACACAACATTCTCATCGAAAGAAAAAAGTTCTAAAACACCTATAGCCTCATCCTTATCAACAATAGGAACATGCAAAATAGTTCTAATTTCCCTATTAATTATTTTCAAAGATAATCTATCTTTTGGAAGTAAAGGCATATTATCCAGATTATTTTCCCAGACAGAAAAGGGCATAAAACTTTCCGCGTCGTCAATTTTAACAGTTCTTTTATTTATATAGGCATAACAGAGCATCATTTCAGTTTTTTGAGGATCTATTTTATTTTCCTCTTTTGAAAAAAATCATAGAGTTCCTCCATTATTTTTTCATATTCATCTTTTGAGACAACACCTCTTATTATCTCAAGTTTATCTACTCTTTTTATAAGAAAATACCCCATATCAAAATTAAAAAGTTTAAGTACTTCTTTTATTAAAGATTGATAGGGATTAGGATTAAATTGATTAAGTCTTTTTATTGTATCATTATATTATTTTAATCTCTTTAAAATTATGTCAGTAGTCTGCTCCTTTTTTTTATATCATTAATATATATAGCTGCTAAAATTAAAGGGATAAAATTCCTTGACTTTTCTAAAAATAATTTATTAGCTCTTTCCAATTTTTTATTTTTAACATTAAAATAAGATCTAAATCCTAAACAGGCACCATTATTAAAAAAAGGAACAATAAAGGAATTTCTAAGTTCTTTTATTATTTTTAAAGGCCCATACTGATTGTCTTTAAGTCTTATATTGTCCTCAGAGGAAGTAAAGACATATTCTCCTTTTAAGATCGGCTTTAATACATGATCAGGATTTTTATTTAAATCAAACCTAAAAATACCCTCATCTATTTTTATATCTATTTTTTTTGGCCAGACTGCTTTAAAACATTGAAAGACATTCTCTTCTTTAATAAATATTATATAGCCTTCATTTCTTATAAGATATTTGAAATTTTTATCAATAATTTCTATACAATCTTTTATATTAAGTGGAATAAAGAAATGTTTAAATAACTTATTTTTTAAATAGTCTTTTGTTTTTTCAAAAAAAATTTTGAACATATATTTACTTCTTACATAATTTAAATTTTAAATTAACAAGAATTTTTAAAAAACAAATTTCTAAAAAAAAAATATATAATTAAGAAATATAGTAAAAATAAAAAAAGGGGCTAATTAAGCCCCCATTTTCAAAAAATTAAAAATACAATAAAACTTACTTTTTCAGAGAAATTGAAGTAATACTTCTATCTAAACTAGAACAAATCAAATAGGTGCCCAAAACTCATCTTAAAACCAGCAAATATCATATAACCATTCTGTTTTTGCTCTGGCACATATACATCATTATATCCCAATCTACTTAAAGGAACTGTATAGCCACTTATTCCACTGCTTGCCCCCAGACTCATTCTAAACTCAAGAGTTGCAGTACCAATCCCTAATATATTAAGTTCTCCACCTAATGACCAGACAAAGCCTACATTAAAACCTTTAGTGTCAAAAAGGTAAGGCCCCCCTGGAATATTATTAGGCTCAAAATTCGACGTAAGTCTAAGATAAGGGTCAACGCCTATTCCTATAAAAGGAGTTAATGTCCCAAATCCTAATGGTATATTTGCAGGCCATTTACCCTTTGCAAAAACAGGAATATTTATATAATCACTATTTATTTTACCTTCTTCGATAACAACCGGTTTTTGAATATAGTTTATATTCATTTCTATAGAACCTTCAAATGCAATCTCACTAATATCCATAATAGTGTATTCAGTAACTAACCCAAATCCAGGTGCAGCTTCAGCAGACTTAGCCTCACTTCCTGTCGAATAATTAACTCCAGTTTTTAACCCTATCCAGAAATTATACCAAAAACCACCTTTACTATTCTTTTTTGCTATCTCCTTTGCAAGTTTTTCATCATATTCCTTTGCTATCTCTGCCTCAGATTCATTAATCTCATCAATTTTTCTTTTTATCATCTCTATTGTTTGTTTTTGTAATTGATAATCCCTTTCTATAGCCTCAAGTTTTTCTTTATAATCTTTTCTAAGTTTCTCAGCAGATTCAAGAACCTTTGGTCTTTTAACAAAATAATCTATACTATTAAAGTCTTTAGCAAGATAATCGTTAAGTGTAATATTTTCACCTATCTGTTTTATAGCAGTAGCCCCAAGACTTTTTCTCATATCCTGTTTAAAACTTTTTTCCAATTTATCAAGATCCTTAATTTTTAAACCATCTAATTCATTAATTCTATCCTGAAGGTAAGATGATGGTGTAATTTTACTATACTTTTCATTTATACTATTTATTTTTTCTTGATATTTTTTTTGGATCTCAACTATTGATTGAAGTATTTTTGGCCTTTTAGCAAAATATTCAACACCAGAAAAATCCTTATTTAAAAAATCAGGAAATACAAACATATCTTTAAACTGATTAACCCTGGATGCTCCTACTTTAGAGTTTAATTCTTTCATAAGTTCAGGTGGTATTTTTTCAAGTTCATCCTTTTTTTCTTTCTCTATTTTCATACTTATAGTATTTGGATATCTTTTCTCTATATCTTCTTTTAACGAATTATACTCATTTTTTATAACTACTAAATTATTATAGGTACTTATATTTGTTTTTTCAAGAGAAGAAAAATCAATCTTATTTATATTAATAGACCAGATATTGTTATAATCTGATGGATAATCCTTTGATAACTTAAGATTAAGTAACTTTTCATTAATAATTCTATATAACTTTTTATATTCCTCAACTTTCTTAGAGTCATCATTTAATACCTGGCTAAAAGACAATATGCATATATTTAAAACTATAATTGTAAGAACTTTATTTAAAATTTTCATTTCAAATCTCCTTATCTTTTGTTTAATTATATTATAATTATTTAAAATAAAATTTCAATATTAAAATCCCCAATAATTTAACATCTCTGTGGTAGCATCTATAGTAGTTATATAAACATAACTACTCTTACCTGTACCATTTGTAACAGGTACTGCATGTCCCATTCCCGATATACAATAAGTCTTAACTTTTGTTCCGTAAGTATATGTACCCGGTGTACTACAAGGATCTGAAGGGCTTCTTGTAGTTATTCCATTAATTTCTGTCCATTGTTCCATAAGTTCTTGTAGATTTTTTTTGTCAACTATAGTATCATTAACTCCCTGAAATCCTATAAAATTAGAATATGAACCTGAATAACCTTGATATCCTTCCCTAATAAGATTAGCAAGTTCAGAAGGCAGTTTATCAATCTGTCCATCCATTGCCCAACCAGCAGAAGATACATCACTTGCTACTTTATAAGGTATACCAGCTATAGAACCTATACCCTTTATAATATCAGGATATGTAGCCCCAATAACATTAGCCATACACCCACCTGCTGAAAAACCAACTATATAAATCTTATTACTATCAATATTATAACTTGCCCTCATTTTTTCTATCATCTGTTTTATAGATTCTGGTTCACCATATCCCCTCATTTGATGAGCAGGTGTAAACCAATTAAAACAGACATTTACATGATTTTCAGTCTTCTGTTGAGGATAAACAACATAAAACTTTTTAGCTTCAGCTTTTTCGTTCCATTCCATATCTTTAGCCATATTTACAGCATCCTGAGAACATCCATGCAAAACAAGAATTAATCCCCTTGGATTATTATCCATAGATGAAGGTACATAGAAAAACATTCTTAAATTACCAGGATTTGAACCAAAATAAGTCATTTCATACATGGACTTAATAGTAGGATTAGCATAACCTACCCTATTGTTCACATTAACCGGGATAGAATATTCTGTAACCTTAGTACTATTATTATATAGTTCAGCCTTTATTGTATAAGTACCATTTGTAACAGTTGTTGTATTCCACCTTATACTTATACCATCAGAAAGATTATTATCCTCACCTATTAAATCAGAATTATAATAAAACTTAACACTTGTACTAACTAGTGAGGAAGACTTATAACATGATATTAAAAGATAGTTACCAAAAACATCTTCATTATTTTTAAACCCTAAAATATAAAAAAAGTTGTTAACAGTAACATTTATTATCTTTTCACTCTTATTTCCTGACATATCATAAGCAATAATTTTTATAGTATGTATACCGTCTAGACTATCAGTGTTCCATAAATACTTAGGATTTTGGTTGTAAAAAACCTCTGAAACACGAGAATTATCAATATAAAACTCAACTTTTTCAATACCACTTTTATTATCTACAGCTTGAACAACTATTTCAACATACCCAGAAACAAAACTATCAGCTTCAGGAGATACTATAGAGATTGTAGGTGGGGTTGTATCAGCTTCGCCAAACAATTTATCTGTGCTACTATTCTTTGGGGATGAACAACCTAAAAAAATTATTATTAAGAATATGTAAAAATAAAATTTTTTCATACCACCCTCCTAAAAATCGTATCTATAAACCATATTAGTAGATGGAACTGAGATATAAATCTTTTTTGAAACACCATCAACAGCAATACCAAAAGGCATAACACTTGTCCCATAATATTTGATACTTGATACAATAGGTGTCTGCCCTGCTGAACCTGTTATATCTATTCTATAAACTTTTGTAGCATACTCATCAGTAAAATAGGCATATTTACCACAATTAGTTATAAACCTCGGATACGAAATCGGCGTTGAGCTATAATAAAGATCATAAGGCCCTAAAAAGTCCCAATCTATTTTTACAATATTTGGTATTATATCAGATCTTGCTGTCCCAGATATCTGGAATCTTGACACACTCCACTTTGTAACATCAAGGACTGAACTACCTGTGTGAACTGCTGTTGTAAGAAGAAACTCAGAACCATCAGAAGGATCTCTATAATACGTTATACCAAGTGGGAAATACCCTGTTTTGCGTAAGAAAATAGGTGGATTTGAGGTATCACTATAATTTGCTTTTATAGTATCATCTTCATATTTAAGAGGCATCCTATAAATAACACCTTCATTAAGATGCCTACTTGTAACATAAAGAACTGTTGCCCTCTCATTTAAAGTCATACTACCCATAAACTTTCCAAGGTCAACTATAGGCCCATAAAGAACCTTATAACCCCCTTTTACAAGGTCATATACACTTACCCTACCCTGATATGTCTGTTTATTTGTCTCAAGAAGTAATAAAAACCTATCTCTTGTCTCATATTGGTTCTGTTCTCTTATAACCTTAACATCCCATATTGCCCACAAATATGAACCAATAGGCAATATAGATGTATTACCAGTCTCATTATCAATTTTTTTTACCTTATAGTTTGATGAATCTGCGATATAAACAAATCTACCATTAGGCGAAACTGTAAGTCCCCTTGGTTCAAACAAAAATGCAGGGCTTGTTGTTTCAACAGGTATCTTTGAAATAGTATTAATATCTGTTGTTTCAGCATACTTTATATTATTATTAATATTATCAGTAATATAGATTACATTATTACCAGTATCAACCGATATACCAAAAGGTGCATTAAACCTTGCATCAGTAAGCCTATTTCCTATCATATCACCACTTTCTGTCTCCTTACCTGCAAATATCTCTATAGTTGAAGGACTAGAAGAAAGATTATAAACCTTATAAATTACGTGTTTGTACGTATCTGTTATATAAAGGGCATCATTATAAAAATCAATATCTTTAAAATAAGAGGCATCAGATGACTCAAAAATATTCTTTGCAGTAGTCTCATCTAAATTTACAACACCTGAACTTGAACCATCAGTAGTAACCCATCCAATCGTATTCCCCTTAATATAATATAGCCTACTATTTGAAGTATTATAAGTTATCCCATGGAGGTATTCACCTGTATTTAAAGTAACTGTTTTAATAAGTGTTGATGTCCCTGTTGTATATGGATATGTTGGTGTAATTTTATATATTTTCCCATTTTTTGTTGTAACATAAAGCTTGTTAGCAAGTGTATCGCCATCTCTTGTTATAGAAACAGGGTTATCTTCTGCTGAAAATTGACAATAATTAAAGGGAGTTGAAACTTTATATCCTGTAAAAACTCCCGATGTATATAAAGTTATAAGAAACATTTTTATTTTACTATTACCAGAATCTGTGATATATAAAAAATCAGCTGTATAGTCTCCATAAGAATCACTTAATGATATTGTTCCCATTTTTTCAATATCATACGGTTCTCTCATCCAACTAGAAAGACCAACAATTCCATCAGAACCTATATCAGGAGTACCGCCTATCTTCATTAAATACCAATTTCCCAAAACATTATAAAACAACCAAGCAGTGTGTCTATCTTTTTCAACAAAAGCAAAAGTTTTATATGAATTCCATCCATTATATCCTTTTATACCACCTATACCTGATATATTAAAAAACCCAGGTAATCCAGAAGCCAGAATATTTGTATCAATAGTAGAAGAAATATCAATACCACCTGAAACATTATCACCAAAATAAAACCCAATATTTGTCTGGTCAAACGAAGTATCAAGTTGGAAATTATCAGCACTTTTTGATGAAGAGCATGATATTGTAAAAATTATAAATAAACATAGTATTATCTTTTTTTTCATATCAATTCCTCTCTTTAAAATTTTTTAAGAAAAATTTAAAAAAGGGGCATAAAGCCCCCCTTATATACTAACTTCTTATTTTGTTGCACCCTTTAGGTCTTTAGATATAATATCTGAAACAGAACCAGATCTTACACCGTCTGATGTTGTATAGTTATATATAGGTCTTGGTTGATTAATTACTGTAACTGTATAATTCTTATTAGCATCAATATTTAATTCTAATGCTTTCCATCCACTTGCTGACCATCCACTATTAGGTTCAATTGAAACCTGAGCAAGTATTCCTCTATAATCGTAAGCAGTTACAACAGCATTAGAGTATGTAGATAACCAGTTGTTTTGAGTATAATAAGCATTCCAGTTATGTACTGTATAAGCATAAGTTCCAGCAGCTCTTACAGGAACATTTGTCTTTATAGTTATTGTTTCACCGTTTCTTGTACAATAAACAGTATCATCTATATCCTGCCATGCCTCATATGGATGGCTCATTGTTGTACCATTTGATAAAGAACCATCACTTACACCATCAGCATTCTTATCATTCCAGAATACATGGAAATAACCACCTTCAACCTTAGGTCCAACAAGGTGTCCATCAAGGTCTCTTGTGTATCCAGCAATAGTTGAATTAGTTACAGTATTATTGAGGTAATCGTAACCATCTGACATCCATTTTAATGTTATTCTTATTTCACCAGGGTCAACCATTGGTGATAAAGCAAGGACTCCAACATCTGTATTACCGTTTACAACTATATTTTCATAGCTTGAATTTATATAACCATTTGCCTTAATAACAACAACTGTATATATTCCACCTGTAATTGTTGTGGTCTGGAAAGTACCAGTTGAGGTTGTTGTTGTACTAGTAACTACAGGGCCGTTAGCACCACCAATCCTTACCTCAACAGTAGCATTTGCAATCGGATACCTTGAACCATAAACCGCATCTATTACTTTACCTTTTACATAACCACTAGTCCAGTTACCTTGTATAGGCATATATATTTTACCTAAGTCTGTAACTGAACCTGCTGTGACTCTTATTCCACTCTTAGAAGTAGTAGCATAACTTATACTATTATATGTTATAGGATCTATCCTTACACTCATATTATCGCCAGCTGGTGCACTCATATTAAAAATACCGTTTACACCAGTTACAGTCGAAGAGACTCTATTGCCATTAGCATCATAAAGAGTTACGTTGGCCCCAACTATTCCAAGGTTCATATTTGTCCATGATACTACCTGCCCTGTTACACTACCTAATGCATTTATTGTTATACTACCAAGTGAAACACTACTACCAGACACTACTATTGTTCCAGTAACTGTCTGATAATTAGTTGCTGATATCTGATAATTATATGTTCCAGCATCTAATGTTACTTCAAAATAACCACTTGAGTTTGTGTAAACTGTAGCTGAAATTGATCCCATAAATTTTACTTCTGCACCATTTACAGGTATTCCAGTATTAGATACAATAGTGCCACTTACTTTTGTTATTTGAGTCAAAGTAAAATTAAAAGATGTTGTTATACTTTCTGGAACAGACTTTGTCTGTTCTGCTGTTTTATAACCATCACTTAATGCAACAACCCTATACGTATTAGGATTAATATTGTAAGTTCCAGCAGAATATGTTACAACAAGATTGTTTGAAGGGTCATAAACTTTAAAAGTTGTTGCTGGTGCATTTGAAGATAAACCTATCTTTGTAGCAACAAGATTAAAGTTAACTGAAGTTGTTTTATTTACTATTGTAACACTTTGAGTCTTATTTGTATATCCAACAGGTAAATTAGATATAGCAATATTATAATTTGCTCCCTTGTTTACTATGAAAGATATATTACCGCTTGTGTTTGTAGTTCCACTTGTTGTTCCGATATTAACAGTAATATTTGGTAAACCGACTCCATCTCCTTTTACAGAAACATTCAATGTATAAGGTTGTAAATAATCACCTGAACCTATGTCTGATCCACCATTATCTTCAGGATCAAAGTCTGTATTAAGGTTATAAATCTGGCCAGCAGAAAGTGTAAAAGTATCTTGTAAGTCTTCATAACCTGAACCAAGGTTACTTATCTTTAATGTATAAGAACCTGGAGCAACCCTCACTTCAACATAACCTTGAGAATTAACACCTGTTGTTAAACTAGTTGGGCCTGTTATTGTTAATATAGCATTAGTAAATACAGTTGTACTATTCTTAACATATCCTTTTATTGTTGCATAAGCATCTATAGAAACATTTATATTTTTATTCTCTCCTGCTGTTACACTAAAAGAACTATTCTTTGATACAAAATTCTGTTTTGAAACAGAATAATTATAACTACCAGCTTTAACTCTTAAACTTACCTTACCAGTCGAATCAGCTGTATAACTACTTGTTCCAATCGATAAAATTGCTCCTGCTGTACTAAAACCAGTAGGATTTGAAACAACATTTATATTAACATTAGCATAGTTTGGTTCAAGTGTTATAGAACCAGCACTTGATGTACCTGAAACACTTACTACCTTTGTTACTGTTATGTAATTAGTATAAGTTACTGTTATATTATACTGTCCTTCGTATATGTTTGTAAAACTGAAGTTCCCAGAAGGAGCAGAAATTACCTGATTACTACTAGAAGGCCCTGATATAGAAATATTTATATTACCAGTCTCACCTGTTGCATCCTGTAATAATACACTACCAGATAAACTTCCTTTCTTTCTACTACCTGGAGAACTACCATCCCCTATATCATTAAAAGATACATTATAATTAACATCAGAACCACTTACAGCAATATTTGTCTGAATAGGATTAAAATATTGTTTTTCAAAAACAAGAGTATATGTAATACCATTTGGTAAGTCAGTTACTTCATAAGTATTTCCAGTAGCAACTACTGTTTTGACAATCTGTGTGCCATTTTTGACTGTAATATCTGTTATTATTCCAGAACCACCATCTATATTACCGTATATTCTATATTTTGAAGCAGTATCTGGATATAATCCTATTGTCTTAGTAACACTTGTATCATTGACCCTTATAGAGTCAGAAGCATTTATATATCCACCTGTTGTTACTGTAAAAGTATAATCATCATAATCTATATTTGAAAAAACAGCTTTTCCATCAGTACCTGTTGTCTTTACCACACCATTTAATACAACAGTTGCTCCAACACCAAGTTCAAGATAGTTACCTGCCTGATCCAACTTGTTAACAATTACAACTGCCGTACCCTTCTTTCTTTCTATTGTTACTGTACTCTCTTTTATGACATTAACAAGATTAGCTGAAACAGTTGAAGTTAAAGAGTTATACTTCCAATCTAATGAGTTCTCGTTAACAATAATATTATAATTTCCTAAAGCTAATGAAAGTCCAGTATTAACCACACCACTCTCATCAGTAGTGTAAACACTTGTTCCTATTTTAACTTTTATGCCACTTAAAACCTGATTATTATTATTCTTTACTATAATCTTTATTCCAGCCTTAGCATTTGAAGAAGGTGTAAATACAAGAGTTTGACCTGATAAATCAACTGTAGATGATGAAATTGTGACATTATTAATTACAATAGGGTTATAATCATCGCTATATGCTAAAGTTATTGTATAACCAGAGCCATAAGGTAAATTGCCACTATTAAAACCACCATCACTTATAGATACTGTAATATCAATGCCTAATCCAGGGTTAACTATCCTTACAAAACCAGCACTAGCAGATGTATTCGAATCACCCAATTTTATATTTGAAGCAATTATAGATCCCTCTTTTCTTGCAAGGTTTATTGTTGATTCCAATACTTGATTTGTATTTAAAACAGAAGTTGTAAACTGTGCATCTTTATAAAGCGAAGAACCTGCAATAATAACTTCATAAGTTTTATGTGAAGCAAGGTCTTCGAAAACAACAATACCACTTGAGTTTGTTGTTCCAGTTTTACCATCAACAGTTACAATAAGCCCTGAAATAGGATTTCCTGTTATAGAGTCTTTGAATACTAACTTCAGGTCTCCTACTGCTTTATTAAATATAATAGGATTGCTATCACTTCCTATATTAGTATAGGAACCAATTGAAACAGAATAACCAGAGCCACCATTATTTAATACTATAGAATCATAACCATCCTTTATTATCTCTACTGTGTATCCATTACCTGGAGCAACATTATCAAAAGAGAAATTACCTTTAAGATCACTTGTTGTTGTTGAAACAACATTGCCTGAACTATCTTTTAATACAACTGTTGCACCACTGACTGGAACACCATCCTGATCTTTTAATGTACCTTTAACACCTGATTTAGCCGATGTTGTTAATGTTCCAAGGTCTGATATCTTTCCTGCTACAATTTGAACATTTTCTACTATTATAGGTTGAATAGCAGGGCTCTCTATTACAAGTGTATAAATACCAACAGGTATATTTTCAAGTATAAAAATACCATTTCCCATTAAAGGTGTAACAGTAGTTCCAACAATAAGGTCTCCATTCTTTAATGTAATTAAAGCACCATCTTGTGGAACACCATTAGCAATAACCTTGCCTTTTAAACCACCAGTAGGCTCAGACATAGATGCCAATACAATTGTTGGTAAAATATAATTATTTGTTGTTATTTTCTGATTATATAAAACAAAATTATAATATCCTGGTTTACTGAATTTAATTGTATATGTATCTGGTATTATGTTTGTTGAAAAACTTCCACCAACACCAGTTTCTATTTTTTTAACAGTATTATAAGTTGTAGCACTTTGAAACTCAACGTTTACTCCACTTAATGCAACACCATTAGAATCAAGAACATTTCCAGTTACAGTAACCAAAGATGAATTCGTTGCAACAGCAACAACAGTTCCTAAACTTATTGTAGAATTAGGAGAAACAACAACATTCGGGATTGTAACAGACAAATTTCCATTAGTAGAAGTTATAATTATTGTATATGTACCTTCTGGTATATCATTAAGATTTATATTTCCTGCACTATCGGCAAAACCTTCATATATTATTCTACCCTGAGAATCAACAAGCTGTATCCTAGCACCAGCAACAGGATTATTATTTTCATCAACAACCCTGCCCACAACAGAACCAACACCCTTTAATACTATTTTGCCCACATCTATTGTTTTATTGGCAATAACTCTAACTGAAACAGGGGCTGCACTCCTGAAACTGCTTGTTACACCTATTATTTGATAGGTCTTACCTGCACCAAGTTTTAATGCAAAATTACCATTACTATCAGTAGTTGATGTTACTACCTCTTGACCAGAAATTATTCTTACAGTAGCATTAACAACAGGGGTAACACCATCTGATTGCACCATCTGTCCTTTAATACCACCAGTATCAGCAATTTCTGATCCTTTGTAACAGCCATTAAATATATAGGCTATGCCAACTATTAACATTAAAATTTTAAGTAACTTTTTCATAAAGTCCTCCTTGATAAATTTTAAACCGAAATCTTTAGTCAAAATCAATGCCATATAGATAAAAGTATTTATAATCAATATTTTAACAAAATTTAGAATAAAAATTTATTAAAAATTTGTATATTTTTACCTACATTATTTGACAAAATTTTAGGATATTATGTCATATATAATTTTTTTTAAATTTGTATTGTTAACTAAAATTTTTAAATTCCAGGAGTAAAAACAATAATGATAAAAAATAAAAAAGAGATAAAAAATCAGTTTAATATATATCACCCAATAGAAAACATTATAATACTTAAAGATGAAAATGCTAAGAAACTTATAAAAGTACTAAGGATAAAAGAGAGTGAATATTTTAAAGCACTGGATGGTAAAGGTAAAGAGGGTATATATATAGTAAAAAAAATAGATAAAAAAACAATAATAGGTGAGTTAACAGAAATAAACAATAGGTCAGAAAATAAAAAAATAACACTGGTTTGTGGGATTGTAAAAAGAAAAGCATTAGAAACACTTATAAACTTTATTACTCAGGTTGGCCATACAGATATTATAATAGTGCAAACTGAAAATAGTATTAGAATAGATAATAATGAAAAAGAAAAGATAATTGAAAGATTAAAAAGAATAAGCATAGAGGCAATAAAACAGTCAGAAGGTTTTTCCCCAGAAATAGAGTACAAAAGTAGTATTAAAGATATAAGTTATACAGAAGAAAATACATACTTATTACTCGATAAAGAAGGAACCAAAAATATAAAAGAGATTTATAAAGATATAAAAAATAGAGTCTTTATATTTTTAGGTCCTGAAGGTGACTTTTCAAAAAAAGAAAAAGAGTTTATACAAACCAACTTTAAAGCAATCCCTGTTAAACTATCAGAAAATATTTTAAGAGTAGAGACAGCTGGCATCGTTGCAATATCACAATTATTACTTTTTATTTAGTTTTTATAAATTATAAAAAAACTTACTTGCAATTGGGTACCTTCTGCCACTACCGCCAGATTTTTTCTTTATTTTAAGTATTATAGGTGCTTGTCTCCTCTTATATTCTGAGTTATAAAGCCTTTTTAGTACATAATTTATTATAGAGGTATTGATATTATGTTTTTTAGATATTTCTAATGGTTCAATTCCTTCTTCAATATACTCTTTAAGTATTTTATCAAGTACCGGATATGGCGGCAATGTATCCTCATCCTTCTGTTCAGGCCTAAGTTCAGCTGAAGGTGGTTTATTAAAAATATTAACAGGTATTATCTCTTTTTCTCTATTTATATATTCAGCGACTCTATATACCTCGGTTTTAAAAAGGTCTCCTATTACAGAGAGAGCACCAATACTATCACCATACAAGGTTGAATACCCGGAAAATATCTCACTCTTATTCCCAGTGTTTAACACAAGGCAATCAAACTTATTTGAATAAGCCAATATTATATTAGCTCTTATTCTTGCTTGAAGATTCTCTTCAGTAATGTCAAAGTTTTTACTCTTAAAAATAGGTTCAAGTTTGCTATTATACAAATTATATATCTCAGTTATACTTACAATAGATGGTTCTAGGCCAAGGTTTTTACACAAAACAATTGAATCATCAATGCTTGATTGGGAAGAAAAAGGCCCAGGCAATAATATGGGTTTAACATTTTCACTACCTAAAGCCATAACTCCCAGTGTAGCAACAAGTGCTGAATCCATTCCACCACTTAAGCCCAATACTGCTTTTTTAAATCCTGTTTTTTTAAAATAATCCTTTATACCAAGAACTAATGCAGAAATAATCTCCTTTTCATTATCATCTATATTAGGTTTTATTGGCTTTGATTCGTCAAGATCAAAAAAATATAGCCCTTCTTCAAACCTTGGTGCCATAAAAATAGTATCTCCATTTTCATTAACAGCAAAAGAGGAACCATCAAATATAAGTTCATCGTTAGCACCAACATAATTTACATATATGCCTTTACAATTTTTTGATACCGCAATATTTTTCATAAGAGAAACTCTCTTTTTAAGTTTTCCTATTTCATAGGGACTTGCTGATATGTTTATAATAAGATTAAATCCACTTAGATTATCATAAGGAGAATAATTATAATTATCCCATATATCTTCACATATACTAAGAATAATTCTTTTGCCTTTAAAGTCTATAATTCTCCATTTATCTGCAGGCCAAAAATACCTTGACTCATCAAAAACATCATAAGTAGGTAGTAAAGTCTTATCCTGATAATCAATATTCCCATTATAAATAAAAAAAGCTGTATTATACAATCCTTCTCTTAAACCACCTATTACTATAGCAATATTTTGAGAATGTTGTTTTAATCCTTCAATAAAATCGTAAGATTTAACTAAAAAATAATCTCTCTCTAAAAGGTCTAATGGGGGATACCCTGTTATATATAACTCTGGAAATATTATAATATCTGCTTTCTCAATTTTAGCTCTATTTATATTTTCTACAGCTTTATTGTAATTATTTTCAAAATCACCAATTACACTATTTAATTGAGCAATAGCAATTTTCATTTTATAAACCTCTTAAAAAATATAAAATAGATAAATAAAATATAACACAGCCCTCAATATTTAATTAGTCTAATTATATATACTCACAATTTTATTTTAGGATTTTATAAAAATCAGATTTTATTAATTAATTTTAATTAATTTTAAAATAATTAAAAACAAGGATAATCAAATGGGCTTTAAAAAATATACCAGAAACTTTTTTCCAGTATATTTAAGACTTATTCAGAAACATTACATTGTTACACTAATTATGTATATAATACTTACACTTTTTTTAGGCTACCATGCAAGTCAAATTGAAATAAAAACAAGATTCATAGACCTATTGCCAGAAAAACAGGATAGTGTAAAAGACCTAAAAAAAATAATAGACTATTATGGTGGTGAAGGATATTTAATAGGAGTTGTAGAATGGTCATATATATACAAAGAACCTTTGGACCTAATTAAAAATATCAAAAGCAAAACAGAAGAGTTCAAAAATGAATTAAAACTTATAATAGATAGAGATGATCAAAAATATTTTGCAGAGTGGTTAGAAAATGAAGGTAATAAAAAAATAAGAGACCTTATTATTATATATGAAGATGTTAAAGAAAAAATTATTAATATTAATAAAAACAAAAATGACAGATATTTTAATCTATTTACAGAAGAACTTGAAAAAAATATAATTAAAGATACAAAAGAAAAATGGGAAAGAATAGAAAAAGATTCATCCAATCTATACAAAGCAGATGAATTACTATACACTTTTGAAGAAAATATAAGAGCTTTTGACTTATATAAAGAGACAATAATAAAAGATAAAGGCGGTTCAGAATATCTTAAAAAATTTGCTGATGAAATCTCAAAAGAACTTGAAAAAGAAAAAGATTTTATAAAATATGTTGAATACAAGTTCAGAACAAATTATATTAAAGATCATATACTATATTTTATAGATATACCAGACTTAGTTGACATAAAAGATAGAATAAAGAAAAAAATAGATTATGAAAGAAGAAAAAAAATACTTTCATCCTCAATATTTGTGGAAGAACCAGTTTCACTTGACTTTTCTGATATTCAGAAAAAATATGAAAAAACAACAAAAGTTATAAAAATAACAAAAAAAACAGACTTTTTTGAAAAAGCAAATGAAACATATGAATATTATATAAATGATGATGGTGATAGACTCTTACTATTAATTAAACCATCAAAAGAATCAACAGATGTAGGTTTTGCTGAACAACTTGTGGACAAAGCAAGAGAAATTGCACAAAAAATAAAGAAAAATTACCCAGAAGAGTTATTCATAGATTATACTGGTAGGTATGTAAAAAAAATAGAAGATGCCAAAATAATAAACAGAGACTTAAAAATAATAACACCACTTGCATTTTTCCTGATAATGCTCTCTGTATTAATATATTTCAAAAGGCTAAGATCTATACTTGTAGTAGGTATACCATTAGCATCTGGTCTAGTTTGGGCAACAGGAGTAGTAAAGTTAACTATCGGTTATTTCAACATAGTAACAGGTTTCCTTATTGGAATTCTCTCTGGATTGGGGGTTAACTTTGCTGTAAATCTTTTTTCAAGGTATGTAGAAGAGAGAAATAGGGGAAAAGACATACTTGAAGCCTTAAAAACAACTTTTGAAACAACATTTATGTCTAATTTGACAGCAACAACAACAACAGCAGCAGCATTTTTAACTTTAACTATATCTGGATTTAAAGGTTTTTCTCAGTTCGGCGTTACAGCAGGACTTGGTATGCTCCTAATGTTATTAGGAATATTATTTGCATTTTCAGCAATAGTAATAATATCTGATAAAATAAATCCTATGAAACAACAAAAACTATTCAAAAATGTAGATCTTCATAAAAATAAAAGAATTAAAGGATACAAAATAATTGTGGGATTTGGTCTAATATTTACATTTATATCTTTTATAGGAATATTCAAAGTTCACTTTAATGCAGACTTTTATAAACTTGCTGCAGAAAACACTATAGGTAAAAAACTTGAAAAGAAAGCAGAAGAACTTATAAAAATGAGCTTGTGGCCTGTTACAATATACACAAAGAACTGGGAAACAATGAAAGAATTATCAAATTACATAAATGAATTAAAGGATGAGTATAAGATAACCACTCTTGACAAGATAGATTCACTTGCAAACTATGAACCAGAAAACCAGGAAGAAAAAAGAAAGGTAATGTTAGAAATAAAAGACTTATTAAGAGATTCTGTTCTGAATAAACTTAAAGGTGAAGAAAAAAATAAAGTCGAAAGATTAAGAGAGATGGTAGATGCTGATTTTGTAAGACTTTCAAATGTACCTTATGAAATAAAAAGGCAGTTCGAAGGCAATGTGCCAGGTTATTTTCTATTCTACTATCCAAAGTCTAACCTTAGCATGTCCAAAATATCAACAATAAAAATGTTTGTAAAAGACCTTAACCTTATTAAAGAAAAGTTTAAAGACAAAGAAATAATAATAGCATCAGATGCAATAATGTTTGACGATGTATTAACCCTTATAAACAAAGAGGCCCCATACATTATAACACTTGTTATTTTATCTTTATTAATATTACTATGGCTTGACTTCAAGTCAATAAAAGAGGTCCTAACATCCTTATTCCCACTCACATGTGGAATATTATGGATATTTGGGTGGGCATATATATTTAATTTAGAGTTTAATTATTTTAATGTAGTTATGTTCCCTGTAATAATGGGTATCGGAATAGATTACGGAGTACACCTGCTACATAGATATAAAGAGGAAGGAAAACACAATATATTATTTATTTTAAGAACAACAGGTATTGCTATAGCAATAGGAGGTATAACAGATATTTTTGGCTTCGGCACACTCCTTTTTGCTAAATATAAAGGTCTTGCTACAATGGGACAAATAGCAATAGCGGGTATAACCAGCTGCCTTAGTGCAGGAACATTATTTTTATCATCATTATTAGAATTAAGAAAAGACTTTAACAAAAGTAAAACAATAGAAAATAATAATACTTAAAAAATATTTTCATAAGTGTTACTTATAACAAAAAAGGAGGCAAATCCTCTGTTGTTAAATATATTTTTTTATTAATTAATATTCCTAATTTTATCTGGCAAAAGTTCAATTTATCAAATAGAATACCATTGCTATTATTTTGTGTTATATTTAATTTAGAAAAGAAAATACAAATAAAAAGAGTAAAAAAGTGAAAATATTCAAAAAGATCAGTAAAGAAAAAAAAATAGAAAAACTTATTTTAGAACTTCTTAAAGCATACCATGAAGATAAAAACGTTGATAAAGCAATAAGTTTTTTTTCTGATAAAGTAAAAGTCATTGGAATAAAGTCAAACCAGATAGCGGAAACAAAAGAACAGGTTTACAATTTAATTAAAAGAGATATACAACAGGTGCCATTACCATTAAAATACAAGATAATATCCTTAAAAATAGATAAAATAGATAAAAATGTTTTTTCCGTCAATATTATCTATGAATTAGAATTAACTACAACCAGTATAAAAATAAAAACTGAAATCAGGGCCACACTACTCATAGTTTCTTATAAAATTGTAAACTTACATATCTCATCTCCTTATCTTACCCCAGAAACCTCTGATTCCCATATATATGAAAGAATAAAACAACAAAAAGAAACACTGGAAAAAATAATAGAAGAAAAAACTTATGAATTAAATAAGACAATAGAAAAATTAAAAGAAGTTGATAATATAAAAAATACATTATTTGCCATACTCTCACATGACCTTAGAGCACCCTTTGCAACAGCAATAACACTTATAGAACTTCTGGAAAAAAAAGAGAGAGTAGATGTATTAGAAAGTGAAGCAATACTTACAGCAATAAAAGTAAACTTTAAGAATGTATTTCAATTACTTGAAAATCTTATAATATGGGCAAAGGACCAGATAGAGGAAAAGTCTTCAATAAAAGAAGAGATAGATATAAACACAGTTTTAAACGAAATAAAAGATATATACGAAAATGAAATAAAAAACAAAAAAATAGATATAGTATTAGACATAAAACCAATATCAATAACCATCAATAAAAATATAATATCAATGATATTAAGAAACCTTATATACAATTCAATAAAATATGCAAGTCTTGGGGGGATTATAAAAATAAAAAATAGAAAGTTCAAAAATAATTATCTAATATCTATAAAAGACAATGGGATCGGTATAAGTCACGACAAGATAGAAAAAATATTAGAACTGAACAAAAATAAAACAACATTAGGGACCTTAAAAGAGAAAGGTTGTGGTTTAGGACTTTTTTTGATCAATCAGATACTAAATAAAAATAATGGTAAAATAAAAATAAAGAGTATTGAAAATAAAGGAACAATAGCAGCAATATTTATAAAATTGGAAAAGTAAGATTCTTACTAAACATTTTTTAGAAAATCTATAAATTTTAACTTTTAAAATTCTTTTTTAAATCTAGGAAATGAATAAAATTATGTTAAAGAAAAGAGGATTTAATTTTTTTCTATTCGCAGGTATTGGATCAATATTACCATTAATTGGAGTATACCTTAAAAACGAACTTAATTTTTCAGGTTACAAAATTGGCATTATAATATCTACTCAGCCTCTATTCTCATTTTTTGCTCAAATATTAACAGGTTATATTATAGACAAAACAAAGGTAATAAGATATTTAATGTTTTTATATTCTGTATTGACAATACTATTTTCTTTTTTACTATATCATATTAATGAATTTACAACATTTTTAGTCATTTATGGCTTATATTCTTTAAGTACATCTTCATTAATACTTATAAACAATATTGGTATAATAGAAAGTGATGATATTAAAAACTTTGGTAAAATAAGAGTATTTGGAAGTATAGGCTTTTTAATAAGTGCCGGAATAACTCCATTAATTATAAAAGATTTAAGAAATAACATATTTTTGCTTTCAGCTATTTTCTCTTGTATTGTTATATTTTTTATAAACAGTTATCCTAAATACAAGCCTATTAAAGAAAAACCAAAAATACTTTTAAAAGAACTTATTGTCCCTGATTTTTGGGTAATATTAGGTATAACATTTATTTTTCAGATATCATATGCCTCACTTGATACCTTTCTATCTATCTTGATAAACAGCCTAGGATATTCTGATAGGTATATAGGAATTGCATGGGTAATTGGTGTAGTTTCTGAACTACCTGTAATGTATTTTACTGATAAAATAATAAAAAAGATAGGAATATTATGGTTTATAATGATAGGAATAATTTCAGGTTTAATAAGATGGACAGGCTATTATCTTTCTAATAATATCACTCCTATATTTATATTGCAGACACTGCACTCCTTTACTTTTTCAGCTCTCTATAACGGAGGAATATACCTGTCTCATAAACTGTTTTCAGAAAAACTGGTTGCTATTGGGCAATCTCTCTATGATTCATTTTCAAGAATATTAGGATATTTTCTTGGTATAATAATCATGGGAATAATATATGAAAAAAGTGGTGTAAAACAAGTTTTTTTACTTTCCTCTATATTATCATTTATATCTCTATCACTATTGACAATATATATGTATAAAAGAAAGAAGAGAACTTAAGAGTATAAAATTTGATTTTGGGGAAATTTTTTATTAAAATTTAATATGTTTCTTTTATGATTGTTTATTTAAAAAATCAAAAAATATAATTTTTTCACATAAACTAGTTAACAATCAAAAATAAAATATAAGGAGTTGAGCAATGGCTAAAGTGTTGATGTTTGATGAAGATGCTAGAAAAAAATTATTTGCAGGAGTAGAAAAACTCCACAATGCAGTAAGTGTTACTCTTGGTCCAAAGGGTAGAAATGTTGTATTGGATAAAAAGTTCGGGGCACCAAATGTTACAAACGATGGTGTTACAATAGCTAAGGAGATAGAGCTCGAAGACCCATTTGAAAATATGGGTGCTCAAATGGTTAAAGAGGTAGCAACAAAAACAAATGATATAGCAGGGGACGGTACAACAACAGCAACTGTACTTGCTTATAGTATGATAAAAGAAGGATTAAAGGTAGTTGCTGCTGGTGCAAATCCTATGGATGTAAAGAGAGGAATAGAAAAAGCTGTTAAGAAATCAGTTGAAGAAATGAAAAAAATGGCTAAGAAGATAACAGGCACAAAAGAAATTTCTCAGGTTGCATCAATATCAGCAAATAATGATGAAGAGATCGGTAATCTTATAGCAAGTGCTATGGAAAAAGTAGGAAATGATGGTGTAATAACTGTTGAAGAGGCAAAGTCAACAACAACTGAACTTAAAGTAGTTGAAGGTATGCAATTTGATAGAGGTTATTTATCACCTTATATGGTGACAAATACAGATAATATGATTGCTGAACTGGAAGATCCTTTTATATTAATAACAGATAAGAAAATAACATCTATGAAAGACCTTTTGCCAATACTTGAAAGCATAGCAAGATCAGGTAAACCTCTCTTAATAATAGCAGAAGATATGGAAGGCGAAGCATTAGCAACAATAATACTAAACAAACTTAGAGGAACATTAAATGTTGTTGCTGTTAAGGCTCCAGGATTTGGTGACAGAAGAAAAGCAATGTTACAAGACATTGCTATAATGACTGGTGGTAAGGTAATATCTGAAGAACTTGGCATGAAACTTGAACAAACAAAATTGGAAGACTTAGGTAGAGCTAAAAAGGTAACAGTTGATAAAGAAAATACTCTTATAGTTGAAGGTTTTGGAGATAAAAAAGCTATTAATGCAAGGATAGCACAAATAAAAAAAGAGATTGAAGAATCAACATCTGATTATGATAAAGAAAAACTCCAAGAAAGACTTGCAAAACTTGCAGGCGGTGTTGCTGTAATAAATGTTGGTGCTGCAACTGAAATAGAAATGAAAGAGAAAAAAGCAAGGGTTGAAGATGCACTTTCAGCAACAAGAGCAGCTGTAGAAGAGGGAATAGTCCCAGGTGGTGGAGTAACTGCTATAAGGGTTGCTGATAAATTAGCTGAATTAGAAAATCAACTTGAAGGAGATCAAAAAATAGGTGTAATGATAGTAAGAAAAGCACTTGAAGCACCTATAAAAAGAATCGCAGAAAATGCAGGTCTTGATGGTTCAATAGTTGCAGATAGAGCAAGAAAAGAAAAAACAAATATTGGATACGATGCTCAGAAAAATGAGTGGGTAGATATGTGGGAAAGAGGAATAATAGACCCTGTAAAAGTTGAAAGAGTTGCTCTTGAAAATGCAGCAAGTGTTGCAGCTCTATTTATAACAACAGAATGTGCTGTTGCTGACAAACCAGAAGAAGAAAAAGCTAAAGGCATGCCTCACGGCGGCCACGGAATGCCAGATATGTACTAAAATATATTTTATCAACTTCCTTCCCGCCATTTTTGGTGGGAAGTTTTTTCAATATTTCAATCATAGCAAACCTTCAATATAATCCTTTAGATTTAAATTAAAAGATACTTTTATAATATTTGCTTATAATATTTGAAAGACTCTTATAATATTTTTATGAAACTAACTTCATGAAAAAAATCTAAAAAATAAAAACTTACTACCGTAATTATTGAACAATTTAAAATAAATTAAAAAATAATTTTAATGTTATAACATTATAAACAATTATAAATAAAAACCAAAAGAGAAATTCATTAAAAAAGTCCTTGGACTATAATCTTTTATATGAATATGATACATATTCATTATTTCCTGAGGCTTATAAACCCTTGTTAAACTAAAATAGTAATTTACGAAAAACTCAAAAAAAAATGACTCACCTTTTGGCCAATTAAGCCCTGCTTCAAGAAAAAAACCCTCATCATTACTTAAACCTGAATCAGAACCTTTATAAATATCTGACACATCTTTTCTGGCCATTGAAAGAACATTAAATAACATTATTTTTGCAAACCATGAGTCATTAACACTTATATCTTTAACTTCTATCTCCATATTACCTCTTGAAAAAGCATAGTAAACTCCACCACCAAAAAAAACCTCACCACCAAATAAGAACTCTTTATAAGTATAATACCTTGTACCCAAAGAAAAAGTCAAAAACTTTGATAAAAGAGTATATTCCCTATAGTCAGTCCAATCCTCTTTTGTATTATAGGAATCTGGTTTTTCATATAAGACTTTAAATCTTTTAGTACTCCATTTTGTAGAAAAAGTAAAAATAAAATTACCAAATATATCCTCGTTTTTATAGTAAAAACCAAACCCATAATCATAAGAATAAGCAGTATCACCATAAGGGCCTTTATATGTAGGGTATATCTGGGATCCCTCATAAGCATTAAAAACTCCTCCACCCCATCCAAGGCCCCCTGAAAAAACTATTCCTATATTATAAGAATAAATAATATTAGTTAAGATTATTAAAAAAATTAATATCATTATTTTTCTCATAAACTCTCCTTTTTTAAAAAAATACATCTAACTTACCATAAAAAAATATATCAGACCATTTACTATTTCTTTCTACATAACCTGGATTACGTACAAGAGTCTCTCTATCATTGTAATGTGCACCAAAACTAAATTGACACCATACAGCAGCATCTTTCCATACATCTCTTTCCCACTCTTCCAATATCTTCGATCAGTGCTCCTTCCATTGACACTGTTATTCTTGTAAAATAAAACTCCCAATTAATTCCCAAAAAAAGTCCTAGTATATACAAAGGAATATCAGTAAAAACAGCTGCTAATGTTAAAAATCCTCCTCCAATCAAGAAAGAGCTATCAAGGAATATCATAAAAGGAATCTGTGAAGTTACACCTGCACCAAAGGTATAAGGAAAGTCACTTTTTTCTGTAAAATTATACTCTATAGAAGGGTCCTTAGTAGCATCATAATACCCACCAAATACATAAAAACCAATCCCCCACGCATATTTTTTAGAAAAATAGGCAGTTTCACCTTTTGCATCCCCTCTTATTAAGAATAGGTGTTCAATACCAAAAGTGCTATAATAAAAACTTTTATCTCTTGTAAAATATTCAGTTTCTATATTAAACCATCCTAAAATACCTCTCGTATAAAGTTTTACATTATAATATTTATCGTATTTTTCGAACATTAATTCTAAATAATCAATAACACCCTTTTTCCCAGGATAAGTTATACCAAAACCTGGAATATCTTTTTTATCTTTAAAAACTTTATAGTATGAACTTAAATTCAAAAAAGGGATATTAAGCTCATAATAAAACCTATCATTTTTAGAACTCAAGGCATCTGAAGTAGCTGTCCTACTTAAAGGAGAATAAAATAAAAAAGGTGAATAGAAAGAAGATAATATATAACCAAACCCAAACTCAACATAAGTATCTCCAACTACTGCTGGGGCATCATTCTTTTCATAGTACTCCCAAATACCGAAACTAACCTTACCACCAACCATTATAGTAGAACTTGAATCTACAGAAGATGGCTTTGAATGAAGATAAAATATATTTACTTGAGAATAAGTATTTTCAAGCATTTTATTAGGAAAAATTGGAAATATTAATCCAGCTTGAAAAAGAGGATTTGAAGCCGGGTCATGTTTATAATCAAAAAATAGGTGAGTAACAGAATTATCCCTTCCCTCAAACCTATACTCGTCACCATCATGATACCATATGCTACTTACAAGATAGGTATCTCTTACCTTTTCTCTGAAAAGATCAATTATATCCCATGAATACGAAAATAAGTTAGAATAAACAAAGACACTAAATAAAAAAAAACAGAGAATAATAAGTTTTCTTCAAAAAGCCCCCCTTTATTTTAAAGATAAATAATATAATAACAAAAAAAATATTTAAAGTCAAAATAAAAAATATAAATCTTCTAAAGATTAATTATTATCTCCACAGCAAGATTAGCCTGTTTTGCAGCTGCAATCATTACTCTTGGAGCCATAAGTCCCATACCTATCCCAGCCTCTTTTTCAAAGTCACCAACTATATAAAGTTTATCATTTATTTTTCTTGTAATAATAGCATCATTATCCCCATAACCTGCAACTCCCGAAGCTGCAATAACTATTTTATCAGGGACCAAACTTTTTATAAGCATAGTTTTTTCCTCTGCTTTATCAAAACATTCGATAACAATAAAGGAGTTTTTAAACACTTCTCTTATATTTGAAGAATCAAGTTTAACATTATAAGTTTCAATATTTATATAAGGGTTTACCATTTTTAAACTATCTTTTAATGCTTCAACTTTAGGTCTTCCTATATCTTTTATAAAATATTGTTGCCTGTTTAAATTCGAAGGCTCAACAACATCAAAGTCTGCAATAATAATATTACCTACCCCAATCCTTGCTAGTGCAAAAGCAACATTAGACCCTAGTCCTCCAACACCTGCTATCCCAACACAAGCTTTTTTTAACTTATTGTATATATTTGGAGTATGCCTTGCAATCATAAGGTATTCAAGTTCATCCTTATCTGGTAAAACACCCTTTTTTATAAAGAAAAGATTATCTCCTTCATTAAGTAATACTTTAAAGTCTGTTATCGGGTATCCATTATATATAACAATATCATATTCTTTAGCATATTTATCAATAATATCCTCAATAATTGCCCCCTGTTTAACAATAGTTTCTCTACCATTTACAATTATTTTCACAGTTATACCTTAAAATTTTATTTTCAAATTTTATTTTTAAATTTAAAATAAACTAAAGGACTTATTATAATGAAAATAACCAATCTCATATTTTTATTAACAGTTATTATAATTTACTCAGGACTAAATTACTTTTTAATATATAAAACTACTTCATTGTTACCTGCAACTTTAAAACCCCTATTTTATACTCTGGTAGTAATACTATTTTTTTTACCTTTTATAACAATATTTCTGTTAAAAATAGGTTTATATCATCTTTCAAAATCAATTATTTTTATATCACATTTATATTTAATATTTTTATTCTTATTCCTATCTTTTAGTATCTTGCTATCCCTCATAAATATATTTTTAAACTTGAACAACAGAACTTTTACATATTTTCTGACCTTAATAACGACTTTAATATTTATAATATACGGCTATTTTGAAACAGATAGGATAAAGGAAAAAACAATAGAAATTAAAACATCAAAAATAAAAAAACATAACATAAAAATAATGCATATATCAGACCTCCACTTCAGTATAATAAGAGGTAAAGACCTTGCTTTTAAAATAAAAAAAACCTATGATAAAATAAAACCAGACATAGTTCTATTTACAGGTGATTTAATAGACAGTTATAACCATGAGATTAATGAGATAATAGATATATTAAAAAATATAAATCCACCTCTTGGGAAATACAGTGTATTAGGAAATCATGAATACTATTATGGTATAGACAAGAGCATAGAACTCCATAAAAAAGCTGGATTTGAAATACTTAGAAACAAATCAATTGAATTAGAAGAATTAGAAATTATCGGAATTGATGAGATCAATAGCCATAATATAATTTTTAAAAACTCTAATAAATATACTATATTACTTAAACACAGGCCATATCCTGAAAATACAGAATTTGATTTACAACTTTCAGGGCATACACATGGGGGGCAAATATTTCCTTTTACACTATTAGTCTCATTATATTATAAATACCCGTCAGGCTTACATAAAATTAGTAGTAACAAACTTATATATGTTCACAAAGGAACTGGGACATGGGGACCTATAAGAATATTTGCAACACCAGAGATAGTAATAATAAAAATAATAAAAAATGATTAATTGTCTATAAAAATAGTAACTTCAGTTCCAACATTAATTTTACTTTCTATTACAAAATTAATATTACTTATTTTAGAAACCTCATAAGCAAGAGAAAAACCTATTCCTAACCCGCCTACCTTTCTTGTCATTATGTTCGTATTCACATGATAAAACTCTTTAAAATAATTTTCAATTTTAGAAGCATCAAATCCTGGCCCACTATCTTTTATTTTTATCAATACCCTATTATTATCTCTTAAAGATTCTATTAAAACTCCACCAATTAACGTAAACTTTATAGCATTTTCAATAAATATAAAAAGGACATGATAAAAAAGATTCTGGTCTGTATTTAATTCAAAATTATTAATTTTCATATTAAACTCTATATTCTTTTTTTTATCTATTAAATATTTTAAATCTCTTAAAACTTTATCTAAAACATCTTTTAAATTAAATATTTGCCTTTTTACAGAATATGAAGAAAATTTAAGCTCCTGAAGTAGTATCATCCTCTCAATTTTAACTAATATATCTTTACCAGCATTATGTATCTCATTAAGTCCATCAATGATTTCTGGATTATCAGTAAAAGATGAGAGCAATTGTGCATAACCTAAAACTGAGTTCAAGGGAGTCCTAAGTTCATGATTAAGAAGTATAATAAAATTAGTCTTAAGATTCTCAGCTTTATATACAGCATATATATTTCTAAAATATATAATGTATATTTCATAAATTTTATAAAAGTCCGCTATCTTTTGCTGAGATTCTATTATTGAATCCCTCTCTTTAGTACTAAAAATAAACAGATGGATATCAAAACTTTTATTTACCGGTAAAAGTATGTAAAAAAAACCATCTATATTAATATTTTTTTCCTTAAAAAAATTAGGGTTTATGTTTGGTGCTAAAAAATCAAAGTCCTTTATATCCAGAAAAGAATTTTGTGTAATATTTTTCTTTAATATCTTTAAAGCTTCTACTTCAATAAGACTTAAACTTTGAAAAGATGATATATCTATAAGTTGATTGTCAATTATTTTATCATTTTTTTCTATAATTACCTGAGCACAGGAAAATCCAAACTCTTTTATAAAATCCTTTATAATATTTAATAATATTTGAGTAAAAGGTTTTGCAGTATTTTCAATATTAAAATATTTATTGAAAAAATTTTTAATCTTATTAGTAAAACTAATTTCCTCTTTTTTACCAATAAATATTTTATAATTATAAAATAAAATACTATTCCAATTAATTTTTATAATCTTATTATTATAAGTTATTAAAGTTACTTTATCTTTATTCGATTCTAATTCAATCAGCAATTCTCTTAATTTATGAGAATCAATAATATTAGAGTTTGAGAATATTATATTATCTTCTTCAGATATTACTATTATATCACTCACTAAAGATAATATATTACCTAATTGACTTATAATATCCAAAAACAAACCTTAAACAAATATTATAATTATAAAAGGGGCTATAAAAAGCCCCATTTTTAATTAAAAAATTATCTTAATAATTGTAGTACTGCCTGAGACTTTAAATTAGCTTGTGCAAGCATTGAGGTAGTAGATTGCATTAATATCTGATTTTTAACAAAATCTGCCATTTCATTAGCCATATCTGTATCTCTTATTCTTGATTCTGCTGCCTGGATATTTTCTTCAGCTATCCATATTCCCTTTAATGTCTTTTCAAGTCTGTTTTGATAAGCACCAAGGTCTGCTCTCTGTTTATTTACTATCTTTAATGCCTCATCAAGTTTTCCTATAGATGTGTTAGCCATCTCTGGTGTTGATAAAGAAACTAAAAGCTGTCTCTCCCCACCCTCTTTTCTTGATGCAAGCTTTAAAGCATCAGCACTCATATCACCTATGAATACTCTTATTCTTTGGTCCATATTAGCACCTACATGGAAAAACATTCCACTTAATGTTGCAACTCCGCCCTGTGCAGTATTTGTTGCTGCAGGCCTTGAGAATCTTCCTGTAAGTATATTGAATCCATTAAACTGAGCTTGAGATGCTATCCTGTTTACCTCATCAACCAATTGAGATACTTCAACCTGGATCTGCATTCTGTCTTCATTTGAATATATACCGTTTGCTGCCTGGATCGCAAGTTCTCTTATTCTCTGGATTATCTCCTGAGTTTGAGCAAGGAAGCCTTCAGTTGTCTGAATAAAAGATATAGCATTCTGAACATTTTTTCCAGCTTGATTAAGTCCTCTTATTTGCGTCCTCATTTTTTCAGATACAGCAAGACCAGATGCATCATCTGATGCCCTTGTTATCCTCTCACCTGAAGATAATTTTTCAATATTCTTTGTTATTGAGGTTTCATTTGACTTTAGAAACCTGCTCGCAAAAATAGATGACATATTGTGGTTAATAATCATTTCCCTCCCCCCTTGTAGAGATTTATTTTTATCTAAAAGCAAGGGGATTAAACCCTTGCCTTTATCTACATCTGCCTGTCTAGTTTAAACCCAAGGAGTACCAAGGAGGTGCCTATCTTAAAAGCTGCAAAACAGATTGGCTCTTTTGATTAGCCTGAGATAGCATAGCAACAGTTGACTGAGTAAGAACCTGGTTCTTGACAAAGTCAGCCATCTCAGAAGCCATATCTGTGTCTCTTATTCTTGATTCTGCTGCTTGTAAGTTTTCTGCACCTACCTGTATTCCTTTTATCGCAAATTCCATTCTATTCTGGTATGCACCAAGGTCTGCTCTCTGTTTATTTACTTTTTGTAAAGCCGCATCCAATTTGCCAATTGCTGTATTAGCTAATTCTGGAGTAGAAAGGCTTATTATTTCAGATGCACCACCACTTTTTAAAGTCTTTATACCTAAACCTAATGCTGTCATTGTCCCTATATAAACTTTTTCTCTCTGATCCATATTTGCACCTATGTGGAACCACATACTTGCACCTGGTGTTCCTCCCAATTGTGGATTAGCAAATCTTCCAGTAAGCATATTAAGACCATTAAATTGTGCATGTGATGCTATTCTATCAACCTCATCAACTAATTGAGATACTTCAACCTGAATCTGCATTCTATCTTCTGTTGTATATATACCGTTTGCTGCTTGGATTGCAAGTTCTCTTATTCTTTGAATAATATCCTGAGTGCTGGCAAGATATCCTTCAGTTGTCTGAATAAAAGATATAGCATCAAGTGCATTTTTTGCTGCCTTATTAAGACCTCTTATCTGGCTTCTCATCTTTTCAGATACAGCAAGACCAGATGCATCATCTGATGCCCTTGTTATCCTCTCACCTGAAGATAATTTTGATATGTTTTTGTCTAAATTAATTGTATTGTTTGCAAGCTGCCTGTTAGCATAAATTGCAGACATGTTGTGATTAATAATCATTTTACACCCTCCATGTGTTTTTTATTCTCCCCGTCCATTAAGGAAAGAACTTCCCAAGTGAAAGGAAGGTAGACTAATAAAATCCTTTCAACATCTCCTACCTCCTTGAATTTTTCATAACCCTCCTTGGGTTAAAAAAGCATTTAAGTTTTCTAATAGAACACCCGATAATTAAATGTTCTATTAGTTATTAAATATAATAATTTTTTTTTAAAAAAAATCAAGTTTTTTTTATTTTTTATTTTAAAAAATAAAAAATTATTGATAAATAAAATTAAGATTAATTAGAAAATTGTAAGTAGATGTATTATTAATCAACTATTTTAAAAAAAGTATTATTGTTAATATTTTCCTCAGATATATTATATTTTCCCCTTAAACTATATAAAATATCATATATCTGTTTTGGTAAAAGACCAGTCATTACTTTCATATCTTCAATTGTTAAGGGTCTTCTTTTGATAGTTTCAATTAATAATTTTACATTATTTTCATTATTATTAAAAAATTCACCTTCATCTCTGCGTGAAACAATAACAGTATTTCTATGCCCCAAAAACTCTTTAATCTTTTCTAAAGTTTTATAAGGTGCCTTTTTTATACTTTTATCAATCCCTGGTCTATCAAGAGTATTTAACTGGATTTGGTCTGGTTCTATTTTTTTTATATATTCTTTAAACAATGAAAGCTCTTCATCAGAAGTATTTATACCTTCTATAATAAATATTTCTAATGCTAAAAATCCCTTATACCTTTTTCTAAGTTTCACAAGCCCTAAAATAACATCATTCAACTTTATATTTTTAATAGGTCTATTTATTATATTAAAAGTCTCTTCTTTTGCTGCATCAAGTGATGGTATAATAATATTAGCTTCAATAACATTTTCTATAACTTCATCTCTGTAAAAAAGAGAACCATTAGTTAAAACTGCTATATTATTGATATCCCTTCTATTCAAATATTTGATTATATCTTTTATATTTTTAGCAAGCGTTGGTTCTCCTGATCCAGAAAAAGTAAAATAATCAATTTTATAAACACCTTTTTCTAAAAAAGACTCAAGTTCTTTAATAACATCATCTGTTGATACATATTCTTTTACAACATCAGTAATAAGTGTGGTTGAACCACACTCACAATATATACAGTTATAAGAACATGTCTTATAAGGAACAAGGTCTATACCTAAAGAAAAACCAAGTCTCCTTGAGTTTACTGGACCAAAAATATACATAATATATTTTAGACAACCTTTTTTTCACTTTTTTTTACTGAATCTAATTTAGAAATTTTCTCAAGACCAAATGTTTTTCTCTCTTTAAACTCTTCTTTTTTACCTTTATTCCATAATTTAGTTGGTCTATAAAAACCAACAACCCTACTATATACTTCAGTTTCTTTTCCACATTTAGACATACTTACCTCCTGTCATTACTAATTAAAATATAATAATTTTTTAGAATAAATCCAAAAAATTAGTTAAAAATAAACCAATTATATAATAATATATAATTTCGTAATATATTTATTATAAAATAAATTTTAAAAATTAAAATTTAAAGTGTAAAAAATTTAATGATAACAATACTAAAAGCACTAAGATTACCATTTGTAATAATATCTGGCATATCAACAGTTATAATATGGTATTATTTAAACCTTGATTTTGATAATACATTTATAACAGTATTAACAGGTATACTAACTGCTCACTTATCAGGAAACTTATGGAACGACTTTTTTGACTTTAAAGCCGATACTCTAAACCTATCACCGACTCCATTCTCAGGGGGTAGCAGAGTATTACAGGAGAAAAAATTATCAAAAACAACCTTCTTATTAATATGTATAATCTTTAGTACAATAGCAACAGGTATAGCTATATTTTTATTGATAAAGTTTTTCAGTTTTAATATCTTATTAATAGTATTAATTGGAAGTTTATTGACCCTATTCTATACATCAGCCCCTTTTAGGCTTTCTTATAATTATCTTGGAGAAATTACAATATTTCTACTTTTTGGGCCATTTATCTATTTAGGCATTAAACAACTATTTAGACTTAGCTTCGATTACAAAATCTTTTTTATCTCTTTAATTTTAGGAATACTTACAACTAAAATACTATTAGTCAATCAAATGCCAGACTACAAATATGATATAGAAGCGGGCAAAAGAACAATAACAACTGCTTTAAAAGAAAAACTATTTTACCTACTGATAATTTTAGATATAATTATTTTTTTTATCGCTTACACAATAGGACTTAAAACAGTTTCAATAATTCTGTGTATTTTTTTAATAACTTGTGACAGGATTATAAAAACTTTATGGAAAAAAGAAAAATTTCCAACAGCATCTTTTATTACTATTCTAATGTTTATAATGATCAATTTTCTATTTTTTATAATAAAATTTTACAATATTTAAATTCTTAAATTAAATACCATGATTTAAAGAATTTTATTTAAAAAAATATTGATTTTTTTGATATTATTTATATTTATTTAGACTAACCATTTATAAACAAATAATAATTAGGAGGGCTAAAATGACTGAAGAGCAAATAAAATATCTTGAAAAACATGATGCTATGATCCATAATGGGAAAATAATATTTGAAGAGTTAACAATAGGAGATCTTGGCAACATACAGTATGCACTTGCTTTTGTAATTGATAAGTTTGAAAAAAACTCTCATAAAACACTGGAAAGCTTTAGAAAAACACTAAAAAAAATTGATGATATACTTTTACAATATGAAGACTAAATAACAAACAAATAATGAGTGTAAATAAGATAATAGGTTTATATTTTTCTCCAAGAATAAGAGGCAATTCTTTTCTAATATTAAAACATATAGAAAGAAATACAAACAGAGATATTGAAATCATAAACATAAACGATAAAGATATAAAAGAATGCAAAGCGTGTTATGTATGTCTGGAGGCGGATTGCAGTATAAATGACGAGTTTAACAAAATAATAGAAAAAATTATAAACGCAGATCTTATTATTATAGCTACACCGGTATATATCCTTGGCCCCAATTCAGTTTTCAAAAAATTCACTGATAGGTTTATATCACTTTTTAATAAAGTAGAAAAAATATATAACAAGCCTGTTATTCTTATATCTATTGCTGGTGTAAAAGATGTTGGTGAAGGTTATTCTCCTCTTGCATTAATAGCCCCGTTTGAGGCCACAGGCTTTAAAATAAAAGAAAGTATTGTCCTTTATGGTGCACTGCCAGGGGAAATATTAATAGAAAAAGATAATCTAGATAAAATAGAGTATATAATAAACTTAATAAAAAACAATGAAAATAAAAAAGATATAAAAGAAAATATCTGTCAGTACTGCTCAAGCAGATACTTCGAAATAAAAAATGATTCTTTAAAATGTCTAATATGTAAAAGCGAATACAAATTAAAAGAGGGAGAATTATTACCTATTAAAAAGTCAGAAATCTTTTTTGGTTCAATTGAAAAATTAAAAGAGCATAAAAGATGGTTAATCGGTATGAAAGAAAAATATCTGGAAAAAAGAAAAGAAATAAAAGAAATAATAAAAAAATATACTGAATAATTTTATATAAAATATTTAGATAAAAACATATACAAAGATTCAACTGGTATTCCGGTTGCCATCTTATCCATAATCCCAATTCCATCATCATAAAAAGGCCCTGCAATATCAAGATGGATAAATTTTTTGTTTTCAACAAACTCTTTAAGAAATAGGGCAGCATTTATTGCCCCACCCCACCTGCTACTACTTGCATTTTTAATATCTGCTATTTTTGACTTTAAGTTTTCTTTATAAGGTTCAAAAAGAGGTAAAAGCCAGGCTTTCTCTGAAGTTTTTTTATTAACAAAGTCAACCAAAACTTTCCCAGTTTCAACATCAGAAGAAAAAACTCCGTATATATGTGTTCCAAGTGCCACCATACAGGCTCCTGTTAAGGTTGCAACAACAAAAGTAATCGAACTATCGTCTTTATTAGCCTCAATTATTGCATCAGCTAGAATAAGTCTTCCCTCAGCATCTGTGTTTGTTATTTCTACACTCTTACCGTTTCTATAAGTTATAATATCTCCTATTTTATATGAATGCCCTGATATCATATTTTCAGCTATTGGGACATAAGCATTTACTTTTATACCTATATTGTTTTTAGAAAGAATTTCGATAATCCCAACAACAGTTGCAGCACCAGCCATATCACCTTTCATATCAAGCATTGACTCTGTGGGTTTAAGAGAGAGCCCACCTGAATCAAAAACAATCCCTTTACCTATAAGAGATATAGTCTTATTGTATGATTTAGGTTCATACTTTATCTTAACAAAAAATGGAGGATTCAATGAGCCTTTCCCAACAGCAATAAGTCCAGCAAAGTTTTCTTTAATAAGCTGATCATAATCAAGAACCTTAATATCAATATTATTAAGATTTTTAAGTCTATTCTCTATATAATTAACAAACTCATTAGTCGTTAACATATTAGAGGGCATATCAACAAGCTTTCTTACAAAGTTCCTTGCTTCAGCTATTTTGTAAGCTTCTTCTACATAATTTTTATAAACAGAATCAAAAATAAAAACTATTGTCCTGTTTTTTTCATCTTTTTTCATTGAAAATGAAAATCTTGCCACAAATAAAGCTTCAATAACGAATAGAATATCATTTTTATCAACACTATTAAGTATTATATTGACCTTTTCAAAACTAAAGTCTTTTATTGACCTAAAACCATTGACAGTGGCTTTAAAAAGTATCATTTTATCATTATTTCTTTTACCAAGTCCTATATAAAGCACCTTCATTTTAGCATCAAAATATGATTGAGATTCTTTACCCTCGAAGACTTTTATATCTTTTAAAAACGATGGTATTTTTGATGTTTCATAAAAAAACTTTATACTGATATCATAATTTTTATCATTAAAAATAAACATTATAAACTCCTTAAAAAATTATTTAAAAAATAAGATAGAATTTAATTAAAAAAGATTAAAAAAAGTATTAAATTATAATTTGATATTTATATATAATTTTTTTAAAAATTTACTTCATTTTTTGATTTTTACAATAATAAAATAATAATTAACCATTTTCAGTCAATTTATACATTTAAACTTTTTATATTTCTAAAATTTAAGCTAATTGATTGGAAACTTTATACTAAGAGAACAAGAGTTATCACCCTTAATAACTTTATAATCATCTCTTAATTGTTTTAACATAAGTTGAAACATTTTAGAAGAGATCATATCATTTAAAAACTTATCAATTATGATATCACAGGAGCCACTATATTCAAATATTATTATAATTTCATTAATCTCTTTTTTCATATAAAAAGAAAGATAATTTTCTGTATTAATATCAATATTATTTTTAAGAAACAATAATATCTCCCCTATTATTATCCCTATTTTAATAGCTTTTTCTATATCAACCTCAAAATCATCAATTTTAATATCTAATTTTAGGGCAATATTAAGATTCATAACCTTTTTTACAAATAATTCAAAAAGAGGAAGTGCCTTAACAGTTTCAAATCCTTCATTATCATACAATATCTTGTGAAACTCCCCAAAATACTCTATTCTGTTATAAAGCATTTCAATATCCTTAGATGAATCTGAAGAGATAGGGTTTATCATCTGTAAAAAAGTCATACTCTTTATTATTTGAAGGTTATTTTTTATCCTATGATGAAGTTCTTTTATAAGAATATCTTTTTCTTTAACAAGATTCTGCAATATAGCAGTCTGTCTTTTTACCTTTTTGTTAAGTATAAACCCAATAATAAAAGAAATAATTAATAGAGAAAACAAAGATATAATTACGTAAAATACATATTTAATCAGTGTGGAATTAAAAAATATATGTTTATCAGGGACTATGTATTTTGCCAATATGCTATTATGAAAATAATTTGTTTTTTTAATTTCTCGCAATTTATCATCTATAAGCTCTATAATATGTTTATCAAACTCTTTTCTAAAACCAAACTTAAGTTCAACAGGTCTTATAAATATAGATAAAGGTTCAATATTTTGGTATAAAGCTCTATTCATAAAACCAAAAAAGCGGCCAACTATACCTATATCAACTATCTTTTTTTCAAGAGAAGATAAAACCTCAGCATAATCTCTAAAATAAACATAAACAGGCTCAATATTAAGTAGTTTTTTTGTTAATAAATCAAATTCTTTAAAATATATATCTTCTTTTACAACACCAATAGTATATTTTCTAGATTTAGTATAATTCTTATCAAATAGTTCTTTTTTATCCTTATGAACAAACAGTTCCCCCCAATTTATAATAACTGATTCATTTGAGAAGTCTATAAACTTTTCCCTTTCCTTAGAATAGGCTATAGCAGTAATAATATCAATCTCACCTTTTTTACATAGTTCAAGAAGATTAACAAACTCATCAACATAGAATTCAATTTTTAAATTTAAATTATTATCATTTACAAATTCCTTTATTATATCTACATATATACCTTTTGGTTGACCGTTCTCAGTATAAACAAGTGGTTTATTCTCATATATTCCAATAACTAAACTCTCCCTATTAGACCTTGAATACAAATAGGGTGAGTTTAATATTATAAAAAAAACAATTAACAGAATAAATAAAAAATTATATAAATATCTCACCCTTAAACCACTTTTACTTTATTTATATAACAGCCTGTACTATTATAGCCACTCCTATATAGAATCCAGCCTGAAGCCAACCAGCTGCTTGATTTTTATCCTCTTCTATCTCTTTATCAAGTTTAAAAGGAGTTATAAGATCAAGAAAAAACTTTCCTATAGTAAGACATATAAGCCCAAATATGCTATAAAGGAAAGATATTACAAGATCTATCTCTAAATGTATATCACCTCTATCCTGTTTTATTGAACCCCATATTATTATTGCAAGAGCAATTAAAAAGCCAAACTCAGCAATACCAGCTGATATATTATCTTTATCTCCTATCTCCCTATTAGAATCATATCTTGTTATTAAATTCCATATAAGTCTACCCAACAACATTACAATAAGACCTAAGAGAAAGTATATAGCCCCCTCTCCCATTCTTGTCAGCATAATATTTAAGTTTTGACCCCACATAAAAAACCTCCTATTTTATAATTTATTTCTTAACTTACTAAAAAAGATAAACATTATAAAAATATTTTAAATATAACTTAATTAAATAATAACATCTAATAAACAAAAATCAATAATTATTTTTATGGATTTAAGAAATAATTAACATAAGCTTAACAAAAATTAAAAATAATCTAATTTAATTTTAATCCAATAAAAATAAGATATAAAGGAGTAAAAAATGTTTAATAAACCTATAGAAATAGAATATGATGAAATACTCCAAAGATATAAAATAAAAAATACAAGATTAACTTTAGAGTTTGTATCTAACTTGATTGAAAACGGCTGGAGTATAAAAGATATTATAAAAAACTACCCCCAACTAGATGAAGAAAAAATAATAGGCGTTCTTAAATACAAAAATAAAAATAGAAAAAAAGGTATAAAAGAGGTCATAGATGAGATTATTGGCCGATGAAAACATACCTTTAGAAATTGTAGAGAGTATTAAAGAAAATGGCATTAAAATAGCTAGAGTCGATGAAATAAAAAATGGACTTGATAATGAAAATATTATAAAAATATGTTTAAATTATGAGTGTATTTTAATTACATTTAATAAACAGATCGCAGAAAATGCTTTAAAAAACAAAATAAAAGGGATAGTACTGCTTGATTTTAAACCTTATTCTCTGGATTTTATAGAAAAGAGAATAAAAAAAATATTCAAAATTGATCTTGAGAAAAAAATGATAATAATAAAAGAAGATAGAATTATAAAATATGATATACTATAATATTTTGATACTCTCTATTTTCCCCATTACTTTTTTATAATAGAAATCAAACTCTTTATCATCAAGGCCTGAACCTAAAAATATAGACTTATATTCTTCAAAAGATGAATAAATATCTGAATATGTGTGGCTATCTGACCCAACTATTAAAGGAGCTGAATACTTTTGAGCAAGTCTTGCAACATGTCCATTTGTAAGAGAGTGACCTTTTCTTTTTGTAAGTTCTAAAAAAACATTATTTTTAGACGCAAGTTTAACATCCTCATCACTTATAAACCCTGGATGAGCTAATATATCAACACACGAGTCTATTGCTGCCCTATTTGTACCTTTTTCCACAGGTTCAATTATTGTCTCCCCATGAACTATTACATATTCAGCACCTTTTTCTCTAATTTTATAAACTAACTTCTCAATAAGTGATGGTTTAACATGCGTTATCTCAACACCAATAAAAACATTTATATCATCATATGAGTTTAAAAACTCCTTTGCTCCCAATAGCTTATTAAGGATCTCATCATAATTTGTAAAGTCAACATGGTCTGATATACCAACAACAGAGTAACCTTTAAATCTTGCTGACTGAACAAGTTCATTTGGTATAAGTTCACCATCACTAAAAAATGTATGATTATGCAAATCTATTATACGTCTTTCCATTTTTCAACTCTCTTTAATATATCATTAACATACCTATAATTTCTTCTTCCATTAAAATACATACTTACCGAAAGATTATATATATGTAAAGCTTTTTCCCAATTCTGTCCCATAAAGTCATACATTGCTTTAAGGTGCATTACCCCAAGATTTATATTCACTTTTTGATCATAGAGATAAAATGAATTATTTCTTAAAATCTTATAAAGATCTTTATCAACTCTCTCCGTGATATAATATGCTGTAACAGGCATAAGCTGCATAAGCCCTGTTGCACCTAGATAAGATTTAGCAAACTTATATCCTGAAGATTCAGAAATTATTACTGAAGTAACTATAAGTGGGTCAATATTTTCTTTCTTCGATATCTTTAAAACAGTACTTGCTATACTATAAGAGTTCAAAACTTTGTATACTATAATATCATTTTTATCTAGTAAATATCCATTTAAAAACATAGGTGAAATAAAAAATAGGATAAGAACTCTTATTTTTTTGATATTTAAAATATTTACTATAATACTTAAAAGTGATTTAAAATAAAAAGAAAAATTCTTTCTTAACATAAAAGTACCCTAAAAAATTATAATAATAAGTATTAAAAGTAAAAAATATATAGCAAATAAAATACCAAATTTTACTTTATTGCATTCTCAAAACCATTTTCATAAATATTTTTTAATTCATCTAAATTGAAAAACTCTCTATTCTCATTATTTTCATTAACCAGGCATATTTCTATTTTTTTATCCTCTGATATATTGCCAATAATTTCAAAATCAACCCCATTTTTTATTGCAAGTCTTTTTATCTTTTCCACTTTATTAGCTTTAGCACCAACAATAAAACAGCTTTGAGTTTCACCAAAAAGTGTAGCTATATTTCCCTTCAGTCTTAACTTACCACCTACATTCCCTCTTATACAACCTTTTATAAAACTTATCCCTACCCCACCAAGGTTTACACTATCAACTGATGTTACAAAACCTTTATTTATAATCTCTAAAACTAATTCTTGAACTTTTTTCTCATAATCAAGATCAATATCAGGACATTTATTCCCCAGTTTATTAAAAAAAAGTTTAGCAAACTCACTCCCGTCTATTCTCTCTGTTTTTTTACCTAAAAGAATTATTATTGTATCTTTTTTAAAGTCTGGTTTTACAACCTTTGAAACATCTTTTATCAGTCCAACCATACCTATAACAGGTGTAGGATAAATTGAACCTAATTCCCCTTCATTATAAAGCGAAGCATTTCCTCCAGTAACAGGAGTATTTAGTACTGTACATGCTTTTTTCATCCCCTCAATAGTATAATAAAGCTGGTAATAGACATCAAGGTCTTCTGGATTACCAAAATTAAGACAGTTTGTTATTGCTACAGGCTCTGCCCCAACAGAAATAACATCTCTTGCAGCCTCCGCTACTGCTATCATAGCACCTTTTTCAGGGTCAAGGTAACAATATCTTGGATTAGCTGTAGTAGTGAGTGCAATACCTTTTTCGCCTTTACAAAAAATTTTATTTATAAAATTTTTAAACTTACTGCCACTAAAAACCCTTATAACACCTACTCCTTCACCTGGCTTAACCACAGTAGAATCACCTATCATATGGTCATACTGTTGATATATCCATTTCTTAGAGGCAATATTAGGAGAAGAAAGCATTTTAATTAAAGCATCCTTAATACTGATTGAATAAAAATTATCCGGAAGAGGTTCCAGTTTAGAAAAATATGAAGGTTTAGGTAAAACCTCTCTTTTATATAATGGGACCTTTTCAACTATTGAATCTAATGGGAGATTAACAACAACCTCTTTATTGTAAGTAACTTTAAATACTTTTTCTTCTATAAGTTCACCTACTATAACACCATTTAAATCCCATTTTTCAAGGATCTTTTTTACTTTTTCCCAGTTTGAAGGATTTATTAAGGCAAGCATCCTCTCCTGGGATTCAGACAAAAGCATCTCATAAGGTGTTATATCAGAAACTCTTTTTGGTATAGAATCAAGATTTAAAACAACGCCTAAATTACCTTTTGTTGCCATTTCAGTTGAAGCACTCGTAAGTCCTGCAGCCCCCATATCCTGAGCTGCTATTATAAGGTCTTTTTCAATAAGCTCTAAAGTAGCCTCTAAAAGAAGTTTTTCAAGGAAAGGATTACCAACCTGAATAGCTGACCTTGGTCCTTCATCATCAAGTTTAGCAGAAGCAAAACTTGCACCATGAACACCATCTCTTCCTGTTGTTGCACCATAATATACAAGAACATTGCCAATACCAGTTGCCTTTGAGGTTACAATCTTCTTTTTCCTTGCATAACCAACACACATAGCATTAACAAGTATATTTTGGTTATATATGTCTTCAAAAAATGTATCTCCACCAACATTCGGAATACCAACACAATTGCCATAATCACCTATTCCCCTTACAACGCCATCAACTAGGTGTTTGGTCCTTGATAAAGATGGATCACCAAACTTCAAAGAATCAAGTATAGCAATAGGTCTTGCCCCCATTGTAAACACATCCCTTAATATACCACCAACACCTGTTGCAGCACCTTGATAAGGTTCAACTGATGAAGGATGGTTGTGAGATTCTATTTTAAATACTATAAAATCACCATCCCCTATATCAATAACACCAGCATTCTCTCCAGGTCCAAAAACAACTCTTTTACCTTTTGTCGGTAAATTCTTTAGTAAAAGTTTTGTATTTTTATATCCACAGTGTTCACTCCACATTGCTGAAAAAACACCAATTTCATTAATATTTGGCTCTCTACCTATATAATCACAGATAAGTTTATATTCATATTCACTTATTTTATGCTGTTTTAATATATCATTATTCATGATAATTACCTCTTCTGATTTTTAATTAGAAAAAAACTAATTTAAATTTATTGAACTTTCTGTCTTTTATGAGATTATAAATATAAAATGTTATTGTTTTAGAAATTTAAATAAAAAAATTTACGATTAAAATTAATTCAATAAAAAAATTTTTTTAATGACCCTCCTCTTTTTCCTCTCTCATTTTATCTAATTTTTTATTTATATCATCAGAATACAATGTTGCTCTATTCCTTCCGCTCCTTTTTGAATAATATAAGGCAATATCAGCGATCTCAACAAAGTCGGTAAGTGTAAAATCCTTTTTATCTTTTGGAAACTCAGCAACACCACAACTTATAGTAACAAAGAGTGGTTTATCTTGACCTGGATATGGGTGTTTTTCTATTCTTTTTCTTATTTTTTCAGCAACAATAAATGCATCATCAATAGAAGTTTCAGGTAATATAACACCAAACTCTTCTCCACCATATCTTGCAGGTATATCAGATCCTCTTACAGACTCTTTTATTATTTTAGCTGTCTCCTTAAGGACTATATCCCCCTGTTGGTGTCCATAAGTATCGTTAAAACTTTTAAAATGGTCAATATCAAACATCATTAGTGAAAGTTTACTGTTATATCTTTTACATCTCTCTATCTCTTCTATTAACCTGTTTTTAAAATACTGGTGGTTATAGAGTTTTGTCATTCTATCCATTATAGCCATTTCAAAAAGCTTAGCATTTTCTATTGATATTGCTGAAAGTTCTGCAAATTGGTAAATATATGTTATTTCATCATTATTAAATTTCTCACCATCAAGTTTTTTCCCCAGAATTAGAAAACCATAAAGACCATTTTTACCCCATAAAGGAGATATTATCTCAGGGTTAAGTTGCTCAATATTAGCAAGTTCTATAGGGTCCTCTATACTATTTTTAATAGAATTAAAAAAAACAGCAGCCCTTAATCTATTGGAATCTGAATTAAAAATCTTAAAAATATAACTATTTTTTGAAATAGTTATCCCAAAATATTCCTTTTCAAGCCCTATTGATAGTTTATCTCTAAAAATAAAATTATCGGCATCCTCAAGAACAAATATAGTTGCATTCTGAATTAAAAACTGACCCTGGCATGAATAAAGAATTGTCTGGACAAGCTTGGCTTCCTCAAGAGTTGAGTTTATTATTTTAACTATTTCAAGTAGATTTCTTAATTTCATTATCTTACGTTCATATTGATCAAAAAAAGCACTGAAATCACCAAAATGCTTTGCTACATCATCCATAATTTCCGCCTTTAATTTCTTTACTTTTTTCTATTAAATAGTAAAACAATAATTAAATTATTTGTCAAACCATTTTTGAAATGCTATCTAACTTTTGTTTTATCTCTTTTTCTTTTATCTCTATTATCTTTTTTATCTCATAAATAACTGTATTCTCATTAACCTCATAATTTCCTGAACCATCTCTTAATTTTATCTCAATAACACCATTTTTAACCCAATTCTTACCTATGGTTACCCTTATAGGTATACCAATAAGATCAGCATCATTAAACTTAATGCCAGGGCTTAACTGTCTGTCATCAATTAATGTGTCTATCCCTTCATTTAGTAAATTGTTATATATTTTATCGGCTATTTCATAGCAATTCTCAACAAGAGGTATTACTATAACCTTAAAAGGGGCTATAGTTATAGGCCAGATTATACCATATTCATCGCTAGACTGCTCTATAACTGTTGCTAAAGTCCTATCTATACCAATACCATAACAACCCATTATAGGTTTAACTTTATTACCATTTTCATCTAAGAACTCTATATTCATATCATTACTATATTTATAACCCAATTTAAATATATGCCCAACCTCTATACCTTTAAAAGACTTTAAAGGAGTTTTACAGTTTATACATAGATCGTTCTCTTTCGTTAAACTTATATCAATATACTTTTCAACTTTAAAGTCCTTTTCAGGTGTTACATTTTTTATGTGATAATCTTTTTTATTTGCACCTGTAATACCATTTACAATATATTTTACAGATTCATCTGCAATAATTCTCAAATTACTTATACCTACAGGTCCTACAAAGCCTATCTCAGATCCTATTTTACGAACAGTTTCCTCATCAGCAAGAGATATAGGTTTGCCCCCAATAGCATTTGAAAGTTTAACTTCATTAATCTCGAGGTCTCCTCTAATTAAAGCAAGAATATTTTCACCATCTTCAGTTTTATAAACCAAAGATTTTATAAACTTTTGGGGTGATACTTTGAAAAAATCTATTAATTCTTCTATTGTTTTTACTGATGGTGTATAAACCTGCTCAATATTTTTAAGCTCTTCATTCGATTTTACATACTCTTTATACGATATTGCTCTTTCTGAATTTGCAACATACCCACATTTTAAACACTCAATTATAGTCTCTTCTCCAATAGTACTCCGTACCATAAACTCTTCACTCTCTTTTCCACCCATTGCACCAGAATCAGCCATAACAGGAACAGTGTCTAATCCACATCTTATAAAAAATCTTCTATAAGCAATCCTCATATCCTGATAAGTTTTATCAAGGTCCTCAGAATCTCTATGATAAGAATATGCATCTTTCATTATAAACTCTCTTCCTCTCATTACTCCAAATCTAGGCCTTATCTCATCCCTGAATTTTTTATAAACCTGATAAACTATAAGTGGAAGTTGCCTATAAGAATTAAGATATCTTCTTATGATATCAGAAAAAACCTCTTCATGAGTCGGTCCTAATATATATTCCTGTCCATTTTTATCAATAGTCTTAAACATAAGATTCTTCATAAGTTCATATCTGCCTGTTTCAACCCATAACTCTTTTTGAGTAAGTATTGGCAACAAAAACTCTTGAGCACCTATCCTATCCATTTCTTCTCTTATAATGTCTATTATTTTTTTTATAGACCTGTAACCTATAGGTGAATATGCGTATATACCACTTGAAAGCCTTACAATAAGACCTGCTCTCATCATCAATATATGGCTTTTTACAGTTGCGTCCTTAGGAACCTCTTTAAGAGTATTGAAGTAAATCCTACTTATCCTCATCCTTGAACTCCTTTTTAATCTTTTCAATTTTTCCTAACATTATATCCTTTTGTATTATCTGATCTTTTATAGTTGAAGTAAATGAATCATAAGCTTCTATTATTTTTTCTTTTTCAAGGATCTCTTCTCGTGCTATTTCAGATAACATTTCTCTTACTGATATTTCTCTATCTTTTTCTATAAGCTCATTTCTTACCAATTCCTCAAATAATTGATGCATCTGTATTATCCTATCTCTCTCTGACATTTCATTATTGTATATTTCTTGTAACTTTTCATAAGCATTAATAAGATTATTTTTTTCAAGTAACTCTTTTCTGTAAACTTCCTGTAACTGCTCATAAGCTTTTATAACCTGTTCTTTTTCTATTTGTTCTTCTCTCATAAGACTTGAAACATATTCTAAAGCCTTTATTGTTTCATCCTTCTGTCTTTTCTCAATATTTGCCATATCTAATGCCTTTTGAGTAGCTTCAAGTATCTTGTCTCTCTCCATTATCTCTTTTCTCATAAACTCTTGGAGCTTTTCATAAGCCTCTATTATTTCCTCTTTTTCTCTCATCTCATAATTCATCATATTGCCCACATTTTCAAATGCTTGAACAGTATTCTCAAGTTCTTTTAATTCTTCTCTACCAAAATCATTAAGTTTATCAAGTGTTTTTATAAGCCTTTTAAATATATTTATCCTTTTAATAAGATCAACTACAGAGTTTGTTAATGGAACAACCCTTAAAAACGAGAATTGAGATAAAAGATTCTCAAGCTCAACTTCATTCATATTTTTTATATCTATTTTCTCAAGTTCATTTATATACTCTATAATCTCCTTTTCATCTTTATTCCAGAATGATAAAAAGTTTTTAAGATTTTCTTTATCTGTATCTGGTATGTCAATAAACTGAATACCAACTTTTTTAAGACTGTAATAATAGTTTTCTTTAGACCAGACTACTTTTGCTTTGTTTATTTTAATTGATTTAAAAGCTAAAAATCTTCCAAAGTCTATGATAAAAGAAATCTCTTTAAAGTCTATCTCTGGATTAACAACAATACCAGCCCCTTCAAGTGAAATATCTTCAATAAATCCCTCTATATTACCATCTATTATAAGTCTTGGTTCAGGCATAAGTCTTCTCTGGATCTTCCTTTTATCATTATTAAATAGCATTATAGAACTCCTTCAATTTATTTAAAACCTCTTTTTTTATTTCATCTATACTCCTATTAGCATCAATAAAATAAATATTCCACCCCTCTTTTTGCAAGAATTGAAAAGAAAATATATGTTTCTCATAAACTTTTTTTAAAACATCTATATCTTCATACAATTCAAGAGTTCCTTTTTGTTTTTTTTTCCTTTCCATACCAACTTCTGGAGATATATCAAGATAAAATACAATATCTGGTTTTATAAAGTTTTTATTAAGGTTGTAAAGGTCATTTATTTCAAAAGTAATACCTTGATAAGCAAGAGTAGATGGTATATATCTATCAAGAACAATACTTTTACCACTTTTTAAAAACTTATTTATTTTATCCTGATGATTGGCTCTGTCTGCTATAAAAAGTTGTAAAAGTGTTATTGGATTTATAGGTTTATGTTCAGAAAGTATTCCCCTTATTATAATACCTATCTCTGAATCTGTTGGCTCTTTATCCCATTCAGAATTAATCTCTTTAGAAATCAACTTTGATATAGTAGTTGTACCACTACCATCTATACCTTCAAAAACTATAAATAATGGTTTCAAACATTAGCTCCTATAAAGTTTTTCCTTAACTGATATATTAATGCTTTCATATCTTTCGGCAATACAGCATTAAAACAATAATCAACACCCTTATACTTAAAAGATAATTTTGATGAATGAAGAGCAGTCCTGGATATTATTGGCTTTTCTTCATTTTTAGTTTTATACTTTTTCTTTATTTCTGAAAGATATAAAGGTTTTTTATAACCATATAAAGTATCACCAACAATAGGATAACCTAAAAAAGACAAATGAACTCTTATCTGATGTCTCCTCCCTGTATGAAGTATTACTTTTAATAAGGAAAATTGCCCGAAGCTTTCAATAACATCAACATTTGTTAATGCATATTTCCCATTTTCAGAAATCTTCATTCTGTTTCCACCATCTTCTATTGGATAGTTTATTTCCATCTTACCAGGAAAGTCACCATATACAACAGTTAAATACTCTTTATAAACCTCCCTATTCTCAAAAATAAGATTAAATATTTTATGAGATTCTAGACTCTTAGCAAAAATAACTAGGCCTGATGTATCTTTATCAAGTCTATGAACAGTATATAGATCTTGACCAATTTTACTTTCAAGTAAAGACTTTAAACAAAAATCATTTCTTGATTCTTTTATGGTTGATATACCTGCCGACTTATTTACAATAATAAACTCATCATTGTTTTCTATAAGACTGTAAAAATTAGTCATATTTTAGCCTTTAATAAAAATATACTAAAGTTATAATTATAATAATTATTTTAAATATTTATTTATTTTTTTTACAAGCTCTTCAACATTTATAGGTTTAGGAATATATTCACAGGCACCAGCAGCAAGTATCTTTTCCTCATCCCCATCCATAGCATAAGCTGTTATTGCTATAACCTTAGGTCTATTCTCTAATGTTTTCATAAAATCAAGCAACTCAATTCCATTTAATCCAGGCAAAGCTATATCAAGTAGTATTAAACTATAGTTATTTTTTATTATAAGTTCCTTTGCTACTAATCCATCTGTTGCATAATCATATTCTATATTGTTTTTCTCTGCTATTATTTTAAACAGTTTAAGATTTATTGGGTCATCATCAACTATTAATATTTTTTTACTCAAATTATACCCCCATTAAATCATTCTGGTATTATTTCACCATTAGTTTTTACATATTCTCTAAACAATTTAATAAGCCTTTTCGTTATTTTGCCGACAAATCCATTGCCTATAGACCTCCTGTCTATTTCAACCACAGGAATTATTTCAGCAGCACTACCTGTTAAAAAACACTCGTCAGAAGTATATACATCGTATCTTGTAAGGACTCTCTCTTCAACCTTTATACCATCTTTTTCTGCTATTTCCATTACGCTATTTCTTGTTATTCCAACTAAAATCCCCATATACGATGGTGGAGTAATAAGAGTATTGTTTTTTACAATAAAAATATTATCACCAGTACATTCAGACACATATCCTTCCTGATTTATCATTAAAGCCTCTTCAACACCAGCATTTATAGCCTCTATCTTCGCCATTACATTATTAAGATAATTAAGTGATTTTATAGAAGGGCTCAGTGCTTCGGGAAGGTTTCTTCTTGTTGGAACAGTAATTATCTTAAGCCCTTTTTCATAAAACTCTTCAGGGTATAACTTTATAGTCGCTGCTATAATTACTACGTTTGCCTTTTTACAATTATATGGATTAAGTCCAAGGTCACCATCACCTCTTGATACAACAAGCCTTATATAACCACCATCATACAAATTATTTTCTTTACAGGTAATCAGTGTTGCTTTTATAAGTTCTTCCTTACTCATGGGTATATTAAGCATTATAGCTTTTGCTGAATCATACAATCTGTCAATATGTTCTTTAAGCTTAAAAACCCTACCATTATATATCCTTATACCTTCAAAAACTCCATCTCCATAAAGGAAACCATGGTCAAAAACTGATATTTTAGCTTCATCCTTAGTGTAAAAGTTACCATTTATATATATTTTCATAAAAACTCCTTCCTATTAAATTAATATAAAACATAATAAAATTTCACAGAATTTAAATTTTAAAATAAAATTCTAAAATTTCAAATTATAAACCAAAAATATCATTAATTGAAACAATAAAAAGCAAAGATAATAAAATAACTATACCAACTACCTGTATAGCACCTATTATTTTTGGACTTGGCCTTCTCCTTGCCACTACCTCAAAAAAATTAACAACAATATGACCACCATCTAATGCTGGAAAAGGTATAAGATTAAAAAAAGCCAGTGCTAAACTTATTATAGCTGTAAAGTTCATGAAAGCAAAAATACCACCATAACTTCCTGCTTCCCCTAACTGTTTGAATATTTTTAATGGCCCCGCTACATTACTTTTTACATCTATCTCCCCTTTAAATATTTTTGATATACCTTTTACACTGAGCATAATAACATTAAATGACTGCGAAAATGCTCTATCAAAACTCTCAAAAATTGTATAATTAATTTTTTTTACATACTTATCAATTTCATATTCTCTAAAGTAGTATTGTATACCTATAATTTTCCTCTCGTTACTTAATTGTGGCATAATAGAAACTGTATTAAAGTCAATAAAATTCTGAATAAAAGAATAAATGTTATCCCTTTTAAAATCAAAATAATAATCAAGATAATCTATAATATCTAACACGATAACCCCAAAGATATTTTTTGGGGCTTCCAATTTTATTGATAAAGGTAAATTAGAGTAATTTATAGCGTAAAACAGTTTTGCTTCATCACTTGGAATTATATTATTTATAGAGACTATTCTTGTGTATGGTCTTATTTTAACCTTATCCGCAGGACTATCTTTTAAAACATTTATTATTATAGGTATAGATTTTTTGTATCTTGCTATTATCTCTCTTGAAGGATCATAAAAAAAATTTTCAATATTTATTAAATTACCATCTCTCTTTACTTTAATGCTAGTATTTTCTCTGGCTTTTGATAACAGTTCAATCTGAAGGTCCTGCCAATTATCTATTTTTTTATTATTTATTTCAACTATCTCATCTCCATCTTTTAAAAGAGAGTCTGAAGAAACTGCAATTTTTGTATAATTAAGTTTTGTTTCTCCTGTAAAATACAGAACAGTAAATAAAAGAAAAAAACCTAATAAATAACTGAATAAAGGGCCTCCAAAAGCCACAAGTATTCTAGAAGTAGCAGGTCTTCCATAAAAACTATCTTCATCAAAGTTTTCTATTTTAGCACTAAAATCATCCTGCCCTTTAAGTTTGCAATATCCCCCAATAGGAAATATGTTTATTTTGTATAAAGTGCCTTTATAATTTTTACTTACTATTGACTTGCCCATTCCAATAGCAAACTCTTCAACCCTTATGCCCACAATTTTAGCCATTATAAAATGACCAAATTCGTGAAAAAATACAAGTATTATAAACCCTAATAAAGCATAAAAAATCATTTTGTTACCTCTAAACTTTTTTTAAAAACTTATATACAATATCTTTAGAATAATCTATAAGATAAAAAATATCATCTATATTACTAACAACTCTATCTGGCTTAAACTTACTCAAAGTACTATAAACATTTTTATATATATCAGTAAAGCATATTCTTCTTTCTATAAACTCTCTAACAAAGAATTCATTTGATACTGTATAACATATATGATAAGCCAACCCCTTTTTAGATACTTCATAAGCAAGTTCCAACATAGGATATTTTTTAAAGTCTACACTATAAAAATTGAAAGTCTTATTTTCAATACCAAAATAATCTTCATAATATTCTGGATACAATAAAGCCCCAGTAATAGGTTCACACATATCTGGATTAGATATATATGGAATAATAGCTCCTGATTTTAACTTAACCATTGAGTGAACAAATGCCTCAGGATGAATTACTACAATTATATTATTAGGATCTATATTAAACAGTTCTTTTGCCTCTATTAATTCAAGGCCTTTATTAGCCATTGTAGAACTATTTACTGTTATTTCAATCCCCATATCCCATACAGGGTGTTTTTTTAAGTCATCAATAGTTAATGTTTTAAAATCTTTATTGCATTTAAACACAATACCGCCAGAAGCTGTAAGATAAAAGGTTTTTATATGGGACTTATCAATAAACCTTAAAATATTAAAAAGTGCCCAGTGCTCACTATCTATAGGTAAAAGTTTAGAAGAAGTAAACTTTTTTGTAAAAACATCTCCACCCATTACAAGGCTCTCTTTATTAGCAAGAAGAAGGTCAAACCCAGATTCAGCTATGATAAAAGAGGATTTTATCCCATCTGTACCATAAATGCCATTTATAAACTTAGTGTTTTTGTTAAGTTTTGATATTATTTCTCTTAATCCATCTTCCCCATAAAACAAGTTTTTAAAGCTATTTTTTATTTTATTATAAGAAACATTATCAAAAGTTAAAATGTACTCAGGATTGTATTCTCTTATTATCTCTATTGCTCTATCTAAATTTTTGTTAAAACTAAAACCTATAAGTTTTGAATTAGTTTTTTTTATTGATTTAAGACTGGAGTAACCTATACTACCTGTTGCACCAAGAACAAATACATCACTCTTCAATTTTATTATCCAAAATATGTTTAATTCTATTTGTTAACCCTATAATTCTATTTACTATAAAATCACTTTCATTAGGCTTTAAACCAAAACTATTTTCCTTCAAAGTAAAAAGTTCATCAGCAATATTAAGTGCTGCCAGAATAGCAAGCTTTAAACTTGAGGATATACCAGTAATATTATAAATTTCTTTCATTTTTTCATCAATAAACTTAGCTATTTTAATAGTTTTCTCTCTATTATTTGAAATAAGTGTAAACTTTGTATGAAATATTTCAATTTCTATTTTTTCTTCCATTATTCATCATCTACCATAGTTATTTTTATGCCAGATGTTGCCTCCTCTTTTGATTCAAAAGTATTTCTTTTTATAACCTCTTTTATTGATTTCAATTTTTCTATTGTAACTTCTTTGGCTCTCCTATATCTTTCGATAAGCTTTTCATTTTTTTCTATTTCTTCTATCAAAAAATCTTTTTCTTTAGTAAGATTTATCAAATAATTTTCCAATCTATTTACAGCATTTTCAAGAAGGTCTAAAGCTTCGTTTATATCCATTATTTATCTCTTAAATATACCCCTTTATTTTTTGCCTTTTCTATTATACAACTCATAATTGAATTAATTTCATCATCTGTAAAAGTATGGTCATAAGACTGAATTAAAAAAGAAAATGTAACACTTTTTTTATCCTCCCCTATTTTAGGATTTGTATAAACATCTATAACTTCAACTTTCTGTACAAGATTATTGCTTCTTATGATCTCAATTACCTCTGAAACATTCATGTCTTTATTCATAACAAATGATAAATCTTTTCTTACTGTTGGGTATTTACTTATCTCCTTATAAACATTTTTCTTATTATTATTTATAATATTTTCAATACTTTCAAGATCAAGTTCAGCATAATATGGTTTTATTCTATCATCACATATATATGGATTAATTTCACCAATAAATCCTATTAAAATATCCCTATAGTAAATAAGACCACTCTTATTAGGATGTAAAAACTTTATTTTGTCAGTGGGTACATAATTTGAATTAATCCCAAACGTTAAAAGAAGATTATCAATTATACCTTTTATTGTATAGAAATCTATTTTCTCCTCACCCATCCAATTTTTATACAAAATACCATTTCCTATAATTCCTAATTTTTTAACTTCTTTTATGTTCTCATTATCATAATAAAATATTTTACCTATCTCAAACAACAAAAGATTAGGATTTCCCTTATCAGTATTATTAATAATATTATTAAATAATCCACCTGCAAGACTTGTCCTCATGTAAGAATAAAAAGAGTTCATAGGATTTCTTATTTTAATTATATTTTTTTCATCAAATAGGTTAAACTTTTTTACTTCTTCTATACTAGTAAATGAAAAGTTATATACTTCATAAAGATAATTACCAAGTATCTCTCTAATTTTGTACTCTAAAGGCAAAGAACTTTTGAAGGAGTTATAATTAAAGTTAACTGGTCTTATTGTTTCTTCTATATTTGAATACCCATAAACCCTTATTATCTCTTCCACAGCATCTATTGCTCTGTAACAATCTCTTCTAAAACTTGGGAATTTTATTATAAAATCATCATCCTTCTTTTTAAAATCAATTTCAAGAAGTTCAAGACACCTTTCTATATTAGTTTTATCAATATCAAAGCCAAGAATCTGTTTTATAAAACTATGCTTAAGTTCAATCTCAGGTATTTGAACCTTAACTGGATAAATATCAACTATCTCAGAGATTTCACAATCCATAATTTCTTGAATAAGATACGTTGCATAATCAAGTGCTTTAATTGTATTTTCGGGATCCATATCTCTTTCAAACCTGTATGAAGAGTCTGTTTTTATACCAAGTTTCTTAGATGAATTACGAACGCTTTTAGGTATAAAATATGCTGATTCCAACAAAATATCAATTGTATTTTCATCTACTTTTGAGTTTTCACCACCAATAACTCCTGCTATTGCTACAGGTTTTAATTCATCAGCAATTACAAGTATATCATCTGAAAGCTCATATTCTTTTCCATCCAAAGCAATTATCTTTTCACCCTTTTTAGCACTTCTTACTACTATTTTACTGCCAGCAAGTTTATTATAGTCAAAAGCATGCATCGGATGCCCGAGTTGGAGCATTACATAATTTGTAATATCAACAATATTATTGATAGGCCTTGCTCCAAGTTTTATAAGTTCCTCTTTAAGCCAATCAGGACTCTCCCCTACTTTTACCCCTTTTATTATTCTGCTTGAGTATCTATAACAAGACATTGTATTCTGAATAATTATATTTGGTTTTTCTATTTTACTATTCTCATTTATTTTATACTTAGGATAATTAATACTTTTCCCCTCTATTATACCTGCTTCTCTTGCTATACCAATACTGCAAAGACAGTCAGATCTATTCGAGGTTACAGAGATATGAAAAATATAATCTTTCTCTGGCAATATCTTATCTACTTTATCCCCTATTTTAACAGAATCAGGAAGAATCCATATTCCATCGCTCTTTTCTTCAAGTCCAAGTTCAGCTTTTGAACAAAGCATACCTTCTGATTCAACTCCTCTTATCTTTGTTTTCTTTATTTCAAGACCATTAGGAAGTCTTGCACCTTCAAGTGCAACAACAACTTTATCACCTTTATTATGGTTTTTAGCACCACAGACTATATTTAAGACTTTACTTCCTATATCTACTTTACATAGAGTTAGTTTATCAGCATTAGGATGTTTTTCTTTTTCTAAAATTTTTCCAATAATAAATTTTTCTGACGGTATAAAAGAATATTCTTCAACTTTTTCAACTTCAAGTCCATTGTTTGTTAATTTTTCAGCAAGTTTGTATGGATCCTCTTTTATATCAACATATTTTTTTATAATATTATAAGTAGTTCTCACTTTGTCTACTCCCTGACTTTTATTGAGTTAGCGTGTTCATAAAAACCCTCTATTTCAGCAAGGGTAATTATATCTTTTTTGTCTTTATTAAGCCTATCTCTTGTATACTCAACATAAGATATTGTTTTAATAAAGTCCTTAACAGAAAGTGCAGAGTAAAAAAATGATGTTCCATTTGTTGGAAGAGTATGGTTAGGACCTGCATAATAGTCCCCAACTGCAACAGGTGTATACCTACCAAAAAATATTGCTCCACTGTTGTTTATATTTTTTACAATATCATCTCTATTAATTTCATCCATCATAACCTGTAAATGTTCAGGTGCATACCAATTTACTATCTCCATAATTGTTTCTACATCTTCAATAACAAGAATAGCCGAATTATTTTCTATTGACTTTCTTAATATATCTTTTCTTTTTGATACTACCAATCCTTCTCTTATTTTCTCCTCAAGTTTTTTTGCCATCTCTAAACTCGGAACAATAACTATAGATTGTGCATCTTCACTGTGTTCAGCCTGAGCAAACATGTCAGCAACTATATATTTTAAAGGCACATATTCATCAGCAAGTATCATTACCTCCGACGGTCCTGCAATAGAATCTATATCAACAATCCCATAAAGAAACTTTTTTGCAAGGGTAACATATTTATTACCAGGGCCAACAATCTTATATACCTTTGGTATAGTCTCTGTTCCAAATGCAAGAGCTGCTATTGCCTGAACTCCACCTACACCAAAAACTCTATCAACACCGCATGCAAGTGCTGTATAAGCTAAAACTGGGGATAATCCATCATTTGAAATTGGTGTTACCATAACTATCTCTTTCACCCCTGCTATTTTTGCAGGTATAGCAGTCATTAGTATGGTTGATGGATATAAACCTTTACCCCCAGGAATATATAATCCAACACGCTCAATAGGTTTTACTATCTGACCTAATACTTTCCCTTCCTTACTGTACTCCCAACCATTTGGTTTTGTTAGCAAATGATACTCAAAAATATTATTCTTAGCATTATCTATTGCAATTTTTAAATTAATATCTACTTTTTCACTAATTTTAACCAAAAAATCTCTTCCTATTTCAAATGACTGAAGCTCAACATTATCAAACTTTTTACAATATTCTCTTACAGCAATATCGCCTCTTGATTTTATGTCATATATTATACTTTCAATGTCTTTAGTATTAAGAAACTCTATTCTCTTTGATAGGACCCACTTTTTAAATGTGCCAAGATCTTCAAATATCATAATAAATTTTCCTTATCTCTAATAAAATAGTTGATTATTTACTTACTTCAAGCCTTTTAAGTCTTTCTATAACTTCAATATTTTTTTTAGCCTCAAAACTATATACAGAGTTTTCATCTATCATTTTATATGAACTTATTGCCATATCTATATTATTTTTAATTTCGTAAGCAATACCCTTATAATATAAAGCTGTATCTTTAAAATATCCATCATAATTTTTTATAACATAATTAAAAAGATCAATAGCATTATCCAGTTTAGAATCCTCTAGATAAATTCTACCCAACATTATAAAAGACAATGGTTTTGCGATAAGATCTTTTGGAGCATCTTTAGCTTTCTCAAGATATTTTACAGCAATCTCTTTTTGTTTAAGTTTAAGATAAAGCTCACCAAGATTAATATAAGCAAGATATTTTTCAGGAGCGTCTCCTGGCATTTCAACAGTCTTTTCAAGATCCCTTATAGCAATACCTATTCTCTCTTTATTCAAGTCATCAACTTTATCAGAAACTGTTTTTAATTTATAAAAAGCATTTATATATTTTCCCTGAATATTTGTAGCTGATCTCTCTTTATTATAAGATATAATCCCAATTATTATTATAACAATAAATACCCCAACTATTATTGGGATAAATATTTTTCTGTTAAAAACATATTTTTTTAAAAAATTTTCAAAAAAAAACCAAAATTTAGCTTTTTCCATTTTCTTTCTCCTGTCCTTCATCATTTACTATACTTAAGTTACTAGAATCATTTTTTATTTTATTATCTATTTTCTCTTTTGATTTATGAGTTTCTTTTTTAACTTTATTTTTGGTTATATTCTCAATCTTATTACCTAGGATATCACCTAATGTAACATTTTTTGTTTCAGAAGATGCAATATATTTTTCTAACTCTTTTTTTCTTTCAGCATCTATCATTAGTCTTACACTTAAAACAAGTTTATTGTCATAAGGGTCTAATTCAATAACCATTGCATCTATCTCATCGCCAATCTTATAAAACTCATTAAGGTTATCATATCTTTTATCAAGGTGCTTTTTAGGCAAGAATCCTGTCACAGTATCATTGAATCTTAAAATTATCCCATTATCCTCTATCTTATCAATCTTCCCTTTTACTACACTACCTTTAGGATAAGAATTAGCAAACTCTAACCATGGATTATCAAACAATTGTTTTAAACCAACTTTTATTTTTTTCTTAGAAGGTTCAACTTTAATAACAACAACCTCTATTGTATCACCTTCTTTATATTTTGACAGATCTATATTAGATATAGTCCAGTCAATATCGTTTTTATGTAGCAACGCATCTATTCCTTCTTCAAGTTCAAGAAATATTCCAAAATCTTGTTTATTAATTATTTTTCCCTTAACTTTTTTGCCAATAGGATACTTTTCTTCTACATTCTCCCATGGGTCTTGTTTCAATTGTTTAAGCCCTAATACAATACTTCTTTTATTAGAGTCTATTTTTAGTATTTTTGCTGATACAATATCATTAATTTTAACAATATCCGATGGTTTTTTTATCCTTGTGCTCCAGCTAAAGTCATCTGCTCTTATTATTCCAGTAACACCATCTTTTATTTTAACAATAACAAATCTATCACCAACTTCTACAATTCTTCCTTCTATAACATCCCCTTCTTTGTGAGTTTCAGTAAAAGATATCCACGGGTCCTGTTTTAGGTCTTTAATGCTAAGCAATATTTTTCTTTTATTTTTATCAATTTCTATAACTTTAGCTTTAATATTTTGACCAACTTTAAAGATTTTTTCCGGTTCAACTCTATCCCATGATATATCACTACCCCTTATGAGAGCAGTCTCAATATCATCAATCGAAACTATAATACTTTTTGGATTTATTTTTAAAATTTTTGCTCCTACTTCATCACCAACCTTAAGTTCACTATATAATTTTTCAACTTTTTTTTGCTTAACATCCTCAAGTATTGGTTTTCTTGATACAACAACATTAATTTTTCCATTTTTACCTTCTTTAAGATCAGCAACCTTAAGTCTGAATAATCTTCCTTTATATTTTTCAGGATTCTCAACCTTATCAAGAGAAACTTGAGACAATGGCAAAAAAGCTTCAACAACACCATTTATTAAAACTTTATACCCACCTTTCACTAAATCAACAACTTTACCCTCAACTTCTCCATTGTTTTTATATGCATTTTTTATTTCTTCCAATGTCTTAATTTCGTTAGCCTTTTTATATGATACTTTTACATAACTCGGTCCTACTTTTTCCACATAAACTTCAATAGTATCTCCCTCTTTTGGGATAAAATCAAATTCATTTATGTCAAGTCTTGTTTCAGACTTCGTCCCTATATCAAGCAATACTTCATCCTGAAATACTTTCAGGATTGAAGTCTTAACTAAATTCCCTATTGATAGGGCTGAAGTCTCTCCAAGACTTTTTTCCATAAGTTCTTTAAAGTTTTCGGTCATTGAATTTTCCTCTCTAACATAAAGTTTTTAAAAAAAATAAAATTTAATTGCTAAAATTTAATAAACTAAAACAAACCTAAGTATAAAATTATTTTAAAATATCACATAAAAATAAACTATAACACTAAAGTTTTAAAAGACTAAGTCGATCCTTTTGTAAAATTAATCAGGACTAAATAATGATTATAAAAACAATCACACTTGCTATAATACAGGGAATAACAGAGTTTTTACCCATTAGTAGTTCAGGGCATACAATAATATTTGGGGAAATATTGGGGTTAAGTACAGACTTCCTTATATTAAACATAATACTACATGCTGGAAGCCTTTTAGCAATAATTTTATTTTTCTTCAAAGATATAATTAACCTAATAAGATATTTTTCATACAAAAAAAACCCGCTAATTTACCATATAATAATAGCAACAATACCAACAGCAATAATGGGTTTAATCGTAAAAAAATATTATAAAATAATGGAAAATACAATATTTGTATCAATAATGCTTATTATTACAGGTTTGATATTGATTTCAACAAAGTTTTTAGCTAAAAATAAAGAAAAAAATATTAACTTTCTCTCATCACTAATAATAGGAATAGTTCAGGGACTTGCTACAATACCAGGAATATCAAGGTCAGGATCAACAATTTCAGTAGCTCTTATCCTCGGTTTAAAAAGAGAGGAATCTTTTAAGTTTTCATTCCTGATAGTAATACCAGCTATAATCGGAGCTATATTAATAGAAATATTTGAATATATAAATAAACTCAAAAATTCACAATATATTACACTCAATTTAGATATATACACTTATATTATAGGATTTATTGTCTCTTTTATAGTAAGTATATTATCCCTGAGTCTGTTAAAGATTGTTATAAAGAAAGAAAAAATACACCTTTTTGCATACTACTGTTTCCTAGTTTCAGTAGCAGGACTAATAATTGGAGGATAAAGATGCCTTATATAAAGGAGATAATAACATTAATTTTAAGCTCTTTTACATTTGTATATATATTAAGTATATTATCATTCCACACAACATACAAAAATATATTATACTATCCAACACCAAATGGTGAAAATCTACTTGGGCATATTGGTTCTTATGTTGCATCAATAAGCTTTTTTATATTAGGGAAAACAGCGTATATACTTATTATCCCATTATTCCTTATTATTTTTGCTCTTGTTTTTGACAAAAAAAAATTAATAATATATTCAAGAAATATTTTAATTATTCTTTTTTTAATAAGCGGGTTTATTGGACTCTTTTCAAAAGAGTTTTATGGTGGAATTATAGGAGGTATAAGCGGTATACTTTTTAGAGAACTTTTTGGTTTTGTAGGGACTCTTCTTATATTGATATTATTAACACTTGCAGCACTTTCATTAATATCAGAAAAAATTAAGAGATCAATAATAAACCCTAAAATAATGATGTTTTATATCATCAATAAAATATTTCTTCATAATATAAATAAAAATCAGAGTAACACAGATAATCACACAAATTATGAAGAAAGAAAAGAAGAAAATAAAAATATAATAGAAATAAAAGAGTATTGCTTTGAACAAGAAAAACCTGTTAAAAAAGAAAATGATTTATTAGATAAAGGAATATATAGTAATAATTATCAAGAAAGAGAAGAAAACTATATAGAATATTTAAATATAAAATCTGAAACTAAAAGTAATATAGACTCTAAAGTAGATAGATTATTAGAAGAAAATATTCATAATAATAAAACAGATGAAGAAAAAATAAAAAATCAAGATCAAGAAAAAAAAGATTTAACAGGTTTTTCAGATAAAATTAATAGAGAATTAGAAGAAAATAACTATGAAATTAATGGAATAGATGATAAACATGAAATAACAGATAAAATAGATAATAGTGATAATAAAGACATATTTATAAATAATATTAAAGAAGACAATAAAAATATCGAATCCATATTAACAAAAGACTTTAAATTTCCTGAAATCTCCTTACTTAAGGATAGCCCAAAAAATTACAAAAAAGATGAGGAAGAAGAAAAAATTACAGTGGGCTTAAAACTGGTTGAGGTATTAAAAGAGTTTAATATAGAAGTAACACTTGAAAATATAGTATCAGGGCCTGTAATAACAAGATACGAGATAGTTCCCCCAAAAGGTCTTAAATTAAGTAAGATAATAAGCCTTGAAGACAATATATCACTAGGGCTTGCCTCACATGAAAAAATAAGAATAGAAGCACCTGTGCCAGGTAAAAAAGTTGTTGGAATAGAGGTCCCCAATAAATATAGGGCATTAATTACACTCAAAGATATGCTAAATGATCCTGAGTTTAAACCAGAAAATATGGCAATACCATTTACTTTAGGAAAAGATATAACGGGAAAATCACACTACACAGACATTTCAAAGATTCCCCACCTACTTATAGCAGGCTCAACAGGTTCAGGAAAAAGCGTATGCCTTAACTCACTTATAACAACAATCTTGTACACTAAAAAGCCAGATGAGGTTAAACTTATACTTGTTGACCCAAAAAGAGTTGAACTTAAATTATATGAAGGTATCCCACACCTTATAACACCAGTAATAAAAGAGCTATCAGATGCTATAAACATGCTTAATTGGGCTGTATCCTATATGGAAGAAAGGTATAAAATCTTAGAATCATGTAATGTAAGAAATATAAAAACCTATAACCTTATAAATAAAGAAAAAATGCCTTATATACTGATTATAATTGATGAGTTTGCAGACTTTATAATAACAGGTAAAAAAGAGATAGAGGACCCAATAATAAGACTTGCTGCAATGGCAAGAGCTGTGGGAATTCATTTAGTTCTAGCAACCCAAAGACCTTCAGCAGATATAATAACTAACCTTATAAAAGCTAATTTCCCTGGAAGAATAGCTTTTAAAGTTGCAACAAAACTTGAATCAAGAATAATACTTGATATAAATGGAGCTGAAAAATTATTGGGCAAAGGTGATATGCTCTATGCAAGTCCCAACTCTTTATCAATAAAAAGATTACAATCACCATTAATATCAGATGAAGAGGTAAATGCTGTTACAAATTACTATAGGAACAACTATTCTCCAATATACTGGGATATCATAGAAGAAACTGAGAAAGAAGCTTCAAGCCCAACAGATGAACCACTATTTAACGAGGCTGTTAACATAATTTTAAGAGATAGAAAAGCATCAGCTTCATATTTACAGAGAAGACTTAAAATAGGATATAATAGAGCAGCAAGAATAATAGAAATGATGGAAGATATGGGGATAATAAGTCCATCCTATTCTGGTAAAAGGGAGATTTTAATAGAATCATGGAATGAGATTTAAAAAAATTAATTTAAATTCCAGACTTTAGATACTAACTAATAACAATATTTTTATAATAAAAGTCTTTATTTTAATGATCTAATTTAGAGTAATAAATTAAATTTTAAAAAAAAAATTTCATAAAAAGATTCAAGTGGAGAATCTAAAATTGCAATATTTTGGAAAAGAAACAGAAAAGGCAATTAAAAACTTTGGGAAAGGGTTATTACCCCCTGAGCTTATTAAAGCTTACGGAGAAGTCAAACTTGCTGTTCTTTCAGCTGTTCAGGAAATAGAAAAAAAGTATACCAAGGAAGAATGGGAAGCTTTACAAAAAACATGCTTTGAAGTTATAGAGAATAACCTTGATGAAAATTTCATACTTCCTTTACTTCAAGGAGGAGCTGGTACAAGTATAAATATGAACGTAAATGAGGTTATAGCAAATAGAGCTAACCAAATATTAGGAAAAGATAGATTTCATCCTATTGAAGATATAAATGTTTATCAATCAACAAATGATACTTTTCCTACTGCAGTAACAATAACTTTATATAGAAAATTGCTTGATACAGAAAAACTTGTAATAAATCTGCAAGAAACACTTATAAAAAAAGAAAATCAGTTCAGTAAAATACTTATGACTGGAAGAACCGAAATGCAGGATGCTCTCCCAATAACCTTAGGGCAGGTGTTCGCAAGTTGGGCAGGAATGATAGAAAGAGATAGATGGAGAATACATAAACTTAAAGAAAGAATAAGAGTTATACCGCTGGGGGGCACTGCAATAGGAACCGGGTATCCAGCACCTTCAATAATTGTATTTGCATCTGAGAAATTTTTAAGAGAAATAACTACTCTACCCTTGTCAAGAAGCCAAAATCTTCCAGATGAAGTTGCTAATCAGGACAAATGGTCTGAACTTGCTTCTGTAATAAAGATAATAGCTGAAAATCTTTATAAAATCACAGGGGACCTGTTATTGTATACTTCCAGTTTTATTGATGAAATTAAACACCCTGATCTACAATACGGTTCAACAATAATGGCAGCAAAAACTAACCCTGTTATACTGGAATATGTAAGGGGTTTATCCATCAGTATAAAAAATGAGTGTCTTAAAATATCTGAGTTTACATCAAATGGCCAACTTCAACTTAATCCATATCTACCTTTTATTTTAGAATCATTTTTAAGAGTATTTGATTATATTGAAAAATCCATAATTTCATTTATTGATAATTTTTTGAATCAAATTGAAATAAATAAAGAAAAAATTGAAGAAAATCTGGTAAAGTCTAATATACTATTAAATGGTTTAATAGGAATATTAGGATACCAAAAAGTAAAAGAAATATATATACTTGTTAAAGAGAAAAAGACAACAAAAATCGCGGAAATAAAAAATATAATTAAAGAAAAAACTGATCTTACTTATGATGAAATAGAGTTTTATCTTGATCCTATTAATATCTCATCTTTTTTTAGACTATGGAGAAAACAAAATGATTAATACACCTTTATCTGAACAAATAAGAATTATACTTTTTGGAATAAGAAATGCCGGAAAATCAAGCTTAATGAATAATATAATGAATAATTATATATCCATAGTCTCAGAAATCCCTGGGACAACTACAGACCCAGTAACAAAATCAATGGAACTTTTACCACTTGGGCCAGTTGCTTTTACTGACACAGCTGGAATAGATGATGTAGGGACAATAGGAGAATTAAGAATAAAAAAAACTATTGAGTTTTTAAGCATTTCTGATATTGTGATATTTGTAACACCTATTGACAAAAGTTTAACAGATATTGAAAAAGAGTTTATAAATCAGATGTTATCATCATCAAAACCATTTATTGTTGCTCTATCTTTTGCAGATAAAAAGCCTTCCCCTGAGAAAATAGAGTGGGCTCAAAAGTTTAAATATATTAAAATAAACAATAAAACAAAAGAGGGAATAGAAGAAATTAAAAAAGAAATTATAAATTTAGCAGATAAAATAGAAACCGAGATCCCTCCACTTGAAGGTATTGTAAAAGAAAATGATCTTATTATTCTTGTTGTACCAATCGATCTTGCTGCCCCAAAAGGAAGACTTATCCTCCCGCAGGTTGAAACAATAAGAGATGCATTAGACAAAGATTGTTGTGTAATGATAGTAAAAGAAAGAGAATTAAAAACATTTTATGATGCATCCAAAATAAAACCCAAAATAGTAATTACAGATAGTCAAGCATTTTCAAAAGTATCGTCAGATATACCAAAAGACCAGATGTTAACATCATTTTCAATATTATTTGCAAAAAAAAAGGGGGACCTTTCTCTTTTTGTAAAAGGTTTAAAACAACTTAATAAAATAAAACCAGGTTCTAAAGTATTAATACTTGAATCATGTCACCACCATCAACAGGCTGATGATATTGGTACTGTTAAAATACCAAGACTATTTAGACAAATGGTAGAAAGTAAAGTAGAGTTTGATTTTGCAAGAGAACTTCCTGACGAAAACAAAATAAAAGAATATTCACTTGCAATACACTGCGGTGGTTGTATGGTAAATAGAAAAAAAGTACTATATAGAATAAGAAAATTAGAGGAAAATAGAGTCTTATCAACAAATTATGGTTTATTCCTTGCATGGGCTAATGGACTTTTACCAAGAGCACTTGAACCGTTCCCATTTGAACATGAATTATATTCTATTTAATGTTAAAAAAATTATTTTAATTCATTAATAAATAAATTACTATATAATTATATAGTAATTTTATATTAAATTTAATTAATTAAAATACTAAAATCAGAAGGAGAGCAAAAGTGATAAGAAAAGGTATAATATCATCTGAATCAGTAACAGAAGGACACCCAGATAAAATAGCTGACCAAATTTCAGATACTGTGCTTGATGAACTTCTTAAACAAGACGAATACTCAAGAGTTGCATGTGAAACAGTTGCAGGTCATGGTTTTATACTACTAACCGGTGAGATAACAACAAAAGCTAACATAAATTATCCTGAAATTGTAAGAAATAAACTAAAAGAGATAGGTTATACACACCCAAAATATGGTTTAAGTGCTGACCACTGTGGTGTTATAGTCTCAATAAATAGACAGTCACCAGATATAGCAATGGGTGTTGACAAAGAAGGAGCAGGGGATCAGGGGATGATGTTTGGGTTTGCAATTGATGAAACACCTGAACTTATGCCAATGCCAATATCATTAGCACATAAATTAACTTTAAGATTAAGAGATGCAAGAAAAAATAATGAAGTTGATTTTTTAGGTCCTGATGGTAAGTCCCAAGTTTCAGTAAGATATGAAGATGGTAAACCAGTCTCTGTTGAAGCTGTTGTTATATCTACTCAACACACTGAAGATATAACAATAGAAAAGTTAAGAGAATATGTTATGGATGAGATAATAAAGAAGGTGATACCTTCAAACCTTATAACGAAAAATACAAAATATTTTATAAACCCTACCGGAAGATTTGTAATAGGGGGGCCTCAAGGAGATGCGGGCCTTACTGGTAGAAAAATAATTGTAGATACTTATGGTGGTTTTAGCAGACACGGAGGTGGGGCATTTTCAGGAAAAGACTCAACAAAAGTGGATAGGAGTGCTGCATATATGGCAAGATATGTTGCAAAAAACCTTGTTGCAGCTGGAATAGCAAATGCCTGTGAAGTACAGCTTGCTTATGCAATAGGAGTTGCAGAGCCAGTATCTATAATGATTGAAACATTTGGAACTAGCAATTTCGATAATGAAAAAATAGAAAATATTGTAAGGAAAGTATTCCCATTAACTCCAAAAGGAATAATAGAACACCTGGGTTTAAGAAAACCAATATTTGCAAAAACAGCTGCATATGGGCATTTTGGTAGAGAACTCCCAGAATTCAGATGGGAAGCAAAAGATATGGTTGATAAGATAAAAGAACTATTAAAATAATTTTAAATATAATTTATTAAAAATCTATCACTTAAATTTTTGTTAAAAGATAAAAAATAATTAATTTTATATATCTAAAATTTTTTGTGAAAAAAATGGAGAAAAAAATGAAGACATATATGAAGAAGAAAGAAGATGTAAAATTTAAATGGTATATTATTGATGCAAAAGATAAAGTTCTTGGAAGACTTGCAACTAAAATTGTTGAAATTTTAAAAGGTAAAAATAGTCCAGACTATACACCACATATAGAATCTGGAAATGGTGTAATAGTAATCAATGCAAAAGAGGTTAAAGTAACCGGTAATAAAATTAAAGACAAGATATATTACTGGCATAGTGGCCATCCAGGTGGAATAAAATCAATATCTTTCGGAGAAGCAATTAATAAAAACTACGAAATGCCTATTACTAGAGCTGTTAAAGGAATGTTAGCAAAAAATAGAATGAGAGATCATTTGCTTACAAGGCTTAGGATCTTTCCAGGTCCTGAACATAATATGGAAGCACAAAAACCAGAAAAAATAGAAATCTAAATAGAGCGAGGGTATTAAAGTGGAATTTGTATGGGCAACAGGTAGAAGAAAAACATCTATAGCAAGAGTAAGAATAAAAAAAGGTAAAGGTATTATAAAAGTTAATGGATCAACTATTGAAGACTATTTTGTAAACAGAAAAGTATGGGTAGAAAAAGTTTATGCTCCATTAAAAGTTACTGATAATTTCGGTAAATATGATATATATATAAATGTACAGGGTGGTGGATTAACAGGACAGGCTGATGCTTGCTCCTTAGGAATTGCAAGAGCTCTTGTAAAAATTGATGAAACCAATAAAAGTGTATTAAGAAGAAATGGACTTTTAACAAGAGACCCAAGAATGGTAGAAAGAAAGAAATATGGTTTAAGAAAAGCAAGAAGAGCAAGACAGTACTCAAAAAGATAGTATTTCAAAAAAAAGAGGGGAAAATCCCTCTTTTATTATATATATTTATCAAACTTATTTCATTATATAGAAAGCTTTATTTAAAATTAAATGTAGTTTTTTATATAAAAGTATAATTTATTTAAAGTTGATAAACTTTAGTTCCATTTATGTCATTATTTCTTCAATTTCTATAAAATTTATAAGTAAAAATTTTTATTTTTTTACAGACCCATAGTAATTATAAGCCTCTGGTTTGTAGAATATAAAAAATATTAAATTCTTATAATCCAGAGGATCTTGTTACTTTTTATAAGATTTATCTAAGATTTTTATAAAAAAAGAAAAATATTATAATCACTTATAGAAATTTATAAATCAACTTACATATTAAAAAACTTCCCCCTTTCTAAAAAGGGGGATTTTATATATTAATGTCCACCACCTAAATAAGCTTTTTTAATGTCTTCATTATTTAAAAGAACCTCAGCTTTATCACCTATTGTTACTCTACCTGTTTCAAGAACAAATCCAAAGTGTGATATTTTTAAAGCCTTTGTTGCATTTTGTTCTACAAGTAGAATTGTTGTACCAGTTTCTCTATTTAACATTTTAATAATTTCAAATATTTCCTTTACTATTATAGGTGCAAGACCAAGTGATGGCTCATCCAGTAGTAAAACTCTGGGTTTACCCATTAATCCTCTTCCTATTGCAAGCATCTGTTGCTCACCACCACTTAATGTGGCTGCGACCTGAGCCCTTCTCTGTTTTAGTTTAGGGAAAAAGGTATATATCATATCAAGAGACTTGCTTCTTTCAGCGTTTGATTGTTTAATAGAATAAGAACCTATCTTTAAGTTTTCTTCTACTGTCAGTTCAGGAAAAACCTGCCTTCCTTCAGGGACTTGAATTATTCCTTTTCTTGTTATTTTTTCAGGGCTCAAATTTGTTATATCCTCATCAAAAAACTCTATTTTACCTGCTGCTGCATGAACAAGTCCAGATATTACTCTTAGCGTTGTTGTTTTTCCTGCACCGTTAGCACCCAACAAAGAGACTATAGAACCTTCTGGAACACCAAAAGAAACCCTTCTTAAGGCCTGGATTTTTCCATAAAATGCGTCTATATTGCTTATCTTTAGAGCAAGTTTTTGTTCATTAACACCTTCTAACTTTTTAGCCCTTGATATTAATTCAGGCTTAACTTCAATTTTACTCCAGTCTATCTTTTCATCTATTGCAACATTATTTAAATCAGCCATTTTATTCCTCCTCAGTTCCTAAATATGCTTCAATAACAGCAGGGTTATTTTGAACCTCTGCTGGTTTTCCTTCAGCTATTTGTTTACCAAAGCTTAACACATATATATACTCTGATATATCCATTACAAGACTCATATCATGTTCAACTACAAGCAATGTTATTCCCATTTCATCTCTTATTTTCCTTAATACTAGTGAAAGCTCTTTCGTTTCTTTATTATTAAGCCCTGCTGCTGGCTCATCAAGCATTAAAAACTTTGGTTTAGTTATAAGTGCCCTTGCAAGTTCAACAAGTTTTCTTGTACCATAAGGAAGTATACTTACAAATAGGTTTTCAATACCTCTTATCCCCAATATTTCTAAAACTTTTAAAGCTTCTTGGGTTGCTTCTTTTTCAACCTTTTTTGTGGAAGGAAGATATAATATATCAGAGAAAAAGGATGCAAAACCACCAATTACAGGTAAATTGACAGGTTTTATTTTTGTATGTTGAGCAACAAGAAGATTATTTAGTACTGTCATATTATCAAATAGTTCAAGGTTCTGAAATGATCTTGCCATGCCAAGTTTAACTATCTCATGAGGTTCATATTTTAACAGGTCATGACCATTAAACCTAAGTTCTCCCTCAGTAGGTTCATATATTCTTGTAACAACATTAAAAAACGTTGATTTACCAGCACCATTAGGACCAATTAGTGATACTATTGACCCCTCTTCTATTTTTATACTTACATTATCAAGGGCTCTCAAACCCCCAAATTGCATAACAAGTTCTTTAACTTCTAATAAAGCCATAACAAACTCCTTTCCTTTTATTTTTTAACAAATCCAGATTTCTTCTGCATAATCTTAAGTTTAAACTGATAAAGCATATATACAATACCTTTAGGAGCAAATATTATCATAAGTATAACAGCTATACCCATTATAGCAAGTGCCAAAGCCTGATATTTTTGAGGCAATATTGTTTTTATAATTTTCATATCAAGTAATTGATAAAGAGTAGCACCTATTATTGATCCCTGTATAGTACCTACCCCACCTATAACTATCATAGCTAATACATACAAAGATACAGTAAGCATAAAGCTAGCTTCATCAACTGTACCTATTGTTATCGCAAATATACCCCCCGCAATACCTGCTATAAAAGCACTTAAACCAAATGCTATGTTTTTATATAAAGCTATATTAACACCTAAAGTCCTTGCTGCAACTTCACTATCTCTTATACCACCTAATGCTCTTCCAACTTTTGTTTTCAAGAGGTTCCTTACCATAAGCACAATAAGATATAAAACCAATAAAGTAATAAAAAACCCAGCTATGGCTGGTATGTTTGATGCAATATCTTGTAAATAGTTAAAAATAAAAGGTTTTGTTCCACTAGTTAGACTTACATAGTCCCAATAAGCTAACTTTTCTCTTAATGCATAGTTTATACTATCTACCATTGAAGTTACAGTATACTTTATAGGAACAGTAGCTCCGGGGAACATATGTTTAAGTTCATTTTTAATTATGTTTTCTACAACTATATGCAAGCCAAGAGTAGCGATACCAAGGAAGTGCCCTTTTAATCTTAATATAGGGGTACCTATAATAAATGCAAGTATTGATACAGAAATTCCGCCCAGTATAATAGAAATAAGTATTGGGACACCAGCTTTTACACTCAATATAGCAGTAGCATAAGCACCAAGAGCATAAAAAGCAGCATGTCCAAGTGATATCTGACCCGCATTACCTAATAACAGGTTAAGCCCCATAGCTAGAATAGAATATAATAGTGCAGAGTTTAATGCAGAAAGCCAACTTGTAGCAGTAAAAGGTAATGTTATAACAAATAAAAAAGCTAATAACTTATAGGTTTTTTTAGTAGATGGAGTGTCTTTTATAAAAGCCATAAGAAATAAGACAACTCCAATAATAAGCCAAATCCAAACTAATATAGCACTCATTTTTTTCTCCTTACTCTATAATTTAAACTTAAACTTTTTTAACTGTTTTTGTTTTAACCAAAAGACCTTCAGGTTTAACTATCAATACAATAAGTATTATGAGAAATGATAATATTTCTTTAATATTTGTTATAAGACCAAGTACATAATCTATAATTCCTAAGAGGAAACCACCGAGCACTGCACCAGGCAAGCTTGAAAACCCACCTAATATTGCTGCTGAAAAGCCCTTTAACATTAAGTTAGCTGTAGAGTATAGATTAATAGTTTTACCTGCAAGATAAAAAATACCAGCAAGGCCACCTAGCATTACTGATATAGCCCAACTCATTATAAAAACCATATTAACATTTATACCCATTAGCCTTGAAGTAGTTTGACTCTGAGCAGTAGCTCTTAACGCAATCCCCAACAATGTATATTTAAAAAGAGCAAATATTACAAGCATTATCAATACTGTAACAACTAATGATAAAATCCCATCTATAGGGAAAGCTATACTTTCTCCAAGTTTAATATTACCACCTATTATTTCTGGCAATCTATGTTCTTCCTGATCCCAGTAAAGTTGCCCTGCAGCTAGGTTAGTATAAAACATCCCTAACCCGAGAGTAAGTATAATCTGTGATATAGGATGCTGCTTTTGAACTGGCTTTATAAAAACAGTTTCTGTAAAAACACCAAAAGCACCAGACAATAGAAGTGCTAATACTATAGCAATACCTATAGGCATAATAGCCCCACCTTCTGGTAAACCTATAGCAGTTATAAAGTGTTCTCCCAACAAAGTTAACACGAAAAATACTGAATAAGAAGCCATATCAGCCTGAGCAAAGTTAACAAGATCAGTAGTTCTGAAAATAAGAATTATTGCAAATGCCATAAGAGCAAAATAACTACCTGAAATTGAACCATTTATTATAGCGTTTACAACACCACTAAAACTATTAATATTCATAAAGACATAACCTATTATTATTCCCCAAAAACCACCCCATAAAACTCTATTTATATTCTTTTTCCATGGGTGTCTTAACTTTTCAAGGGCATAATATAAATGATAGGAAGGGATAAAACAGAAAAGCCCTCTTTTTAAAGTGTCTTTAAAAGCAAGATAAAAGACAAAAATAGTTGCACCTATAAAAACTATTAGTCCAATATTTTTTAATATAGAGCCCAGATAAAAAATCACCGACATATATAACTCCTTTAAATTTTATTTTATATATTATATAAAAATTTTAACCACCGTTTTTATTTTCATCTATTTTTGTATGTTTATCAAGCCAGGAAAGTATTTTAGTCCATCCTACCTGTTGAGCCATTGGTTCAAAAGCAAGCCCAACATGTCCACCTGGAATTATTTCAAAAACATTTTCTTTTGCCCCAACATATTCATTAATAATCTTTGTAGAATCTATCGGCACTAAGTGATCTAGTTGTGCTGCAAGGTTAATATAGGGGCATTTTATATTTTTAAGATTAACTGATTTCCCATTTATAGTTAATTTACCATTAAAAAGATTATTATTTTGAAAAACATTTTCTATATATTGTTTAAAAACAGTTCCAGGAAAATCAATATTATCATTCATCCATTTTTCTACAAGTAGATACAATTGAATAAACTGAGGATTATTAAGATTTTCATAATATATACTATTTTTCATAAACTCTCTATCAGCATATATCTCTATTACTCCATATCTTATAAACTTTCCAGGAATATTACCAAAAGCAGAAATTATTTTATCAGCATCAAAATATTCTTTATTAGACCATAGAGCCAGCATACCACCTTTTGAACTATCACCCGGCGTTGTTAAAGTTGCAAGTGAATTAATCTTATCATTATGGATAGCAGCATATATAAGAGCAAGTGATCCACCTATACACCATCCAAACATATTTAATTTTTCACAACCTGTTATATCTAATGCCTTATTTACAGCCGAATCTATATAATGGTCTATATAAAAGTCCAATGTTAAAAACCTATCTTCATCATTAGGTTCACCCCAATCAATAAGAAAAACATCGTGCCCATTTTTGACTAAAAACTCTATAACACTATTACCTGGTCTTAAGTCCAATATATATGGCCTATTAATAAGAGCATATATAATAAGAAGGGGAGGTTTTTTAGGGCTATCGACCACTTTTTTATACCTATAAAGCTTTATGTGCCCCTCTTCCCAAACCACATCTTTTGGTGTCAGTCCAACCTGAGGTAAGTCTTCAGGTGCTCTTAAATATTCAAACCTATATCCTGGAGTTATATCTGATAATTTAAATGAGCCATCTCTTATTCTAGCTGGTATAACTAACATTTCATTTATTAAAATATCTTGAATTTTTGATATAAACTTTTTATCCCATAATATCATATTGCTACCCTTTTTACTAATTTATTTATACTTATAGCAATCCTAAGAAAAAAATAATAATAAAATAAATTTTGTCAATATTTTTTGTCAAAAATTTTAATTTGTTTTATGAAAAATTATTTCAAATTTTATATTAGGATAATCCATATTTAAAGTACCATAAGTTTTCTGATACTTCTTAACAATCTCCAAAAACCTATCATTTCCCAAAAACGGGTGATTACCATAGCCAAGATCAAGATAAAACTCAACCTGACCTTTTTTTAAATCAGCTATTGATCTCTGATATTCCTTTTGTGTTACTATTGGGACATCTGACATTTTTATAAATTTTATTATCTGTTCAGGACTATTTGATATCAATAAATAATCTTTAAATATAGTAAAGAAAGGCATCTTTATACTTGGTGCAAAAAGTGATTTCAAGATACCTATTATTCCAGGAAGTTCAATAGCTGTTATTTCTATATTATTAACAACTTTTTTTTCACCAATAAAGTTTGTAAAAACTTTCAAGAATTTATCTTTATCCTTGACCTCAACAATAAATACTGGCTCATCATTTAATATAACACTACCTATATTTTGTCCAATCCATGAAAAAAAAAGGTCTTCAAATTCCTGTTCACTTAACCTCTTAGCAACACCAGTAGCCATAACAAGCCTGTCAAATAAATCTGGATAATCCTTTAATATAACTACCAAATACCTGTAAAGATTTTGAAAATCATTAAGTGATAGTGATACAAATGCTTCAGACCTTGCCGGTATAAAATCAGAAAGATTTGAACTACCCATCTCTAAAGAAAGTAATTTCTCGTATACCTTTTGTTTATAGGTCTGAGGATTTTTAGAAATAATATCAAGTTCAAGTTTTATAAATTCTTCTTCAAAAAATAGGCTTATTGTTCCATAATCGATTTGCTGAGTTATTGGCAATAAAAATTCAAGTTGAGGGTAAAAAGATATTAAATCCTTAATAAGGTTATGTGGCATAAAAAAAGAAAATATATCACCTCTTGGTTTAATAGAAATATCTTCTTTATCTTCCATATATATATTAGCTTTTGCAGCAAGCAGAGCTTTCAAAGTGGGGCTTATTATCAAGAGATTCCTTTTTTTAGATAAAAACCCCAAAGTTTCATTTCTATTTTTTATTATTAATGCATCTTCATCCATTTTTGACAATTCATTATTATATTCAAGATAAATACCTTCTTTATTCAAAAACATATCCTTTAAAATAAGAGCAAGACTTAATAGCCCCCTATAATATTTTGTATCAATTATTATTATAGGCCCTTCTGCAAGTTTTGCAGCAACTATCTGTATATTAGGTATTATTGGAATAAATTTTTCAAGTGGTTTAATAAATGGAAAATTATTTTTAAGTATATCTTTATTTGTTTTAAATATTTTCTTAGGCTCTTTAATAGCAATAAAGGTCTGAACATAAGGAGGCAATGCTTTTTTGTAAGAGAAATTAGTTAACAAACAAAACACAAAATATATAGACATAATAAAAAAGAATATTACCAGACTATACTTTATAAACTTCTTCATTATAATCACTACCCTGAATAATATTTTTTTCTTTTAAAAATATATCTAACATTTGTTTCTTATTCAAATTTTCTTTAGGTGCAACTATATAACCAGGATTTGTAGTGTTATAAAGTCTTTGAATAATTATTGCAGGAGAAAGAATTTTAAGTGCTTCGCCTAAAATACCTAAATAATCCTGAAAAATCATAATTTCTATTTTCCCTTCATAATATTCTTTTTCAAATTGAGTATTTTTTACTATTTCAAGTTGGTGAAACTTAATAGCATCTGGTTTAAGCCTATTAATCTCTTTTACAGTATTTATCATCATTTCTTTATTCTCACCAGGCAATCCAAAAATTACATGAAAACATACATAACAATCCCTGACTCTTTCTCTTAATTTATAATAACCATTTTTAAACTCTTCATAAGTATGCCCTCTATTTATTCTTTTCAAAGTAGTATCATAAATAGATTCAAGCCCAAGCTCAATCCAAAGCATTGTTTTTTTTGAAATTTCACTTAACAAATCAAGAACATCTTCTGGGAGACAATCAGCCCTTGTGCCTATAGAAATACCTAATATATCTTTCTCTTCTAATGCCTCACAATACAACTTTTTTAAAACTGAAACATTTGCATATGTATTTGTAAAAGATTGAAAATAAGCTATAAAACCTTTTGGTTTCCTACTTTTAAGTCTCTCTTTCCCAAGTCTTATCTGTTCTTTAACACTTTCTCTTGTCCTTGATCCAGAAAATGAAGAGTTATTACAAAAATAACATCCGCCAAATCCTTTACTACCATCTCTATTAGGACATGTAAAACCTGCATCTATACTTATTTTATAAACCGAGCCACCAAACTTTTTTTTAAGAAAAGATGAGAAAGAATAGTACCTATTTTCAAACATGTTTTTATAAGCCTTTTTTATTTTTTAAAATTTAAATCTTAAGAAATTTAAATGATTTATCTAAAAAATTTTTAAATTAATTTAGATTAAAAAATAATTACTCACTTATAGTGGATTTATAACTTCTAACTGAATTAAACTATTAGTTAAAGCTTAATTTATGAATCAAAATTAAGATACTGCTTAAATAGAAATAAATTATTTTAGGGGGATTCCCCCTAAAAAATTAACCTATCTTTTTTTCTATATACTTTACAAGATCGCCAACTGTTTTTAATTCTTTGATTTCCTCTTCTGGGAATTTGATATCAAATTCTTCTTCAAGAGCCATTACAGTCTCCATAACATCAAGAGAGTCTGCTCCAAGATCATCAATTATATTAGACTCCATTTTAATTTCATCTTCAGATAAATTAAGATTTTCTGCTATTATTTCTCTTACTTTTTCAAAGACTGCCATTTAATTTTCCTCCTTAGGTAATTTACAAAATATTTTTATTTTAATGAGTTTAAAAATTTAATTTCAACTTAAAAAAAAACAAAAAATTAATCATTTATCTTTAAAAACTTTTTTTTACCTACTTTTATAACACATTTTACAGAAGAATCAAGTTCAATATCTTTATCAATCTTTTCACCGTTTATATATATAGCCCCTTGTTTAATAAGTCTTTTTACCTCTCCTTTTGATTCAACAATATTGTTCTCAACAAGTATATCTATAACACTTCTCGGTTGAGTCAAATTAATAGTTGGAGTATTATCCGGAATCGATAACTTTTTACTAAAGACTTCTAAAAACTCTTCTTTTGCTCTTTTCCCTGTTTCATAATCATAATACTGTGAAACTATTGTCTCCCCTAACAAAAGTTTTATATCTCTTGGGTTATCACCGTGTTCTAATCTGTTTTTAAGTTCCATAATTTCATCAGGGGTAAAATCTGTTGCAAGCTCAAAATACTTTATTATAAGTTCATCGGGTATTGACATAATTTTACCAAAAATCTGTGTAGGACTTTCATTTATACCAATATAATTCCCTAAAGACTTACTCATCTTGTTTACTCCGTCAGTACCTTCTAATAATGGGAGAGTCATTACAACCTGAGGTTCCATGCCATATTCTCTTTGTATATCCCTACCAACAAGAAGATTAAATTTTTGATCAGTCCCCCCTATTTCAATATCAGCCTTAATTACAACAGAATCATACCCTTGCATCAACGGGTATAAAAACTCCATAATAGATATTGGTCGCCCATCTTTGTACCTTTTACTGAAATCATCTCTCTCAAGCATTTTAGCAACAGTATATTTTGAAGTAAGCTCAAGAACTTCAGAAAAATTAATCTTTTCAAACCATTCTGAGTTATATCTTATTTCAGTCTTTTCAGGGTCCAATATTTTAAATGCTTGTTCTTTATAAGTTTTTGCATTTTTTTCAACTTCCTCTTTAGTCAATTTTTTTCTTGTAGACGACTTACCCGAAGGATCTCCTATCCTGCCTGTAAAATCTCCAATTATAAAAACTATTTTATGCCCAAGGTCTTGAAAGTGTTTAAGCTTTCTTAAAACAACAGTATGACCTAAGTGTATATCAGGTGAAGAAGGATCAACACCTAATTTTACTCTTAATTGTCTCCCATCTTTCTGAGCCTGTAAAATCTTATTTTTAAGACCATCCTCTGGTATTACTTCAACAACACCTTTTAGTAGATAATTTATATCTTTCTCTAAACTCATATCCAACTCCATTTTTTATCTTTAAAATTTAAAAAAACAATAATTTAGTTTTATGATTTTAAAAACATTTTAATTATTTTTATAGTTAATTTATAATATTTAAAAATTAATAAACAGTAAGAGGTATTTATGCCTGAAAAAGTTCATGTTATGAAATTTCCTTTCATAGATCATGAAGTTGAGATTTTAATAGAAGAAAAACTATTAAAATATCTCAAAGAAATTTCAAGAGATGACCTATTTGAAGCATTAAATTACATAATAAAAGAACTTTCAAGTAATGCTAATAAAGCAAATCTAAAAAGAATACATTTTAGAAGAAAAGGTTTAGATATAAATAATAAAGAACATTATTCAATAGGTGTAAAGGATTTCTCAAAAGAGATAAATGAAAAATCAGAATTGTATTTTAACCTTGCAAAAGAGATGGGATTTTTTGTAAAAATAGAGATGTACATAGAAAACAACAACCTTGTTATAAATATTATTGACAATAGCCCTATACTGCCCTTTGAAATTGAAAGAATAAGAGAAAAGTTTAAAAGAGCATATAGATTCAAAACTCTTGATGAAGTTTTTAAAGAAGGTATTGACTTTACCGAGGGTGGAGGGCTTGGACTAATAGTAGTTATTCTTATGTTAAGAAAAATAGGACTTGATGAAAAAGTCATGAAAATACTTACAAACAATGAAAAAACACATACAAGACTTGAAATACCGTTAAGTATTGTAACATCTCTGGAAAGTGATATTATTGCAGAAACCATAGCCAAAGAAATAGAAGATATTCCTCAATTCCCACCACATATATTACAACTTCAAAAAATATTAGGTAATCCTAACTCTAACTTTAAAGATGTATCTGAGATAATCCAGAGAGACCCTGCACTTATTGCTGATATACTTAAAACTGCAAACTCTGTATTATATGCCATGCCAAATAAAGTAAATACGATAGAAGAAGCTGTTAAAATAATGGGTTTTAATGGCATAAGGAATTTAATTACAGTTTATACAACAAAAAAAATCTTAATGAATAATTATAGGCTGGATATAATAGAAAACATTATGGCACATTCAGCAGAAGTTGCTTTTTATTCCTATGAAATAGCTAGATTATATGGTATAAGAAAAAATATTGATGAGATTTACACAGGTGGAATTTTACATGATATAGGTAAAATAATCTTGAATGCATTAAGACCAGATATACTTGATAACATAAAAACAATATGTAGAGAAAAAGGTATTCCTTCATACATACTTGAAGACTTAACAAATGGTTATAACCATTCAATAATAGGAGGAAAACTCTCTGAGAAATGGGGTTTCTCAGAAATACTAACATCTATAATACGGTATCATCATATACCATTGGATGCAAAGGATGAATATATAGAACCAGTTTCAATAGTCTATTTATCAGATATAATATACTACTACAAAAGGCAAGAAGTTATGTTTAATGACCTTAATTTCAGAGTAAAAAACATGTTCAATTTTTCAGATAAGTCTGACTTTGATAAACTGGCTAATAGTTTGATTTCAAAGTTTGATAAAAAATTATCAAATTGGTAATAATAGACAATTATGATAAATTATTAGGTTTATTACTAAAATCTTTAAAATTTTAAAACAAAATTTTAGATTATTTAATATCAAAAATTCTTATAAACTTCTATCTCCCCATCAAGGAAATCTGAAAAAACTACCATATTATTATAAACATCTAACCCTGTAGGTTGATTTTTACCCCATACCCAATCCACAACTTCAAGTGTAGAGGATTTTAACACAAAAACTTTACCAAACTCAGGACCCTTAAGAAGATACCCTTTTTTACCGTTACGCCCCCTTGAAGAAACATATAAAAAATTCCCATCCTCTGATAAAACTATTGTATTAAGCTTGGGGGCAATATAATTTTCTTTTAGAACTTTATCATTATCAAATGATATTTTAAAAACTTTTCCAGATCCCATTGAAGATGCATAAAAGACTCTGTTCTTATAATCAGGGACAAGGTGTCTCATAGAATTATCACACTTAATACTATAAACAATCTTACCACTATCTATATCAATTTTATTAATTTGTTTTTTATCAAAAATAGCAACATAGATATATCTTTCATCAGGGGAAAGCACCATCCCACGTGGTATGCCACCAGCTTTTATAGTTTTTAAAACAGTATAATTTTCTGTATCTAAAATTGTAATATCTTTACTTAACCAGTTAGATATAAACCCTTTTGTCTCATTCCTATCAAACACTATAACTTTTGGATATTTACCAGGTGTTTTTATAGACTTTTTCATTTCAAAATTACTTAAGTCAACAACATGAATGTAACCTGTTGTCATTTGAGAAACCCAGAACTCATTCTTCTTTTTTAAAACAGCTGTTTCAACAAACCCTTTTTTACTGGAGAGGTTTAAAGGTATAATCCTCTTAATTACAGACATTTTTTGTGCATCTACTATATCAATACCATTATCATCAAGCAAAGGTATAAGAATAAACTTACCATCAGGAGTAAATCTTACAGACTTAGGTTGTTTCCCAGTTCTAATAATATTAATTAACTTTAAAGTACTATTCTTCTTTTCAAGCTTATCCTCAATAAAAATATCCTTGTTAATTTCTAAAGAAAACTCTTTTTCTACATAGTTATCACTAACTATCTTTATTTTATGATATCCATTATTCAGTTTTATGTATTTTATATTATCTTCACTGTCATACTTAATTATTTTAGCTTCATTATTGTTTATAAAAACCTTATAGTCTTGAGGAAAAATTCTTAGTTTCAGCAATGCTTGAGTTGAAGAGTATAAGTAATAAGGAAAGATAAAAACAAATAGGAAAAACAATTTTATCAATTTCATAAAAACTCCAGTAAGAAAATTATAATTAAGAAAAAATTTAATAAATAAGCGTGTTTTACTTTAAAAAAAAATAAACTATTCGATACTAAAAATAAAATGATAAAGAAACTAACGGAGAAACAAAATGGAAGTTTTTTCTTTAAACATGGAAGTTGCAAAAAATGATTTTTTCCCATTTATTCAAACAAAAAATACAGATATATCATCAACTGATGAAAAAAATAGTATGTTTAAAGACACTATTGAAAAAATAAAAAAAGAAGAGAATAGTAAAAAAGATATAAAATCTAATAGTCAAGAATACAAAGAGATTATAAAGGAAGAAAAAGAGTATATTCAAAAAGAAGAACATAAAAACACAAGAAAAGAAACAAACAATATAAATATAACAGGTTTAGGTCTTAAAGAAAAACAAAAAAAAATAGAAAACAATAAGACAAAAAACAATATTATAGATAAAAATAAGAAAAACAATTCTGGTTTTAATATACCTGGTTTAATAAATCTACTACAATTAATAAAAAGAGAGTTTGAATCAATTAACATTAGTAAAGAAATAAAAAACAATAATAATTTGATAGAAACAGGCAAAAAAAATATACAGAATATAAAAAGTCTAATCCTAAAAATAGAAAAGAGTGATATAAATAACACAAAACTATTGAATAATGTTATAGAAAATATTAAAAAAGAGATATCTGAAATAAAAAATATTCTTGAAAAAATAGAAAACATCAAACTTGAGAGCAAAGAAGATAAAAACTTAAAAAACCTTAAAGAGATAATAAAAAAAATTCAAAATAATTTGGAAAACAATAATAATAAAAATGAGTTTAGTTTAAACCTTAAAACTATGATAAATAGAATTAATCAACCCGAAAAGATTGAAAACAAAATAAAAAAAGATGAAAACAATAAAATAGATTTGAAAATAGAAAAAAATGAGGATAAAAAAAATATAATAGTTAAAGATAAAAAAGTTGATAAAAAAATAAACGATAATAGACTGAATAAAGAAAACAAAGATAATGAAATACTTGAAAGAAATCCAAAAAACAATCTGGATAAAGAGAGCATAAAAAATGAAAAAATAAGAACTGAAGATAGGATAGAAACAAAAAATTACAAGGAAACTGTTGAAAAAATAATGAAGCAGATAGGAGAAAACTCAAGAGGTTTTATTACAAAAGACTCAGCTCATCTTACAATAAGTCTTAAACCAGAATCATTAGGAAAAATTAAAATAGTAATAAATATGAAAGATAATTTGATAAATGGGCGAATAATAGTCGAGAACGAGAACGTAAAAAATATACTTATGACAGAAATAGAAAAAGTTAAACAAACCCTTGCATCTTCAGGTATTAATCTTGACAATCTTGATGTATATTCTCAAAACCAGGATTCTAATAGAGAAACATACCAGGAATATTTAATTCATAAAACAGCTGCAGAATTAAGAAAGTTTAATAACCAGATAGAAAATTCCCACATATGGGATATTGATAAAAATTATTATCCAAACAGTAATATATATATAAAAGCATAGGAGGTTTTATGGAAATAAATATTAACCAGGATCAAAGAGAACTTTTCGAAACACAGATGAAAGTTGATTATTTAAACAAACAGATATTAAAGGGGCAGCCAAGCAATAAAGAAATTCAAAAAGATGCCTTTTTAAGACTCTTAGTAGCAGAATTAAAACACCAAAACCCTCTTGATCCTATGAAAGACAGAGACTTTATAGCACAGATGGCACAATTAACAAACCTTGAAAAAATGGAAAAAGTAAGTCAAAACATAGAGAAATTAGTATCCACATACAATAATACATCAGTATATAATATGCTAGGTAAAAAAATCACATATATAAACGATGCTGGTAAAATTGAATCCTCTGCTGTTGAAGCTGTTGAGTTTGAAAATGGTGATGCTTATATTGTAGTTAACAAAAATAGGATCAATCCGAAAAATATAATGAGAGTTGAATAGAAAATAAGGATTTTTAAAAATAAAATTAAAAGGAGTTTTAAATGGTAAGATCACTTTACTCTGGAGTATCGGGTTTAATAAACCATCAGGTTAGCATGGATGTTATAGGTAATAATATATCTAATGTAAATACAATAGGATATAAAAAAGACAGAGTTGTATTTAAAGATATTATCTCACAAATGATGAGTGGGGCATCAAGACCAACTGAAGAGAGAGGTGGGGTAAACCCAAAGCAGGTAGGTCTTGGTATGACTATTGCAGCAATTGATAAGATAATGACACAAGGTGCCATACAAACAACAGGTAAAAATACAGATGTTGCTATAATGGGTGAAGGATTTTTTATACAGAGGAATGGAGATAAAATATTTTATACAAGAGCTGGAAACTTTGGTATAGATAAAGACAAATACCTTGTTAATCCTTCCAACGGTTTTAAATTACAGGGTTGGAACTCAAGAGAACTACCTGATGGAACAATGTTAATAAACACCTCAGAACAACCAGAAGATATAATAATACCTGTAGGTGATAAAATGCCTGCAAAAGCAACAACATATGTCAAATACAAATCTAATCTTAACTCAAACACTCCAATACCTATAGATCCAAATAATCCTACAGACATTGAAAGATCAAATGGAACAGTACATACTACAGCAATAAAAGTATACGATACAAAAGGTAATACACATAATCTTATTCTTGAGTTTAATAAAGTGTCTGAAAATAGATGGAGAGTTGTTGCAAAAGTCCCTGATGCTATTGAAGGGAGTGTAAGAGTTGATGTTACAAATCCAACTCCTGATGGAGATAACACGTTTTTTATAAACTTTGATAACAGGGGCTCGATAATATCAGTAGAAGATGGTTCTGGAACAAACAGAGATATACTAAACGAAGGACAATTAAACATAAATGTTATTTTTAATGTGGACGATGGAACTTTAGATGCACAAGGAAATCCTATAGGACAACAACAAACAGTAAGACTTGACCTTGGGACTGCTGGTGCTTTTGATGGGATAACACAGTTTGCAAGTCAAACAACAACAAAGGCAGTGGACCAGGATGGATATACAATGGGATATCTAGAATCATTCCAGATAAATGATAAAGGAGTAATAATTGGTACATATTCAAACGGTGTAAGACGAGAACTTGCTCAACTTGCACTAGCCACATTTGTTAATGCAGAAGGTCTTGAGAAATCAGGAGAAACAAACTTTATAGAAACTGTAAACTCTGGAATGCCTAACATAGGCCCTGCTGGTGTTGCTGGAAAAGGTTTCATAGTAGCAGGTGCTCTTGAAATGAGTAATGTTGATCTTTCAAGAGAGTTTACAGATATGATAGTTATACAAAGAGGATTTCAAGCAAATTCAAGGACAATAACTACAACTGATACTATGCTTGAAGAAGTTTTAAGATTAAAAAGATAAAATTTTAATTTAGAATTTTAATTTTTTATAAATTTTTTATTATATAAAATTTTAAGGATTAAAATAAGAACCTTATGATAGAAGCAACAAAACTAAATGGGAAAACAATTTATATAAACCCTCATCTTATAGAAAGTATAGAAGAGGAAGCTGATACAAGGATAAACTTTATAACCGGTAAAATGATAATAGTTAAAGAAAACACACAAGAATTAATAGATAGAATTATTAAATATAGGAGAAAATTAGGAATAAACTCACAGGAAGATTAATACTATAAATAAGGAGCAATTATGGAGATAACTACACTAGGTGGTATAATAATGGGTTTTGTATTAATAGTAATGGGTATAGTAGCACCAGGTGGTGATTTATTACTTTACTGGGACGTAGCATCAGTATTTATAACATTAGGTGGAGCTTTATCAGGTACAATAGTTGCTTTCCCATTAGATACTTTAAAAAATATAGGCAAGTATTTCAGTATAAGTCTTAAAAAAATGGAGATAAATTATGAAGACACTATACATACTCTCTCAAGCTTTGCAGAAATGTCAAGAAAAGAAGGGATATTATCACTTGAAGATAAACTTGTTGAAATAAACGACCCTTTCTTAAAAAAAGGATTACAAATGGCAATAGATGGCACTGAAGAAGATACCCTAAGAGCAACTCTTGATAAAGATATGGAAAAACTTGAAGAGAGACACGCCTTAGGAAAAGATGTATTTGATGTATTAGGGTATCTGGCACCATCTTTTGGTATGATTGGAACTCTTATAGGTCTTATCATGATGCTTGCAAACCTTGAAGATAAGTCTGCAATAGGTAGTGGTATGGCTACAGCATTAATTACAACTCTTTATGGAGCTATAGTAGCTAACCTTATCTGTATTCCTATAAACAAAAAACTTGAAATCTATCATAAGAGAGAAATGTTATTAAGAGAAATGATGGTTGAAGGGATCTTAACAATATTAAGAGGTGAAAACACAAGAACACTTAAAGACAAACTTATATCTTTCCTGCCAACAGAAATGCGTTCGAAATTTATAGCAGAAGATTAGGGAAGGATCTGACATGGCAAAAAAATGTCCTGAACCTAAAAAAGGATCTCCAGCATGGATGACAACTTTTGGTGACATGAACTCTTTATTATTAACTTTCTTCGTATTGATGTTTAATATTTCAGAGATAAATGAGATACAGTTAAATCTTGTATTATCAGCATTCAAGGGAAGTTTCAGCGTTTATCAAGGGGGAACAACACTATCAAAGGGCTTATTAATAGATATGGGAATGAATGTAATGAGTCTTCCTTCAAAACAGAGCGGATCAAAACTGGATAAAGCACTAAAACTTGCTCAATCTATATTGGAAGCAGAAGTAAAAGCAAAAAAGGTCCAGATAAAAGAAGATGAGCGTGGCATAGTAATTTCTCTGGTAGGTGATGCATATTTTGAACCTGGTGATGCAACACTCTTACCAGAAACCAAAGCATTACTTGACAAAGTATCAAAAGTAATAATGGATATTAAAGAGTATCTGGGTACTGACAATAAAATAGAGGTTGAAGGTTTCGCAGACTCAGGACAAATAAGTACAGATAGGCCTTACTACACAAAATATCCAACAAACCTTGACCTGGCTGCTGCAAGAGCAAATAATGTAATAAAATATTTTTGGGGAAGTGGGGTCCCACCAACAAGAATATATAAGGGCAAAGTTTACGCTAAGTTTAAGTCAATATCTTATGGAGAATTCCAACCAGTTGAACCAAATATATCTCCTGAAGCAAGAGCTTATAACAGAAGAGTTGATATAGTTATAGTAAGGGAAGAAGAGTAAAAATGTTTAACATATATCAAAAATTAAGATTAAAAAATTTATTTGAAAACCAAATTAATATTAATATCCCAATAGAATTAGGATTTGAAGCCCAAGATATTGAAACAATAGATAGAGGTCTTGATCTTTATTACCTTAAGTCAAAATTATCAGATATAGAGGTCGGGATAATACATTCGCCATTCGATAATCTTAACATAGTAACTGAAAATAGTAGAATAAGAGAGTATTCTCTTAAGATTATAGCAAGTGCTATAGAAATAAAAAAAATAATTGATGCTAAAAAAATAATATTTCATACAGGAATCAAAAATAGTACCCTTATAACAGAAAAAGAGTACAAAAACCTTTTAGAATCAATTAGAATTATAATCAGTATAGCAGAAAAAACTCTATTATACCACTCCTGGAAAATACTTATGAAAAAACAGATTTTTTTGAGAAAATAATTAAAGATACAGAAATAAGTTTCTGTTTAGATATTGGTCACATAAACTGTTTTTCAAAAGAAAGTATTGATAAATGGCTTTCAATTATGGCTAAAAGAATTGAGCATGTCCACCTCCACGATAATGATGGTTCAGGGGATCAGCATGCCCAACTCGGAAGTGGTAATATTCAGTTTGATAAAATACTAAATTTTGTAATAAATAACAATATTGATATAACTTTAGAAACAGACTTTAATGATTATGAAATCAATAAAAATTTTATTGGTAAATTTATCAAAAATAAATAAAAGTCTTTTAAAAAATAAATTTAATTAAAGCCTCTTATTTTTCTTTAAAATTAATGTATACCAAACAGGTTCAAACCATTTCCCTTCAAGATAAAAAAGTGGCCAGCAGGAATATATCTTCTCAATCTTAAAATCTTTTATTTTACTTATAATTTTCTCCAATTTATCAATAGAAACAAACTTCTCTTTTGGCCATTGTTCCATAGCACCAATAGAAACCATAAACTCTAAAAAAACATCATTAAAAAAATTATGAACAAACTCATCTATAAATATATATCCATCATCTTTAAGACATAATGAAGCTTTTTCTAAAAAACATTTAATATTTTTTATATATCTTACCACAGCCCCCATTATTATCATATCATATTTTTTATCTTTAATCACATTAATAAAATCATCATTTACATCCATACATATATCAGCAGGTGCAAACTTATCAAGCGTTGTAACCTTAGCACCCTTTTCTCTTAGAAGATCAGACAAAAACTGAGGACCACTACCTATATCCAATATCTCTTTACCTTCTAAAGAAAAGTTATTTTTTATAATATCTATTCTATACTCAGAAACCCATTTTAGATGTCTTAGTTTATTTTTCCATAAATTTAAGTCTCTATCCCACTTTGTATATAAAATCTTTACCAATGAGAAAACTCCTTTTTCTCTATTTCTTCTATATTACTATATATAATAATTTCTTGATCTTTTTTCAAGTATAATCCAGGTTTACCATCTTCAATATAACCTATTTGTTTTATAAAATCTTCTTTAATAATCTGGTTGGAAGAAAAACATATTTCATAATCCTCACCCCAGAAAAGAGAACTAAACTTTTCTTCATCTGAAAGTCCATCAAAAAAAGGTATTAAATCATACTCAATAAAAACAGCCTTTTTTGACTCTAAGGCGAGTTTAACAAGATCTTTTATTAAACCATCACTTATATCTATCCCAGCACTTACAGTATACTTATCCTTTATAAATTCTACCTCTTTAATCCTAATTGGTGGGTACAAATGAGAAATAACATACCTATTGTTAAGATCAAGATAATTATTTTTTATCTCTTTAAAACCCTTATAAGAACCACCAATAGACCCAGTTAAATAAAGAATATCTTTATCTCCTGCATTTTTCCTCAACCATGGACTTTTAGTATATCCTATACATGTAACAGATATAAAGAAAACTGGCGAATAAACAAGGTCCCCACCTATTATCTTTAAATTATATTTGTTACATATATGATAATAATTTTCAAAAAGAGAAATTATCTTTTCCTCATAATTCTTTGGATATCCTATACCCAGTAAAAAATAAGCTGGTTCTCCTCCATCTGAAAGTATATCACTTATATTTACAGCAAGGGATTTATATGCTATTGAGTCAATAGGATAATAACTTTCAAAATGAGTTCCTTCAACAAGTACATCTTTAGTAATTACAATATCGTTTTCCGATAAAAAAGCAGAATCATTTCCATAAATAGTTTCCCACTCATTAAAAAACTTCGACTTTATTAATTTTATAATGCTAGACTCAGACATTATCTCTTATATACCTCTCAATTATTATAGCAGCAGAATATGTATCCTTTTTTTTATTAACATCTAAACTTGCCTGGTTAAGCCTAAAAATAGCCTCTTTTGTTGTACCATTTTCATTCACAGTAATTAAAGTAATACCCTTTGGGATGGATGAACTTAATCCTTTAATAAAGTCATCTATATTCTTGCCTATTTTTGTATCCATTCCACCAAGCCCTAATGGTCTGCCAATAACTATTTTATTTACACCCTCTTTTTTTACAAGTTCAATTATTTTTTTTATTACATCTCCACTATTTTTAAAATTACCCAGGCATTCTATAGAAAGAGTTTTCCCCCTTTTTATAGCAATTCCTATCTTTTTTAAACCAAAGTCAAGACCTAATATAGATTCATTAATTATATTTTCAATCATTCAACCTGACTTAAAAAATTTTTCTTCTAAATTTTTAATATAAGTGTAAATTTTAATTATACTTTAAATAAAATAATAAGATAATTAAATATACAAAAATAATTTTAATAAAAACAGGGCTTACTGTTGGGGTATTTAATAAAAAAAACAGAAGAAGTAGCAATATTTTGTGCTTTTACTTTTAAAAACTTAGAATTTTATCATAAAGTTTTACAAAAAATAATAAAAAATTATGGTAATGTTGTTCTTGAATCTGAATTATACAATTTTTCAGAAGTAACAAAATATTATGATAAAGAGATGGGGAGCCCTCTTTACAAAAAAATAGTTGGTTTCGAGAGAACAATGCAGTTACAGGGATTACATAAGATAAAAATAGAGACTAATGAATTAGAACAAGAATTCAGTCAAAAAAGCATGAGAACAGTAAATATTGACCCTGGTTATATTACTGAAGCAAAAGTAGTTTTATTCTCAACAAAAGATTTTTTTCATAGAATATATTTAGGGGATAACATATTTGGTGAAATTACACTTTACTATAAGTCAAAAGAAGGGTATAAAACATTCCCATGGACTTTCCCAGATTATAAAAAAGATGAAGTATTAATTTTTTTTAACGAATTTAGAAATTGGTATAGAAAAATATTAGGGAGAAATAGAAAAAAAAGTTTATTTTTAATCTAAAATATTAAAAGGAGTTATTAATGACTTTACCAAAAGAAGCTAATACAAGGATCGGAGTAGACTCTAGTTTCGAAGGTGTATTCAAAGCCAAAGGGATATTATTAATAGAAGGTAGTTTTAAAGGAGATCTTATATATGCAGATCAGATATACATTGCTAATACTGCAATGATAGAATCAAACATAAGAGGTGGAGCAATATTTATAGAGGGTTCTGTTAAAGGAAATATATTTTCCAGTGGTAGAGTCGTTTTACTACCAGGGGCTAAAATATTTGGTGATATAACTACACCTGAACTTATTACGCAAAAAGGAGTAATACTAAAAGGAATATGTAATATAACACAAGAAGGAACAGTAAACGAAAATGAATAAAACACTGATTACTCTAGGAGACCCAGGTGGTATCGGATATGAAATATTTTTAAAGTCAATAGAATATTTAAAAAATAAGAATGTAACTATAATAGGAAATATATCTACTTTAAGGTATTATGCAAAAATATTTAACCTGACTCTAAATATGGAGGGACTAGATTTTATAAACATAGGTGAAGATAACTTTATACCTGAAATAGGTAAAAACTCAGAAAAAAATGGGCATATAGCCATAGAATCAATAAATCAAGCAATTCGGATAATAAAAAATGATGTTAATATAAATCTTATAACTGGGCCTGTAAGTAAAAAATCAATAGTGATGGCAGGATATAAAGAATTTAGAGGGCATACAGATTATTTAGCAGAAAACTTTAATATAAAAGAATATACAATGTTACTTGCAAATCCAGTCTTTTCAGTAGCATTAGTAACAATACATGAACCATTATCAAAAGTCCCATTATTAATAAATAAAGAGTCTGTAAAAAAAACAATAATACACCTTAATGAATTCAAGAACAAAATAGACCCTGAAGATAAAATATATGTATGTGGTTTAAATCCTCATTCAGGTGAGGATGGAGCAATAGGAAGAGAAGATATTGAAATAATAAAACCTGTAATAGATGAACTCAAAAATAAAAATATTAATGTAGAAGGTCCATTTCCTGCCGATAGTATATTTAAGAAAGGTTTTAGTGGAGAAGTAAAATACTTTGTAGCAATGTATCATGATCAGGGACTTACACCATTAAAAATGATAAGCAACCGGGTTGTAAATATAACACTTGGTCTACCATTTTTTAGAATATCAGTTGGTCATGGCACAGGTTTTGATATAGCTGGCAAAGGATTTGCTGATAATTTAAGTTTTTTAGAGTGTTTAAGATTTTTAAAATTAATTAGTTAATATTTTATTTATTTAAAAATTTTAAAATAAAATTTTATTAGTATTTTATATAAAGGACTTTTAGGAAAATTCATGCAGCCACAATTAAGAATTGCACATTTCAAAGATAATTCATATATACTTATAGAAGGTAATGAAACAAACTCATCGTTTTATATAATAAAAGATGGGGAAGTAAAGGTAACAAGATCTGTTGATAAAATAACAAACTCTAATGGTGAGTTACTAAAACCAGGGGATTTTTTTGGTGTAATATCTGCTATGAGTGGCCAACCCGCAACAGAAACAGCAATAGCAATGACAAATGTCAATTTACTTGAAGTACCAAGTAATCAATTTGATTATCTTATAAAGCAGAGTGCTCCCCTTGCAATGAAGATAATAAGGTATTTCTCTAAAAAATTAAGATTTTTTGACCACCTTCTAACCCAACTTTCAGCTCGAAAACAGGGAGATGAAGAATCAGATGTGTCAAAATTATTCGAACTTGCTGAGTATTATTTCAATAATGGAGCTATGAGTCTTGCATTATACGCATATCAAAGATATATTGATCTTGTACCCAATGGAGACAAGATTAATGAAGCAAAACAAAAATTAGAAAGATATGAAGGTTTAAAATCAAGTGCTTTTAATCCTACACAAAACATTACAGGCTTTAATAGAAAATATAAGCCAGATACATTTATATTCTGCGAACACGAACCAGGTAATGAATTACATATAATACAACAAGGGAAAGTAAAAATTACAAAAATACTTGGGGGGCGTGAAGTATTACTTGCTGTATTAAAAAATGGGGATATATTTGGCGAGATGTCAATACTGGAAAATAAACCAAGAAGTGCATCTGCAATAGCTTATGGCGGAGAAGTTGTAACTTTGGCAGTAAACAAAGAAAACTTTTCAAATATGGTTGTTGAACAACCTAAACTGGCAACAAGACTTATTACAATATTATCAGATAGGATATGGTCAATATACAGGCAAATTAAAAATATATTAATAGCAGATCCAGTCGTAAGAACATTAGATACTCTTCTTACAATTGTTTTAAAAGAAAAAGTACCGATAAAAAGAGGAGAAAAGTTTATATTTGAGTTTGGTGTAAAAGAACTTATAAACATGCTTGGTCTTCCTTACGGAGAAGGTAAATTATTTGTTAATGAAGCTCTATCTGATACACGATTATTTAAAATAGAAGAAAGTAGAATAATATGTAATGATATTGATGAACTTGCAAAGATTGTAAATGCACAGTTAAAAAAATTAGAAATATTAAAGAAAGCAAAACAAAGGTAATTTATAATGGCTAAAGAAAACGAAAGAGAAAGCTTTAGAGTACCTTTACATAACGTAATAGGTGAATATTTTTATGAAGGAACTGTTGAAAAATGTGAAATAGTTGATATCTCTTTTGGGGGTATTGGTATAAAAGTAAATCATATAATGAGTGAGGGAACAACAATAGATGTAAGATTCGAAGTACAAGGCTATGGGAAAATATACTGTAAAGGGAGAATAACAGTATCAAGGGGAACAAGAGTGGGAGTAAACTTTACTCATATTCCTGAAAAGTCTATGAAGATAATAAAGAAAATAGTAGAAGATTATACGTCAGCCAATATAAAAAAGATGTTGGAATCAAAAAAGAATAAATAGTAAAAAATAACTATTTATTAAAATCCTTTAAGAGTTTTTTAATATTTAATTCAACTCTTTTCACAAGGTCTGAACTCACTTGATTTTTATTAACTTCCAAAAAAAGATTATAATAGAATATTGCCTTCTTAATATCCTTCTTAAGTTCATAAACATATCCTAAATTATAATAAGAAGTTGGTTCTGCTGGATCTTGGTTTATCACATCTTTTATCAACTCTTCAGCTTTATCAAGATTATTCAGTTTTATATAGGTAAAATACAAACTATTTATAATCTCTTTCTTATTAACTGCATCCTCACCCATTTTAATAAGTGAATATGCTTTTTCATATAAAACATATGAAAGTGGTATTTTATTAATCTTTTCGTAAACAATGCCTAAATTATAATATAAAGATGGAGAATTTATATTGTTTTTAATGCCATCAATAAGCAATGTTTCAGCTAGTAAATATTTTTTCTGATTTATATACAGACTTGCAAGATTGTTATAAGCCTTATAAAAGTTTTTATCAAGACTTATAGACTTTTTATAATTTATTTCTGCTTCTCTTAAATTATTTTCAATAAAATTTATATTGCCTAAAATAAAATATGAATAGGCTGTTTTAACATTTTTAATATAACCTTTTGCTCTGTTATAATCACCTTCTGAATAATAAAAATCTGCTAAAATAGTATTGATTTCATTATCTTTAACCAGTTTTTCATTATACTTTTTTAAAAATTTTTCAAGTTCTTCTCTTTTTTTATTTTGAACCTTAATTCTAATAAATGATTTGATAAAAACTAAGTCTTCAGGATACAAACTTACTAAAAAGTCCAAAGAATTTTCATCATAAGTCATATATTTAAAATCGTTATAGTATTTAAAAAAAATATCTATATCAGGATAAAATACAATAAAACCATTTTCTGTTTTTATATACCTCTTATCATATACAAGTTCTTCGATTTTTAAATCACTAAATAACTTTTTTAAAATTTCTGATTTTGTCCTTTCTAATTCTTCAGATAATATATTATTGTCACTTATCTCTATTTTCTTGTCTATAAAATATACATATGATAATGGTTCTTCATACAAGAATACAACATTATTACCTATTTTAATACCCTTATTAGTAACAGCCATCCTATAATATTCATTGGCTTCCCTTATATTATTAATCAGAATAAGCTTTTTTTTATTAGAATCATCTTCTTCTTTAAAAGAATCACTTTTTATATCATATTTTATAATTCTATTATCAACATTTACAAAAATATTATGATTATTATAGAAAATATCATCTATTCTAATATCTGTTTTGAACATACTAAGATATATTTTCTTTTCACCATGAATAAAAAATATATAGACAGCATATTCATATAATTTTATTAAATACCTTTTATCATGTGTGGTCCCTTCATACCTAAAACTTCCATCCCCAAGTACATAATTAAATTTTGAGAAATAATTTTTTGCTCCTAATATAACCCCAAAAAAATCAATAAATAAAAATAAGATTATTATTTTAAAAATAGTTGGATAAAATGTTTTATTTTCCATAAAAACCTCATAGATAGATAAAAATAACAGTAATTGGCATAAAAAATTTAAAAATTAAAAATTTTAATCAAAACAACTAGAAATCTTCAAGATTAGAAACAATATTCAGTATCTTATTTGTTCTCTCCTCAGCTCTTTCTTTTATATCTCCAAGGTAATTACTCGCTTCAATAAAATAATTAATAAAACTACTTCTTTCTTCTGACTTTATAATCTTATAAAGTTTTTTAACATTTTTTATATAATTTTTTATAACTCTTATAGTTTCTTTATTAAGTATTGATATGTCAGCATAAAGAGAAGGATTTTGATTAAGAATCCTGCTTATCATATCTATCCTTAGCCTGTATATAGGGCTACTATACTCAAGACTCTCTTTTATATCAATACCAAGGTCTTTAAGAACATGAGTAATTGTGATAAAAGTAAAATGAGTAAGCCCCTGTATAACTGCCATCATTTTATCATGTTCTTCTGCCGATGACTCTTTTACTTTAGCCCCTTCCTTTTCAAACATCTCTTTAAGAAAGTTATACCAGTAATCTCCCCTGCCTTTGCACATTACAATAACCTGGTTTTTTAAACTTTTTATGCCAGGACCAAAAAGAGGATGAAGCCCAACTACAGATGATTTAGAATATTTAAGCATAAGAGACAAAGGTTCTCTTTTAATAGAAGTAAGATCACATAAAAGAGAGTTTTCATTAACAAAAGGTGCTACCTCTTTTATCACAAGCGGAGTTACATTGATGGGAACAGATATTAAAATAATATCTGAACTTTTAGCTACATCTATAGAACTAATTTCTGTATTTTTATCACTTATTACTGTATCAATCCCATTTCTTCTAAAAAAATCGGCAAAAATCTTGCCCATAAGACCTTTGCCACCAATTATACCAACTTTCAAATTATCCTCACTTCTTTTTTATAATAAGAATAGTAATATCATCTTCCTGTTCTGCCATCCATTCATCAACACTTGAAATAACAGATTGTATAATCTCTTTACAACTTTTATTCCTGTTATCAGATACTATTTTAAATAATCTTTCTTCTCCAAACATATTTCTTTTTGTTAATTTATCACCATTTTTTTTCTCTCTTTTAGCCTCTGTAATACCATCAGAATACAAAACTAACAGATCCCCTTTATTAAGTGAAAAACTTCTTATTTCAGCACCTCTTACTGCATCTTCAAGTATACCTATTAAAAAGCCAGAAGATGGGATAGGCTCTATATTCCCGGTATCAGATCTGCATATAAAAGGTTCAGCATGGTCATTACCAAACATCTGGAAATTACCATGTTCATCAAACTTAAAAAGTCTCATTGTCATATACATATGATTATAGTTAGAACCTATATTGCTCTTTTTTGACAATCTTGTCTGCATATTCTTATATAAAGTGTAGTTTATAGATTGATATATTTCTTTTATATCCTTTTCTCTGAAGTCTCTATTTTTAGTAAGTGCATTAAAAGCAACTTCAGCCATCATCATAACAAGCCCTGACTTCAAACCATGTCCTGACACATCTCCAAATACACCAAAATAAGGTTTATCATCCATAAATATATCAAAATAGTCCCCCCCAACCTCAGTAGCTGTTCTCATAAAACTAGATATCTCATAAAACTCATTATCCTTAATATCAGGTAACAGAGATACTTGAATATCTTTTGCTATCTCCATCTCTTTTGCAATCCTTGCTTTCTCCTGCACTTCTTGATACAATTTTGCATTCTCTATCGATATTGCAGCCTCTATTGCAAAAGCTTTAAATAATTCAAAAACCTCTTCATTAAAAAGCCCTTTAACCTGCCTATTATCAAGATAAATAACACCTAAAATTTTACCTGAGACAATTAAAGGTGCTGTCATTATAGACTTCATTTTATAGTTTATAACTGTCGAATCATCAGCTAATTCCTCTTCAGCATCCATTACTATCTGCCCCTTGCCAGTTTCCAGTGTTGTCTGCACAACATAAGTTGAATATACTATTTCCTCATCATTATCTGTTGACCTTAAAGAAGCAATTTTAAGAGGTTTTGTAAAGTCAAGGTCCTCGTATAATAAAAGTATGCCTCTTTCAGCACCGCCAACCTCCATAGCAAGGTCAAGTATTTTATTTATAAGTTCATTCATATCATGGATCTTTGCAAGTTGCTCAGAAAGCTTAAGTAAATATTTTAATTGTCTCTGATAATAAAACTCTGTTTGAGTGTGGCTTGTTGTAAATGTAACTGATGTATCTGTAACTTTCTGCTCCAATGGATGAGCCTGCCCAATTACCCTCTCTTTTAGCAACTTAGCATCTCTTATTGGATTTACAAGCTCTAAATCTTCAAATATTTTTAGAGCTTCATTAAATAATTCATCTGCTTCTTTTTTCTCCATTTTAAAGAGTATTAATGACTTAATCATAAGATTTTTACCATAAAAAAACCTAAAATAATCATTATCGATAGTCTTTTTTATAGAATTTTCAATGAGTTTTAAAGATTCTGGTAAATTTGGGGTTGAAGAAAAGAGGTTAATAGTTGCTAAAATTCTGTTTTCCCATTGACATATATAGTCTTGATTAATAGGTTTTGCAAACTCTTTTCCTTTATCTAATAATTCAATTGCCATTTTTTTATTACCAAGTCTTGCATAAAACTCAGCAAGAAAATAATAGACTATTGTAATACCAAGGCTTATATTTTTCTCTTTTGCATATTCTAAAGACTTTGTAAGATTTCTTATTGCCTCCTCAATATCACTTTTAGCATAATAAGCAAGCCCGAGGAAAAAAAATGAATATATCTCAATAATAACATTCTTAAGATCCCTTGCCAGGTCTATAGTATGTGTAAACTCTTTTATAGCTTTCTCAGGGTCACCAACCAATGCATTAACTGAAGAATAATAGAAAGAATAATATAATTGAAAAATTGGAATATCTTTCTTGCTTTCTATCAGTTCTTCCAGATTTTTTATACATTTTAAAGCATCTTTTTTTCTCCCTATATACCCAAGTGCATGGCCCAAAACACCATAAGAATATACTTTTTCAAGGAAATTAACATCTGATTTAACATCAAGTTGGTCTATCAGTTCTAAGCCTTTAGTAATATATTCTATCCCCTCTTTAAAATTCCCATTAGATGCTTCAACACGACCTATAGCACAATAAGGGATAGCAAGAAAGTCATTCATTTCAAGTTTTTCAGCAAGTGGTATTAATTCGTAGTAATACTTTAAAGCTTCAGGCAAATTACCTTTAAGGTGATAACTTTTCCCCAAAAAAAACATTATTTTAACAAGATAAGTTTGGTTATTAATCTTTTTTGCAATATCTATATGTTCCTTAAGAACTTCTATATTATCATCAAAGCCAGATATTTGAAGATTTATCTCTGCTATTTCAAGCACAAGAGTAAGCCTTGATATTAATGCCTTTTCAGTATCTTTTGCAAACTTCTTTAATATATCAAGAGCAGTTTTAAAAAACTTTATTGCAAGTTTGAAAGAATATGAATCATTTGCTTTTTTACCCGCCTCTTTATTGTAATAATATGCTTTATTTCTTTTATCAGCCATAAGATAATGATAAGCAAGTTTATAGACTTTATCACCCTGGGTATATTCAGTTTCAATTATATCAGCAGCAAGACCATGCAATTCCCTAAGTAGATAGGAAGGTATCTGTGTCTGTAAAGTCTCAAGAACTTTATCATGAATAAAAGAGTATATTCCTTCACCCTTACTGGTTATTGTTTCCCCTATAAGCCCTTCTTTTTTAGCTTCAAGCAATAGTTCAAGCAATTCTTCTCTCTTCATCCTGAAAATTTTTTTCAAAATAAGTTTATACAAAAGTTCAAAACTAAACTCTTTGCCAAAAATAGATGCATAACTTAAAACCTCTCTTGTTTGTGGGGTAAGCCTATTTACTCTATCTACTATTCTATCTATTATAGATGATGAAAACCTAAAATCAGTAAGTTTATTAAGATTAACAACCCATCCATCTCTCTTCTGGCTTATTATCCCCTCTTCAACAACTGTTTTTAGGTTTTCTATTACAAGATAAGGATTGCCCTGTGTCGCATCATGTATTCTTGATGAAAGTTCAGAAATACCATTATAAATAATACCAAATATCTCTTTTATTATAGCTTCTGTATCATCAAGACTAAGTCCTGCTATTTTAATTATATCAGCATTGCCATTCTCAGCCTCTTTTTTTATTATATCATACAACTCTTTTACTCTTAAACTAGATTCTTCTTTTATAGATATTATTATATAAATGCTATGTTTTTTTACGTAAGACTTAAAATAATCAAAAAACTCAATACTTCCATGATCCCAGAAATGTACATCATCAAAAACAATAACCAAAGGATTTTGAGGGGATGAAATAGTTAAAAAAAAGTCTTTTAATTTTTCAAAGAACAGGTCTTTTTCATTTTTATTTGATATTATTCCCTCATTGTATTTACCAAAAATATCAGATAACTCAGGTATAATTTTCGATAATATAATACCTTCATCCCCAATTTTATCTTTTATATTTTTAAGTAAGTTATCTTTTGTTTTTAAATCTAATCTTAAAATAGATTCTTTTAATTTTTTTACAGCCTCTATAAAAGGATAGTATGGATAAGTTGAATTATTTTCATTGTTTTTTACATATGTAAAAAAAGCATTCTTTGAACCAGTATATTTTTGTAATTCAAGCAATAATCTTGTCTTACCATCCCCCGATTGACCAATTATATATGAAACAAATCCTTTACCAAGTATTGTACTATTAAGATGATTCAAAAGTATGTCAATTTCTTTTTTTCTACCAATAAGAGATGTTTTGAAATTAAGATTTTTGATCCTATCTTTTTTACCTAATTCAAGATAAAAGGTATGTTTTTGTTCATCATTTAAAGATAAATAAACTTTTAAGTCTTCTATAAGGCCATAAGCACTCTGGTACCTATCATCTGGGTCCTTATTTATCAACTTTAATATTATTTTGTTTATTATAGGTGAAAGACTATGTACAATCTTTATTGGTTCTTCAGGCTTTTTAGCTATATGCTGGTGTAAAAGTGCACCAACATCATCAGCTTCATAAGGTAATTTACCAGTTATTATTTGATAAAACAATATACCAAGAGAATATAAATCAGACCTATGATCTATATTCCTTGTAAGAATACCTGACTGTTCAGGAGACATATAAGCAAAACTACCAACAACCTCTCTACTTGAAAAAGCTCTCTGAAAATTAAAAAGATTAGCAACACCAAAGTCTAAAACTTTAATAGTATTATCTTTTGTAACCATTATATTACTTGGTTTTATATCTCTATGTATAATATCCATAGAATGGACATAATCCAATGCTTCGGCTATACCCAAAATAAACCTTACCTTATCATCTATTGAAAAACCATTACCTATAATATCCTTCAAACTTTTGCCTTCTATATATTCTGTAATTATATAAACTTTATTATTTTCCTCTATAAAGTCTAAAAACTTGATTATGTTAGGATGATTTAGTTTTGATAATGTTTCAGCTTCTTTTTTAAACCTTATATATGATTGATCATCTTTATTTATTGAGTCTTTAATAGTTTTTATAGCAACAACAGATTCATTATTTATATCAACTCCTTTATATACAATACCCATACCACCTTCATTTATCTTTTCTAAGATCTCATAGTTGCCTATTTTCATAGTAGGCCTCCTTTAAAAACTAAAAAATTTTTGTGATAAAAATTTTATAAAAATCACAAAATGTCACTAAGTCTAATACCTGAAAAATAATCCCTAAGTCTTTTTTCAGCCCCTTCCCATACTTTTCTTGTATTACATTTACTAAAAGCACTGCATCCTTTACAGTCTACAAGTTTAATATCATTTTCAAGGATAGATATAATTTTATCAAGCCTTATTTCAGAAGGGGGATCTTTAAGCACATAGCCTCCTTTTATACCTCTCTCACCATTTATAATACCATTTTTTTTTAATTTGATTATAATCTGTTCAACATATTTTCTAGGCAAATTCTGTGATAAAGATATTTCTTTTACACTGGTTACTTTTTCCCCATAATTTCTTGCGATTTCAAGCAGTATTCTAATCCCATATCTTGATCTTGTTGAAAGTTTCATACTTTTACTCTAAAACACTCTCTTTTTTAAGTTCAATAATATTAATAGCTTTTTCAGTAGCTTTTATAGCAGCCATTAACTGGTCTGAATGTACACCCTTTGTTTTATATTCCTTACCTTCAAACTCCCAGGATATAGTTGTCTGAACCAGGGCTTCACTACTCCCCCCAGGTGGGATATTAACATAATAATCAACCAAATTAGGGACTGTAAACCCAAGTGTCTTAGCTGCAATCTTTAGTGCCTTAAAAAAAGCATCGAACCCCCCATCCCCCATTGATATAGATTCACATGTAGTATCTTTATATTTTACCATTATAGAGGCAATAGGTTTAAGTTCATGAGAAGATGTTATAACATAAGATACAACACTAAATATATTTTTTATCTCTTTACTTTCAAGAATATCATCAATTATATACGGAAGATCCTCCAAAGTTATAACATGTTTTAAGGCACTAAATTCAACTATTTTTTGCAAAACTTTAGCTTTTTCTTCCTCATTTAAATATATTCCCAATTTTTTTAAATTATGCTCAAGATTAGCTTTTCCTGATAATTTACCAAGTGCATACTCCCTTTCTCTCCCAAATCTTGCTGGATTAAGTTTATTTTCATATAAATTCCCTTTCTTATCACCATCAGCATGTACACCAGCTGTTTGAGTAAAAACATTATCCCCCACTATTGGTTTATTTGCAGCCATCCTAACTGTAGAATAAAGCTGAACTGTTTTTGAGGTCTTATATAAATATTTCTCATCAATTGTAGTATAGAATCTATCTGAATAAAAATCCTTTATAGCTACAACAACCTCTTCAAGTGGAGCATTCCCTGCTCTTTCTCCCATCCCATTAACAGTAACATGAAGTCCATCAACCCCTGCCCTTATAGCAGCAAGACAATTGGCAGTCCCAAGTCCATAATCATTATGAGGATGAAAATCAAAATTTGTATCAGGAAAAATATCTTTAAGTTCTTTGATAAAATCAAATACATTTTCAGGGACCAACACACCTAATGTATCAGGAAGCATTATTCTATTAACTCTGTCCTTCAAATTCTCTATAAGAAAAAATACATAATCCTTTGAATGAATCATACCATTTGACCAATCTTCAAGATATACATTTACTTTCATCCCTTTTTTCATAGCATAATCTATCTCTTTAAGTATATCAGAAAGATGCTCTTCTGGTGTTTTTTTTAGCTGAACTGACAAATGTTTCAGAGAACCTTTAGTAAGAAGGTTTATAACTCTAACACCAGTATTATATATCCAATCAATAGACTTTCCCATATCAACAAAACCAAGTATTTCAAATTCATCTCTTTGCCCAAACTTTTCAACTATTTTTCTTATCAATTGGAACTCAGAGTCAGCAACCCTAGCACTAGTAAGTTCAATTCTATCAACTTTTAAAAAATTAAGCAGGATATTTACAATATTTATTTTTTCTCCTTCAGTATAGGATACATTAGCCATCTGTTCTCCATCTCTTAAAGTTGTGTCCATTATTTCTATCTTTTTAACCATTAAAGCTCCTTTAAATTATAAATAAGTCTAAATCAAATTAATTTAATAAATAAAAATATAATATAATTATATTTTATATGCTAAAATCTAAATAAAGGATATTTTAATGATAAAATTAAAAAATATATTTTTTATAACTTGTTTTCTGGTATTTATCTTTTTTAACATAACATTTTCATTAGAGGATTATAATAATAAAAAAATAACAAAAGTTATTTTTAAAAATATAATAAACTCAGAAGAAAAAAAAATAAGGATGGCTCTCTTTCTTACAGAAGGAGCAACATTCAGAACTGAAGTTGCAGAAAATGATATAAATAGCCTATTTGAATTAGGCTTTTTTGATGATATCTCATTAGAAATAGAGATAAATCCAGATAATACAATAAATCTTATATATACTTTTACAGAAAAACCTTTTATAAAAGAAATAATAATAGAAGGGAACAATGAGTTTAAGTCAGATAAAATAAAAGATATGATTGAAAATAGGGAAAATTATTTCTATAACAAATACTCATTAGATAAAGATGCAAAGAGGATAAAAGAGGAGTATATTAAAAAAGGATATCTTGGAACAAAAGTTATTTTTTCTGTTGAAGATGAAAATAAAGAAAAAAATACTATAAAATTATATGTTAATATAATAGAAGGCCAACCCCTAATAATAAAAAAGGTTGATTTTAGTAATAATATTTTTATAAAAACTGATATTTTAAAAAATTCACTTGACTTTATAAAAGAACCATGGGTTTTAAACCTTAAAACATACAATTTAACAAGAGAAGACCTTGAAAAAGACCTTGAAAAAATTATCACAGAAGCAAACAAATATGGATATATTGATTTTAAGGTGGATAAAATAGACTTAAAAATATATTTAAGTTATGAAACATTAGTAAAAAATGTTAAAGATCTAATAAAAAGTTATTTAAACGAAAGTCCAACTGATATTTTAAATACTACTCTTAATTACATTAAAGAAGAAAAATTTGAAGATGCCTACAACTTTTTATCTGATTTTTTTGATAAAAACTCTACTAAAGTAGATGAAGATGATAAAAAAGAATACAATAATGATAAAAACAATATTTTAAATACTTTACAAATGTTTAAAAATATTAAAACAATAATAGATGAAACAATACCTGGGACAATAAGAGAAACAAAGATAGAAAAGAAAATAATATTAACAGAAAAAAATAAAGAAGCAGGATATTATATAAACTTCAATGTGAATGAAGGTAATACATATCTATTTGCTGGAATCGATATAAAAGGAAACAAAAGACTTACAACAAAAGAGATCAAAGAAAATCTTACACTGGAGAGGGGTGATATTTTTTCTTATTCCAAGTTTGAAGACTTCATAAGAAACACATATATAGAATATCAGACAAATGGATTTTTCTATTGTAAGTTAACTCCTATTGAAGATAAAGACACTAAAAAAGATACAATATTTTATACAATAGACATATATGAAGGGGATAAAGTTCACATAGAAAATATGTATATAATTGGGAATACAAAGACTAAAAGTTTTGTTATAGACAGAGAAATAAGAATAAAAGAGGGGGAAGTTTATAATTTTTCAGCAATAAGAAGATCACAAGAAAGACTTATGAGGACACAGTACTTTAAGAATGTAGAGTTTGAACCAAGAATAGGTTCTGAAGAAGGTTTAATAGATATAATCTGGAAAATAGAAGAGGCAAAGACAGGTCTTTTTACAATAGGTGGTGGTTATAGTACCTTAAGCGGATTATCTGGTTTTGCTCAAATATCAGAAATGAATCTCTTTGGAATGGGTTACAATATATCTTTAAGAGGAGAATTGGGGCAAAATGGTAGATCAATAACAACAAGTTTTGGTTCAGGCTGGATAGGATATATTCCTGTAAGTTATAAGTTTTCAATATCATATTCATGGAATAGATTATTTTTTGTGCCAAAGTATGACAGAAACCATGATGGTTATGCAGATAAAATAATCTTGAAAGATGATAATAACTATTACTTTGTTCAGGAAAACAATAACGATTACTATTATTACTATGACCAGGATAGAGACGGGAGCTTCACAACTTCAAATGGTATAGGGGATCCAAGTTACATTGGGCTTATATCAAGCCCTGAATGGCCAAACACTAATGACGACCTTTCAACAGAAAGATATATAGATAAAAAAACAGTTGGTTTTTCCTTAGGTCTAGGATATTCAATCTCAGAATATTGGGGGATAGGCTTAGGACAATCTATCTCTTTTGGTAAATATTATAATCCAAAAAACATAACAGTTAATAACCTTTATGAGAGTTCAGAATATAGATTAAAAACAGATATAGAAAAAGGTAATTATTCAATAGTAACAAAAACAAGTTTTTCAGTAGGTTATGATTCTACTGATGAGCCACTTATCCCAACAAAAGGTTTTATATTTTCACCAAGTGTAAGTTTTTATGGATTACAGGGTGGATATAATAAATACACAGACCTTTCACTTGACATTGCAGGATATGTTACTCTATATAAAATTAAAAGTGCAAGATTCAATATTGTATGGGCAAACAGATTGGGAATAGAAACAATAGCACCATTACCAGGAAAAAAAGACCCTCAAATATACAGTGAAAATAAATTAAGTTTTGATGGTATAAGAGAATTAAGAGGATGGGGTGATTATGTATATGAAGATAATCTTAAAGGTTTTGGCAAAGTGAGTTTTGGAAGCGAAATAAGAATTCCAATCCCAGGTACTGAAAGATTATTATGGTGGGCATTTTTCTTTGATGCAGGGAATGTTAGTAAAGACCCTTTAACATTACCTACAGACTTAAAAAAATATAAATATAGTGATGGATTCGGTCTTAAAATAGAGATACCAATGTTCCCAATAAGACTATATTTTGCTGAGAGGAGAGAATGGGAAAATGGTTCTTTAAGAAGCAAAGAAGGGCTTAACTTCTTATTATCAATTTCAGGATTCTTTTAAAAAAGAGGTTAGCTATGAAAAAAATTTTTGCTTCCTTTTTTATTATATTAATTGTAAATCTATCTTATGCTAAAATAATACTAAAACCAGGAATACTTAATCTTGAAAAACTATCAAACAGTTTTAAAGAATTATCAGACTTAAAGCAAAGTCTTTACAAAGAACTTGACATTAAAATCTTATTAAAAAACTCTCTTAATACTTCAATAATATATTTAGAAAAAGAGAGCTTAGGAAAAACTAATCTATCGCAGAAAATATTATTTGAATCAACAATAATACATTATAAACAAAGGATATATAAAATAGAACAGGACGAAGAAAAGTTTAAGAAATTAGTAGAGAAAAACCCTGCATTCATAGAACTTAAGAAAAAAATGATTAAATTTATAACAACAACAAAAATTAAATGGGGATTTGGATTTATTATTCAAAATGATCAAGATATAATTTTATTTATGGATAAATATCCAGACTTTAATAGAATAATAGATGAAGAAATAAATTCTACAAAAGAAGGAGAGGAGTAAATGAAAAAGGTTGTAATATTATTATCAGTTATCATATTGCCTATTTTTTCAATATCAGCAAAAGAACCAAAAATAATACAGATAGGATATGTAGATATACAAAAAGTAATGAACAACTATTCAAAAGGTAAACAGGCAATTCAGTACCTTCAGAGTTTAAAAGATTCTTATGAATCAAAGAAAAAAAATATGGAAGATGAAATAAAAAAAATTGAAAAAGAATTAGAAACAAAGTCAAAAGACCTCAATGAAACACAGCTTAGAGATTACCTTACAACAATAGAAACAAAAAGACAGGAACTTGAAATATTCACTAAAAACGCTAATGCAGACCTTAAAAATAAAGAAACATCTATGTTAAAGCCATTATATGAAAAGATTCTTGAAACCCTTAAAAAAATTGCCCAGGAACAAGGTTATAATCTCGTAATAGATAGTAAATATGTACTTATAGCAGACCCTGACCTTGATTTAACAGATCCCCTTATAAAGGCATTAGAAGCTAACCCTTAGGATGAAAAAAAATTTAATACTGCTACTTATTATTTTACCAATCTATTATCTATATTCTATAAAATTGCCAAAAGAACCAGAATTAAAGTCCCCAGAAATTCAAGACGAAAGTAATTTAAAACCTGTGATAATCGATATATATGGCACTGCCTTTAAAATTAGAGGAAACGCGTATATAAAAGAGTTTACTTTAAAAATAAAAACTTTAAAAGAAGGATTTACTTTCTACAAGGACATAAGCTTAAACTCAATAAAAGAGATAGAAATACTTGAATGGAAAGGAGTTTTATACGATAAAGAAAAAGCAAGCTATCTATTTTATCCTGTCTATTACAAAATAATTGACAATAATAACATAAGTTTTGAATATAAACAAAATATAAAAGAGTTAAACAAAATAATAGTAACCACCCCCTACGGTAAAACAACAGTTTTTTCAATATTTTTTGATTATTTTAATGGTAAAAAGTGGGAATCTGGTATTGAAGGATTAAGTTTAACAAGAGAAAAACCTATACCAAAAGTCTTTACAAAAATAATATTGGAAGTAAAAGAGGATAATAACAAAAAAAATGAATGAGTTAGAAGAGTGGTTAAAAAACAATCAAAATAAAATTAAAGACTACTTAGAAGAAAAAAACGAAGATAAATCTGAAGAAAATAATAAAAAAATAAAAATTGATATTCCTGAAATAGATCTTCATGGTCTAACACTAAGTCAGGCAATAATAAAAGTCAAATCTTTTATACTTGAAAAAATTGAATATTATGATAAGATAAGAATAATACATGGGAAAGGTAAACACAGCAGTACTCCAGTTCTAAGAGATGGGATAAGAGAATGGCTTGAAAAATATAGAAAAAAAGAGAAATTAATAAAAGACTATTCCTACGAAAAGCCTGAAAATGGTGGAACCGGGGCAACAATTGTATGGCTTTTAAAATAAAAAAAGAGTTTATAAAAAACCTACCTACAGAACCAGGAGTATATCTATTCAGCAAAGAAAATACAATAATATATGTAGGAAAGGCCAAAAATTTAAAAAAAAGAATATCATCATATTTTTCAAAAAAACATAATGATCTTAAAACACAACTATTATCACAAAACATTGATAAAATTGATTTTATAATAACAACCTCTGAAGTAGATGCATTAATTCTAGAAGATAAACTTATTAAAAAACATAAACCAAAATTCAATATACAATTAAAAGATAATAAAACCTATCCCTACATAGCCATAGATTATAATACACTTTTCCCCAGAATTTATAAAACAAGAGAAAACCACAAAAAAGGTGTAATATATTATGGCCCTTTTACTGAAATAAATATTTTAAATAATTTATTGAAAATAGGAATAGATTTTTTTGGTCTAAGAAGTTGTAAAACAAAAATAAAAAAGGATAAACCTAAAAAGGTTTGCCTTTACTACCATATAAAAAAATGCCCTGGGTATTGCACTCTTAAAATTGATGAAAATGAATATATTAGTAACCTTGAAAACTTTAAAAAACTTATAACAGGAAATAGAAAAGCATTGTTAACAGAACTTCATGAAAAAATGTTAAAATATGCTAATAATCTTGAGTTCGAAAAAGCAGCAAAAATAAGAGATACAATATTATTTATAGAAAAAATTAAATCAAGCTCAATAATATACTTTAAACTTAAAAAAGATATTGATGTAATAGGCACCTTTACTGAAGACAAAAAAGAATATTTTATATCTATCCTATCTTTCAGAGATGGAGTCGCAACATCGAAAAAAAGCATAAAAGTTAAAAATAATCTTTTAGCTGAAGAAGAGATGATATCCCAGGTAATATCAAGATATTATATTGAAAATCAGACACCATCAATTATATTAACAAGAATTAAAGTAAACAAAGATATAAAAGAATATTTGTCAAAGTACTGGGGAAAAAAAGTTAAAATTATTACTCCTAAAAAAACTCTTAAAATACTTGATATAGCTGATAAAAATGCAAAACATGAGTATATATTAGAAAACATGCAAATAAGAAATTACAACCTTAAAGAATTATTGAAACTATCAAAAGAACCTGAAACAATAGAATGCTTTGATATAGCTACAATTGAAGGAAAATGGAGTGTAGGTTCGTCTGTAAGATTTTATAATTATAAACCTGATAAGTCCAATTATAGAGCTTATAAAATAGGCGACTTTGAAGTGCCAAATGACTATGAAATGATTCAAATCTTATTACTAAAAAGAATAGGCTCAAAAAGGGAACTGCCAGATATGATAATAATAGATGGCGGTAAAGGGCAACTTAGTTCTGCCTTAGAGATTTTGAACTTTTTTTTTATAAATATAGATGTAATAGCTATTGCAAAAAAAGAGGAAATAATATATACTAAAAATGGTGAAGAAATAGTACTTGAAAAAACATCAAAGATATTAAAACTTATAACTAAAATAAGAGATGAATCACACAGATTCGCTAATATTTTACATGATAAAATAAGAACAAAAAGATTAAAAACAACAAACCTTGAAAAAATAAAAGGAATAGGTAAAAAAAGAATAAGTTTATTACTTGGTAAGTATGGAAGTATTGAAAACATGTTAAAAAACTCACCTCAAAAAATATCAGAAGAGACAGGTATTCCACTCAAGATTGCAGAAAAAATAGTTGAAAATATAAAAATAAAAAATTTTTTAAGTTAAAATTTTAAAATAAAAAATAAAATTTTGCCAACCTAAAACTAAAACTGTATTTATAAATAATTCTTTATAGCTTCATGTATCTTTATAATAGATTCTTTCTGATTCATTATATAAAAGTGTAGCCCTTTTACACCATTTTTAAGTAAATCTAAACTTTGGTTTATAGCAAACTCTATCCCTATTTTCTTTATTACTTCCTGATTATCTTTGTATTTCTCAAGATTATTTTTAAGAGTTTCCGGTAATAAAGGCTTTGCTATCTCTGTGATTTTCTGTAATTGATTATAATTTGTTATTATAAATATACCAGCTAAAATAGGCTTGTTTATCCCTATTTTCTCTATTTTATCTATAAAATTATAAAATACTTTATTATCAAAAAACAATTGAGTTATACCAAAACTTGCCCCATTATCAAACTTTAATTTAAGATAATTAATATCATCTTCAAGTGTTCTGGCTTCAGGATGTTTCTCTGGATAACAAGCAATACCTATACAAAAATCTTTTTTTGAAATATATTTTACAAGATCTGAGGCATGTTTAAAGTCACCCTCTTTTAAATCCCCTTCTTTCGGGGTATCACCTCTTAAAGCAAGTATATTTTCAATATTATTTTCTTTAAACTCGCTTATTATTTTATCCAATTCATCTATTGAACTTCCTATACATGTAAGATGAGCCATAGGCTCTATACCAATATTTGACTTTATATAACTTGCTATCTTTTCTGTGTTTTTTCTTGTTGAGCCCCCAGCTCCATATGTTACAGATATAAAGTCTGGCTTCAAGTATTTTATATCCATTATTGTTTGGTATAATTGTTCAATATTGCCATCTTTTTTTGGTGGGAAAACTTCAATTGAAAAACTTTTTTTATTTTGAAGGATCTTACTTATCTTCATAAAAACCTCTATATAACTTATTGGTCATTTAGAGATATAAAATATAATAATAAAATACCATATTTTAAAAACCTGCCGAAAGATTGATATAATAGTAATCATCTCTATGAGATATAGGCCCTGCTATTGAAGGTTTTTTATCACCAGCCCTGTAACCAAGGTAAAAACCTGCCGGGAATTGGAAAAAGAATGAACTGTAATGTTTTCTTGGTGACAACCTTAAACCTATCCCAAACCCATACAACATATTTTCAATAGATACACTTTTATAATCTCTCCAGGCACCACCTGCCTCCGCAAACACAACAAAGGAAAGAGATTCTATAATATTTGTAGGGAATCTAAACTCTATTGAAAAATAGGTAGTTGCCTTTGTTATACCAGACATAATATCTTCAATTACCTGTACGTTTGTTCTCATTTTCTTATCAAGACTAAGGCTTATACTATCATTTTTTTTACTTAAAAGAACATATGTCCTGTTTGTTACTGCAAAAATAAGATTAAACATAGGAGCAGGAAGATAAAACTCTATTATTGAACCAATTTTATTAGAGAGATTTTTGCCCCAAAACAATTGTGATTCAAATCCTAATTTTAATCCTTGAGTTATAAAAAAATTATCATCCACATTATCCCAGACTATAAACATACCAGAAGATGTGAGTATTTCAATGTCTCTCTTACTATCTGGCAGTTTTTCATATTTATCATCTACCAAATAACTTATTTTGTAATCTTCCTGTTGAAAAAGATATAAAAAAATATTTTCCCACAAATTAATGCCACTTGTTAATTTAATAGAATAGTTTTGAATAAGTTTATTGTTTTTTGTATCCTTTATTTCTTCTATCATATCCTCTTTTTTAAGAGTTAAATCAAAAAATATACCTTTCCAGAAAAATGGATTTGTATACTCAAGAATAAAAACAGGTCTTGATAATGCAAGCTCCCAGCCTGCTCCTGCTCTAAATCTTTGAAGTGTGTCAAAAAGAGATATATCATAATATTCAATAGAAGTAATGACCCCTATATTTTTTGGTGCTGTAATTGTAGTCGCCAATTCTCTAAGATCAAGTTCGTCAACTTTTATTATAAGATCATAGTACGGGCTATCAAAATTTTTCTTAATAAACTTAAAATATATCTCTCTATAAAATCCCAGTTTTCTAAGTCTTTTATAAGAAAAAAAGAGAAGATCTGAATCCACCCATATATCTGGTTTAAGACCTATATAATTTAATAAATCATCATAAGCTATGTTAGTTCCAACCAATTTAATTTCACCTATTCTTATTAAGGGTATATTTTTTATGTATACTACTATTACTGCTTCCTCTCTTTCATATTCATTAATTATGCTTAAACTTTTGTCTTTCCTTTTTACTATTTTATAATCTATCTCATAAGTAAAAATTCCATATTTTTGATTGTACATATTAAAATCATCCAAAGCCTTTTCAATATAGTTTGTACTTATTGGCTTACCTATGATAACATTATTTTTTTTAAAAATATCCATTAATACATTAAGATTAAGTAATTTATTATCAATAACTTCTATATCGCCAAGTTTTTCATTTTCTACTATATTTATTTCAAGAAAGAATTCTTCGCCTTCTTTATAAAAAAGATATGAAACATTTTTAAAAAGACCTGATTCTATAATCTTAGCTATACCATTAGTTATTTCATAAACAAACACTTTTGAATCTGGCTTAATTTCAGTTAACTTTATTATTTCTTCTTCTCTTAAAGAATCATTACCTTTTATAGTTAAAGACTTTAAAAAAATTTTTTTATTAAGAGAAATTTGAGAAAACTCTAATACTTCCCCCTTGATTTTAGCTGAATATAAAAAAACAAATGATATCACCAATAATACTCTATATTTTTTCACATATCTGTCCTAAACTTTTATTTAAGTAATATAAAATACTTTTTCCATCTAATATTATATTAACTCCTAAATAAAAAAGTGGTTCAAGAAAAAATCTTCTATTTTTAATCTCTTTATGAGGTATAAAGAGTCTACTATCATTTATATTAACACCTTCCATAAATAGTACATCAATATCTATAATTCTTGGTCCCCATCTAATATTCTCTTCTCGCCCCATATTTTTTTCTATCTCTTTTACTTTTTCAAGTACCTGATAAGGATTCATATTTGTTTCACACTTAACCACTGTATTTATAAAAAAGGGCTGGGAAGGACCAATCGGCTCTGTTTCATAAAAAGGTGCTATTCTTTTTAAATTAAAATATTCTGATAATATTTTTATAGCATCCTTTATATTTTTTTTTCTATCCCCTAAGTTTGAACCAATACCTAAAAACAATATTCTATAGTTCATCTATGTTTGAATATAAAACCTCTAAACTCTTTTTCAATATATTCTTTTTATACTGTAACCAGAGTTTATCAATATTAATTGATTTTTCAAGATATTTTTCAATTATTTTTGTTATTTGTACTATAACTTTTTTTGTAATGTCATTTATAGTTGATTCTATTTGTGACAATATTTTTTTATCAGTTAAAATAATCTTTATTTTTTTTTCTGATAGCTCAACAAAAAAAATCGTTGTATCAGTTTCAAACTTATTTATTGGCTTATCTATTGTAACACCATATTTTATTTTATAGTTATTTATTACTCTGTTGATCTCATAATTTTCAAGTTCTGCTTTATATTCTATACAATACAAAAAATTTTTAAAAAACTTAAGTTTAAGATCTCTAAGCACTGGGTTTATTCTTTTAGGTTCACTTATAGAATAACTTTGAACAGACTTAAAGTTTATATAAAAAAGATTATCTTTACTATAAAACGAGTAGTCTTTCTCATCTATAATAATATCCTGAAAATCAAAAAAAGTTGAATCATCCAGATATATTCTCTTTTCATCAGGGTCTATATAAATAGCATCATTATTTTCTATAACCATCTTAAGATAAAGAAAAAGAGGAACATCCATTTTAAAAGATGTAACACTTTCTTTATCAATTATTATTTTATATAAAAGAAGTTTGTTTTTAATATTATCAAAACTTTCACCAAGATTGAACTCTTTAAAATACCCTTGTTCAGCAAAACTATTCAGACTCAGTATAAATATAAATATCATAAATAGCAAACGCATCTTCATAACCTGCATAAATTTGATCAACATAAAGCATTAATGACTTTGCTTTAATAGGTTTATAAAAAATAATTCCTTTTTGACTTATATCATCGACAAAATCAAGCTTATATTTTAAATAATTGAAAGAGGATTTTGTTGAACCTAATGAGTTTTTTGGGGTTAAAGAGAAAAGAAGTGTAGCCTCTTTTATTCTATGAAACTTATAGTAATCAATGCTTTTTTCTAATGATCCAAGTGAAAATACAATTGCTTTTATTTTAACTGGCTCTTTTAGTTCTTCACCTCTAATATCCTTTATTATCATTTCAATACTAGGATTTTTATAGTCTCTTGTCCCCCAAAAAGTTGTTGGATCATTATCAAACATATAATCTACCATATTCCTTATTATCTTTGTAACGCCATAATTTTCTTTTATCCACTTTCTGTAATTACTCTCTTCCTGTTTCAAAACATCTTCATCTTTTAATAAAGGTTCTTTATTTGTTATAACATCTATTGTATTTCTTAATTGTATTTCTTTCAAAGTTCTTTCATTCTTTAATTCTTCAAGTTCGTACAAAGCTAAATATCTAAAATCTGAATAAAACTTATCATCTCTTGAAAATATATATTGTACCTTACTTATAGAATCAGCTATAAGTTTTATTTTATCAGGCTCTTCCTCTATCCATATTATAAATTCATTAATATTCTCATACTTTAATTGATACTCTTTTATTTCACCTACTTTTTCTTTTTTTACCTTTATTCTTATCTTATTATCTTCTACTTTTTTATATTCCAGAATTTTGGTTAAAATTACTAAATTATTATTTTCATAAAAAGCTATTTGGTTAGACTTAAAATTTATATTAAGCGAAATATTGCCACCTTCAAGAAACCATATACCTTCTATATTTCTCTTCTGGCAATAAAAAAGATTAAATACTATAAAAGACAAAATAATAATTTTAAAAAGAGTTTTTATTATATTGTTCATCTTTAACCTCTTGATATAGTTTATAAATAAAAGCCTTATATTTATCACTAATCTTTTGATCTCTTCTTGCACTTATTTTAATAATATCTTCTATTAGCCTGTCAAGTTTATATTTTTTAAATGGGTAATTACTCCCCCAACTAAAAGGTGGTATAAACTTTGGTACCATACCCCCGCCATAAATGTTTGAAAAAGACCCAATAACTGAGCCGGAGTTTATAAGAGTACCTATACCCAATCTAGTATAATCCCCTATAAAACAACCCATTTTTATATTTCCAGTATTGATTAATGTATTGTCTATAAAAACCTTTATATTAGAATAGTTATTCTTCAAATCACTTGTTGTAGCTAAAGCCCCAAAATTAACAAAACTTCCAATATAACTATGTCCTACAAATCCATCATGATGTTTATTAGTAAAGTCAAGAAAAACTGATTCCTCAACCTCCCCTGAGATTTTACATACACGCCCTATAAAACACCCTCTTACCTTAGCAGAGTCTATTATTGTTTTTTCACCTATAACTGTTGGCCCCTGAATTAAGGATGGACCTATTATCTGAGCATCCTTTTTTATAATTATTGGCCCTTTCCTTGTATCAAAAAGGTTTAAATCTGTAACCAATGCCCCTTCCTCTATTATAACATTCTCTGGATTGCCTATAAAACTAATTTTAAAGTTATGTCTATTTTTTACTTTTAATAATTCAATATCATTTTTTAACATGCCCGGTTGCATTTCTATAAATTGATAGATATACTCAATATATACTCCATAATCATTACTAATTTCAACTCTTTCATAATTTTTAAAATACTTATCAAGTTCATCTTTATAATTAAAGATAGATAAGTCTATACCATCAGACTTAAATAAAACAGGAATATTATTTATAGTATATAATTTTTTGTTATCTGGAGCTAATCTTTTTAGCCAGCATACAGAACCATTTATAAAGATACCACTGCCCTTGCCAGATTGTAACCTATCAACCTTATCACATTTAATTCCATACAATTTTTCTATTCTTTCAAAAAGAGTAAAATAGCCTAGAACAAGGTCAAAAACCGGCTTTGTTTCAGACAAAGGATATTTTTTTACATAGTTGAAGTCTTCAAATACTATCACTTTTTTCTATTTCCTTTTTAATTTTTTCTATTTTTTTACTAGCATCCCAACTCATTTTATGATTATATTTTTCAAGTATATTTCTGGACTCCTTATAATTTTCAAGTGATTTTTCCCATTCTTCTTTAAGTTCATAAAATTCTCCTAAAAAAAACAAAGCTATCCCGTAAGAAAGTTCATTATAATTTTTAAAAATTAATAGAGCTGAGTTTAAAAAATCTAATGCTTTTTTAAACTTGGACTTTTTATAAAGCTCTATCCCTATTAATAAATAGGAGATAGCTTTATCTCTTTCTTCTATCTCTTTTGGGTTATCAGTATTATACACTATCTCTTTTATCTCAAAACTCTGTTTATTTTCATCTGAAAAAAAGATAAAATCTGAACTAATTTCAAAAGCCATTTTATACTCCCTACTTTATTTTAAAAAGTGAAATAGAAAAGTTAATGATAAAATTATAAAATTTTAATATTAAATTTATCTAAATTAATTTCTTTATTTATAAAGGGTAAAAAATGGAAAAAATATGGATTTTTGATACAACTTTAAGAGATGGTGAACAGGCACCAGGTGCATCCATGAGTATTAAAGAAAAGATAGAAGTTGCAAAAGCTTTAGCAAGTATGAAGATAGATATAATAGAAGCTGGATTCCCAGTATCATCACCTGCTCAGTTTGAAGCATGTAAAGCTATAGCTGACAATATACAAGGTCCAATTATTGCCGGGCTTGCAAGAGCAGTTGAAAAAGATATTAAAGCATGTTACGATGCTTTAAAAAGTGCACAAAAGTTTAGAATACACACATTTATTGCAACAAGCCCAATACATAGAGAATATAAATTAAAAATGAGTAAGGAAGAGGTAATAAAAAATGCTGTTAATGCTGTAAAATATGCAAAAACTTTTACTGATAATATAGAGTTTTCAGCAGAAGATGCTGCAAGAACAGAAAAAGAGTTTTTAGCTGAAGTAACTGAAGCAGTTATTGAAGCAGGTGCTGTAGTTGTAAATATACCTGATACTGTGGGATATACAACACCTCAGGAGTTTTTTGAAATAATAAAATACCTTAAAACACATGTAAAAAATATAGATAAAGCAATACTCTCAGTACACTGCCATAATGACCTTGGGCTTGCTGTCGCAAACTCTCTTGCTGCATGTATAGCAGGTGCAAGACAGATAGAATGTACAGTAAATGGCATAGGTGAGAGAGCAGGAAATGCTGCTATGGAAGAAATTGTTATGGGACTTTCTGTAAGGCAAGACTTTTATAATCTATATACTGACATTGATAAGAAAAAAATTTACTCTACAAGTAAACTGGTTTCAAGAATAATAGGTTATCCTATAGCTCCAAATAAGGCAATTATTGGTAAAAACGCTTTTGCACATGAATCAGGAATACATCAAGATGGAGTTCTTAAAAATAGATCAACTTATGAAATAATGAAACCAGAAGACATAGGAAGATCATCAACCCAGATAGTACTCGGAAGACATTCAGGAAGAGCAGGTTTCAAAGCAAAAATAGAGGAGATGGGTTTTTATCTTAGCAAAGAGAAAATTGACGAGCTTTATGAAAAGTTTATTTTAATAGCAGACAAAAAGAAAGAGGTAACAGAAGAAGATATAATATCTATTCTTGGAGACACAGGAGTACTAGAAAAAGGATATGAAATTCAATATCTTACTGTAGTAAGTGGACAGGAAGTAATCCCTACTGCTACTGTAATGATAAAGAGAGGGGACGAAGAATATAAGGCTGCTGCAATAGGAGATGGCCCTGTTGATGCAACTTATAAAGCAATTAACAAAGCTTTAAATATTGATAATGTTATACTTGAGGACTTTTTTATTCAATCAGTATCAGCAGGAAGAGATGCAATAGGCCAGGTAAATGTAAGTATAAAAGTATCTGATACTATTGCTACAGGTGTATATGCTGATACTGATATAATCCTTGCTGCTGCAAAATCATATCTTAATGCTATAAACAAAATTTTATACAAACAGGGGAGAAAAATAGAATATGATTTTCAAGAAAGGATTTAAAAAAGGTGGGATACACTTACCAGAACACAAAGAAGAAACAGAAAATAAACCTTTTGTAAATGGGCCTATACCTAAAAAAGTAAAAATACCTCTACTCCAACACATAGGTAAACCAGCAATACCTGTTGTAAATATAGGTGACAAGGTTGATGAAGGGCAACTTATAGGCAAAATGGATGGGGAATTCTCAGCAAATGTACATTCCCCAATTATGGGTAATGTTACAGAAATAGGAGAGATATATACTCCTACAGGAATTAAGTCCAAATATATCGGGATAGAGTTTAGTGGTGGTATAAAAAACTGGAACAAGATAAATACAAATTGGGAAAAGTTTAAAGAGAATGAAATACTTGAAATGATTAAAAATTCAGGTATTGTAGGTCTTGGTGGTGCTGCTTTCCCTTCACACATAAAGTTTAATCCACCAAAACCTATACATACTCTAATAATTAACGGAGCTGAGTGTGAACCATACCTTACTGTAGATGATAGGATTATGCAGGAAAAAGTTGATTCCCTTATATTAGGTATAGAGATTTTAAAAAAAATACTTAAACCCAAGAACGTATATATAGGTATCGAAGATAACAAGGTTTCTGCTATTGAAATATTAGAAAAAAAAATGAATGGTATAGCAGAAGTTGTCACTTTAAAAACAAAATATCCTCAAGGAGGAGAAAAACAACTTATAAATGCTATACTTGGCATAGAAGTCCCTCGTAATAAACTCCCTTATGATGTAGGTGTAGTTGTTACCAATGTGGGAACTGCTTATTCAGTATATGAGGCAGTAATAAAAGAAAAGCCACTTATTGAAAGGTTTATAACCATAGCAGGACAGATAGTAAAATGGCCTGGTAACTATAAATTAAAAATTGGGACAATAATAAGAGATATTTTAGAAGATGTCCGTGTTCTTACTCTACCAAAAAAAGTAATAATAGGCGGTCCTATGATGGGCATTGCTCAATATACTATTGATACTCCAATAATTAAAGGGAGTTCAGGTATATTGGTATTTTCTGAAGAAGAGATAGAAAAGAAAAAAGAACATCTATGTATAAGATGTGGCAGGTGTCTTAATGTTTGTCCAATTGGACTTTTCCCCTCACTTATGTATTCTGAAATATATAGTAATAATATAGACAGAGTAAAAGAAATAGGTATTTTTGATTGTATAGAATGTGGAGCATGTAGCTATATATGCCCATCTCAAATACCATTAGTAACCTATTTTAAGTCTGCCAAAATTAATTTAAAATATGAAAAATCATACTATCCTAATAAAATACCAGTTGTAAGAAGGTGGAGATATGCAAATAAAGAAGAGTAATATACAGAGTAAACTTATTGTTGAACCTGCTCCTCATATTAATCACAGAGATTCTGTACCTAAAATAATGTGGGGAGTTTTCATAAGCCTTGTACCTTCTGCTGTATGGTCTGTCTATTTTTTTGGTATACCAGCTCTTACAATAATTCTTATTTCTGTAATAACATGTATGATCACTGAGCTAATATTTAACATACTAAAAAAAACACCTTTAACAATATGGGATGGTAGTGCAGCAGTAACAGGAATACTCTTTGCCTTTACTTTGCCTGCTTATGTGCCTCTTTATGTACCAATAATAGGAAGCATATTTGCTATAGCTGTAGTAAAACAACTATTTGGAGGGCTAGGTTATAATATTATGAATCCTGCTCTTGCTGCAAGGGTATTTGTAATGTTTTCATGGCCAACACTACTTACCGCAAACAAGTATTTTTTACCTACAACTTCCCCTGAATCATTAGGAATAAACTTTAATATTATATCAGGTGCAACTCCTATGCATCTATTAAAAGAAGTTGTACACACTGGTAAAATAGATAACTATTATGATGCATGGTCTCTTATTCTAGGGAAAACACCTGGTGCTATCGGTGAGGTCTCAGTATTATTTTTAACAATAGGGGCTTTATATCTTTTTAAGAAAAAATATATAACTTATCACATACCTTTAAGTTTCATATTAACAGTAGTAATTTTAACATTCATATATGGGCTAGCAAGAGGTATCAGTATTAATCCTGAGTATAGTTTATTGAAAAACTCTCTCCTTTACTCATATCTTCATATAATAAGTGGGGGTCTTATACTTGGTGCCTTTTTTATGTCAACAGATATGGTTACAACACCACTTACCAAAAAAGGAGAATTAATTGTAGGAGTTGGTTTAGGTATTTTAACCTTTATAATAAGAATTTTTGGTTCATATCCAGAAGGGGTCATGTTCTCAATCCTCTTAATGGAACTTGTAGTACCATTAATAGACAGAAGTATTAAACCTAAAATATATGGTTGGGGTAAATATGAAACAAAATAATTATATACTTATTATTATCTCATTTTTATCCGGTCTTCTAATAAGTGGTTTTTATTATTTTCTTTTTGATAAGATAGAGACTGTAAAAAAAGAAACACGTATTCAGCTTCAAAAGTCTTTTTTCCCCGAAGCTCAATTTTTTGAAGAAGTTAACAAAGATACTATAATAGTAAAAGATAAAAATAATGATATAATTGGTTATGTAGTTTATGGTTCAAGTAATAAAGGATACGGCGGTAATATTAATGTAATAGTTGCATTCGATAATAATGGGAATATAAAAGACTTTTTGATGATTGAACACAACGAAACACCAGGTCTAGGTACTAACGTCAATAAAGAATATTTTAGAAAAGGTTTTATCGGAAAACCACCTTTAAAAGAAGAACTCCCCTTATCAAAAGACGAGTTTATAACAAAATTAGGAATATATCCTGTAAGTGGTGCAACTTATTCTTCACTTGCGGTCTCTTACGCTTTAATAGATGCAGGGATAAAACTCTTTAAAAAAGATTATGGTGAAGACAATACCCTATCAGAAGAATATAACGAATGGGATGATATTTTCTTTTTTATGAATAATTAAGAGGTGTATATTATGAAAAAAAATACATCAAACTGGCAAGAGTTTATAAAAGGTATATACAAAGAGAATCCTGTACTTGTAAGTACTCTTGGTTTATGCCCAACACTTGCTGTAAGCACTCAAGCTATAAATGGAATAAGCATGGGACTATCTGTAATAATAGTACTTACATTTTCAAATCTTATAATTTCGCTTATTAAAGACTACGTACCTTCAAACTTAAGAATACCCTCATATATAATAGTAATAGCTACATTTGTTACTATACTAAAGATAATCATAGAAGGATTTTTCCCTACAATAAATAAGTCTCTCGGAATTTTTATTCCATTAATTGTAGTAAACTGTATAATACTAGGTAGAGCTGAAGCTTTTGCCTCAAGAAATAACCCATTAAAGTCAGTTTTAGATGGTATAGGTATGGGGATAGGTTTTACTATCGTACTTACAACACTTTCAACAATAAGAGAGGTCCTGGGTAATGGAACAATAACACTTAAGATTGGTGATATTGGTACAATAATAGATGTAGGACCTTTATATAAATTATTAGGTCTTGTTGATGATAATGGAGAAAAAGCACCATTAGTCTTTTTTCTCTTACCACCCGGTGGTTTTCTTGTATTAGGCTTTCTAATGGGCACTATAAACTACCTGCAAAGAAGCATAAAATTAAACCTTGGTTTCATAAAAAGAAGAGTCAACAAGAATGGAAAATAAAACCTACTCTATAGGTGAAATAAGTAAACTACTTAATGTACAATCACATACTATAAGATTCTGGGAAAAAGAGTTTCCTTTCCTTTCCCCTAATAGGAGTCAATCAGGAAGGAGGACTTATACACTTGATGACCTTAAAATGTTACAATATATAAGAGACTTACTTTATAATAAGGGGTATACTACCAAAGGTGCATTAAAAAAAATAGAAGAGGAGATAGCCCAAAAAGGAAGTTTAATTATACAAAAAAATCCAATAGATAACAAACTTGAAAAAAAAAATGAAGTTTCTCAAGCAAACAAAGATGCTGCTAATATATCTTTAACAGAACCACTTAAAACAATAATAGATAAAAAAATAGTAATGAAAATCTATAATGAAATAGAAACTCTTATAGAAATGTGGGAAAATATTGAAAGATGAACAATCAAACTGGATCAATAAAAGAAATAATAGAAGAGATAGAAAAAAAAGACCTTTCAGAATATGCTCAATTATCTTCTAATTCTCGGGGAAGAAAAATAAAAGAGCAGGAATCTCCAATAAGAACAGTATACATGAGGGATAGGGATAGAATTATACATTCATCCAGTTTTAGAAGGCTTAAAGATAAAACTCAAGTTTTTATATTTTCACCAAATAACTTATTAAGAACAAGACTTACACATACATTGGAAGTATCACAGATATCTCGTACAATAGCAAAAGCACTAAGACTTAATGAAGACCTTGTTGAGGCAATAGCTCTGGGGCATGATTTAGGGCATTCACCTTTTGGACATGTGGGGGAAAGAACACTCTCAAAACTTTTTAAATCAGGATTCAGACACAATATACAGAGTTTAAGGGTTGTAGATTTTTTAGAAAAGAATGGGCAGGGTTTAAACTTAAGTTATGAAGTCAGGGATGGGATATTAAAACATTCAAAATGGGGGGAAAGACTCTTTGAAACAAGAAAAATGTTTGAGCCAATAACTCTTGAAGGTCAAATAGTAAAAATATGTGATAGAGTTGCTTATATAAATCATGACTTAGACGATGCATTAAGATTTGGATTAATAAAAAAAGATGTTATCCCATTAAATACTTTAAAAATACTTGGCCATAATCATAGCAACAGGATAAATACAATTGTGGTAGATATAGTAAATACAAGTAGAAATAAAAATCTTATAATGATGAGTAATAAAGTTTTAGAAGCTATAGAAGAAACTCGACTTTTTTTATTTGAAAAAGTTTATAGACACAAAATAATAGAAAATGAATCAAAAAAAGCTGAAAGAATAATATCTGAACTTTTTCACTTTTACAAAACCAACCCTAAACTAATACTTAAAAAAACAAAAGATATAAAATATAAATTTGTATCTCTAGAAAGAAGAATTGTAGATTATATTTCTATGATGACTGATGAATATGCTCTTTATGAATATAAAAAATACATGATGCCTAAAAAACTTTTCAGAGTAAAATTATAAAACTCTTATTTTTAAGTTTTTTAACAGTTAAAAAATAATTGGTTAATATATATATTAAATAAAAAGGAGGAATAATATGAAAAAATCTTTCTTACTAGTTGTTTTTATACTATCAAGTGTAACAAATGTATACCCAGATGAATACAATAATCTTATAAGCCAGGGAATAGAACTTTTTAAAAAATATGAAGATGACAAAGCACTAGAATTGTTTGAAAAAGCTAAATTTATAAACCCTATATTACCTATAGCATATTTTGGTAGTGGAATGGTCTATTATGCAAAAAAAAATATATCTAAAGCTGGCATTGAGTTCAAAAAATACGTATTTTTAGCAACCTCAGAAAATCAAAAAAAAGATTTTATAAGAAATGTTTACCAGGCAACAGCAAAAAATAGTAATGATGAAGAAAAGACTCTGTTTAATGAAGCTTATAATTTAATAGAAGAAAAAAAGCCTGAAGAAGCTATAGAAAAATTAAAAAAAGCAATTGAAATAAACCCCTACAATGCAAGATTATATTATGAAATAGGTTATGCATATATTGATGTCAACGACTTATTTAATGCAATTTTAATGTTAGAAAAAGGAAGAGAAATAAATCCAGTATATGAACCAACATTAAAAGAATTGTTATATTGCTATATAAAATTAAATATTGATTATAAAATAAAAGAAATCGGGAATGATCTTGAATTAATAGGTGAAGATAAACAATACCTTTATAGAGAATTGAGTTCATATTTCTATCGAACAAAACAACATGAACTTGCTATTTATATGTTTGAAAAATTAATTAAAATAGTTCCAGAAACATATTTAGCCTACTTTTTTATTGGCAATTCCTACTATAATATTAATAATAAACAAAAAGCAAAAGAAAACCTCAATATTTTTATACAGAATATAAATAAGATCCCAGATTCTCCGGGTTTAGATAAAAATATTCTAAGAAAGAATGCTGAAGATATTATAAAAAAGTGTAATTAGATATTTTGTAAAAATTTTTTAAAACTTATAACAGGAAAGATAATCTTTCCTGTTATTTAAACTATTCTTGCTTTTTTATAGCCAGTAATAGAATTAATCTCTTTTACTCTATATTCTTTTTCAAAGTTTATAAACCCAATGTTAGGAGAAAGTAGTAATTCTTTATATTTATCAAAAGGAAGTCCTTCTATCATAAACCTTGTTATTATACCTTTTCTATATATAGAGTTTATAAAAACTGCTCCAACTACCCTATTGTTTACTACATTAATTCTCCTATAAATATCAAGGTCATCTCTTTTATATTCAAAAACTTCGACATTGGTATATTCTAGTTCTGGATTTATAATACCGTAAGAAGTAAGGTTTGTTTTCATAAAAGATATTGAGTTCATCAATAATCTGCCTCTATACGTAATATTAGCACCAGCCATATTATATCCTGCTATTCTACCCTGTTCAGATGCAGAGACCCATATAGGCCCAAGCCTTTTTGAGCCATAAACAATGTCATAACATTCAGTAACATCGCCCGCAGCATAAATATCTGAAACTGATGTTTTCATCATATCATCTACAATAATACCAACATTAGTTTTTATTTCTTTATCTATGAAAGATATTTCTGGCTTTACACCTATTGCTATTATTACAGCATCAATATTTATTGTATTTCCTGATTTTAAGACAGCTTTTTCAACTCTGTTTTTCTTTATTTTAAAAGAATCAACTGTATCTTCAAGAAATAGTCCAACATTATTTTTCTCAAGTTCTTTATGAAAATAGTATGAACCATAATCATCAATAACAGTAGGCAATACTCTTTTGGAAAGCTCTGCAATATATACATTTTTACCCCTCATAACAAGAGCCTCAGCAGCTTTTATACCAATAAGACCACCACCAATAATAAGTACATTTTCTATTGTATCTATAATAGACTCAAGTTTTTCCATATCAGCCCATTTTATAAAGGTCATTACATTTTCTTTTGTAAGATATTCCTTATATGTAGGGGGGACAAATGGAGTTCCACCACTTGCAATTAAAAGTTTATGATAACCTATAGAAGAACCATCAGATATTTTAACAGTTTTTGATTTACTGTCTATTGATATTGCTTCTTTACCAAGTAATACCTTTATATTATTTTCTTTATAAAACTCAGGCCTTCTTAGGTACATATCCTCTTTTTTTACAATACCAGCTATCTGATATGTAATAAGAGGCCTTCCATAAGCATATTGATCTTCTTTAGAAATTATTATTATCTCTCTATCTTTATCATACTTTCTTATTCCCTCACAAGCTGCAATAGCAGCAGGTCCATTACCTATAATCACATAACTCATGTTTATTCACCTCGTTCTTCAAAAACTATAGCTCTATTTGGGCAAGCCTCAACACAGGCAGGCCCTCCCTCTCTTTTATTACATAAATCACATTTTACTATCTGTTTTCTTTCTTTCCTATTAAGATCTTTCATAATCGCCCCATAAGGACATGCCATTATACATGAATAACAACCAACGCACTTAGCCGGGTCATATAATATTTTGCCTGATAGATCTTTATATAAAGCACCTGATATACATGCATTAACACAATCTGGTTCTTCACAATGTCTGCACGTATTAGCAAATGAGATATTGCCCTTTCTCTCAACAATTATTCTCGGTGTCTGTCTTACTTTTTCGAAAAAATACGATATAACTGGGTGTTTACTCTCTGAGTGCTCAATAGCACAAGCAACCTCGCATCTTCCACACCCAACACACCATTCTTCTCTAAAATAAAGTTTCTTCATCTAATTATGCTCCTGCTGGTTTTATTCCTAAAATAGACAAATAGGGTTCATGAATATCAACAGCTCTAAGGTTAAGTCTATTACCCCTTAAGCTTCCTATAGAATTTATACCCATTGCACCAAGCATTTCCTGTATCTCATGTTTCCACCCTTTAAGTAGATTTTTAGCTCTTTCAGCTCCTATCTCAGGATTTAGCCTTTTTGTAAGGTCATCTCGTTGAGTTGCAATTCCCCAATTACATATCCCTTTATAACACATACCACAAACATGGCAGCCGAGAGTCATTAATGCAGCAGTTCCTATATATACAGCATCAGCCCCAAGAGCAATCGCTTTTATCACATCAGCACTATTTCTAAACCCACCCGCTGCTATAAGTGACGCATGATTCCTTATACCCTCTTTTCTTAATCTTTCATCTACAACAGCAATTGCAAGTTCTATCGGAATACCGACATTGTCTCTGATTATCTTAGGAGCAGCACCTGTTCCACCTCTTATACCATCTATGACAACAGCATCCGCCCCAGCTCTTACTATACCACTTGCTATTGCAGCAACATTATGGACAGCTGATATTTTAACAAAAACTGGTTTTTCATAATCAGTTGCCTCTTTTATTGAGTAAATAAGTTGTCTTAAGTCTTCTATAGAGTATATATCATGATGTGGTGCAGGTGATATAGCATCAGAACCCTCTGGCATAGCTCTTGTAACAGAGATTTCATGATTAACTTTTTCACCTGGTAAGTGCCCACCTATACCAGGTTTTGCTCCCTGTCCTATTTTTATCTCAACAGCCGCACCAGCTTTCAGATAATCAACATGAACTCCAAATCTACCGGATGCAACCTGAACAATAGTATTTTTGCCATATTTATATAGGTCTTTATGTAACCCCCCTTCCCCAGTATTCCAAAAAGTACCCATTTCAGATGCAGCTTTTGCTAATGACTTACATGCATTTAAACTTATTGCACCAAATGACATAGCAGCAAACATTATTGGAACTTCAAGCTCCAATTGAGGAGTTATTCTCGTCTTTATCTCAGGTTTATGATTTTTATCAAAAACAACCTCTATTTTATCAGGCTTACTCCCTAAAAATGTTTTTACTTCCATTGGCTCTCTTAAAGGGTCAATAGAAGGATTTGTTACCTGAGATGCATTAAGTACTATTTTATCCCAATAGACTGGATGCGGCGTTGGTGCTCCCATACCAACAAGTAATACTGTACCATTTTCTGCCTGTTCATAAAGATCCATCATTCTCTCTTTTGTCCAGTTATAATTAGGCCTATAAGGATTTTCAGCCTGTTTTATTCTTATTGCATTTGTTGGGCATATTGCAACACATCTACCATCGCCAACACAGTTATGATTTATACCAAGCACTTTGTCTTTCTCTTCAAGATAATAATGTGCATTATATGCACACTGTTGGACACACGCACCACACCTGATACATCTTTCGTCATCTCTTTCTATTATAAAGTTTTCAGGTTTTAAAGAAAAAGTAAATTTCAAGGGTTAATCTCCTAATAGTATTTTTTTTCTATATCAATTTTTTTATTTGAAAAATAATTTTCTTCTGGCAATGGGAAATGATTACCAGGTGAATATAATCTTCCATAAGGTCTCTTAGAAACAGGTATAAGTTTTATAAACCTTGATTTTAATATGTCTTCTGCTTTGTATTCTTTAAACTCCTGGCAGAACTCTTCTATAAGAGACTTTAATTTTTCTTTATCACTTTCATTAAGTTCAAAAATTTTAACTTCTTTACCAAGGTATGTTGGTATTTTTTCTGTTCTAATATATATAACTCCGCCATGCATACCTGTTGCACAGTATCGACCAACTATTGGTTTATCATCATTATTAAGACCGAGCACAACCCCTATTCCACCAGCCATATACTCACCAAAAAAATCTCCGGCCTTACCACCAACAACAATTGAAGGTATCATATCCTTATATTCTTTCATATGGATCCCAACTCTATATCCAACATTCCCTTTTATAAAAATTTTGCCATTTCTCATACCATAACATATTACATCCCCAGCATCTCCATGAATAAAAACCTTACCATTATTCATAGTATTACCAACTCCATCCTGAGCATTTCCAAAAACTTTTACTGTTGGTCCATCCATAAACATAGCAAGGTCATTTCCAGGTACACCAGATTCAATTATTATTTCCACGTCTTTTTCTTTAAGCCCTGTGCCTATAAACCTTTGTCCCCTTGCATTCTTTATAATTACCTTTTTTATACCTTCTTTTCTTACAGCCTCTTTTATTTTAAAATTGAGTTCTCTATAATATAAATTCAGAGCATCTATTGTAATAGAATTCATATTTACTCCCCTTTATAATCATTATAGAAAATAAAAACAGGCTCTCCGGCTTCTGGATGATAAACCCTATCAATTTTATCACATACTTCAAGAACAGAAGATTCTTCACTTGAAAGGTAAACCGTATTGCCAGACTCAACAACAACAAGTGGTCTTAGTTTTATTCTGTCTGAAAGGCCTATAAGTCCACCATTAAAACCTATAATAAAAGCAAAAGGGCCATTCAATAACGCTGATCCATATACAATTCTTAATGTTTTATAATACTCTTTTAATTTAATATCTTCCATGTTCTGAATAACATCCCAAGTAGGTGGTGAAAATATATCACATACAGTTTTAAAAGGTAAACCATGTTTTCTTACAAGAAGATCCACAAGATAGGCAACAACTTCAGTATCTGTAAGCATTGTACATTCATAACCAAACATTTCTACATATCTTTTATTTATACCGTAAGAAGATAATTCACCGTTGTGCACAATAGAAAAGTCAAGTAATGTAAATGGGTGAGCCCCACCCCACCAGCCAGGTGTATTTGTAGGAAATCTGTTATGTGCTGTCCATGCATAAGCTTTATAATTTTCTAACATAAAAAACTTTGAAATATCTTCAGGGAAACCTACACCTTTGAATGCACCAAAGTTTTTACCACTTGATACTACAAAAGCACCTTCTATATTTTTATTTATATAAACCACTCTATTTACAACATAATCCTCTTCAGTTAGTAATGATAAGCTACCTGTCTTTTTATTATCAACAATTTCTATAAAATATCTGTAATGTAAAGGTGATGATTTTATCTCAGGGATCTGTTTGGTTGGTATCTCTTCCGCCTTTATAACTCTAAAATAATTATTCAAAAATAACTCTGTCTCTTCTTTTGCTTTATTATGTTCATACATTAGATGAAAAGCATATTTGTCTTCATAATCCGGGTAAAGTCCATATACTGCAAATCCGCCTCCAAGACCATTCCCTCTATCATGCTGGTTAGCTATAATCTTTGTTATAAGGCTACCATCAACTCTTTTTTTGTCTTTATTAATAATCCTGCTAAACCACAGTTTGATATATCTTTCTCTGGAAATAAAAGATTATTTTTAAACATATTATTTTTGCTCCTGAATATTAGAAGTATAAAATTAGATATAAAATTTAATTTATAATAGACTATTTTATGAAATAATTTATTTGAAAATAAATAAAAATAAAATAATTTAAATTTTGTTTTTTATAAATTTTATTATTTTTTAAATATATTATTTATTTTAATATAAAAATTTTTAGTGGTAAATAGATGAAAAGAATACCAGTAGAAGAATTAAAACCAGGTATGATTTTTGATAAACCAGTATATGTAAACAATGATGTACTTTTAAATTCGTATCAACCCCTTAAAAAATCTGACTATGAAAGACTAATAGAATGGAAAATAGATGCTGTTTATACTGAAGGTAATTTATTACAAAAAGAGAAATTCGAAGATGAGTTAAGAGATATAATTTCAGATATAAGTGATCTTGCCAATACTTATGATACATCCGACATATACTTTTTTGCTGAAGACGATACTCTTGCAACATCAGCAATAGAAAAACATCAAGAATTTATATCTATTGTTAAAGACTGTTTCCAAAAAGTGAAAGAAAACAAAGACTTTAATTCCTCAGAGTTAAGAAATGCTGCAAATAACCTTGTCTCACTTGTTAATAAAAACAGGAGATTATCTTTCAAACTTATTTTTGGTACCCCAAAATTAGAAGATTATCTTTATTATACTGCTGTAAACACTGCTATACTTGCTATCATGACTGCCCAAACAATGGGATACAGTAGATTACATCTTATAAATATAGCACTAGGTGGATTTTTACATGATATTGGCATGACAAAAATATCCCCAGATATACTTTATAAAAAAGAGCAATTGACACAAACTGAACTAAATATAATGAAAAAACATCCATTTTATGGATATCAGATATTAAGAAGAATTAATGCTTTCCCTGAAGATGTTAATTTAATAGTACTCCAACACCATGAAAGAGCTGATGGTAGTGGTTATCCTTACGGTTTTGTATCATCTCAAATTTCAGATTATGCGAAAATAGTTGGAATATGTGATACATATGTTGCCATGTGTCATGAAAGGTCCTATAGAAAAGCAAAAACCCCACCTCTTATTATGAAAACTTTACTAAAAGAAGAGATCGGGAAAATGGACCCAAATGTGCTTAAAATGTTTACTTACACTGTTGGTGTATACCCTATAGGTAGTTTTGTTGAACTTACTGATAATAGTATTGGTGAAGTTATGCTTCAAAACATAAATGTTATAACAAAACCAACTGTTAAATTATATACACAGGGAAACAAAAAAATTGATCCACCAACAATAATTAATCTTGCTAAAGAAGAAAGAGAAGGACTTTCTATTAAAAGAGTATTAGCAAGTGAAGAGACAAAAGAATTCCTTAGGAAAATTAGGGGAAAATGAATCAATACTATATCTTCAAGAGTTAGGCTTTAAAATACTGGAAAAAAACTTTTTTCACAAATATTTTGAAATAGATATAATAGCAGAAAAAAATAATATTATATATTTTATCGAGGTAAAAACCAGGAGTTCTACTGTTTTTGGCAATGGTTATGATTCTATCAGTAATAGAAAAATTGAAAAAATTAAAAAAGGTGCCGAGTATTATATACATACTCAGAGTAGAGACATAGAGGTCCAACTCTGGGGAATATTTATAACAATATCAGGGGGTATTAAAAGGCTGGAGTTTATAAGAATAATTTAAAAGGAGCCAAGGATGGCAACAATAAAGGAAAATGGAGTTTCCGAAAAAGCCCTGATTATAAAAGAAAAAATCAGGGATAAAAACTATATTGATAATGCAATCAAGATCATCTCTTCCCAACTTGTTGAATATTTCTTCTTAATATACGAAGAAGAGTAAAAGGGATGATCTCCCCCTTTTTTAAGAAATTATTTCTCTTAATCTCTGTAAATAAAAATCAGTTTCCTCTCCTTCTTTATATATACCTTCAAAAAACTCATCCCCAATTTCAGAAAAAAATCTTGATACCTCTGTATTCTTATCCTTACCAGAAGCAGAATATGAAATATAAAGCCTATTTTTTGCTCTTGTAAAAGCAACATAAACAAGCCTTCGCTCTTCCTCTATATTATTTTCATCAATAGAATTTTGGTGTGGGATTATACCCTCTTCAAATCCTGCTATAAAAACAGCATCAAATTCAAGACCTTTTGATGCATGTATTGTCATAAGACTTACTTTATTTTCATTTTCCCTATTATCTTCATTATTAGAAAGCATAAAAGTTATTAAAAACTTTGACAATATATCATCATTGTCATCAATTTTTATTTTTCCCATATAATCAAGAAAAAAACTAATGTTATTTAATCTTTTTTCAAGTTCTTTATCTTTATATATCATTTTCAAATAATTATAATACCCTATATCTTCTATAAGTCTTTCTGTTGTCTCTTTCATATTTTTATTTTTTGAATACTCCTGCTTATAATACTCAATAATATTAGTAAACTCTTTTATTAAGGCTCTTGCATTTGGTTTTATTTCTTCTATTGAATCTATCTTTAGTGCAACTTGATATAAAATTCCATTGCCAGCATTCTCTTTAATTACCTCTAATGTTTTATCACCAATATTTTTCTTTGAAACATTTATAGCTCTTAAAAAGGCAATATTATCTTTTGTATTATTAATAAGCCTTAAATATGCTACAATATCTTTTATTTCTTTTTTATCAAAAAAAGATGTTGCTCCTATTATTTTATATGGTATATTTTCTTCTCTTAATATAGGTTCAATATATTTTATCAAATAATTTGTCCTGCATAATACTGCCTGATTTGAATATGGTATTCCTTCCAACCTATTTTTGAATATATTTTTTGCTATCCATTTTGCCTCATCAATCCTATTTATAGCTTCAAAAAATTGTATCTTATTATCATTTTTATTGTGTGAAATAATATTCTTAGTATGTCTTTTTAAATTGTTCTTTATTAATGAGTATGAAGCTTTTAGTATTGTTGGATTATTCCTATAATTTATATTAAGAACAATCTTCTTTGCACCAGGGAAATCATTTTCAAACATTAATATATTGTCTATGTTAGCCCCTCTAAAAGCATAAATTGACTGGTCATCATCACCAACAACACATATTCTGTTTTTATGCCCTGCAAGTAGTTTTAAAAGTAAGTATTGTAAATAATTTGTATCCTGGTACTCATCAACAAGAATATAATCTATTCTATCATTCCATTTTTCTTTAATATCATTCCTGCTTGAAAGAATTAAGACAGGCAAATATATAAGATCGTCAAGATCAAGACTATTAAATTTTTTTAATTCATCTGTATATCTGGAATAGATTTTTAAAAGATTTATATCTTGAATATTTTTTTCAATTTCTCTTGAATTTATAAATCTATTCTTTATAAAAGATATTAATTTACCAATATTTTTAGGATTATATACTCCTGGATCTAATCCCATTTGAACAATAATATTACGAATCAAAACCTCTTTATCCTCTTCTGAATATATTACAAATTTTTCATTGTATCCTATGTTTTTTATTTCCTCTTTTAAAAATCTATACCCAAAAGAATGAAAAGTTGAAACAACAAGGTCTTTTTTTCTTCCAACAAGAGAAAATACTCTCTCTTTCATCTCATCAGCAGCTTTATTAGTAAATGTTAGTGCAAGAACTGATGAAGGGTCAAAAAATTTTAAAATATATGCTATTTTATAAGTTATTACTCTTGTTTTACCAGAACCTGCACCTGCAAGTATAAGCAAAGGTCTATCAATCACTTTAACTGCTTCAGCCTGGGTTTCATTTAATGATAAAAATATATCCATTCATAGCCTCATTAGTTTTGTAGTTATAAATTATTCATACAAGATTTTTAAGATTGAATTAGTCTAAAATTCAAACTAAGAAAATTTTAAAACTAAAATTTATAAAAAATTAATTATCACTAATAATTAAACCTCAATAATTATATTAATTATTTATAATAAAGAAAATGTAAACAAATACCTTTTTTAAAATATTTATAAGTTTTTATTGTATTAAATTTTAAAAATATTACCATGAACTTTTAACTAAATATAAAAAATAAAAGAGTAACAAATGTTATTTCAAAATCAAAATATAGGGCTAGTCTCTCCAGGTGGTGAAATACGAGCTTTTTTTAACGCCGGCGTTTTATATGAGATGTTAAAAAATAATATTAATTATAACAAGGATAGAAGGAACATCAGGCGGAATAACATGTGTTCTACCTCTATTACAATCTGATACAGTAGATGATTTTGAAAAAGAGATGTTAATTTTTATTAAAAGAGAAATGATATCAGGGAAATTTTGGATTGACTGGAAAGATTTCTTAATAAGAAAAATATTCCACTATAAAATAGGCATAGACTTTGGTCTTGAAATATTTATAGACTCTTCTTTTATTGAAGATTATTATCTAAAAAAAACACCCACTCTTGAGAAAAGGCTATCAAAAACAGATATTATCGTAGCTGTAAGTCAGATAAAGAAACATAACCCTTTGAAAAGTAGAAGATTTGTAATAAACGAAATTTTAAAAAAACATACTAATGGGAAAAAAATAGCAGCAGAAATAATAAAAGCATCAGCAACAATTTTTCAAAAGTCTGAGCCGGTAGAGTGGATAGAAAACAATGAAAAAACATATCTTATAGATGGTTATTATACCGACAATATTCCAGTTAAAGAAATGTTTGAAGATGACAATTTTAAAAAAGAAAGAAAGGTTGATATAGTATTTATAATAAATAATTCTAGTCTTAAAAACTATGCTCAAATTATGGAAGATATATTAAATGCTGAAAAAGAATATAATGGCCTTGCAAAATATTTTTTAACTCTAAAATCTGCAAAACACTATCTTGATCTATCATTATCAATATCTGGTAATGACACTGAACAAATTGAAACATCAATTATGATAAATAAAATAATAAGAAGCCATCTAAAAAAAGAAGGTAAACCAATTGTAAGTGGTACAAAGATTAAACTAAAAGAGTTTGGAGACAAAATTTTTACATTCAAACCACTATATATAATAGAGCCAGAAAATGAAGACTTAAAATTGTTAAACCAAAGCCTTGATAAAGAAGAAACAGCACTTTATAATTATGAATTAGGTAAAAAAACAGCAAGGCAATTTTTAGAAAAAATAAAAAAAGGCAAAATAGAAGCTTATTAGATAATCAATATTTAAACATATTCTATTCTAAGATAAAGATAAAAAACTTATAAAAAAAGGGGTTATATTACCCCTCTAATTTTTCTTCAACAAACTCTATCATAGACATAAGTGCAGAATCACCTCTTCTATTATAGAGTTTATATATTCTTACATACCCACCATTTCTGTTTTTATATCTTAAAGCAAGGTCTTCAAATACTTTTTTCACTGCTTCTTTGCTACCAAGTCTTGAAAAAACCAGCCTTCTATTACTTATATTATCAACTTTTGCTTTTGTTATTAACCTTTCAATAAAAGACCTCAAAACCTTAGCTTTAGCATCACTTGTAATAATTTTCTCATGTTTTATTAAAGATTTTGCAAGATTTCTTATTAAAGCCTTTCTATCTTCTCTTGGTCTTCCTAATTTTTTTAATTTATTAAGGTGTCTCATTTATTATTCCTCCTCTTCCTCTTCCTTTAATTCCTGAATAGCTTTTATATACTTATCATCTAACTTCATTCCCAAATGAAGGTCAAAAGCTTCTAACTTCTTTATTATCTCTTCTAATGATTTTTGACCTAAGTTTTTAACCTTTTTAAGCTCATCTTCTGTTTTTTGAACAAGTTCACCTATATATTTTACATTTATAGCTTCAAGACAATTAGCTGCCCTTGCATTTAATTCTAGTTCTTCAACAGGAGTAGATAAAACCTCCCAGAGTCTTTCATCTTCAGGTGCTATCTTTTCTTCCTTTTCTTCAACTATCACATCTTCGTACTGAGTCTCATCAAAGTTTATAAACACAGAAAAATGCTCTTTAAGTATTTTAGCAGCATCAGCAATAGCATCTGATGGTTTAATTGAACCATCTGTCCATACTTCCATTGTAAACTTTTCATAATCTGTTCTCTGCCCTATTCTGTAATTCTCAACTTTATATGATACTTTTTCAACAGGCGAATAGAGTGCATCTATTCCTATAAATCCTATTTCATTATTATTTTCTTTGATAACTTCAGCTGGTACATAACCTCTGCCAAAAGTTATAACCATTTCGATAGTAAAATAGGCATCCTCATTTAAAGTTGCTAAAATAATATCTGGATTGTAAACTTCTATGTTCGAGTCTATTTTCAAGTCAGAAGCTTTAAACTCTCTTGGCCCCTTTAACTCAAAATATATTTTTCTTTCTATAGAGCCATCAAGTAGTGCAAGTCTAACTCTTTTAAGATTCTGTATAAACTGTATAGTATCCTCATAAACCCCTGGTATATTAACAAACTCACTTGATAATATATTCATTTCATCATTACTATAGTATTTAACTGAAATACCAGATATAGCATATCCAGGAATAGAAGATAATAATACTCTTCTTAAAGAATTAGCAATGGTAAGACCATACCCTCTTTCAAAAGGATAAGCATCTATTTTACCATAAAATTGATTTTCTTGGGAAATTTTATAAGTAATATTTTCCCTTTTAGGTCTTTTAAAATCATACATTAAATATTTATGAGCCATTAAAGCTCCTCCTTCAAAACTTCACTATTTTGAGTACAACTCAATGATCATTTGTTCTTTAACTTGTATATCTTGTATATCACTTCTTAGTGGTAAATCTATTACTTTTACAGTATGAGCATCTATTTTTTCTAGCCAGTTAGGTAAAGATATCTCTCTATTAAGATTCTCTTGGATTATTGAAGAATTTATTCTGTTTTCTTTAATTTTTATAACATCACCTTTTTTTATAAGTATAGATGGTATGTTAACATTTATTCCGTTAACAGTAAAAAATTTGTGAGACACCAGTTGTCTGGCTTGTTTTCTTGATGTTGTAAATCCAGCTCTATATATTATATTATCTAATCTTCTCTCTAATATCTGAAGTAGTACTTCACCAGTATTTCCCCTTGCTTTGGTAGCAAGTTCATAATATTTATGGAATTGAGCTTCAGAAAGATAATAAAATCTTTTAAGTTTTTGTTTTTCCCTTAGCTGCATCCCGTAATAACTTAATTTACCTTTTTTTGATGAACCCATCCCAGGTGCTTTCTTTCTTTTACTTAAAGGACATTTTGCTGTAGAACACTTATCACCTTTTAAAAAAAGCTTCACCCTTTCTCTTCTACAAAGTCTACAAACAGGTCCTAAATATTTACCCATTAACTTTTCTCCTTAATTTCTTTTTAGATATAAAAGTTTTATACTTTTCTTCTCTTAGGTGGTCTACACCCATTGTGTGGTATTGGCGTAATATCAGCTATTGATAAAATTCTGAAACCAACAGAAGCTAATGCCCTTATTGCTGATTCTCTACCAGCTCCAGGTCCCTTGACCTTAACCTGTAATTCTCTTACACCAAGGTCATATGCCTTTTTACCTGCAACCTCAGCAGTAACCTGAGATGCAAAAGGTGTACTCTTTCTTGAACCTTTAAAACCGTTTGCCCCAGAACTACTCCATGCAATAACATTTCCATGAATATCTGTTATAGTAATAATAGTATTATTAAAACTTGCATATATATATGCAATACCTTTTTCAACATTTTTTAGAATTTTCTTTTTTGTAGAACCGGTTTTTTTCTTAGCCAATTTCCCTCTCCTATATTTTATTTAACTTTTATTTCTTTTTACCTTTTCTTGTCCTTGCATTAGACCTTGTTCTTTGCCCCCTTACTGGCAATCCTTTTCTATGTCTTATACCCCTGTAACAACCTATGTCCATTAATCTCTTTATATCCTGTTGAATAGAAGCTTTCAATTCACCTTCAACCTTATAGTTATTTTCTATAATATCCCTAATATTTTTAACTTCTTCATCAGTAAGGTCTTTTGTTCTTTTGTGAAAAGGAATATTTAGTTGATTTAATATTTTTTCTGAAGTATTTCTACCAATACCAAATATCCTTGTTAATGCTATCCCTATAACTTTATTTGTTGGGAGATCAACCCCTGCTATACGTGCCATACTAACTCCTTAACTTTATTTCTGTCTTTGTTTATGTTTTGAATTCTCACATATAACTCTTAGAACACCTTTTCTCCTGATAATTTTACATTTATTACATATTTTCTTTACACTTGCTCTTACTTTCATAAAAGTACCCCATTATATATTTTACTCTATTTTCTTAAAATAGTTTTTAATAGCTTTAATTTAAAAAATTTTGAAAACAAAATTTTAGCTATTTAAATCTATAAACAATTCTCCCTTTTGTCAAATCATAAGGAGAAAGTTCCAGTAAAACTTTATCACCCGGGAATATTTTTATAAAATGCATCCTCATTTTACCTGAAATATGAGCTAATATATGGTGCCCATTTTCTAACTTAACTTTAAACATTGCATTTGGTAAAGCCTCTATAATTTCTCCTTTCGCTTCTATAACATCTTTAGACATTCTTTTCTAAATCCCCCCTCTAATTAATAATATCTTCCTTTGATTCTACCATGTTTTAAAAATCCTTCCATATTCCTTGATCTCAATTGAGACTCCATTTGTTTTAAAGTATCAAGTGCAACACCAACCATAATTAGCAAACTTGTACCACCCAATATATCAGCAACAGAATATGGAACACTCATTATATGAGATATTATAGAAGGAGTTATAGCAATAAAACCTATTATTATAGCACCCGGGAGTATTAATCTATTTAAAAGTTTTTGTAAAAAGAGACTTGTCTGTTGTCCAGGTCTTATACCTGGAATAAACCCACCATTTTTCTGAATATTATTAGAAATCTCATTTGGATTATATAAAATAGCAGTATAAAAATAACAGAAAAAGATTACTAATAAAAGATACAGCACATAGTACAATATACTACCAGGCGAAAGTAGGTTGGCTATCTTAGTTAATATTCTGCTGTTTGCTCCAAAAGTACCCAATATCTGAGATGGGAACAATATAACTGATGAAGCAAATATTATTGCTATTACACCAGCTGGGTCAACTTTAAAAGGTATATAAGTATTTTGACCCTGATACAGTTTATTGCCAACAACCCTTTTAGCATATCTTACTGCAACTCTTCTTTCCCCCTGTTGAATTAAAATCACTATAGCTATCAAAACAGCAAATATTATTCCCAATATTATGAGTTTAATTGAATTACTTTCTGCTGTGCCAAGTGTAACAGCATTATAAATTACACCAGGTATTCTTGAAACTATACCAGCAAATATTAAAAGCGAAACACCATTCCCCACTCCTCTTTCTGTTATCTGTTCACCTAACCACAAAAGGAACATTGTACCAGTAGTTAATATAAGAACAAAGTTAAAACTAAACCAAAAATCTATACTATCTCCAACAAGTATATTATACCCTGCAGTTTTAGGCAAAATAGCTGACTTAAAGTAAATTAGAATACCTATTCCCTGCACAATAGATAATAGTATTGTAAGATATCTTGTATGTACATTTATCTTTTTTCTACCATACTCTCCCTCTTTTGCAAGTCTTTCAAGAGAAGGAATAACAACCTGCAACAATTGCATTATAATTGAAGAGCTGATATAAGGCATAACACCCAAACCAAATATAGCAAACTGTTTTAAAGCCCCACCTGTAAAAAGATTTAGTAATCCCAATAAAGCACCAATACCACCTTCCCCACCTTTTGACAATATATTATCAAAAAATCTATTCAATTCGGCCATATCAATACCAGGGACAGTTATATGTGTGCCTATTCTAAAAACTATTAAAGCCCCTATTGTAAATAGAATTCTTGATCTTAATTCAGGGATTTTAAATATATTTTTAAAACCTTTTATCATATTTAACCCTTTATTTTATTCTTTTCACTCTATTATATTCACTTTACCACCAGCTGCTTCAATCTTTTCTATAGCAGATTTTGATGCTTTATTAACTGTAATTGTAATTGCTTTATTAATTTCACCATCACCAAGCAGTTTTACTTTTGAGTAAAGATTGTTAACAAGCCCTGCATCAAAAAGGTCTTGAATACTTATCTCATTTTTATTTACTAAAAAAAGGTCTCTAATATTTAATATCTCATATTCAACATTAGGTTGATGATTAAAACCTCTTTTTGGTATCCTTCTATATAGTGGCATCTGCCCACCTTCAAACCCCATATAAGGTCTTTTTTGTCCTGACCTTGCTCTCTGCCCTTTATGTCCTTTACCAGATGTTTTACCAAGACCAGAACCCCTACCACAACCTAATCTTTTTTTATCTCTAACAGACCCTTTCTTAGGTTTTAATTCATAACTCATAATTACTCTCCTTCAACTTTAACTAAGTGTTGTACCTTTCTTATCATACCTAAAATATTAGGCGAAGGCACATGTTCTACAACCTGATTTATCTTTTTTAAACCTAGCCCCTGCAAAACTTTTTTATCTTTTTCTCTTTTACCTGCCATTCCTCTAACTAAAATCACTTTTATCTTTTTAGACTTATTTTTAGCCATTTAGCAACTCCTTATTGAAATATCTCTTTAAAAGATAATCCTCTCTTTTTTGCTATATCAGCAGGATTCTCTATTTTAGAAAGTGCAAGCATTGTAGCCCTTGCAACATTCATAGGGTTTTTACTACCATAAACCTTAGATAAAATATCAGTTATCCCAGCTTTTGAAACTATAGATCTTACAATACCACCTGCAATTATACCTGTACCAGGTCTTGCTGGTTTTAATAAGACCTTAGTTGTCCCAAAAATGCCCCATATTTCGTAAGGTATAGTATTGCTGTTTTCTCTTTTTTTAATGAAAGTAGTAATCATATCTTTTTTAGCAGCATTAGTTGCTTTTGCAATTGCATCTGGCACTTCTTTAGACTTACCATAACCTAAGCCTACTTTACCATTCCCATCGCCAACTGCTACTAGAGCTGCAATTCTAAATCTTCTACCACCTTTTGTTACTTTTACTATCCTGTTAATAAAAACAGTTTCTTCCATTAAATTAGTATTTTCATTATCTACCATCTTTGTTTCCTCCTAAAATTCAAGTCCTTTTTCTCTACACTTATCAGCTAATTCTTTCACAACCCCATGGTATCTATAACCATTTCTGTCAAAAACAATCTTTTTAATGCCTTTATTAATTGCTCTCTCAGCCAAAACTTCAGCAATTCTCTTAGCAGTTTCTTTATTAGGTTTCCCCTGACAATCTTTAAGCTCTTTTTCCATAGTTGAAACAGAACAGAGTGTAAACCCTTTTATGTCATCAATTAACTGGACAAAAATATTTCTGTTACTCTTGAATATACTGAGTCTTGGTCTTTCAGCAGTCCCTTTTATTTTATTTCTTATTCTTAACTTTCTAATCTCCCTTTTAAAAACTTTATCTCTAACCATACTACTACTCCTTATTTTTTACCTGATTTACCTGCTTTTTTCTTTAATTTTTCATCTTCGTATCTAATCCCTTTACCTTGATAAGGTTCTGGTGGTCTTATACCTCTTACATTAGCAGCAAATTGACCAACTTTTTGTTTGTCTATTCCAGATATTATTATCTTTGTCTGCTCTTCAACTTTACATTCTATACCTTTTGGTATATCAATCAAAACAGGATGTGAAAACCCTATACTAAGCTCTAATTGCTGACCAGTTACCTTAGCCCTATATCCTGTTCCAACCAACAATAATCTCTTTGTGAAACCATTTGAAACACCTTTAACCATATTATTAACAAGGCTTCTATAAAGTCCATAATACATTTTTGAATCACTATTATCAGGTGAAGAATTAAAAAGGTAAATATTATTATTTTCAGTTTTTATACTTATATCTTTATTTTTTATTTCTTCTATAAGCTCACCTTTTGGTCCTTTTACTTTAACTTTGTTATCACTTATAACAACTTCTACTCCCTTTGGTATAGATATAGGTTTTCTCCCTATTTTTGACATTTGGTATCTCCTTAAATTAATAATTCTTAAACTTATACTAAACAACAATACAAATTACTTCGCCACCTAAATTAAGTTTTTTAGCCTCAAGCCCTGTCATTATACCCTTTGAGGTAGAGACAACAGTCACACCTAATCCATTCATTATTCTTGGTATTTCATCAACACCAGAATAAACTCTTCTTCCTGGTTTACTTATTCTTTTAATATCAGTTATAACAGGTTTTTTATTATAAAATCTTAATTCTATATTTATTGTTTTTTTATTAGGATTCTTTTCATCTTCAACAACTTCAACTTTTTCTAAATACCCCTGTTTCTTTAAAACCTCAAGTATTCCTAATTTTGCTTTTGAAAATCTGACTTTAACATCTTTTTTATTAGCCAAAGAAGCATTTTTTAATTTAACAAGCATATCACCTATAACATCATGTACTGCCATTTAATCTCCTCCTACCAACTTGCCTTTCGAATTCCTGGAATTTTGCCTTCATTAGCCAATTTTCTAAGGCATAACCTACATATATGAAAGTCTCTAAAATAGGCTCTTGGCCTACCGCATATTTCACACCTATTGTACTCTCTTGTTTTATATTTTTTAGGTTTTTTATGCCTTGCTACTACAGATTTTTTTGCCATTAACAAACCCCTTTAAATATCTTATTTAATTTTTAATTTTTCTTAAAAGGCATCCCTATATACTTCAACAAAGACCTTGCCTCTTCATCAGTCTTAGCAGATGTAACTATTGTTATATCCATTCCAAAAATTTTCTGAACCTTATCAAAATCAACTTCTGGGAATATAACATGCTCTTTTATACCCAATGTATAATTACCCCTTCCATCAAAACTATTAGCTGAAATACCATTAAAGTCTTTAACTCTTGGCAATGCAATATTTATCAACTTTTCAAGAAAGTCATACATCTTTTTTTTTCTGAGAGTAGCTTTAAGCCCTATCTCCATACCCTCTCTTAATTTAAACCCTGCTATCGATTTTTTTGCTTTTGTTCTTACAAGCTTTTGTCCCACTATAGGAGTAATCTCTTTTTCTGCAAGTATTATAAGATCCTTTTCCTTTATAGCATTACCCAAACCAACATTAATAATAACTTTTTCTATTTTAGGTACAGCCATTATTGACTTATAATTATAGTCCTCCATTAATTTAGAGACAACTTCATTTTTGTATTTATCATACAAACTCATTTTCCTTTACCTCTTATTAAATTATTATTTTATAATCGTTTCACACTTTTTGCAAACTCTAAACTTACCTTCCTCAGTAATTTTATATCCTATCTTTACTCCCTTGTTACACTTAGGACAAAAATACATAACATTTGAAATATGTATAGGTGCTGACTCCTCAACAATAGAAGGCTTTTTATTTTCAGGATTTGGGCTTCTTTTATGCTTTTTAACTATATTAACCCCTTCTATAAGCACTCTATCTTTTTTCTTTATTATTTTAGAAACTATACCTTTTTTACCTTTATCTTTGCCTGATATAACTATAACTTCATCACCTTTTTTTATTTTAAATTTATTTTCCATATTTTAAACCTCACTTATATTACTTCAGGTGCTAACGAAACTATTTTCAAAAAGTCTTTATCTCTTAGTTCCCTTGCAACAGGCCCAAAAACTCTTGTTCCCCTAGGGTTAAGATTATTATCTATTATCACAACTGCGTTATCATCAAAAGCAACATAAGAACCATCTTTCCTTTTAATCTCTTTTTTTGTTCTAACAATAACTGCTTTAACAACACTCTTTTTCTTTAAAGGAGAATTAGGTATTGCATCTTTTACAGAAACAACTATAATATCCCCAACAGTAGCATACCTTTGTTTACTATTACCCAAAATACCTATACATTGTACTTTTTTGGCTCCAGTATTATCCGCAACATTCAAATATGTCTGTCTCTGTATCATTAAATCCTCCTATTCAGTCTCTTTAATATTATCTTGAATACCTTTTTTCAATATCTCAAGTAAAACCCATCTTTTATTTTTAGATAATGGTTTAGACTCTTCAATCCTAACTATATCACCTATATTTGCTTCAGAATTTGGATCATGAGCCATAAATTTTTTATGCTTCTTATAAAATTTTTTATAAATAGGATGCATAATTGCTCTTTCAACTCTTACAACTATTGTTTTACTCATTTTATTAGATATAACTTCACCTGTTAATACTCTCTTTTTCAACTTAATTCTCCTTATTTATTTTTCTGATTCCTAATTCATATTCCCTAAGTATTGTATAAATTCTTGCCACATCTTTCTTTATTTTTTTATACTCACTTAAATTAACTCCACCACCTATAGTATTTTCAACCCTCATATCTTTTAACTTAGTTTTATATTCTATTAAAAGCTTCTTTAATTCATTAATAGAAAGCTCTTTTAACTTTTTATTCTCTTTAGACATTTAAAAACTCCTAAAAAGAGATTCTTTTTACTATCTTAGTCTTGACCCCAAGTTTATATGAAGCTATTCTTAATGCTTCAAGACAAACATCCTCAGAAGGTCCTGCTATCTCAACCAATATTCTACCCGGATGTATTCTAGCTCTCCACTCTTCGGGGTCTCCTTTACCTTTACCCATTCTTGTCTCAAGTGGCTTTTTAGTATAAGGATAATCAGGGAAAACCCTAAACCACAATTTAGCACCTTTTTTAACAGTCCTTACAATAGCAACACGAACAGCTTCTATTTGTTTTGCATTAAGCATACAAGGTTCTAGTATTTTAAGCCCATATTCACCAAATGCAATTTGATTAGCTCTATAAGATAAACCTTTCATTCTTCCTCTATGATGTTTTCTCCATTTTACCCTTCTTGGCATACTTAACATTTTATATCTCCTTCAAAGATTAATCTTTTTTTTCTACAGTTTTATCTTCAGCACTCTTTTCTTCTGTATCTCTAACTCTTCTTCTCTTACCTAAGGGTTTTGAAGAAGGCTTAGCTCTTCTCTTATTTGCTACCTTTTGAGGTCTCTGTTCAAGAGACTTTTTCTCAGTATTAAATAAACTAACTTTTCCCAATCTTTCACCTTTAAATATCCAAACCTTTACACCTATTACTCCATATTTAGTATATGCCTCCCCAAGAGCATAATCTATATCGGCCCTTAATGTCTGGCTTGGCATTCTACCCTCAGAATACCATTCATCTCTTGCCATTTCTGCTCCGCCTAATCTTCCAGAAACCATTATTTTTATACCTTTTGCCCCATCTTTAAGAGCATCAGCTATTGCTTTTTTCATAGCTCTTTTATAGGGAGTATTCCTTTCTATCTGTAAAGCAAGGTTTGTAGCAACTATTTGTGCAGACACATTTGTGTTTTTAACACCTTCTATCTTTATATCAATCTGTTGCACAGACTTTTTATCTACTAATTTAAATATTTCTTTTCTTAAAGAATCTATTTCAGAACCCTTCTGGCCAATTAATAATGCAGGCTTACCAGTATGTATAATAACCCTCAAAAATCCAGGATTTCTTTCTATTTTAACTCTTTCTATTTCAGCTTTTCTAAACTTCTTGTTTACAAGCCTTCTTATTTTTTCATCTTCTACAACCCACTGCCCAACTCTTTTTGAATCCCACCATATAGAATCCCATGACCTTATTATCCCCAATCTCATAGCAATAGGACTTGCTTTCTGACCCATTATTTAGCCTCCTTTTTAACTATAACGACCTTTATATGAGAAGTTCTCTTTTTAATTATATCAGCCCTTCCTCTTGCCCTCGGCATCATTCTTTTATAAAAAGGGCCTTTGGCAATATGAATAGATTCTATCACTGCTTCATCCTCTGAGAGATTAGGATCTTTATTTATAAGACTATAGAAAGCTGATTTCATTAATTTTTCTAAAAATCTTGCCGGCTTAGCATTAATTTCTCTTAAAACATTAATAGCATCCGCATATGTCATACCCCTAAGTTCTTTCGATATCCTCCACACCTTCTTAGGAGATACAATAGCATATCTTAATGTAGCTACCCCATTCATTTAAACTCTCCTGTATATCTATTTAGTAGGTTTCTTTTCACCTTTTTTATCACCTGAATGTCCTCTAAATGTCCTTGTTGGCGAGAATTCACCCAACCTGTGACCTATCATTTCATCAGTAACATAAACAGGAACAAATACCTTCCCGTTATAAACATTAAAAGTAAGACCAACCATATCTGGAACTATAACAGAAGATCTACTCCATGTTTTTATTGGTCTTTTCTTCCCTTCTTTTTTAACTTCTTGTATTTTCTTGTACAATTTTGAATCAACAAAAGGTCCTTTCTTTAGCGAGCGTCCCACTTTCTTAACTCCTTATTATTTTCTTTTCTTTATTATAAACTTATCAGATGGTCTTCTTCCTCTTCTAGTCTTATAACCTTTAGTAGGTTTGCCCCAAGGTGTAACAGGGTGTCTACCTTTTGTCCTACCTTCCCCACCACCATGCGGGTGATCAACAGGGTTCATTACTGTACCCCTTACTTTAGGCCTCATACCCATCCATCTTGATCTACCAGCCTTTCCTAAGACTACTTCAGAATTATCAATATTACTAACTCTTCCTATTGTAGCATAACAATCTTTATGAATAAGTCTTACTTCACCTGAAGGTAATTTAACACTACAATACTCACCCTCTTTTGAAACAACCTGAGCACTACTCCCAGCAGCTCTTACTATCTGACCACCTCTATTTTTATAAAGCTCAATATTATGTATATCCATTCCCACTGGTATGTTTTTTAATGGCAAGGCATTCCCTATTTCTGGCTTAACATTTTCACCAGCTATTATCTCTGAACCTACTTGAATACCATAAGGTGTCAGAATATATCTTTTTTCACCATCCTCATATTCTACCAATGATATATAAGAAGTTCTATTAGGGTCATATTCTATAGTTTTAACTATAGCTTTTATATTCCTCTTCTCTCTTTTAAAATCAACAAACCTATATTTTCTTTTATGCCCTCCGCCTCTTCTCCTTACAGTAATCCTACCAGCAGAGTTTCTTCCGCTACTACTTTTTTTCCCTTTTGTAAGTGACTTTTCAGGTTCATCTGTTGTTAAAACTGAAAAGTCAGCAACACTCTTAAATCTTAGACCAGGTGTTATAGGTTTAAACTTTTTTAATGCCATTTTTCCTCTCACTCATTTTATTATTGCAATACTTCAAAGAAGTTTAGTTTTCCTTCTGAAAGTGTTACTATAGCTTTTTTATAACCATGTTCATATAAATAATTTCTTCTAAATCTTTTAAATCTACCTTTAAGATTAATTATATTACACTTAGCAACCTTAACATTATAAAGTTTCTCAATAGCATAAGATATACTTTTCTTATCAGCAAGTTTATTAACTTTAAATATGTATTTATTATTTTTTGCCATCTCTGAAGCTTTTTCTGTAACAATAGGCTCTATTATTATATCATTAATATCTAATTTCACTTAACACCCCCTAAAACAGATTCTATTTCATTTTTTACATACTCAAAAGCATCTTTTACAATCAAAACATTTTTTGCATAAAAAAGCTCATGAGATGCAAGTCTTTTAACCGACATATAAGACAACCATGGGATATTTCTCATTGCTCTTTTAATAATAGGATCATCTTCTAGAAACAAAATTATTGTTCTCTCTTCCTTTTTTATAATGTCCATTACAAACTTATACATATCTTTAGTTTTACCTGTTTTAGGAAGTTCTTCAACTATTTTAACAACCCCTTCCTTAAACTTAAAAATAAGTGTATGCATATTAGCAAGCTTTTTTTGTTTTTTAGGCATATCGAATCCGTAGTCTCTTGGAGTAGGACCAAAAACAACACCGCCACCTACCCACAATGGAGACCTTATACTGCCCTGTCTTGCTCTACCAGTGCCTTTTTGCCTCCACGGCTTTTTGCCACCACCACTTACTTCACCTCTTGTTTTCGTATCAGCGGTACCAACTCTTATATTGGCAAGTTCCATTTTTATTTTATCATGTATAAGATATTTTTTAACTTTAAAACTCTCTATATTAGATAGATTGACACTTCCAATAACATTTCCGTTTTTATATATACTTAACTCCATTATTTACACCTCTTATTTTTTCTTTATATAGAGCACCCCTCTATTAGGCCCTGGCACAGCACCTTTTACTAAGATCAAACTTTTATCAGTATCTACTTTTACAATTTTAATATTTTTTACAGTAACTTTTTCAAAACCCATATGTCCTGGCATTCTGTGCTCTTTCCATACCCTTGCAGGAAATGTATGGGCACCTATTGAACCAGGTCTCCTGTGAAATTGAGAACCATGAGAAGCAGGGCCACCAGAAAAACCATGCCTCTTTACAACACCTTGAAAACCTTTACCTTTAGTAATACCAGTAATATCTACTATTTCCCCATTTTTAAAAAGATCAACATTCAACACATCACCGACGTTAAAATTTACAGATTCTCCCTCTTTCAATCTAAATTCTTTTAAATATTTTTTAGGTGTTATAGTTTTATTTGCAAGCTTACTTAAAGCCTCAAAATAGCCCTTAGTTGGTTTGTTTACTCTTTTTAAAGTTTCAAAAGCACCTACTTTTATAGCACTGTAACCATCTTTTTCTTCAGTTTTAATCTCTAAAACCTGCATAGGAGGTAAATATATTACTGTTACTGCTTCGAACTCACCATTTTCATTAGGCAACCTTAACATTCCTAATTTCTGTCCTATAAACCCTAATGACATCTTCAATTCCTTGTATATTATTTTATTTTTTAAAATTTTACAAAATTAAAAATTTTAAAACCTTAAATTTTTACTTTATCTCTACCTCTACACCAGAAGGCAAAGATAACTTTTTAAGTTCTTCTACTACTGCCTCACCAGGCTCTAATATATCTATTAGCCTCTTATGTATTCTTATCTCAAACTGTTCTCTAGACCTCTTGTCAACATGAGGTGACCTTATTACAGTATATCTTTTTATTTTAGTAGGTAAAGGGACCGGCCCCTGTATTGAAGCCCCAGCCCTTATTAAAGCCTCTATAATATTACTAACAGCAACCTCTAAAAGCTCATGGTCAAAACTTTTTATCTTTATCCTTATCTTATTAATAACCATATATTTTACCTTTTCCCTATTTTATCTTACTTAATAATCTTTGTTACTACCCCAGCACCTATAGTTCTACCACCCTCTCTAATAGCAAATCTCAATCCTTCTTCCATAGCAACTGGATAAATCAACTGAACATTTATCTTAGCATTATCACCCGGCAATATTACCTCTTGCCCTTGTTGAAGGGTTATAGTACCAGTTACATCTGTAGTTCTAAAATAAAATTGAGGCCTATAACCACTTGTAAATGGTTTATGTCTACCACCTTCTTCTTTAGTTAAAACGTAAACCTGAGCTTCAAAGTCAGTATGTGGTGTAATTGTTCCAGGCTTTGCAACAACCATTCCCCTTTCAACTTCTTCTTTCTTTGTACCTCTTAAAAGAAGACCAACGTTATCGCCTGCTATACCTTCATCAAGCAATTTTCTAAACATTTCAACACCAGTTACAACTGTTTTCATTTTTTCATGTCTTAAACCAACTATTTCAATTTCATCATTTACTTTTATTACACCTCTTTCTATTCTACCAGTTACAACTGTACCCCTACCTGTAATAGAGAAAACATCTTCTATAGGCATTAAGAAAGGCTTATCTATTTCTCTCTTAGGTTCAGGTATATATGCATCAAGAGCTTCAAAAAGTTCAAGTATAGGTTTAACATCAGCATCATTAGGATCAATATTATTAACTGCTTTTGCTTTTTCAAGTGCTTTTAAAGCAGACCCTTTAACAACAGGTATACTATCACCTGGGAACTCATATTTGCTTAACAATTCTCTTACTTCCATTTCAACAAGGTCTAATAATTCTGGATCATCAACCATATCTACTTTATTCATAAATACAACTATATAAGGAACTCCAACCTGTCTTGCAAGGAGAATATGCTCTCTTGTTTGAGGCATCGGGCCATCAGCAGCAGATACAACAAGTATAGCACCGTCCATTTGTGCAGCACCAGTAATCATATTTTTTACATAGTCTGCGTGACCAGGACAGTCAACATGGGCATAATGTCTCTTATCAGTCTCATACTCAACGTGAGCAGTATTTATTGTTATACCTCTTGTCTTTTCTTCAGGTGCATTATCAATTTGATCATAATCTTTTGCTTTAGCCCTACCCATTTTAGACGCTATAAACGTCATAGCAGCAGTCAAAGTAGTCTTACCATGGTCAACATGCCCAATAGTACCAACATTAACGTGCGGTTTTTTTCTTTCAAATTTTTCTTTAGCCATTTAATTTCCTCCTTAATAAATTCTTTTTAATTTTACTTTGTAGTATTTAACATTTCTTGTCTTATATTATGAGGCACTTCCTCATAGTGAGAAAATTGCATAGTATAACTTGCTCTACCCTGAGTCTTGGATCTCAAATCAGTAGCATATCCAAACATCTCAGCCAAAGGAACCTCACCTGATATAATCTTGGTCCCTGTTCTATCAGATAGATCTTTTACTCTACCTCTTCTTGAATTAAGATCCCCTATAACATCCCCCATATATTCTTCTGGAGTTATTATCTCAATAGCCATAATAGGCTCAAGAAAATTTACACCGGCCTTTTCAGCAGCATCTTTAAAAGCCATAGAACCAGCTATTTTAAAAGCCATTTCTGAAGAGTCAACTTCATGGTAAGAACCATCAAACAATGTAACTCTCACATCAACCATCGGATAACCAAAACTAACTCCTTTTAAAAGAGCCTCTTCTATCCCTTTCTGAACAGCAGGAATATATTCTTTTGGTATTTTACCTCCTACTATTTTATCAACAAACTCAAATCCTTTACCTCTTTCAAGCGGCTCTATTTCAATAAATACATGACCATATTGACCCCTACCACCAGTTTGTTTAATATATTTTCCTTCGCTCTGTGCTTTTCCTTTCACAGTCTCTCTATAAGCTACCTGCGGCTTACCAACATTTACTTCAACTTTAAACTCTCTTTTTAATCTATCAACTATTATTTCCAGGTGTAATTCGCCCATACCACCTATTATTGTCTGACCTGTTTCTTCATCAGTTCTGACTCTAAAAGACGGATCCTCTTCAGCAAGTTTTTGAAGAGAAAGGGAAAGCTTCTCCTGATCATTCTTTGTTTTAGGTTCAACAGCAATAAATATAACAGGCTCAGGAAACTCTATGGATTCAAGTATTATAGGATTATTCTCATCACACAAAGTATCCCCAGTAAGGGAGTTTTTTAATCCCACAAGTGCAACTATATCTCCAGCCTCACAATCTTTTATTTCCTCTCTCTTATTTGCATGTATCATAAAAATACGAGATATTCTTTCTTTTTTATCCTTAGTTGAATTATAAACATAGCTACCAGACTCTAAAACACCAGAATATACTCTAACAAACGACAATTTCCCCACATAAGGGTCAGTCATTATTTTAAAAACAAGACCTGAAAAAGGAGAACTATTTTCATGTAGTCTTTCTTCCTCTTGTTTAGTATTAGGATTAATCCCTCTAATAGGCGGTATATCAGCCGGAGAAGGAAGATAATCAACAACAGCATCAAGTAACGGCTGGGCACCCTTATTTTTAAAAGCAGAACCACACAATACAGGAAACAATTTAAAATTAACAACTCCTTTTCTTATAGCAGCCTTTATTTCCTCTATTGTTATTTCTTTTCCTTCTAAATATTTCTCCATAATAATTTCATCAATATCTGAAAGTGCCTCAAGTAATTTTTCTCTTTGTGCTATAGCCAAATCTTTTAAATCTTCTGGTATATCAACCTCATTAAACTTAGCACCTAATTCATCCCCCTCCCAGATAAGAGCCTTCATTTTTACAAGGTCTATAACTCCTTTAAATTCATCTTCTGAGCCAATTGGGAGTTGTATAGGAACAGCGTTTGCACCTAATTTATCATGCATTGATTGAACCGAAGCTAAAAAGTCAGCTCCAATCTTATCCATTTTATTCATAAAAGCTATTCTGGGCACTCTATACTTATCAGCCTGTCTCCATACTGTTTCAGATTGTGGTTCAACACCATTAACAGCATCAAAAACGCCAACAGCCCCATCAAGAACTCTTAAAGATCTTTCAACTTCTATAGTAAAGTCAACGTGCCCAGGAGTATCTATTATATTTATTCTATGATCTTTCCAAAAACATGTTGTAGCAGCACTAGTTATTGTTATACCTCTCCCCCTCTCCTGTTCCATAAAGTCCATTTCTGCTGCACCTTCATGGACTTCACCCATTTTGTGAATCTTACCAGTATAAAATAATATTCTTTCTGTAGTTGTAGTCTTACCAGCATCAATATGTGCCATAATCCCAATATTTCTTATTCTTTCTATAGGTATTCCTTTAGCCACTTAAAAATCCTCCTAAATTACCATCTTAAATGTGCAAAAGCTCTGTTTGCCTCTGCCATTTTATGAGTATCTATTTTCTTTTTATATGCATTACCTGTTTTATTATAAGCATCAATTATTTCATTAGCAAGCCTTAACATAATTCCTTTTTCTTTTCTATCTCTTGCCATTTCAACAATCCACCTAATTGCAAGCGATACTCTTCTTTCCTGCCTAACTTCAACTGGAACCTGATAATTCGCACCACCAACTCTTCTTGACCTTACTTCAACTTCTGGTGCTACATTTTCAATAGCTTTATTTAAAACATCTAATGGATCGCCTATCTTTTCTCTTATATAATCCATAACATTATAAACAACTTTTTCTGCTACACTCTTTTTCCCATCATACATAACTTTATTAATTATCTTTGACACAAGAACGCTACCATAAATAGGATCAGCCAAAACCTTAGGTCTTTTTAAAACTCTCTTCCTTCTAGCCATATTATTCCTCTTTTAATTATTTTTTCTTTATCTTAACTTTTAGGCTTCTTAGCACCATATTTAGACCTACCTCTCTTCCTGCCTTCAACACCAGCAGAATCCAATGCACCTCTTATTATGTGGTATCTTACACCTGGCAAGTCTTTAACCCTTCCACCTCTTATTAAAACAACAGAGTGTTCTTGTAAATTATGTCCAATTCCAGGAATATAGCCAGTAACTTCATACCCATTACTTAATCTTACCCTGGCAACCTTTCTTAAAGCAGAGTTCGGCTTCTTAGGTGTTACTGTCATAACCCTTACACATACACCTCTTTTCTGAGGACACCCCTGTAAAGCAGGCGATTTACTTTTAGACTTTACTTTTTCTCTACTTTTTCTAATAAGCTGGTTAATAGTTGGCATATTACATCCTTATTTTATTGTTTATTTAAAAAAATCAGTTTCCAAATCCCACACGGCCAAAATAAAAGATAAATTTTAACTCGGTTAAATTTATAAAAAATCAGTTAACAAAGCAAAATTTTGAGCGAATTATATTAATAAACTCTCAACAAATATATAAAAAGGTTGATAAAATTTAATAAAATCATATTTACATTTTAAATTTTTAATTAAAATTTTTTAAAAAATTAGTTATACTTATCAAAATTATTCCTGTATTGCACTGCTTCAAGTATATGTTGTTCCATTATATCATTATCCCCATTAAGATCTGCTATTGTTCTTGAGATTTTAAGCAATTTATAATAATTTCTCATAGATATACCCCACTTGTCTATTAATTTTCTTAACAGAGGTACTATTTTTTGTGGAATTTGACAGAACTTGTTTACTTCATTATTATCAAGCATAGAGTTATATTTTTTTTGTCTTGACATTTGAGTATTAAAAGCTTTTAAAACTCTTTTTCTTATCTCTTTTGAAGTTTCCTGTTTTGAATTAACGTCTTCATATTCAATTTCAGACATTTTTATATGAATATCTATTCTATCAAGTATAGGCCCTGAAATCTTTTTATAATACTGCTTGACCTTAGTAGGAGTACAACTACAACTTTTTACAGGATGCCAGAGATAACCACAATAACATGGGTTCATAGCAGCAACAAATAAAAAATTAGCAGGGAAAGTTACACAACCTTGACTTCTTGATACAGTAACTTTCCTTTCTTCAAGCGGTTCTCTTAAAACTTCAAAAACACTTCTTTTAAACTCAGGAAATTCATCCATAAATAAAATCCCATTATGGGCAAGACTTATCTCACCAGGAGAAGGTATTGTTCCCCCACCTGTAATAGAAACATCACTTGAAGTATGGTGTGGTGCCCTAAAAGGCCTCTTGTTTACAAGCCCTCCTTCATAATTTATTTTACCTTTTGCTATACTGTAAATTTTAGTTGTTTCAATAGACTCTTCAAAAGTAATAGGTGGCATTATCGATACAAGTCTTTTTGCCAGCATACTTTTACCAACCCCTGGTGATCCTATCATCAAAACATTATGAAATCCTGCAGCAGCTATCTCAAGCCCTCTCTTTGCAAAAGACTGCCCCTTTACTTCAGAAAAATCTAAAGAAGATTCAATTTCAGGTCTAAAATTATATTCATAAACAGTAGGAACTGCTCTTCCTTCAATTACATCAATTACTTCACTAAGCTCTTTCACAGGATAAAGATTAACATCTTTTACAACAGAAACCTCATCCAAGTTTGAATATGGAAAAATAATATTCTTAAAACCTTTTTTAACACATTCAAGAGCTATTACGAGTACTCCTTTAAGTTGTCTTATAACACCATTAAATCCAAGCTCACCTACAATTATTGTATCTGAAAGATTAATAACAGGATTAATAAAACCAGAACTTATAAGGACACCAACAGCTAACGGAAGGTCAAGATATGTACCTGTCTTTTTAATATCAGCAGGTGCAAGATTACATACAATTCTTCTTAAACTAAAGTCAATACCAATATGTTTTATAGCCTCAATAACCCTTTCCTTTGCCTCCTTAACACTTGCATCTGGTAACCCTACAATTTCAAAACCAGGAAAACCATTTTTATGTAATATTTCTATTTCAACTACTGTAGGCTCTAATGAAAAAACAATAGCACTATTCATTTTTACAAGCATATAACCCCCTATGCTTTGTTTTAATAACTTAAACAACAAAATAAATGATTTTTCCCATTCATTAAGGATTAGCACTTTTAGAAACTTTAATAAACTCTTAAAGTGTTAAAAATTGATCTTTTCAAAACATTTAATTGATTTTTTATTTTTTAGCTATAATATATTTTTTAATTCAATTATTACGAATCCAAGAATTAAAATAAAAACCTTAATAGTTATTCTTAATTAAATTATTTTAATTCAAAATTAATAAAAATTATTTTCTATTTCTGAAAAAAGAAAATAAAAGTATTATGCTAAAAAAAATCGAAGAGTAGTAGAAAAAATTAGAAAATTTATAATGCCCATTAACATTAGAAAAATAGTACAATAAAATAGACACTATAATAAAAAATGAGTATATTATTTGATGCCCTAATTTGTAAATTTTGTTTACTCCCTTATTAAACTCTTTAAAACTTATCTTTATCTTACCACTATTTATTGTCTCAAGTGCTCTATATAATGACTCTGGTGTCTGAGATATATAGTAAAAATTTTCTTTTATCTCCTTTTTTATTGAATCTTTTATATTTTCTCCTGGCCCTAGTAAAAACTTTCTTAAATAAGGTAAAAGTATCTGTAAAAGATTTATATTTTTATCTAACTCAGCTACCACACCTATTAACAGACCGATAGTCCTTATAAGAAAAACATAATTCCTTGGTAATTGAATATATTTTAAAACTTCTTTTAACTCAATACCTATATTTTTAAGATTATAAATTTTATAAATCTGATCCAACGTCATACTTTGATAGTCTTTAACATTAAAAAGATCAAGTTTATTAACAAGATAAAAAAATATATTTTCAAGTTTTTCTTTATCAGAATAAGGTTTTAAAAAACCCATATATTCAAGATGTTGTATTATAAAACCATAGTCTTTAGTAATAAATGCTTTTAAAAGTTTTCTTATATCTATAAGAGTATCAGAAGAAAGAAAAGAGGATGAGCCAAAGTCTATAATTCCTATTTTCCCGTTTTTAGTTATTATTATATTCCCAGGATGAGGGTCAGAATGAAAAAATCCCTTTGTAAAAATCATATAAGAGTAAGTCTCTAATAATTTCTGCGATATAATTTTTAATGAAATACCAGCATTCTGTAGAGACCTTATATCATCTATTTTATATCCGTCAATAAACTCAGTAACAAGTATATCACCAACAGAAAGTTCTTCAATATAATTAGGTATTAAAACATTTTTAAATCCTGCTAACATTTTCTTTATTTCTTTCATATTTTTTTTCTCATATTCAAAGTCTATCTCCTTAAATATCATAGATTCAAATTCAGGATAAATATCCTCAATATTAAGTGAAGGAAAGAAAAAATTAATTATTTTCAAAACAGATGATATTATAAAAAGATCGTTTTTTGTTATTTCTCTTATATCTGGATATAAAACCTTAATTGCAACTACTTTACCTTTAAAACTTGCTTTATAAACTTGGGCAAGAGAAGCACTCGCAATAGGAACAGGATTAAAATCACTTAAAAAGTCCTGAGGGATTTTTCCCCAGAATTTTACAAATATTGGTTTTATAACATCAAATTCTCTTGGGGGAACTTTATCCTGAAGGTCTTTAAGTTCTTTTGAAACTTCTGGTAAAAATACACTTGATATAACACTTAAAAATTGACCAAACTTTATAAATATACCCTGTGATTTTATACAAAACTTTTTTATTCTGACTGCAGTGTATGAATTAAGTTTATAAAAAATTTTTGAGTAAGTTTTAGAGGATAGAAAATATTTAAATACAAGAATAAAAGGTAAATAACAAAAAATTATAGAAAGTGTAAATAATATTGCTCTTAATAGTCTAAATCTTTTTATAAAAACCACCTTTATTAACTTTATTTTTATTTAAGGTTAAGGATAATTCTTTTATTACTAAGAATAACAATAGCTTTTCCATTTTTTACATCTTCCGCTTCATCATATTGGGGTTGAACAATAATTTCACCTTTTTTATTAATATACCCATATTTACCATTAAGCTTTATCCAGGCATATCCCTCACTAAAACTTCCACCATCTTCAAGTATCGGCTTAAATATAAAATCCCCTTTTTTATTAATATAACCGTAATAACCATCAAGTGCAACCAATGACACACCATCTATAAAATCAGATGCAAAATCAAATCTTGGTGATATAATAATTTTACCTTTTTTATTAATAAACCCATAAACATTTTTAACAGAAATAACTGCAAGATTATCAGAAAAATTACCAGCAAAATCAAACTTAAAGTCAATAACTTTTCTATTTTTTCTATCTATAAATCCCCACTTCCCATTGCTTTTAACTGAAGCAAGACCATCTGAAAAATTATTTACAAAGTCATAGACAAAAGGTATAATAACATTATTATTTATGTCTATAAAGCCCCACTTATTATTAAGTTTAACCCTAGCTATACCATCAAAAAAGTCACCTGCATATTGATACATAGGTTTTATTAATACTTTGCCACTATCAATATCAACAAAACCCCATAGATCACCCTTTATAGTCCTCATAATATTTAATGAGTATAAAAGAAAAGGGAAAAACATAATGAATATAAACAGTAGAATCTTATAAAACATAACCCGAACCTCTAAATTTAAGATTCGGAAAATAACAAAAAAATATAATATATAATAATAAAATTTTAATAATTAAAAATTTTACAACAACTCTTCTGTTACATCTTCAACTTTCTTTCTTTTTTTAGACTCTTTAGTCTCTTTCTCATCTTTTTTATTATCTTGTTTAACCTCAATAGCAGGAAGTTCATACTTCTCTCTTATAAGATTTTCAATTTTTAATGCAAAATCAGGATTAGCTTCAAAATATGAATATGTAGACTCTTTTCCCTGCCCAATTTTATCATTACCAAAATAATAGAAAGTCCCTTTTCTCTCTATTATGCCCAGATTAACAGCCTCCTCAAGAAGTGTATAGACATTATATATACCTTTATCATACAAAACCATAAACTCACCTTTCTTAAAAGGGGGGGCCATCTTATTTTTATTAACTTTTATTTTTGTAATAGTTCCATAAGATTCTTCTTTATCTTTTAAAGCCTCTCCTCTCCTTACCTCTATTCTTATTGAAGAATAAAATTTTAAAGCCATCCCGCCTGTGGTTGTTTCAGGATTACCATAACTACCTATTTTCATTCTTATTTGATTAATAAAAATCATACATGTATTTGTTTTAGAAATTATACCTGTTATTTTTCTTAATGCCTGAGACATCAATCTTGCCTGTAACCCTATTTGAGAATCACCCATATTACCTTCTATTTCAGCTCTTGGGACTAATGCTGCAACACTATCTATTACTATAAGGTCAATCTGCCCAGTTCTTGCTAATGTCTCTGCTATCTCTAATGCCTGCTCACCTGAATCTGGTTGTGAAATATACAGGTCCTCAAGGTTAACCCCCAACTTTTTAGCATATATAGGGTCTAATGCATGTTCTGCATCTATAAAAGCAGCAACTCCGCCATTTTTCTGAACCTGAGCAATAGTAGATAATGCTATAGTTGTTTTACCCGAAGACTCAGGCCCATATATTTCAACAATCCGCCCTCTTGGAAGCCCTCCTATTCCTGTTGCTATATCAAGAGATATTATCCCAGTAGGTATAACTGGAATACTTATCTTCTCTTTTTGGTCAAGTTTCATTATAACACCTTCACCAAACCTTTTTTGTATCTCTTTAATAGCAGAATCTAACAAGTTCTTATCTTTCATTTTTTAAAACCCTCTTTATTTTGAATAAATAGAAAATTAAAATTTAAAAAATAGAGTAAAAATTATATCAATATAGGATTTAATTCATAACTAAAATTAGTACTTATATAATTTCTTATAATTTTATCAGTGAAAAGTTCTAAAGTAAACTCCTCTTCATATTCATCATTAACGCCAATTTTAAAATTAACTTTTTCTTTTGTGTGAGAACTCTGTTCTTTGGCCTTAATCTCTTTAGGCCAAAACGTATAATAACCACCCAATCTTATTGGAACTATATAAGGATTAGACCATGACTGTTCTTTCATAGGAGCAAGAACATACTTATCTTGCTCATTATCATATATATATAATTCAACTTTAACACCGTCTTTAGGTTTAAGGGATACATAATCAAGAACACGACCTAAAATATACGGAAAATTAACATAATAAAAATCAGTTGTTTCATACTCTTCCTGTCTTAAAATCTCAATGCCATTTTGAGGGAAAGAATGTAAATGAGACTTTCTTCTATCTTTTATAATATTTATAGCCTGCAAGACTAATGAATATATATCAGTTTTATCCTGTATATCTATCTTTAAGTCAGCTTCAAGGTGTAAAATACCTCTCCCGCTACTTATATAAAATGGTTTTGTTCTATTTAAAACATAAGTAACAATATCCTCAACACAAATAGAACACTTACAAACATCTTTTAAATCTTTTAATACATCTTCAAGAACTTTTATAACAAGATCCTCTTTAAGATTTTTTATAAACATTAAATAACTCTCTATTAAAAATTTTTATTTTTATAATATATAAAAATAAAATATAGTTTTAACCAAAACAAATAAGTTTAAAAAATAAATTAAATTTTTTACCTACAAAATCAAAGGATAATTAATGGAATTAAAAAAATATACTGATATTATTAAAAAATCAATAATAGAAATACTGGATTCATATAAAGAACTACCATCAATAGGAGAATGGACAATTGACTCACTAGAAAAAATTAAAAACTTTAGTATTAATGGGAAATTAATAAGAGGTGCTTTAATATGTCTTATTGAAGATAAAATAAAAGGATCATATTCAGAAAATTCAATAAAAACTTCTGTTGCTATTGAACTTTTACAATCAGGGCTATTAATTCATGATGATATAATGGATAACGATGATATTAGAAGAGGTCAAACATCAATCCATGCCCAATATAGAAATAAATATCAAAACTCTAAAAATCCACAAAAATTAGGAGAATCATTGGGTATATGTCTTGGAGATATATGTTTTTTCCTCAGTTTTGATATACTCTCAAAAATACCTAAAAAAGAGATTATGAAAGAGATAATAACTTTATTTTCAAAAGAGATGATAACAGTAGGTCTTGCACAAATGCAGGATATATATTTCTCTGAAGTATATAATATAGACCCACAATATGAAGATATAATTAATTTATATAAATATAAAACAGCAAGATACAGTTTCAGTCTCCCACTAATAGCCGGTGCATATATATCTGAAATAAAAGATGAGATACCAACCCTGTCAATATTAGGTGAAAAAATAGGAATTCTCTTTCAGATAAAAGATGATTATATAGATCTATTTTCCTCAACTGAAGAAATAGGAAAACCAGTAGGCTCAGATATAATAAATGAAAAAAAAACTATAATCTTTTATTATTTAAAAGAAGAATTAAAAGTAAAAAATTTATCAGATTATACAATTAAAGAAATAAAAGAAATTATTGAGCAGAAAGGAATAAATAAAAAAATACAAAAAATAGTTGATAATTTACTAAAAGAAATAAATAATATAATAGAAAACATAAGTAACGAAAGTCTTAAAAATGAATTAAAAAAAGTCTCTCAATTTGTAATAGAAAGAAAAAAATAATAAAATTTTAGTTTTAAAATTTTTTAAAACTCAATTTTATAAAGATAAAGACCATTTGGTGGAGCAGTCGGAAATGGATTTTTCCCCCTATTCTTAGCTTTTAATATATCTTTAATAAACTCAGGTTGAAAGTCATTACTTTTAGCTATACCCACACAAGTCCCAATAATAACTCTAACCATTCTTCTTAAAAAAGCATTACCTTTAATAAAAATATATATAAATTTTCCTTTCTTTTTAACTTTAATAGAAATTATTTTCCTAACATGATTGTCTTTTTCCGTTCTTTCTGAAAAAGAAGAAAAATCATGTTCCCCCTTTAAATATTTTAGCGTTTTTTTTAATTTTCTTATCTTTATTTTACCTCTTACATGCCAAACATACCTATAAAAAAAGGGGGGGCAAACATCATCATTGTTATATATAACATACATATATTCTCTTGACTTAGCAGAAAATCTTGCATGAAAACTCTTATTTTCATATTTTACTTTATTTACTCTTATTTGAGGTGGGAGGAGAGAGTTTAATGCCTTCTTTAATCCATCCTCTGGGATATTTTTATCAGTTTTAAAACTTATTACCTGCATAATGGCATGTACACCAGTATCTGTTCTCCCTGATGTAAATGTCTTTATAGTCTGATTATAAACTTTTGATATTGCATTTTCTATAAGACCCTGTACTGTGGGGTCTGAGGTTTGTATTTGATACCCTTTAAAATCAGTCCCATCATAAGAAACTTCAAGCCTTACTACCATTAAACCACCTAAATATTAAAATTATTATTCCTCTATTTCAAGATTAACACTCTCTTCTATCTCCTGTAAATGACTTGAAACTTCATCATATAGATCCCTAACTATATTTAACAAAGGCCCTGGTTTCTCCTTGCTGGCTTTACCTATTCCAAATATTTTACCTATAGTCTTTTTAATTTCTCTATATATCTCAGCTTTTTTAACTATATCCTCCTCTTTATAACTCATCTTATAATTAAGATAATTCATAATATAAATAAATCCATCATACCCGTAGTTTTTATCAATATCAGGGCCAAGGTCAACACCATCTAGTTTTTCTTTACCTTTCAAAGCAAGGTCATAAGCAGAATTATAATAATTCCTTGCTTTCTCATACATTATTTCCTGGATTTTAAGAAACCTTTCATATAGTTCTTTTTTATTTTCTTTTAAAACTTTTGCGGCCATATCACCAAATAACCAAGCAGCCCTTAGTGAAGAAATCCCTTTTTTTATTGTTGGCGATTCTTTTGGTGGGAAAAAAGAGTAACAGCTAATCGAAAGAATATATGATGCTGCTCCTGAATATAAGTTTCTTTCCTGTTCAAAGTCAATAATAATCGGTGCAAATATTTCCTGTATTATTTTTCTTCTATATTCAATAAGATTAGAGACAAGATCAATGTTATTAGGTGATATATTATTAAAGTCTCTTTGCGGGGAAGCATACCAACATGCAGGACAAACTGTAATAAAATAAGCTAATGGGTGAACCTCCCCAAACTTTGTATTTTCTTCGTATGTTCTCCTTAACTCCGGGGTTATATCTTTGGCAATAAGTCTACCTCTACCTGTAAGCATTTCCTCTCTTTTAAAAGAATAGTTACAAACAGGACAGGTTGTCTCATTCTTACTGAAAAATGAAATCTTCTTTTTATCCTCCATAAAATCATGCCTTTTTATTTTTTACTATATTTATCATTTCTTTTACAGCAGTATATAGGCCAACAAATACAGCCCTACTTATTATACTATGACCTATGCTTAATTCGTCTATATCTTTAATGTTAACTATATCATAAGTATTTTCATAATTTAATCCGTGCCCTGCGTGAATAATAAGACCATTTTTTTTAGCAAAAGCCACAGATTCTTTTATCTTATTAAGCTCTTCTTCCTTTTTAAAAGGATCAATAAGGTTAGCATAATTTCCAGTATGTATTTCTATCGCATCAGCACCAATCTCTTTAGCTGCTTCTATCTGATTTTTTTCAGGTTCAACAAAAAGAGAAACTTTGATTCCTTTGTCTTTTAAAGGAGAAAGATATTTCATAATTTTATCCTTTAATCCAATCACATCCAGGCCACCTTCTGTAGTAAGCTCTTCTCTTCTCTCTGGAACAATAGTAGCCCACTCTGGAACTATATTAAGCACAATATTTATTATTTCTTCATTTAAAGCACATTCAAAGTTTAAAGGTTTTTTTATCTCTTTTTTTAAGATATATACATCTTCATCCTGTATATGTCTCCTATCCTCTCTTAAATGAAAAGTAATCCCATCAGCACCAGCTTTAACAACTTCAAACGCTGCCTGCAATAAATCTGGGTCTTTCCCCTTCCTTGCCTGTCTTAAAGTTGCAACATGGTCTATATTCACACTTAATTTCATTTTAATCTCCTTTTTATAGTAACATCAACACTTCTAATATCAAAAGGCTCTATAATAAGAGAATCATTATTTATATCTATTTTTAAATTTAATTTGTAATTCCCTTCATTTGTAATTTCTTTACAATCTACATAAAAATATAATTTATTCAGATCATTTTCTTTAAAATTATCAAAATTCCCTTTTACTAAGGCATTAACACTTTTAGGAGAAAAATAAGCTTCAAAATCTTCACTAAGATTCTTTACTTTAATAGGTATAAGTATAAACCTCTCTTCTATCTTCTTTATAGCTTTAAAATCAACCTTCACAGACGTTACTGAAAGATAAACATTTTTATAAGGATTTTTTATGGGTATAATTTTAGAGTATATACCTGATGAATTAACTGTATAAGTTGAAGTTTCAAGTGTTTTTATATTTTTTAAAATTTTTGACGGCCCCTCGATTTTTATCACTTTAGGAGTAACAGTAATATCTTTTACAAGAAATAAATTCTGGCTATCAATAACAGGATTTATTTCAACCTCTTTTATTTCTTTTTTATCAACTTCAACAAATATTTTTTTCTCACTTAAAGATATTCTAGCCAGGTATGGTATATCAAACTTTTTTATTATCTCAGGTTCAATATAATTTTTACCTACCATAACATCTTTTAAAGAGACTCTAACCTCAAGTGGTGGTTGCTTAAATTCATAATAAGAGTATTTACTTAAAATGATATTATAAGAAAATAACTCCTGTTTTTTTATTATAACCATGTCATCAGGAAGATCAAAATATTTTATTTCAACAGAAAAATCAAGTGTCTTTGTTACAATTGCGTCTATATAAAACCAGAGTATTACTGAGATAAGAAAAGATAAAATTATTTTAGTTGTTTTATCTTTCATCTTTCATCCCTAAAATTTCAAAAATTTTCTTTCTTATACCATCTAAACCAAGATTATAGAAAATTTTACCTTGATAAAATAAAGATATATATCCATTTTCCTCAGAAGTAGTAAGTGCAATCCCATTAGAAATCTCTGTTATACCTATTGCAGCTCTATGCCTTGAGCCTAAATATTTTGAAACATCTTTCTCTGTAATAGGGAAAAAAGCTCTGGCATACAATATTTTATTAAAGTTCATTATTATAGCCCCATCGTGAAGAGGTGTTGAAGGCATAAATAAAGATATAATAATTTCTTCATTTATTTCAGAATTAATAGGTACTGATCTTTCTTTTATATCTTTAAGCTGGTCTTCAAGGTCTATATATATTAAAGAACCTATTTTTCTACTTGAAAGATAATTAAGAGCATTCAGGACTTTTTCAATATTACTTTTTAATTCCCTATTTTTCTTTATATATATTATAGTTTTTGAAGAGTTAATAAAGTTTTTTATCTCTTTTTGAAATATTATTATAAGTGCAATTGGTATTATCTCAATAATTTTTTCAAAAATCCAGACAAAAGTTTTTAATATAAAAAACTTTGAAAAAATAAAAAAAATACCTAAAATAACAAGAAGTTTAAGAATAGTTTTTGTTTTTACATCTATAATCCTAAAAACAAAATTATAGATAATTACAGTTAATCCTATAATCTCAACCAGACCAGTAATATAATATATAATATTATTTAATTCCAATTCTATATCTCATTTTTTTATTAAATTAACTCTAAAAATTTATATTTAAATTCTCTTTAATTTTAATAAAATTTAATTGATGGTACAAAATGATAGACTATGAAAAAATAAGACTATTTGACTATAAAAAATCCTTTAACCTTGCAAGAGTTAAAAAAGCACTAGAAATAATAGGTAATCCTGAAAAGTATATTAAAATAATACATTTAGCAGGAACAAAAGGTAAAACTTCAACATCTTTTTATTTAAAAGACCTAATAATCAAAAATCTGAGATTAAATGTAGGATTATTTATATCGCCCCATATAAAAAGTCCAACAGAAAGAATAACAATAAACTTCAAAGAAATAGAAACTAAAAAAATGGATAAATTATTTAATTATGTTAAAAATATATCTGAGAAAAATAACCTTAATTTAACATACTTTGAGATAATGACTATAATTGCAATAAAATACTTTAAAGAAGAAAAGGTTGATTTTGCAATACTTGAGACAGGGCTTGGTGGTAGACTAGATGCAACAAATGTTATAAATCCAGTCCTATCAATAATAACAAGAATAGATAAAGATCATACAAATATACTCGGAAAATCTATATTTAAAATTGCTTATGAAAAACTAGGGATAATAAAAAAAGATATACCTTTTATCATAGGTAAACAAAAAATTTATATTTATTTCTATATTTTATTTTATCTAATTTTAAAAAAATTATATAAAAATCTGAGAAACCCAAGAATAAAAATAAAAAAGACAAATTATGCAATAGAATTTTATAATAAAAATTTTAGAATAAAATATAATGGACCATATTTTGGAATAGAAAACTTTCTTTTAGCATTAAAATCATTTGTTTCACTTTTCGGTAACAATAATATTATTATAAAAGATTATACACATGATATAAAAGGTAGATTTGAGACATACAAATTAAATAACAAACATGAAATAATATTTGATGGGGCTCATAATAAAATATCAATAAAAAAACTTGTTCAATCTATTAGAAAAAAGTACAATAATCTAAGCTTTATTACAATATTTAACTGTCAAAAAGATAAAGACTATAAGAGAATGTTGAAAAATCTGAAAAAGATAACCAAAATTTTCATAATTCCTAATATTGAAAACATGGCAACAGAAGAAATAATAGAATTTTTAAGTAAGAAAAAAATAAAATTTCTACTAATAGACAAAAACAGTTTTGAACCTGAAATAGAAAATTATCTTATAACAGGTTCATTTTACATATTGGAAGAATTCAAAAATAAATTTTTAGAAAAGTTTAAAATAAACCCCTAATTAAGCATAAATACATAAAAATATTACTTCAGTACTCTTTCAAACGGGAAGGTTATAAGTATATTGTAGTCCTTTATTATTATAACTTTAAACTCCCAGTTACTCATAACAAGATCATTTGATGAATCAAATATTTTTATATTTACCTCTTTTTCAGCTATACCACCATTATTATTATAAACATAATTATCCCATATAATATACTTAGCTGTAACTTTAATGTTTCCAAACCTATCTTTTTCAAGTGTAGGAAGACCATTTATTAACTCATTATTAACAATACTACCAAAAAAAGGTGTCTCTTGCTTATATCTTACCTGACCATATTTATCAAGTTCTAAAATACCTCTCCTGTTAACATAATAAGTATTATACTTAGGAATTGATGATAAAGATACATAAAACCATTCACCACTATAACCTTTCTTTTCTCTTACTTTAGCCATGATTTTATTAAGTTCAAACTCTTCTTCTCCTGTTAGTTCCTGTTTTCTGTAATACTTAGCAAGATTGTAGGTATAGATCTTTTCTATAAACTTTTTTTCAGAATCATCTAGATATTTTAAAACTTTTTCATTAAAACTATTCTCATCAATCCACAGAGGCGATTCAGAAAAAACATAAAAGTCATCAAACCAATCATAATTTGCGTGTTCCCATTCTCCTTCAAGTGTAGATTGACTATCCCTTTTTTTATATATATTCATTCCAAAATATTTACTATCACAATAATATTCTAAAATCTGATACCTTCTATAGGGATAAAAAATATGTTCAGGTCTATTTGTTTTCGAATCTATCTTTAAAGGATTTGTAAGCCCAATATTTTCATAATCTAATCTTAAATATCCAATCCCCTTATTTTTATCCCAATTATAAACATACCATTTACCAGTAAATACTACCTTTTCTCCCTGACCATAATCTGTAGAAACACTCCACTTGCCTCTATTAGGTTCACCCTCAAATTCAATAAAATATGTATTTTTGTACCTCCATTTACCAAGAGGACTTTCTAAAGCACCATTTGCATCTCTATAAATAGCATCAGGTGTTTTTTCAAGTACAACTTTTTTTTCAGAACATGAAATAAAAGCAAAAAAAGTAATTATAAAAAAAACTATTGTTCTCATTAAAACTCCTTATAGAATTTTATAGCACCAGTTAAGCATCAGTCAAAATACTTATTAAACCAAAATGTAATTAATTATATAATTATAATATTATTAAATTTAAGACTCCTAATTAAAATCAAAGTTTAAAAAATATGGAAAAAATAGTAATAGGAAAAATAGTTAATACAAGAGGTATAAAGGGAGATCTTATATTACTAAGTTATACAGAACCATTAGATAATATTCTAAAATATAAGACTCTTTATTTTAAGGACAATAATGAATTTAAAGAGATTAAAATATCAAAAATATCTTATTATAGGGGAAATAGGTTTGTAATGAAATTAAATAATACAAATAATATAAATGAAGTACTGAAAATGAGAGGTAAAAATATATACATAGACTTTTCTGAAATAAAAGATGAATTGAAAGATAATCAATTTTTTTACTTTCAGGCAATTGGATCAAAAACATATATAGGTGAAAAATATATTGGCAAAGTTGTGTCCGTACACAATTTTGGTTCATGTGATATTCTGGAAGTTATATACAAAAACGAAAAAAACAAAAGAAAACAGGTAATGTTGCCTGTATTAGATGAGTATATTGAAATTTTTGACCTGGATAATAAAGTTATAAAATATAAGGATATAGATGGTTTGTTATAAAGTTCTAACACTGTTTCCTAATTTGATAAATGAATATATAAACTCAAATGCTCCTCTTAAAAGGGGTATAGAAAAGGGAATCATAAAAATAAAAGTCATAAACTTTAGGGAATATTCTGATGATAAGCATAAAAAAGTAGATGATGAAATATATGGTGACGGTGCCGGAATGCTACTTAAATGCCAGCCTATAATTGATGCTGTTAGGGGAAACTCAGGACCTGAAACAAAAATAATAATAACAGATCCTCGTGGAAAAGTTTTCAATAATAAAATAGCTAAAGAATTGAGTAAAGAAAAAGAGATAATGATAATTTGTGGAAGATATGAAGGTTTTGATGAAAGAATAAACATGATATTAAAACCAGAGAGAATTTCACTTGGTGACTTTATTTTAACAAATGGTGAAATAGTTGCTCTTTCAATTATAGATTCATCAATCAGATTTATAGAGGGTGTACTTGACTCTTATGAATCTACTTTTGAAGAGAGTTTTAATCCTCTTTTAGAATATGATCAGTACACACGGCCAAGAGAATATAAAGGATTAAAAGTTCCAGAAGCATTAATTAGTGGTGATCATAAAAAAATAAAAGAGTTTAGACTAAAAAGTGCATTAAAAAATACAATAAAAAATAGACCTGACTTATTAAAATCATTAAATTTAGATATCTCAAATTTAAAAATAGCAAAAGAAATAATTAAGGAGATATATCATGATAAATAGAGGTGAAGTTTTAGCAAAAATTGAAAAAGAGTATATGACAAAAGATGAAAACTTTAAAGTTGGAAATACTGTAAAAGTTTATGTTAAAATTATTGAAGGTAAAAAAGAAAGAATACAAGTTTTTGAAGGTATAGTAATTGATATTCATGGTTCAGGTTTAAATAGAATGTTTAAAGTAAGAAAAATGGTTGGACAAATAGGTGTAGAAAGAACCTTCCCTTTACATAGCCCATCTATACAAAAAATAGAAGTGGTTAAAACTGGTAAAGTAAGAAGAGCTAAACTATTCTATTTAAGAGGAAGAATAGGAAAAGCAAGCCAGCTTAAAAATGTTTTAGAAAGTCAAAATTAATATTATATAATTAAAATTAAACAGTAAAGCCTGAAAAAGGTTTTATTGTTTAAAAAATTACATCCTTTAGTTATCTTTAGAAAATATAAATTTATTTCATTTTAATTTCTAACTTTATACTCTGCTATAAAATAATATATATCCAAAATACCCCACTTTTAATCATTATTTTACAAGAAGTAAAGTAAATTTAAATTCAAAAAATTAAATAAATATAAAAGGAAACATTATGGAAAATATTTTTGCTAATATAGAGGATATCTTAAATGATATAAAAAATGGCAAACCTTTTATACTTGTTGATGATGAAGATAGAGAAAATGAAGGCGATCTTGTTATAGCAGCAGAAAAAGCTACAAAAGAAAATATCAACTTTTTTATAAAAGAAGCCAGAGGACTCTTATGTGCACCATTGACAAAAGAGATAGCTACTAGACTTGAACTTGAACTTATGGTGAAAAACAATACTGACCCACACACTACAGCTTTTACAGTAAGTGTTGACCACATTAACACAGGGACAGGGATATCAGCAGAAGATAGAGCAGAAACATTAAGAAACTTATCATCACCAACATCAAAACCATCAGACTTCAGGAAACCAGGGCATATATTCCCATTGCTTGCAAAGGAAGGTGGAGTACTTGTCCGTGCAGGTCATACAGAAGGAAGTATAGACCTTGTCAAAATGGCAGGGCTAAAACCAGTTGCTGCTATATGCGAGATAATAAATGAAGACGGTTCAATGGCAAGACTCCCCGATCTTATAAAATTTGCTCAGAAACATAATCTTAATATATTCTCTATAGAAAAAATAATTGAAGAAAGAATAAAAAAAGATAAGTTTGTAGAGATTGTAAGTAAGGCTCATATGCCAACAAAGTGGGGAAATTTCGAGATAATATCTTATAGAAATAAACTAAATAACGAAATTCATATTGCATTAGTAAAAGGGAATATAAGTACAAATGAACCAATTTTAGTAAGAGTACATTCTGAATGCTTGACAGGGGATACATTTGGAAGTTACAGATGTGACTGTGGTGACCAACTCCACACTGCTATGGAAATGATTGAAAAAGAGGGTAGAGGAGTACTTTTATATTTAAGACAAGAAGGAAGAGGTATAGGAATAGCAAACAAAATAAAAGCCTATTGTTTACAAGATAAAGGACTCGATACGGTTGAGGCAAATGAAAAATTAGGATTCCCTGCAGACCTTAGAGACTACGGTATAGGAGCTCAAATGTTAAAAGATTTAGGGATAAAAAAAATAAGATTAATTACAAACAACCCTAAGAAACTAATAGGATTAAAAGCTTATGATATTCAGATAGTTGAAAGAGTGCCGATAATTATACCACCTACAGAACATAACAAGTTCTATTTAGAAACTAAAAAAAATAAAATGGGGCATATGTTAGATGAAAAATAAAAAAGTATATGTAATAGCAGAAATAGGATTAAACCATGATGGAAAGATTGACAAAGCAATTGAAATGGTTCACAAATCAAAAGAAAGTGGTGCTGATGCAGTAAAATTTCAAACTTTTAAAGCAGAACATCTTTTAAACCCGTTAACATTTAAGGATAATAAGGCGAATTACAACATTATTTTTGACAAATTAAAAGAAGTCGAAATAAATGAAGAATTCCACAAAATTATAAGAGAAGAAACAAAAAAAATTAACATAGACTTTATATCATCTGTTTTTGATCAAGAATCTTTAGAAATAGTAAACAAATACTGTGATTCTATAAAAATAGCATCCTCTGAAATAACAAACCTTGAACTTTTAGAAAAAGTTGGTGAAACAGGCAAAAAAGTTATTATATCAACCGGTATGGCAACTTTAGGTGAAATAGAAAGAGCAATTTTTACACTCCTTAAAGGAGGTGCAACAGATATATCACTACTCCACTGCGTTTCTCTATATCCACTTGAACCTGAGCTTGCCAATCTTATGGTTATAAACTCATTAAAAAAGTCTTTTAAACTTCCAGTAGGTTTTTCTGATCATAGTTTAGGTGATACTTTAGCAATAGCAGCCGTGGCACTAGGGGCAACAATAATAGAAAAACATGTAACTTTGAAAAGAGAAAACAGGTTGTTTGACCATCCACATTCAATGGAGTTTAAAGAGTTTGAGGAAATGGTAAACAAAATAAGAGAAATTGAAATAGCATTAGGAGATGGTGTAAAAAAAATAAGTGCAAAAGAGATGGAAATAAAAAAAGCTTCCTTAAAAAGTCTATTCGCCAAAACTGATATAAAAGAAGGTGAAGTTTTAAATGATAAAAACATAAAGGCAGTTAGACCACTTATTGGTATACCTGTTGAAATGAAGTATATGGTAATAAACTCAAAAGCTAAAAAAGATATCCCAAAAAATTCTCCTATATTCTGGGAGGATATTGTATGGTAGGTGCTGTTATCCAAGCACGAATGGGTTCAACAAGACTCCCTGGTAAAGTTCTTATGGAAATAGAAGGTAAGCCCCTATTAGAACACATTATAGACAGATTAAAAGTATGTAATAAAATAAAAAAAATAGTTGTTGCAACTACGACAGAAAAAGAGGATAATAAAATTCAGGAGTTTTGTGTTAGTAAAAATATTGATTTTTACAGAGGAAGTACTGATAATGTACTTGAAAGGTTTATAGAAGCATCAGAAAAGTTTCAAATAGATATTATAGTAAGAATATGTGCGGATTCACCATTAATTGATCCTGCAACAATAGATAAAATGATAGAAAAACTTATAGAAAATAATTTAGACCTTGTAACAATAAACCCAGAATCAACTTCACTACTTGATGGCTTTGAAGTAACAACATTAAAATTTTTAAAGACTCTAAAAAAGCAAGCAACTGAAAAATACCACTTTGAACACGTAACATTCCTGGCAAAAGAAAAAAATATAGGGAAAATATTATATTATGAACCAGAAGAAAACCTAAGGGTAAAAGATATAAGAATTACTGTCGATACAAAAGAAGACCTTGAGTTTATAAGAGAAGTTTTCAAACATCTTTACAAAAAAAATAATATTATAGATGTAAGAGATATTGAAAAATTACCTTTTTACATATTTAGAATAAATAGAGAAATAAAACAGAAGGCCCCAGAAGAGAAAAACTTTCTAGTAAATGTAATAATTAAGAAAGAAGATGATATTATAAACAATTTTTTAAAAACTTTAAAAAAGAATCCTTCAATACTGGTAAATAAAGCAAGAAACAAAAAAGAAATAAAAAAAAATAAGGAATTAATAAACATAAGTTTAAAATACATAAATTAGAAGAGGCATAAAATGAAAATATTTAATAAATCAAAAAAATTAGACAATGTATGTTATGATATAAGAGGGCCAGTACTTGAAGAGGCTAATAAACTTGAACAGGAAGGCTACAATATAATAAAACTTAATATCGGGAATCCATATTACTTTGGGCTTGAAGCTCCAGATATAGTTATACATGATGTTATTTTCAATATAAAAAAGGCCCAGGGTTATTCTGACTCCAAAGGAATATTTTTAGCAAGAAATGCTATATTACTGGATGCTAAGAAAAAAGGTTTCGGCGATGACCTTACAATAGATGATATATATATAGGTAATGGTGTAAGCGAGCTTATAGTAATGTCGATGCAGGGACTACTTGATAACGACGATGAAATACTTATCCCTTCCCCTGATTACCCTTTATGGACTGCAGCAGTAAATCTTGCGGGGGGAAATGCAGTACATTATATATGTGATGAGCAATCTGATTGGTACCCTGACATAAATGATATAAAGAAAAAAATTAATTCTAAAACAAAAGGTATAGTTATAATAAATCCAAACAATCCAACAGGTGCTGTATATAGTAAAGAAATATTAGAAGAGATTGTGAAAATTGCAGTAGAAAATCAACTTATAATATTTTCTGATGAAATATATGAAAAGATAGTATACCCAGAAACAACACACTATAATATAGCATCTCTAACCAATGAAACACTAGTAATTACATTTAATGGACTTTCAAAATCCCACAGGATAGCAGGATTTAGAGTAGGATGGATGATACTATCAGGAAACAAAAAAAATGCTCAAGGTTATATAGAGGGCCTTAATATACTCTCAAGTATGAGATTATGCAGTAATGTGCCAGCTCAATATTCAATAATGTCAGCCCTAGGTATAGAGGAAAAGGGACTTATAAAAATGATAAACCCTGGTGGTAAATTATATGAACAGAGAAACTATATATTTGATAAATTAAATGATATACCAGGTATAACATGTGTTAAACCCAAAGGAGCTTTTTATATTTTCCCAAAGGTTGATATTAAAAAGTTTAATATTTCTAATGATGAAAAACTTGTTCTGGATATATTACAACAAGAAAAAATATTACTAGTACATGGTAAAGGATTTAATTGGAAAACGCCAGACCATTTTAGAATAGTATTTCTCCCACCAATTGATGTACTCCAGGAAGTTGTAACAAGACTTGCTAATTTCTTTAAAAATTATAAACAAGAATAAAATGAAAATAATTTTAGCCTCATCATCACCAAGAAGAAAAGAGATACTTGAGAAAATAGGGCTAAAAATAGAAATTATCAAACCAGAAATAGATGAAAAGATAAACAGAGTCGATGATATTATTGAAGTAGCATATTTAAAAGCAAAAAATGTTTTTGATAAATTAGAAAGAAAAGATGATTTAATTGTAATAGGTGCTGATACTGTAGTAGTAGTCGATAATTATATATTAGGAAAACCGAAAGATAAAAAAGATGCCTTTAATATGATAAAACTTCTAAGAGATAAAATCCATTACGTATATACAGGATTATCACTAGTAACAAAACATAAAAGTATACTAGACATATCAAAAACTTCAATAAAAGTAGAATATATTTCTGATGAGCAAATAAAAAGATATATTGAAAAGGAAGAGATACTTGATGCTGCTGGTGCTTACAAAATTCAAGGTCTGTTTTCATGTTTTATAAAATCTATAGAAGGAGAATATTATAATGTAGTTGGTTTACCATTAAACAAACTTTATAATATACTAAAAAAAGATTTTGGACTTGATATAATTTAAATTTTCAATTTTATTAATAATTATGGAGAAATAAAAATGTATATGATAAGTGTAGAAGATAGCTTTTCTTCAGCCCATAGTTTAAGAGGATATGAAGGTAAGTGTGAAAATCTTCATGGCCATAATTGGAAAGTTAGAGTTACCCTTAAAGGTGAAAAATTAAACAATATAGGGATATTGATCGACTTTAAAAATGTAAAAAAAATACTAAAAGATATATTATTAGTTTTAGACCACAAGTTTTTAAATGAAATAACACCTTTTGATAAAATAAATCCTTCTGCTGAAAATATAGCATTCTTTATATATGGAGAACTAAAGAAAAAATTAGAGGAAAATATTAAAATAGACAGAGTTGAGATATGGGAAAGTGAAAAAGCATTTGCTACCTACTATGAAGGAGAGTAAGATTGTTTAATGAAAAAATTTTAGAAGAAAAAATTTATATTTTACTTGATACTAAGTTAGAAAATATCACAAAATTAACAATTGAGATTGAAAAATATTCCAAAAATTTTATACCGGACTCTCAAGCATACGAATTTGCTGTTGCTATAGATGAGTTTGTAACAAATGTAATAAGTCATGGGAAAATAAGAAGAAACATTATAATAATATCAATTTTTTTTAAAAACAATGAAATGATAGCAGTAATAAAAGATTGGAGCGATAGGTTTATACCACCATTAGTTGTTGATAAAAAAAAGTTCTCATTTGATAAACTAGAAGCAGGTGGTTTAGGGCTTTTTCTTATTCAGGAATTTGTAGATGAGGTAAGATTTCTTTATGATGAAAAGACAAATGCTAATCTTACTGTAATGAAAAAATATGTATTCTAATAAAAATTTTATCTTAAAATTTTTACTTTTTTCATTTTTTATTTTAAGCTGTAAAACTGTAAAAGAGATAACAAAAGAAGAAGATATTGAAGACCTTAAAAAAATACCTCAAAACGCACTCTTTTTTGCAGATAAATCTAATGTAAAGCTTTTAATTCTACCTGAGTTTAATAACATGTTAATACAGTATTATTTTAAAAAATACTTTGAAGTATGGAATAATAATTATATAATCCCAAATCTTAAAGAATATTATGAAAACTTTTTTAAAGAAGAATATTATGGTGAAAACAAGCAAAAAATTGAACAAGATTTTATAGAAAAAATAATTAAGAACTCAGATATTAACAATTATCCTTCACTATCATCTGAAGGAATTACAGTAAAAACAACAGAATTAAGAGTTATTCCAACACATAAACCATTTTTTAAAGACTTTAATAAAGCAGGGGAAGGATATCCTTTTGATTATGCTCAATCATATATAATAAACGGGAACACTCCCCTTAAAATACTTCATATGACAGAAGATAAAGAGTGGGCTTTTGTTATTGGGATATTTGGCCAAGGATGGGTTAAAACAAACGATATTGCTTTTGTAAATAAAGATATAATAAATAAAATAGTAACTCATAAAGAATGGATAGTTATAATAAGGGATGATGTAACTATAAAACTGGAAGAAAAAAACTTGTTTTTATATAAAGTTAACATTGGAGCAATATTCCCATTGATAAAAGAGAAAGAAACTAATTTTGTTGTTAAAGTAATAGTGAGTAATGAATATAGGGAAGGCGTAGAAAAAGAAGTCCTAATCCCTAAAAATGTCTCCAATAGAGGATTTATGGAATTAAAAAAGGGAAACATAGCAAAAATAATAAATAATATGATAGGTAAACCTTATAGTTGGGGTGGCCTATATGGTAACAGAGATTGTTCTGGTTTAGTAAAAGATCTTTTTTCTGTTTTCGGAATATACTTCCCAAGATTTTCCTATCATCAATTTCAAACAGGAATATATTTTACTATAGACAACCTTCCTTTAGAACTTAAAGAAGAGATAATCAAAAAAAATGGTTTTCCATTTTTTACTTTAATATGGATGCCAGGTCACATAGCAATATATATTGGGGAGTTTGAAAACAAAATTGTTATATTCCACAGTTTATGGGGGATAAAAACTATAAAAGATGATAATACTGAAAGTAGAAAAATAATAGGAAAAGCTGTAATAACAACTCTTGAACCTGGTAAAGAAAATAATAATATAAAAAGCACAATACTTTCAAGAGTATCAGGCATATCAAATATAATCCCCCCTTTATATATACAGCAAATGATTATTAGATCTAATTTAATTATTCAACAATAAACTTAGTTAGACCACCATCAGGACTATGTATATAATTTTTTATATTATACTTTTTCATAATTTCAATAACTGTATCCTTTAATATACCTTTACCACGGCCATGAATAATTATTCCCTCACCACCCCCTTTTATTATTAAAGACTCAATATAGTTTTCTATCTCTTTAATAGCCTCCTCTCTCTTTTTACCTATTATATTTAACTCATAAATATCTTTTATAGGGGCATCAACTCTAACATTAACATTTTCCTCAACTCTGCCAATTAACTTTATTATATCACCCTTCTCTACTTTTATTTTTATAACCCCTGCCTTAACAGTTATAAAGTTTTTTCCTATATCAATAATCTCACTCTCTCCAATACCATTTACTAAAACCTTATCGCCAATATTAAGCTCTATATCTTCAATCTGGGTAATATTACTAATCTCATTATATTCTTTATAAATCCCCTCTTTTTTAATCTCATTAGATATACTATCAATATCTTTTAATATATCTTTTAATGAATTTTTATCCTCTAAACTCGATTTTTTTATTTTATCAAGTATATACCTTCTCTTTTCTTTCAAAAACTCTACCATTTCAAGTTTTTCTCCTGCCTTGATCTTATCAAGTAGTTTATTAATCTCTTTCTCCTTTTTTTCAAGTTCTTGCTCTTTTTTAAGAAGATTTGTTAACAAGTTTTCATAATGTTTCCTTTTACTTTCATAAACTTTTATCTGTTCATTAAGTTTATCAAGAACATCTTTTAGTTCATAATCTCTGCTGGTTGGGAGACAAAGATCCATAGCTCTTTTTATTATACTTTCATGCAAATTAAGTCTTGCTGCTATTTCTATTCCCATACTCCTGCCAGTAACACCAGTAATAAGCCTGTATCTAGGAGTAAGTGTTTTTGAATCAAACTCAACAGTTGCATTTTCAACACGTTCTTTAAAAAAAGCAACATTTTTTACTTTTTCAAAATGAGAGGTTATAACAGCTCTTATTTTTCTCTCAAGAAGATATTCTATGATAGCTACCCCTAAACTTGCACCATCTTTAGGATCTGTACCTGCTCCTATCTCATCTATAAGGACTAAAGAGTTCTCAGTAGCTTTTTTAAGAATAAGATTGATTCTTTTTATATGTGAAGAAAAGGTACTGAGATTCTGTGATAAGTTCTGCTCATCTCCAATATCTATAAAAATATTATCCACATATGATATTACACTATCCTCATCAGCAGGTATAAAAAGACCAGAATTAGCCATTAAAGTCAAAAGTCCAATAGTTTTTAAAGCTGCTGTCTTCCCCCCAGTATTAGGACCTGTAATAATTAAAATATCAAATTCTTTACCAAGTTTTATATCAATAGGGACAGGATTTTCAATAAAGGGATGTCTGGCCCTTTTTATATCCCAGTAATTATCTATAATTGGCTTCTTTAATTTATTCTCAATAGCATAAAGAGATTTTGAACAATTAAGATCAATAATCTTTAAAACTTCAATTGTTTTTTTAAAGTCATCAATTTTATTTTTTATTGAAATAGATAATTTTCTTAATATTTTTTCTATCTCCTTCTTTTCTTCAATAACCATTTCTTTATACTTAGTATTTTTCTCAACTATAATATCTGGTTCTATAAAAACAGTTTCTCCAGTATTTGAGTAATCAATTATAAAACCTTTAATCTGATATTTATAAGACGTTTTAACTGGTATAACCCATCTATCACCCTTAAAAGTAAAAAATCTATCTTGCAAAAAAGGCTTAAACTCAGGATTATCCAATATTTTTCGTAAACTTAAAGATATCGATTCCTTTAATTTTCTAATCTGTGTTCTTATATTAAACAATTCATCAGAAGCATTATCCTTTATATTACCTTCTTCATTTATTACCTGATTTATTCTTGTAAAAATAGTAGTAAAATCTGATAGTTCAGAAATAATACTTACAACATTCTCAGAAGTTGAATTAATAAAATAATCTTTTAAAGACTTAACATTTTTTATAAATTCCTTTATTTTTATAACTTCTTCGATAATTAGTATTCCATCTTTCTCAACTTTTAGAATAGAAGATCGTATATCTGGTATTATAAAACCGGGAAAATTATTTTCAATTATATATTTTACAAAAGAGTCAAGAATATTAAGATTATTCAATAAATCTTCACGAGCAAGAAGTTTAATATTATCAACTTCTTCTTCGCCTAATTTACTTAAACAAAACTTTTTTATCTCTTTTTTTAATCTACTAAACTCTAAAGATATAAGGGTATGGTTCATCTAGATACTACTGAGTTCTCATATTCAGTCTTTAATAAAACTCCTGACTTTGAATAAAACTCTTTTTTTGATAATTTATCACCATCATAATAATATTTTACAGAATACTGAAGTGTTTTCCCATCTATGTTGTATCTATAATATTCTTTTATAACAGTACCACCTCCATAAAAAAACTTTTCATATATTTGATCCCTCTGGTTTATTCTTTCAATAATATCATAGTTATTATCTTTATATGTAAATTTTGTTTCTTCAATTTTAATAAGTTCTCTCTTTTTTAACGAATAGATAAACAATATTGTTTTAGAGATCCTCTTTTCTTCATTATATTCAAAGTTTATTTTAGCAAGTACTTTATCATCTTTATCTTTAAACTCTTTTGTTGCCAGCAAACCTTTCTCATATTTATAAGTTATATAATTAAAAAAAATATTGTTATATCTATCTACAAGATAGGTATTTATATTACCTTTAGGATCGTAATATCCGACAGATTCAACAAGATTATCGTTATTATATGTTACAACAAAATAAAATTCATTTTCTTTAAGTTCATTCTGATTTTTTTCCTCACTAAAATTATCTGTTTTATCAAAATTAAGCTTATAATAAAAGAAATATTTTTTACTTTTTGCTTCTTGTCCAAAAATATTGAGAAATAAAGTTAATAAGATAACTACTTTGAATACTACACGCATATAACCGCCTTTTACAACATAATATCAAAATATCAAATTTATTCTCGTCTATTTTTATTATCAAGTTAATAATTTTAAAAATTAAATAAATTAAATAAAATTGATTATTTTATATTCTCTTCTATAGTCTCTCCATTAGTACTATCTTTCCTATCATCTCTCTTTTCTTGTGGCTTACCCATACTTCTTTGAGTAATAAAATTTTCATTAAAAGGAATTTCAATCCTTGCTATTGTTCTATCTTCTTTAGTCATTATCCTGAAAAGATTAGGGTCCACATTTTCTGCTTTCAACATAGTTGTAACAAGTGCAAGGCCCATTCCTGCCCCTTCTGTATTATCTTGATTTTCCATATAAAAGTCCATCAATGTCTCATATTTCATAATTTTAGACATTTTTTCCCTGAGTCTTTTTTCCTCTTGGGGTGTTATAGGTGTATTATTAACCACTTCAATTCTCATACCATTAGGTTCATGGTAAAAACTTATCCTAACATAAAGCCCTTTTTTCTTTGCTATTTGACCATATTTTAGAGCCATCTCTTCTGTCATATAATTTTTATATTCACTCATGCCTTTTTCATAATCATCTGGATTAAATAAATCAAGCCCTTTTTCTTCAAAAAATATCCTTTTTAAATTCGCCTTTGTACCATTAATAGCAAGTTCTTTAACAGCAGTATATATCATACTTTTAAGATTTTCTTTATTATATTTTTTTAGAATATTTTCGACAACATAATCTAATTTTTTTTCTATATCATCAGACATAGAATATGAGATAACTCTTATAACTTTACCATTGTCTATGGCTATATATATATTTTTCTCAATATCAAAATATGTTGGCAACTTTCTATTTTCCATTTCTTAATCCCTTATTTATAATAACTCAAAAATCTAAATTTTTTTACATTAATTATATTATACTAATAATTTAGATTTTATCAAGTTTTTTTAATTGTTAATAAATTAAATTATCGTATATTTTTTTAGATTCTTTTCTTATTTTTTCATGTAAATTGTTTTTTTTATTATCCATAGTAACTATACCAAAAAGTTCTTTAACTTCAAAAACCCATATAGCCTCCGGCATGCCAAACTCAACACAAAAAAAATCAATAATTCTTATGTTGTTAGCATAATAACTACCTGCACCACCAACAAAATGAATATATGCTGAGTTAAATTCATTTAAAGCATTAAGTGTTTTAATTCCCATACCACCTTTCCCTATAATAAAAGCCGGCCTAAAAAACTCTATAACTTTATCCTCATAAGGCTCTTCTCTAATACTCGTAGTTGGACCTGCTGATATAACTTTTTTACTGTTCATATCAACTATAGGGCCACAGTGATAAATAGCCCCATTTTTTATATAATTTTTGATTTTTGTCATAAGCTCAATATTTTTATTCTGAACTATCGATTCATAATAGAACTTATGAGCCCTATCTCTTGATGTAACAATAATCCCATCAATATAAACATGATCACCTACAGTAAGTTTATCAACTATACTATTATCATTTAATGGGAGTTTTATTTTATATTGCATTTCCCTCTCCTTGCAACCCAACATAAGTAAGATATTGTAACAAAAAATGAAGCAGGGTGTCTTGCTGCAAATCCTATTTTAACCCCCAGTAATGTAGGTGAGCCACCTAACCCCATAGGGCCTATATTTAAAGAGTTAGCTTTTTCCAATATCTGGCTTTCAAGTTCAGCAATAATGGGATCTTTATTTTTATCATCAAGTGATCTAAACAACTGTTTTTTAGCTATTTTATACCCCAATGCCCTATCACCACCTATACATACACCAATTATACCAGGTGCACATCCTAACCCTTGAACCTCTGTCAAATGATATAAAATAATTTTCTTTACACCTTCAATACTTCTTTCTGAAGTAATATCATTAGGTATAGAATATTGATTACTTACATTCTCACTACCCCCACCTTTTAAAAGAAGATTTATCTCAATATCATCTCTATTTTGAAACTCAAAATCAACATAAGGAAGATATTCCCCTAAATTATTCCCATAATTCCTATCTCTTATAGGGTCAACAGAATTAGGTCTTATAATTCCATCTTCTGTTGCCATCAATAATGCTTTTTCTATACTTAGATTAATCTCTTTTATCCTTGATGTTTGCGAAAAAGGTAATTTTACCAAAAAATATGGATAACCAGTATCTTGACAAATAGGGATACAATTGTCTTTTGAAATTTTTATAGCATCTTTCATAACACTCGCCAAATGCCCATCTATATTTTTTATCTGTTTTTCAACATCTGGCGGTAAAATTGTAGAAACATTTTTAATAAGGTCATAAATACTGTCTATCATTATATCTCTTTTATAATGTTTTCGAATTTTTCTAAAAACTTAGAATCTTTTTTTATAATAAAGTCCGGAATATTACTATTAACATCATTTGATGTTAAAAGAATGGTCTTTATATTACTTTTAAAAGGTATATCTTTTATTATTTTTATTAGAGTTATACCATCTATATATTCCAGTTCTTTAGAAGTTATAAGTAGAGTTACAGGTTCAAGTATAATCCTTTTTAAAGCTTCTATAGGGTCATCTGAAATTAAAATACTATATTTATTTTTAAGCTTATTTATAATAGTGTTCCTTATTACTTTTGAAAACTCAATTATCATTACATACTTTCTATCTTCAACTATCCCCTTTTCATTAATATCTTTTCTAATCTCTTTCCCCTCTTTATACAGTAAAACTAATTCAGACATTCTATCTATATCTTTATAAAGTAAATCTAACTTTTTAACAACATTATCCGGTGAATCAAGATTAATAGATATTATATCTTCCATTCTGTGTGCAATAATACTTATTTCATCAAAACCAAGAGTCCCTGCAGTCCCCTTTATATTATGTAACGTCCTGTATACGTCTTTAAGAACCTCTATATTTTTACTGTTATTTTCTATTTCTAAAAGACCATTATTAAGAGCATCTATCCTTTCCTGAAATGTTTCTAAAAACTCATCTTTTATCTCCCTTATAATCTCTTCACTTAAAATTTCATTTAATGGGCTCATTCTTCTCCTCCCTGGGCTTTATAGCAAGAAATATCTTGTCTATCTTATTTTCTTTAATAAGATCCATAATTTCAATTATAGAGTCATAAGTAGTATTTTTATCACCTTTTAATATTATTTTATTAACACCAGATGTTTTTAATTTTGAAATCTCTATTTTAAGGTTTTGTTTATCTATTATCTTATTGTTGATAGATATAACTCCTTTGCTATTTATCGATATTTCTCCTGTTTTATCATCTCTTTGGAAATTGTCAATATTTTTAGCAGATGGTATCTCAACCTTCTGAGCTGAAAAATTAGGTGATGTCCTTGAATATGCTATCATAAAAAATAGTAAAACTATAAGTGTAATATCTACTATTGGGGTAATTATTATCTCTTTTATAATCTTTTTTTTCATGTTATTTTTTAGTTTTCTTACTATTTTAATTTAATATCATTTTTAGCTAAATTATATAATTATAATTTAATATATTAATTATAATAAACCAGGGAGGTTATAATGGAGTTTAACGAAATTTTTAAAAAGTTTATGGAAACAGCAATAGGACTTGGCACAACTGCTGCGGAAAAAATGTTTGATTTTGCAGAAACAATGGCTGAAAAAGGAAAAGCATTCAAAGAAGAGAAAAAACCAGAAATTGAAGAATTTATTAAAAACTGGAAGTCAAAGTTTCAGGAAACAACAGAAAACCTTCTTAAAACATTAAAAATAAAAGATGAAAGAATTGACAATTTAGAAAAAAAAGTAGCAGAACTTGAAAAACAGGTAGAAGACCTTAAAAACAAAATTAAATAACAACCACAAAAAGACTTTTAAAAAAGTATTTAAGGTCTCCAAAATAAAAATTAACTGGGAAATAGACGATTTTATAAGTTTAGCTTACTCTTTTAATTATGAGACTTTAGAAAAAACTAGATTAAATCAATTCGCTATTTGTTTTGATAACTTTTTAAATAACGATCTAACACTTATAATGAATTTTATAAAAGATCCAAAATTCTATGAATACAGTTTATATGCTGGTTTTATTCCAATGTACAATACAATAAATTTAATTTTTAAAGGAAAGCCATGGAAAAAAGAATATACTTTACTCAAAATACATAAAAAAAGAGCTGTCCTTTTTTTTGAAGATTTAGTAATTCATAAAACAACAAAAAAGAAATCTCAAAAATATATACTTACAATTGATAAAGATTTTAATAGTGTTTTTGAAAAAACTAACTCCTATCATATTAAAAAAAATAACTTTTGTTGGTTTTCAGAAAGCTTGAAAAATGCTATCTCAAGTTTAATCAAAAAATCAAAGAAGTTAGCATCTTTTCATTCAATAGAACTATGGAATAAAAACACTGGTGAAATTGTTGCAGGTGATATAGGGGTAGTAATAGGCTCAAGATATCTTAGCATGACAGGTTTCTATTCTGAAAACGGTTCAGGCTCTGTTTTATTAGTGTTTCTAGGTAAAGTCCTTCAAAAATTAGGAATAAAAGCCTGGGATTTAGGAATGGACCTACCCTATAAAAGAGATTTGGGAGCAAAACTACTTCAAAAAAATACCTTTTTAGAAATTGTTGAAAAAACGAGAAATCAAAAAATCAATTTTAAAATAGACAGGTATGAATATTCTGATTTTTTAAAAGATATTAAGTAGTCATAAAATTTTATAAAGTTAAAATTTTAAAACAAAAAATTTTAAATTAAACTTAATAATTGTTTCAAAACCATCTTTTAATTATTTTTATGAATCTTAAAAAATATGATATTGACGATAATACAATAAAACCAAATGATATAAAGTAAAGATAAAAAGCACACCAGCTTAAAAAATTGGTATTATAAAATACTTTTAGAAAAGCAAAAACCCCTAATATTGATAAAAAAAATGAGGTTAATTTACCCCATATGTTTGATGATGGGACACTCCCCATTTTATTAGATAATAAAAATCCTAAAATTAGTATAAAAAGATCTCTTCCTATAAGTACATAAACAATAACTGGGTTTATATTAGCTTTAAAGAATATATACAATAAACCAACTCCCAAACATATTTTATCAGCTAATGGATCAATTACTTTACCTGTTTCAGTTACCATATTAAGTTTTCGACTTAAAAAACCATCAAAAAAGTCTGTAAGAATTATAATGAGCATTACTATCAAGGTTTCATAAAACTTTGAATAAGAAAAAAAGTATATAAAAGGGGCCATTAATACTATACGAGAAATTGAAATTATATTAGGAATTTTCAAAAAATCTCTATAACAAATTTTCATGATTATCTACTCCTAAGCCTTACAACAAGATCATCAAGCCTCTTTTTTAAAAATGGATAAGGATAATTCATCGCAATTATTTCAAGTCTATCTTTTCCCTGAGGGAAAGGTAAGTCTTCAAGAAGATCAAGCGAAATCTCATTAAAATAGTTTTTATTAAGCATACTGACTATGAACTTATAGAAATCTTCGTTATACCCCCCCAATTTTTGAACAGTATAAGATATAGCAAGTTTCTCATGAACTGTATCTACAATATTAAACCTATTTGAAAGTGTTTTTACAATTTCATCTTTTTTATCAGTAGGTGTTACTCTACTTAAAGCAAGTATTGATACAAATCTTATCTCTTTTAAAGGATGTTCAATCGCCATTTGCCATATATCATTAAAAGCTCTTGGGTCCCCTATCTTTCCTATCCCTATTATTGCTGTTGATTTTATATACAAACTCTTAGAATTATTAGCAAGTAAAATAAGTGGTGTTATACTGCCATCATTTGTTGCTATCTTAGAAATACTTGCTGCAAGAAGATTTAATATATAAGGATTTTCTTCATCTCTTAGATATTGACTCAATGCCAGAACATCATCAGATGAAGCAACTTCTCCTAAAGCCCATATAATCCATTTTTTATCTTCTATCTCATTAGTTGATTTAAGCATTTCAAGTAACTTTGATGTTGCAGCCTTTATTTTATATTTTCCTATGTAAATTATTGCTGATGTTTTTATTATGTTCTCACTATCAGATAATCCTTCTATCATAATCTCTTCTATATTATCATTCTTATATCTATCTTTTAGTATATCAATAAAAATATCTTCATTTATAGCTGGTGGATTAACCATTTGCATTCTTATTATATATTTATCCCATAAACTATTTGAAAAAATTGCCGAAGAATTTAGAATAGAACTTATAAAAATAAAAACAATGGGGTATATGTTTTTTTTCATTTTAATACCTCTATTTAAATATAATTAAAATAAGATTTCGGTTCTTAAAAACCGAAAAATTAGTAAAATTAATTTTTGCCTGAACTTTTTATAAGAGGAAAATAAGATGAAGAAAGAAACAAAAAAAGAAAATTATAATGTAGGGAAATTAAGAATACTTATAGGATTTATAAAAGTAAGGTTATTTGGAATACCTGATAGTATCTATGAAAGAGTAGTTATTTTAAAAAAGATAAGAAAGAGTTTAAAAAAGTTTAGTTATAGTTTTGTAAATTTTTCAAGAAATAAGCTAAAACCAGAGTTGGGGAAATTACTCATAGATATATATTCAGTTTTAATACCTTTAAAAGAATATCTGAAATTAAACAAACCATCTGAGATAAGAGAATTCACTAGGTACCTGTTTAAATATCATGCAAATGACCAACAAAAAAAATTGCTTGAAAACCTTACATCTAAAGAATACATTAGAGAATTAATAAAAAATAAAGGAGCGAAAGATGCTGCAAATGAGATAAAATCAATCTACAAGAACTTTAAAAATAGTTTTTCATCCGAAGTTTTACAAAAAATTAATCATATTTTTTCACTAGGCTCAAGTCTTCAGGATTTTTTACGCTTTGATATATTTTTAATATTAAAAAAGTTCTATCCCTCAATAAACGAAAAAAACCTATTAAACCCTGGCCCTGATAGAGAAATATCGATTGAAATTATAGAAAATGAGTTAAAAGACTTCATAGACTCACTATACTTTATAAATCCTAATATAAACTATTATCCTTTTATAAAAATATACTCTGAATTTATAAATCAACCACTAATAGCAGAAGAGGAGTTTTTAAAAGTATTTTCTAAAATATCCTATCTAATAAAAACAGACATATTGGTACTTACTCTACAATATTTATCAAAAGATGTATATTATAAATCATTATCTTCCTTTACGATTAAAGAAGTATCAGAAGAGTTCTTTAAAGACCTTGTAGAATTTATAAACACTACACAGGATGAGGTCCTTAATGAAGTAAAATACTTAAAAATCAATACAATCCTTAAAGAACTTTTTGGATCATCAGATTTTAAAGAAACAAAGGCTTATACAAAAGATCAGAATGAATTTCTGATAAAAAATGGCCTTGACCCTTTTTATTATCATGAACAGTTTAATGTATTGAAAAAATTTATGCTTGATAAATATAATCAGTATATAAGAAAAGCTATTCATACATTTATAATAAAAGCCTCTTTTTCAAGCCTCTCTTTACAGGAGGAGTTTAATAACTTATACTATGCTATGAATGGAATAATAGATAAAATATTGGAATTAGAAGATAAAATGAATAGAGATGAAGGATGGCCAAGATTAAAGACCTTAATATTAGGTAAGTCAAAGGATACAAGTCTTGTATTTCTTGCAAGAAAAAATATCCTTGAAATAAACAATAAAGTAAAAGATATAATATACTCCTTTATAAATATAGGAAAAGAACTCAATTCAAAATTAAAAATAATAGTAACAGCCTTTAATAAAGGAGAAAAAGAACCTATACCAAACATAAAGACATTTGCTGGTAATACAACTCCAATGGTAGTAAAACATTTAGCTGATGCTTTTAATGATATTAATAAGTTTTTAAAATATTTATCCCTAACATTAGAAGAAACAAAGGAATAAAATGAATATAGAAGTTTCATCAAGAATCAAAAGACTCCCGCCTTATATATTTGGCGAAATAAATGCTTTAAAGTTAAAATTAAGAAGAGAAGGAAAAGATATAATAGACCTTGGGATGGGAAATCCTGACAAACCTGCACCAAAAGAAGTGATGGCAAAAGCAATAGAAGTTATAAAAGACCCAAAAGCACATAGATATTCAGCCTCAAAAGGGATAAGTCATTTACTAAAAGAAGTTGCAAAGTTTTATAATAAAAAGTATGGGGTTGAATTGAATCCTGATACTGAAGTTATTGCAACAATAGGAAGTAAAGAGGGCCTCTCACACTTAGCATTAGCATTATTAGGTCCAGGGGATTCGGCTCTGGTTCCAACTCCTGCATTCCCTATACATATATGGTCTATAATATTGGCTGGAGCCAATGTTATAACAGTTTCATTGGAAAAAAGTGGAGAAAACTTTATCGACCATCTTTTCAAGACATATGAAATATTATGGCCTAAACCAAAGGTTCTAATCCTTAATTTCCCCCATAATCCAACAACAAAAGTAGTGGATATAGAGTTTTTCAGACTTATTATAGACTTTGCTTTAAAAAAAGAAATAATAGTGATTCAAGACTTTGCTTACGCTGATATTGTATTTGATGGATACAAAGCACCAAGTATACTACAGGTTCATAGAGCAAAAGAGGTTGCTGTTGAATTTATAACTATGAGTAAGTCTTTCAGTATGGCAGGTTGGAGGATTGGATTTTGTGTCGGTAATGAAGAAATAATAAAAGCACTTTCAAAAATAAAAGGTTATTATGATTATGGAATATTTACTCCCATCCAGGTAGGTGGTATAATAGCATTAAGAGAATTATGGGATAAAGCACCTGATGAATATGCAAGAATATACCAGGATAGACGTGATACACTTGTAGAAGGGCTTAATAAAATAGGATGGGAAATTCAAAAACCAAAAGCAACAATGTTTTTATGGGCAAAAATACCAGAAAATTTCATAAAAGCAGGGTCTTTAGCATTTTCGAAGTTTTTACTTGAAGAGGCAGAAGTATGTGTATCCCCTGGTATAAGTTTTGGTGAAGAGGGGGAAGGATATCTTAGAATTGCTCTTGTTGAAAATGAAAAGAGAATAAAACAGGCAATAAGACAGATAAAAAAGGCTTTAGATAAAAAAGATTACAAATATGTGTTGGAAAAATATAATAAATAAGTAAAATTAAATTGATTTTGGAAAAATTAATTTTTACTTTTTCTGATATTTTTTAAAATTTTTTATTAAAATTCTTTTAACTTTAGTACAAGTTTTATAATAACAGCTTCAAACATAAACTAAAACAAGATGTTGTAATTAAATATAAGTTAAAATTAATATTTAATTCTATTATATAAAAGGAGGGAAAATGAAAAAATATCTATATTTTTTTATTTCTTTTATTATTTATACCTTTATTCCTATTGGCAGAAAATAATGATTACACTGATAAGGAATCAAAAAACATAGTAATAACTCTCTCTCAATCAGTAACATTATTTGATATAGCATTATTTCAAAAAAACAATATCGGTAATGATGTAAAACCTGTTTATACCCTAGGCAGTGAAGGTTTTTCTCTAACTTCCTATGGTGTAAACTTAAATATATATAATTTTTCACTATCTCTCTCAAAAACAATCAAACAATTTCCAAATTATTTTGAACCCGAAAAAGTTGACCCGGAAGTAACATTAGCAGAACTTATATTTTCAGATAAAGAGTGGGCAATAAAAACTCATCTTGTATCATATAAGGGGTTTTATCTTACTCAACCAGAACTTACAGACTTTTATATAAATGAGAAAAAGAGAGAAAATCTTAATTATAAAGATATAGGGATATCACTTGAGTTTAATTTAAAACTATTAATCTCACAAATATCTGGGAAAGAAATAAAAAACTATTTTAATTTTTTAAATTACTACAACTATTCATACGGTTCTGGATTTGATTATAAACAAATAAAAGATATACCAGTATCTAAAGCATTGGATGTGATAGGGATTATAGGCGGTTTTTCAATCTCCCATGTAGAACTAAATGATGATATGCTCCTTACAGTAACCTCACATAATTTATCAGATGGTATAAAAAAACCATCTATTTATTATTCTGAAAAATATTTAGGCTTTATCTTTCCATTCGCAACTGAAGAAGAAACATTGTTTGGTAATTTAGGATTTACACCAGGAATAAGAATAAACTTTGGAAATGTAGAAACAGGAACTCAAAAAGAATCTATATTCGGAATTACTACAAAATATCACATTTTTATGACTTATGGATACAATATATCAGGATCCATAACAATAAAGTTAAAGGGGGAGTATGAAAGAATAAAACTTCCTCTCCAAAATTCAAACTATTTTACACCAGAAACATTTAAATTAAGTTTATTAATAACAATTGCCTTTTAAAATACAATAGGGGATTTTGTCCCCTACTTATTCAATATTATAAAGAAAATCTAAATAACTTAAACAATAAAAGATATCCACCACACAAGATACCAAGAAATCCAAGAGCAACCTTTTTTGTTTCAATTTTGCTTCTAAAATTATCTATTTTTTCTGGATTTTTAAGTTTTGCTGTTAGAGATTCTCCACTCAATATTAGCCCTATAAGAACAGAAAGTATTATAGCAGCAATAAAAACAATACCCGTTATAGGTGCATAATTAATTAGAAACTCAATAGCCCCCCAGTTAATTACGACATCTATTATTTCTATTATACCCACTACAAATAGTAAAATACCAATTATCTTAGATTGAGCTGCGAGTTGTTTTAAATTTTTCTCAGCCTTTGGATTTTTCTTTACTATAAATGACTGAGCACAAATTATCCCTCCTATCAAAAGCCCCACAGAAATTACATAAAAGAAAAAATTCCCCATTTAAAACTCCTTTTATTTTAATAAATATATATAATAATAACATTAATACAGAAAAATAGGAAAAATATTAACAAAAAATAATACTTGCTTTTTTTAGCAAGTATTATTTTATCGAATTATTTATTATATCTGATTTTTATATAGTTTAGTTTGCCACCTAATTTTATTATATCTCTTTCTCTATCTGATAAGTCTATCTTTATTTTAAAATAATAATTTTTTGTCTTATTAAAAACATCAAACTCATTTTTAGAAACAATAATAGATTGAATATCATTAATTTCTATCAGTTCCCCTTCTTCAATTCTATCATAATCTGACTCATTAACAAATGTAGCTGGTATTATGCCAAAGTTTATAAGATTGTCTCTATGTATTCTCTCTATCGACTTAGCAATAACCATCTTTACACCTAAATACATAGGACACATTGCAGCATGTTCTCTTGAAGAGCCTTGACCATAAGATAAACCAGCTATTATTATATTATTTAATCCCCTGTTCTTATTTTCTGTTGCAACCTTATAAAAATCTGGTTTAATTTCCTCAAAAACAAATGTAGAATACTTTTGTATATTTGATCTATATTTTAATCTATAACCTGCCGGCATTATATGATCTGTTGTTATTTTATCTCCAACTTTTATTGTAACAACCCCCTTAATATCTTTTGATAAAGGTTCGTTATAAGGCGGATTACCTATATTGGGACCACGTATTATATTTTCCTCAGGGTTATTTTCTGGATATAAAAATTGTGAATCATCAACCCAAAATTTTGAAGGTATAGAAAACTTAAACTCTTCTATACCATACTCTTTTGCAAAATCTCTTGGATCTGTTAAAAAACCTTTGACAGCAGAAGCAACAGCAGTCTCAGGACTAACAAGATAAACTTCAGCATCAACAGTACCACTTCTACCTTTAAAGTTTCTGTTATTTGTCCTTATACTTATACCCTTGCTTGATGGAGCCTGCCCTGCCCCTATACAAAAACCACAAGCAAGTTCAAGTATTCTTGCCCCTGACCTTATAATATTAACTATAGCACCATTTTCAGTTACCATTTCAAGTACTTGTCTTGAACCAGGTGCAACACCAAAACTTACCCATGGAGCTATTTTAAGACCCTTAAGCATATGGGATGTTATCATCATATCTTTATATGAACCATTAGTACAACTTCCTATTAAAACCTGATTAACTTTAAGATTTTCAATTTCCTTAACTTTTTTTACATTATCAGGAGAATGTGGAAGTGCTACCATAGGTTCAAGTTCATCAAGGCTTATTTTTATTATTTTATCATATTTTGCATCTTTATCAGGTAATAATTCAACAAAATCCTTCTCTCTGCCCTGAGCCTTCATAAACTCATAAGTAACCTCATCGGAAGGGAAAATAGAAGTTGTAACACCAAGTTCAGCACCCATATTTGTAATTGTTGCTCTTTCTGGTACAGAAAGAGTTTTTATCCCTTCTCCACCATATTCAATAATATATCCAACATTACCTTTTGTTGTAAGTATTTCAAGAACTTTAAGTATTATATCTTTCGCACTTACAAAAGGTTTTAATCTGCCATTAAGTTCAATTTTTATTACCTTTGGATATTTAAGATAAAAAGGACTACCTGCCATTGCAGAAGCAACATCAAGCCCCCCTGCCCCTATGGCAAGCATACCTATACCACCTGCTGTTGGTGTATGACTGTCTGAGCCCAAAAGAGTTTTACCTGGAGCTGCAAATCTTTCAAGGTGTACCTGATGGCATATCCCATTACCTGCCTGGGAAAATACAACTCCGAACTTTTTTGCAACACTTCTTAAATAATTATGGTCATCAGCATTTTCAAATCCATCCTGAAGAGTATTATGATCTACATAAGATACAGAGAGTTCTGTTTTAATCTTCTCAATACCTATAGCCTCTAACTGAAGATAAACCATAGTACCAGTTGCATCCTGAGTTAATGTCTGATCTATTTTAATTCCTATCTCATCATTGTAGTTTTCAACTAGGTGTTTTTCTATTATCTTCTCAACTATATTTTTCCCCATTATTTCTCCTTAACAAAAATTTTAAATTATAAAATTTTAGATACCCATAGACTCTACAATCGACAAGAGTTCAGATGGGTCAAAAGGTTTAATAAGATATTTACAACTATTATCTTCGAAAAAGTCTACTTTATCACCCCTTGCTGTTAAAAATATTATATTCTTAATTTTATCAGGAGCTAAACTCTTTATCTTTTCATAAATATCTAAACCACTTATTTCCGGCAGCATTACATCCAATATTATCAAATCACTAATAATAATTTCCTCCAATTCTGACATAGCAGATTTACCATCAAAATACTGAATTATCTTATAATCACCTTTTGATGATAGTATTTTTTTTATAAGAGTATTAATTTCTGGTACATCATCAATTATAGCAATTTTTTTCATGGTCTATATAAGCACCTTTTTTACTCTCTCAAGAACTTTTTCTCTATTTAAAGGTTTAACTATATAGTTTTTAGCACCCAGCAACAATGCCTCTTTAACAAAGTCCTGTTTTCCTATCGCACTTATTATAACGATCTTAGCATCCTTATCAAACTCCATTATCTCTTTTAATACCTGAAGTCCATCTTTTTTAGGCATTGTAATATCAAGGGTTACAAGGTCAACCTTAGGGTACAATTCTTTATATTTTCTTACCCCTTCCTCACCGTCTGTAGCAGTATCTATCACATTATAAGACTCAGAAGCTAATATCTGAGACAACTGTTTTACTATAAACATAGAATCATCTATTATTAACACGTTATACGGAGTACCATCTGGTTTTAAACCTTCTGGCTGTTTTTTGTTTATATGTTCTTCTATTATCCTCATTTTTGCCTCCTATTTTAAACGTTTTCTTTTATGGAAATATTAATCTCTAAATTACCATAAGATATATGATAAGGAACCGACAGAGTTTCTATTCCTAAAGTAGAAACTCTAACATTATTACCAACAATTACAGAAGGTGGGGTTAAATTAAAGTGAAATCCCTTCTCATATAATTTAGTTACAGCTCTTCCTGTTATCATATTGCCTAATTCTCCTATTGTTGCCTGCCCCATTTCAGATTCTAAAGCATGTGGTTCACCATTCATAACCTCTATTATTTTTAAAGCAAGATTTTTATCGAAGTTTATAAGCATCCTACCACTAGCCTGACCCGTTAAGCCTAAAAAAACACCTATATCTGGTATTGTTTCCTGTTCATTTAGTTCCATCTCACCTCTTTTAGGTTCAACATTTAATACCTCTCTTATTATCTCTTCAGTAGCTTCCAAAAAAGGGTCTATAAAATCTATTCTCATAATTACTCCTTAACAAAAACTACTCTATTTTTAATATAATACTTTTTTAGTCTTTTCTCAAAAAATTCTATATTTTCAAACAACCCAGTTATAAGTTTTCCATTTTTATTTAATGCCTTATAAAAATTATTCATTAAAATCGAGATTTTATCAAAATTTTTTAGAATAAAATTAGGTGCATAAATAATATCTATATCCACAGGATTAAATTTAGGATTTGATTTAAAAAAATCAAATGATATAACAGATTCAATCTCCTTTTTGAGAGTAAAATCCCCATTATTGCTAATAAAATATTCATTCCATAAATTTGAGGGAATATTATTAAGATAAGAAACTGGATACTTTTTATTAATCCCATATTTTAAAGCATCATAATCAGAATATGAGTTGATTATTTTTATTCCACAATTCATAGTTTTGAATGAATTAAATATTATCGAAATAGATCTTGCATCTTCCCCTGACGGATTACCCAAAATCCATACTTTTATAGTCTTATTCTTCTTCTCAGACAATAAAGACTCAAATATTTCATCAATAAGATACATATCTGGTTTGTTTTCAAAAAAACACTTTCTTTCCGATTTAAAACTAAAATGAGAAGAAGAGAAAATACTATCATCTTTTATAACATCCTGAATACTCATACTCCTTATATTAGCTATTTTTGATATATATTTTATAACACCTTCTTTAGTGAGTTCATTAAAAGGAAAATTTATTTTTTCTAATTTCTCCTTTATTTTATAATAGAGAGATTTTGGTACAAATACATCAAGATCATTTTTAACAAAAAATCTTTTATATAAAAACGTACCATTACTTGAATAAAATATAGGCATAATATCTATTATAGATATTTTTTGATTTTCTTTCTCTATTGTACCAATAATATAATCAACCATCTTTGATATTGAAATAGTATCAAGTGGCTTTATCTCAGAATCATCATACGACACAATTCTTAAAACTTTATCAACAACAATTCCTATCTTGTTTCCCTCACCAAAATTAAGAACTAACACTTTTTTATCTTTATAAAGGTCAAAAAAATCTGTTTCAAGCAACCTTTTTATTTTAATAAGTGGAATTATTTCTCCTCTTAAGTTTATAAGCCCCTCTATAAAATTAGGTGCATCAGGGATTTTCCTTACCTCATTAATTTTTATAACTTCTTGTATAACTCTTACATCTATACCAAAAATATCATTATCTAATAATATTGTTAATGCCTGCCTTCTCATAAAATACCTTTTATCTTATTGATATATATTCTTCCTTTTTTATATAGAGGTCTATCAATTGATAAATATCAATTATAAGACTTATACTACCATCACCTAATATAGTAGCTCCACTTATACCTTTTGTCATAGCATATTTTTTATGTAATGGTTTTATTACTATATCCTGTTCAGCAACTATACTATCTACAAGAAATCCTGCTTTCTTATTTGCTACCTCTACAACAACCACATAAATCTCTTTTGTTTCAAGCAAACTATCGGAATAAATATTTTCTCTCTTAGTTTTTATATTAAAAATCTCTTTAAGATCAATAAGAGTTATTATTTCTTCTCTTAATCTAAAAACTTTATTTTTTTCAAAAGTCTCAATCTGATCATCTTTTATAGTCAATGTTTCAACTATACTGTTTATAGGTATAGAATATGAATAACCATTAACATCGACAATCAAAGCCTGAATTATAGCGAGCGTTAAAGGTATTTTTATTATAAATCTTGTTCCTTTATCAGTTTCAGTATCGACAAATATCGAACCAGAAAGATTTTCTATCTTTTGTTTAACTACATCCATACCAACTCCCCGACCAGAAACCTCAGTCACAGTTGAAGCTGTAGAAAATCCAGGTAAAAATATAAGGTTTATTATCTCCTCTTTCGACATCTCTTTGTTCTCAGGAATAAGCCCTTTTTCAATTGCTTTTGCTTTTACTCTTTGAAGATTTATCCCTGCCCCATCATCTTCAATCTCTATTTTTATCATAGAACCTTCATGACTTGCAGAAAGTTTTATTTTTCCAGCTTCATTTTTACCTTTTTTTAGTCTCTCTGAAGGCAATTCTATACCATGATCTATTGAATTCCTTACCATATGGACAAGCGGATCTAATAACTCTTCAACAACTGACTTATCAAGTTCTGTTTCCTCACCATATATTTCAAGTTCTATCTTTTTATTAAGATTTTTAGAAAGATCTCTTATAATTCTTGGGAACCTATTAAAAATAGTGCTTATAGGCACCATCCTTATTTTCATCACACCCTCTTGAAGATCATTAATAATTCTTGAGATTATGTTTATAATATTCTCGAAATTATCAACATTCCAGGATGACTTTGTTATAAAATCAAGGAACTTTTCAACCTCAGTTTCTTTATCAGAACTATTATTAGATATTACTCTTTTTAATTCAAGACCATAACTTTTAAGTGTATTTATAAAAGATGTTATTGAGTTCGATGTTTCTATAAGACTTGCTTTACTTATCACTAATTCACTAACCAGATTCATAAGAAGATCAACTCTGCTGCTTTCAACTCTTAAGAAAGATTTTTGTGTGCTTTCTTCTTTTTTGCTATCTTTTTTGATAACCTCTTTACTGCCAGCTTGACTATCTTCATTGTTAATTTCTTTTTCTGTTGGTTCAGTTTTAATACCTTCCTCTTTAGGTTTAAAGACAGAAATTTTTATAGACTTAGTTGTCCCAGAAAATAAACACTTCTCTTTTATTCTCTCTTTATTCTCATTTGTTGCAAGTATAACCTCTATTGTTTGAAAAAACTTATCCATTCTAAGTGTCTCTTTATCAGGAATAGCATTAAGTATTTCTCCCATCTCTTCTAGTGTATTATATAGTAATATAGAATCAACTGTTCTCATAGGATTATCTTTTTCTATTTCTATCTCTATCTTATAAACATTAAATCCTTTTAACAATCTATCTTTTATTTTATCTCCAACTACATTTATAAAATCCTTTTCAGAAACTACCTTTTTATCATCTATTTTTGAGTCTTCTTTAATACTTTTGTTGTCAACTTCATAATGACTTATATTAAGAGAACTGACAACATCAGAAATATATACCTTCTTATAAAGAGTCTCTTTATCAAGTTCAGTAGCAAATATAACTCTTATCGCAGGAGTAAACTCTTCTTCCAGTATAACATCAACATGAGGAGCACAATATATTATTTGACCTATTTCTTTCAACATAGTATATATATGAAGCCCACTTACACTTCTCATTTCATAATTCGGATTAAATTCTATTATTATATCATATACTTTAAAACCCTTATTGATGTAATCATTTATTAGTTCTAACTCATAATCTTTTAAATCCAGAACAATTTGCTTATCTTTTTTAGGTTTTTCAGTATTTTTTATATCTTTAGAAAATATAGCTTTAATACTCTTTAATAAATCATCCTCTATCCCTTCTTCAGGTTCAATTCCTTTAGCCGCCGCATCAATCATAGACTTTAAAAGATCTAAAGACTTAAGACATATATCAACTATATTTTCATCAACATTTAAGTGCCCATCTCTTACTTTGTCTAGAAGATTTTCAAGTTCATGAGTATATTCAGCAATGCGATTTAATTCTAATGCTCCCGCACCACCTTTTAAAGTATGAGCAACTCTAAAAATCTCATTTATAGCAGAGATATCTTTAGGGTCTTTCTCTAACTTTAATAAACCTTCTTCCATTGTATGTAGTAATTCATAAGCTTCACTTAAAAACTCCTGTTTAAGTTCTTCTAATCCATCCATAATAATACCCTGATTTTAATGATTTTAAAATATAATCAAATAAAGTATTTTCGGAATAAAAATAAATATCTTTATTAAAAAATAAGTCCTAAAGATAGTGCCCAGACTTTAGAGTCTATTTTAAAGCCATTTTTTTCAAGATTTTTAAGATAAACATTAAGTTCATTTAAAGGGATTATAATGTTTTCTATGTCTTCAACATCCTCCAGGTTTTTATTTCCCTTCCCGCCAACATTAATTCTTACTATATAAATCTCTTCACTACTTAAACCTGGACTTGTTGGTAATGGTTGGCTAATATCTACTATCTCACCTTTAAAACCAGTCTCTTCCTCAAGCTCTCTTAAAGCAGCATCTCTTACATCTTCCCCCTCCTCAATAAGTCCTGCTGGAAACTCAATAACAAAACTTTCAACTGGGATTCTATATTGCTTGATAAGTAATATCTTATTACCATCTATTATAGGTATAATAACTGCTGCTTTTTGTTTTTTGCTCCTCTCTATATATACCCAATTACCTTTATAGCCAGTAGTTGTTTCATATTCTGCATTCCTAAGTTCTACATATTTATCATTATATATAATAAAGTCCCTCTTTTTTATTACCTTATCAGACAATTTTAAATACTCCATAAATTACCAATATATAAACAATATAAAAAATTGAGAGTATAGAACTCCAAAACCTGCCCAATCTATTCTTTATTATTGGAATAATTGGGATTAAATAAATAAAAACCATTATAAAAATATCCCTATTTATAATAGAAGAATCCACATTCAAAGGTTTAACAAGAGAAGTTAAACCCAAGATCATAGTAATATTTACAAAATTACTCCCAATAACATTACCAAGTGCTATTTCGGGTTCTTTTTTAAATGCTGCTATTGCAGAAGTAAAAAGTTCAGGGATAGAAGTCCCCAAAGCTACTATACTAAGTCCTATAACTGTTTCAGATACACCTATAATTTTAGCTATATTTACACTAGAATATATTAAAGCTTCTGAGGAAATATAAAGCAATATTATACCGATTATTGCCTCAATAAATCCTTTATAAGGGCTTACTTTTTTTAGTTCATCCTCTATTTTTGCTAATTCTGTTGTATCTACAGATTTAAATACTTTAGAATAAAGATAAATATATAAAATAAAAAAGATAGTTAAAATAATGCCCTCAATTCTACTAATAATACCATCACCTATCATAAAAAATAACAGAATCGACACAAAAACCACTATCGGATAATCTCTTTTAAGTACAGTTTTAGAAATAATAATAGGAGATATTAAACCAGATACTCCTAATATTATTAAAAGATTTGTAATATTACTACCTACTATATTACCAACAGCTATATTATCACTACCTTTTAAGCCACCAATAAATGAAACAAAAAACTCTGGCATAGAAGTACCTGCTGAAACAAGGGTAACTGCTATTGCCATTTTACTTATATTAAATCTTTCAGCAATTATTACTGAGCCTTTTATAAGAAAAACAGAACCATAGTAAAGCCCCAAAATGCTCACAAACAATATAAACAAATTCATTATAACAAACATTATTTTTTACCCTTTTTAAAAGTTTTTTTCAAAAGATGGCCTAAAAAATAAATAAAAACAAGTATAAATATTATTATATCAAATACATGTAATGGATTATTTATAAATTTATAAAAATATTCTAAATTCCTTTTTTTAAACTTATATGGAACATCAGATATCTCGCCCGCCATTATTTTTAGCTTCTTTTCACAGAGGATAATAACAGACTTTTTAAGATAATCTTTTGAAGATAAAACCCATCCTATTACATCCTCCTCTTTATAATCAACAAATACTATATCAGGTTCTATCTTTTTAAGTACACGGTTAACATCATCTCTTTTATGAACAAATAACTCTTCAGGATATAATCCTAAAATATTTATATTTTTAAAACTCATTTTTAGATTTTTAACAATAAAACTAAGACCATTTAAACTCGAACCAATAAAAACATATCCAGTATTATTTGAATTATATCTTATTATAAGGGCTGATATAAGGTCTTTTACATCAGAATATTTAAGCCTATAATTTTTCTCCCATAACTTTATCAAAAAAAATAGAAACATATTAATTGGAATAAGTATATCAATATTATTTATGTTATTCCTTAAACTTTTTGAAAAGATTGATTTTATGAAAAGTCTTAAAGTCAAAGGAACTATAAATATATGCTTCTTCTCTTTTATGCAATCACCAGTATAATATATAAGTTCCTCAAAACTGGTATTTGAAATTTTTAAATGACAAAATTTTAATTTTTCTATTTTCATTCTGCCTCTCTTAAATAATCAGAATATTTTTTCACGTTGTTTCTACCAGAATGTTTTGCAAGATATAAAGCTTTATCTGCATTTTCTATTATATCTCTCTCATCCCATAAAGAAGAAAACTCAACAACCCCAAAACTAGCAGTAACTGGTATTATATCTGCTTTGAAAATAAACTCTGTATTTTCAATAATTACCCTAAGTCTTTCAGCAAAATTAAAAGCCCCTTTCTCATCAGTATTTGGTAACAGCACAGAAAACTCTTCACCACCAAACCTTGATGGTATATCAGATATTCTTACATAATTTAAAATTATCTTCCCCAACTTTTCAAGTACATAGTCCCCAGCTTGATGGCCATAATTATCATTTATTCTTTTAAAATGATCAATATCTATCATAACAAGTGAAAACACCTCACTATATCTTTTAGACTTGTAAATCTCCTCTTTTAATCTTGCTAAAAAATAATGATGCAAATAAAGACCAGTTTTTGTATCTTTAGTAGCAAGAGTATAAAGTAAAGAGTTTTCAATAGCATTTGCTGTAATAACACTGAACCTATCCAAAAATTCCATATCATCATCAGTAAAGTCACCACTATATTTTTCACCTAGAGCCATAAATCCGACAAGAGAATTTTTTGATATAAGCGGTACTATTATCTTGGGATTAATTTTATCAATTAATTCAGACATCCCTTTATTATATTCAAAACTTTTTTTAGTTTTATAAACAAAATCAAGAAAAGGGTCGTTTGATTCAATTTTTAGTATATTGTTTATATCCATATTTTCTATACCTTTATATTCTGAAAGTTCAAAAAAATCATTTAAAGGTTTTTTAATATAAATAAGGCCATATTTATTTACAGTATGACCAAGGCATGTTAATATTGCTGACTGAATAACATTAGAAAAATCAAGTTCAGAATTAAGAAGTATAGATATATCTAACAAGGATTCAAGTGAAAGTAAATATTTTTCCTTATTTTCCATAATAAAACCTCAAAACAAAATTTTTAAATAAACGAAATCATAATTCTTAAAAATTTAACTTAAAATATTAAAAGTCATAACGATAATTATATCACACCCTCCCATATATGTTTTTGTCTAAAAAGGGGCCCTCCCCCTTTATAAAATTATAAACATGACCACTAAAAGATTCAGGATCTGATAAAAAAGGGCTATGATCACCATTTTCAAATATAAACAGTTTACTTTTTTTTATCTTGGACTTAAGATATAAACCTGTTCCTACTTTATAAAACTGGCTTTTAGCACCATATATCAAAAGAACAGGAATATCTATTTTTTCCAAAATACCTCTATAATCTTTTACACTAAAGCTTTTCCATATATTTATTAAACCCAATGACTGTTCATCCTGAAAGATACGTCTATTTGAATATAGATAATCAAAATTATCCTTATACATTTTATTATATTCTGGATTTATTCCATATGCATAAGAAAGCTTAATTAGCCCTAAACTTAGATCTTCTTCAAACTCTTTTATTAATGATTGATTCATTTGATAACTAAAGTTTCCATAAAGTCCTAATCCCCATTCTGAATCAGTTATAAGTTTTGGACTTTGATCTATTATAACAATTTTATCTATACCATCCACACCAAACTGAGAAATATACTCAAAAATAGTTAAAGCCCCCATAGAGTGCCCCATTATAGTCAATTTTTTATCCCCAATAACCTCTAGTAAACATCTTAAGTCCCGAGCTATTTTTTCTATTGTAGCATCTTTATCAAGAGTACTTTTGCCATGACTTCTTGCATCCCATAACACAAGATTGGCATAATCAATATAACGTTTTAAAAAATAATAAAAAGAACTATTCGCAGTCCAACCATGTAAAATAAGAATATTTTCTTCTGAATCTCTCTCAAAAACATTAAAATATATCTTACAGCTATCAAAAGAAGTAAAAACCAAAATTAAACCCCTTTATTTAAGAATTTTAAAAATTATTTTTTTAAATTTAACTCTAACTAAAATCATTTTTAAAAGAGAGCTAGATAGGATGAGAATTGACCATTTCTCAATAAATGAACTAGATGCATTTGAAATAGAAGATCAAATAATGTCAATACTTATCGATATACAAGAATCTGTAAAAGAGGAAATAGAAAAAAAATCAAATGTAATTGAAACTTTTTATATACCTTTCAGAAAAACAATAGAAGAGTTCATAGAAAAAAAAGCAAAAGAACTAAAAGAAAAAAAACTTACTTATGAAGAAGCATTAAATAATGAAACAGTAGTAAAGTTTATAATAGACACATCATTGGGTGAAAAAAAGACTGAAAGAAAAGTAACTCTTTTTGAGGAACATTTTAACATTTACAAAAAACTTATTCAGGAGAAAAAAAAGCAGGAAGAAGAAGAGAAAAAATTGAATCTTAATAGCCTTATAACAGATGAAAAAGTAATAGAAAAAATAAAAGATATTATAGAATTCGTATACATATATAGATTCAATAAAAAAGATACAGAAAAAGTCCTTAATTTTTTGAATGATGTATATAACAAGAAATATGGCGGCAATTTCCTACAAAAAAATATGACAATATACCAGATTGTAGAAAGCGAAATTGAAGATTTAATAAATATAGAGAATAAAGTAGCTTATATAAAAGAGATGATAGAGTCAAAAGATTATAAGACTATAAAAATATTTACTATATTCTATTGGTTCTATGCAAGGGGAGAAATTGAAAACCTAACATACTTTTTGAAAGAAAAAGAAATGATGACTTATTTTAGAGATTATATAATAGAACTTATTATAAAAAGATCTAATCTTAAAGCAGAAAGTGAAAAAATAAAAGAGAGTGTAAAAAAATCAAAAGAGGCTATAAAAGAGATTGTTAATAAACTTAATACAAGAGAGTTTGGAATAATATCAAGAAATATTTTTGATAAACTAATGATAGAAGGAGCAAAACATCTCCCTGATTACTTTAACAGAAAAGTCGCTGAAAGATTGAGAGAAAGTATTTATAATTATATAAAATCAGAGAAATTAAAAGATGCCAAATAATATAGAAACTCAAATACTAATAATAGGTTCAGGAATAGCAGGTTCAATAACAGCATTACAATTATCTGAATGGTTTGATGATATCATAGTAATAACTAAAAACTTAGACCCAACAGAATCAAATACAAAATATGCTCAGGGTGGAATAATATATAAAGGCGAGGCTGATAATCCAGAATTACTCACAAAAGATATACTAGATGCTGGATGCTTAATAAATAAAAAAGAATCTGTTGAATTACTAGCTAAAAAAGGGCCAGAACTTGTTGAAGAAATTTTAATTAATAAACTAAAAATAGATTTTTCCAAAAATAAAGATGGTTTATTAGATCTAACAGAGGAAGGTGGGCATAGATGTAGGAGAATAATACATCACAAAGATTATACAGGAAAAATGATAGAAGAAATTCTTATAAATCAAATAAAAAACAAAAAAAATATAAAGCTTTTGACAGAATTTACAGCGATTGACCTTATAACTTCAACACACCATTCACAAAATCCACTTGATATATATGAAGATACAGAAGTTTTAGGTGTATACGCTTTAAACAAAGATACTGTTTATAAAATAAGAGCAAATGTAACAATAATAGCAACTGGTGGTATCGGCGAAGTCTATTTACATTCAACAAATCCTCAATCTGCCACAGGTGATGGAATAGCAATGGCATATAGAGCTGGTGCAAGAGTGATAAATATGGAATACACACAATTTCATCCCACTACACTATATCATCCTGAGGCTAAAAGATTTTTAATCTCAGAAAGTGTAAGGGGCGAAGGAGCAGTATTAAAGGATGTAAATGGGAAAGAGTTTATGAAAAACTATCATACCATGGGTGATCTTGCCCCAAGAGATATAGTTACACGAGGAATTTTGCAACAAATGTTAAAAACAAAAAAAGATTTTGTATATCTTGACTTTGGCCCTATAGGAAGTAAAACTAAAATAAAAGAAAGATTCCCAAATATATACAATACATGTAAAAAATATAATATAGATATAACAGAGGAACTTGTCCCAGTTGTACCTTCTTACCACTTTTCATGCGGGGGAGTATTAACAGATATTAATGGTCAAACAACATTAAAAAGATTGTTCGCAGTTGGAGAAGTTGCATGCAATGGATTACATGGTGCCAATAGACTTGCAAGTACATCACTACTTGAAGGACTAACATTTGGTTATAAAACAGCTATGTATATAAAAGAAAATTGGAATAATTATAAAAAAATAAAAAAATATGATATACCAGACTGGATAATAACAGGGCATCAAAAAATAGATAAAACACTACTTATTCAGGATTGGATGTTTTTAAAAACATTAATGTGGAACTATGTAGGGCCTATAAGATCAGCTAAAAGGTTAAATAGGGCATTAAAAGATTTATTACACTTAAGAAATATAACAGAAGACTTCTATTTTGACTGTTATCCAGATAAAGAGCTAATAGAATTTAGAAATAGCCTTCAAACAGCTTACATAATTACACTGTCTGCCTGGAAAAATAAAAAAAGTATTGGATCTCACTATAGAGAAGACTGATAAAAAAGCTTTTAAAAAATTATTGAATACTCTTGTTAAGTTATGGAAATAAATCAAAGTAAAAAATTTTAATTTTTAAATTTTATATACCTAACAACTTTTAAAAACGGAGATTATAATGGAGAATATCATAAAAAAGACAATAGAAAAATTATCAAAAGAAAATAGGTATATAGAAATCCACTTTGAAGAAACAAGTCCTACAATAATAACATATATGGGAAAAGAACTTGAAAATATAACAGTATCTCAAAGTTTAAAAGGAAACATAAGAATATTGGAAAATGGAAATTGGTTTTTTTATTCTTTTAATAAAGATATAGACTCAGGTATAGTAGAAAAAGTAGAAAAACTAATCAAAACAACAACATGTATTAAAGGAACCTCAAAAATAATGAGTTATAAAAAAGTTGTTGACAATATAAAAACAGAATGTAAGATCAACCCTGCAGAAGTCACTCTTGAAGAAAAAAACAATATAATAAAAAAATATAATGAAATGATAATTAATAAAAATCTTATTTCCAAATCAGTATATAAAGATATTTATAAAAAAATATATTTTGCAAACTCAGAAGGAAGTTTTATAACTCAAGAAAAAACTTTTACTGGTTTTAGTGTATATGCTATGATACGTTCAGGAACAAATGTAGAACAATCTTTCTTTTCAAATGCTGGTTATGGAGGTTTAGAACTTGTAAAAGGATTTGAAAAAGAGGTTGAAGAGGTAATAAAAAACACATTAGATCTTTTAAAAGCTGAATCAGTTGAAAAAGGTCGCTATAATGTAATATTGGACCCAAGAATAGCAGGAGTATTTGCCCATGAAGCATTTGGGCACCTATCTGAAGCTGATTTTATATATGAAAATAAAGGTATGTTGGAACTTATGAAAATAGGGAAAGAGTTTGGAGTAAGAGAACTTAATATAATAGATGATGGGTCTATTCCACAACTTGCAGGTTACACCCCTTACGATGATGAAGGAGTTAAAACAAATAGGAATTATCTTATAAAAGATGGTTTTTTATCATCAAGATTGCATTCAAGAGAGACTGCTTACAAAATGGGAGAAAGCCTTACAGGGAATGCAAGAGCACTGGACCCACTATACAAGCCAATAGTAAGAATGACAAATACCTTTATAGATAAAGGAAATTATAAAAAAGATGAACTTTTTGATATATTAAAAGATGGAATATATTGTGTCGACTATATAGGAGGGATGACAAACCTTGAGATGTTCACATTTACACCAGCAAGATCATATATTATAAAAAACGGAAAACCTGTAAAACTTGTTAAAAACGCTGTACTATCAGGAAACGTGTTTGAAACATTAAGAAAAATAAAAGCAATAGGTAATGATCTTATGCATTTCGGGACTCTTGGTGGTTGTGGTAAGGGAGGACAATCAGGGCTACCCGTAACTGTTGGTGCACCGCATATATTACTTGAGGATATTATAATTGGTTAATAACATTGATTATTTATTAAAAATTGTTATTATTTATAGATGAAAATAAATATTACATTTACTATTTAAAGGAGGAAATATGGATTATGAAATAAAAAAAGATGATAACACAATTATATTGAAGTTTAAAGAAGCTGAACTCATTGAAACATTCAGTGATGAAAAATATTCCGATCTTCTTATACAAATAGCAGAAGAAAATAAAAACATAATCTTAGACTTTGAAAATGTAGAGGTTGTAGACTCTCTTTTTATAGGGGCACTAATAATAGTTGATAAAAAACTAGCATCTAATGGAAAAACATTAAAATTAATAAACTTAAACAAGTTCCTCAGTGAACTTTTTGATAAACTAAGACTTGGAACAAATCTTGAAATGTGAGTTTATAAAATAAATTATGAATGAATCAATTTTAATTGCAATAATACTACTTATTGTATATCTTACATTATTTATCTTTATAAAGTCTTACGTTAAAACATATATACCAATACTCTTAATAGGGTATTTAATAAAAGCATATAAAATAGCAGATCTTAATTTAATAAGTAAATTATTTGTATATATAGCATGTTTTCTTATAGCATTTAATATAGGGAGTAAAGTTGAAAAAAGTTTCTTTAAAAAAACAAATATAGAAATGTGGATTTCTGATATTATAGAAAAAATAATATTTATACTTTTATTTTTTGTAATATTTGCAATCATAGCACCAAAAGACTTTATACCATTACATTTTATATTTTTTGTATCAATAATAAACTTTATATATTCTGATCTATTTGTAAAAATAGAAAAAGCGAAAAAACATTTTAATATAAATAATATTATAGTATTCTCTGTAATATCAGTTTTCTACCTCTTTTTCAAAGAAAATGAATTTACTGTACATTACAATGAATTAATAATATTTTTAATAACATATTTTTTAGTAATGTTCATATTTATAAAACTTAAAATAGAATCTAAAATTCAAATCCTGGCTACATTTTCATTAATAATTGGATTAAGTATTGTCACATCTTTAATGATAGGGATAATACCTCTTACTTTAGGTTTTGCTCTAGGTATAATCTTTAATTTTTCTACAAAGACAAAAAATTTAATAATAAAGAATTTCCTTAATAAAACATACCAATATTACTCAATACCATTACTGTTTTTCAGTGGATATTTACTCGAACTATCATATAAACTTATAATTATATCAATAATCTATATAATAATAAGAATCATATTAAGAGTAGTATATTATATTCTATCTGATAATCCAAAGTCATTCAGTAATTTTATATCAAATAATGGATTTTTTTTGGTTCAAGGTGAAGAATTACTAATATTTTTGTCTGTGTATTCAATCGAGTTTAACTTCAGAGCAGGTTTAACAGTTATATTAACAACTCTTATTTTCAGTGAATTATTAATAAATTTTTTATATAGTTACACAAAAAAAATAACAGGATAACACATGAGAGAAAAAAAATTCTTTGGTGCAAACTGGAAAATGTATAAAAATAGAAGAGAAGCAATTGAATATTTTGAAAAAATAGAAAAAAAAATTAAAAATATTGAGGATAAAAAAGAGGTAGTCTTCTTTATACCCTTTCACTTATTATTGCCAGTAAAGGATAATTTCAAAAATATAAAAATAGGAGCCCAAAACTTTTATTATAAAGATGAAGGACCTTTTACAGGTGAAATATCAGCAAAAATGTTGAAAGATGAATCTATTGAATACGCGATAATAGGCCACAGTGAGAGGAGAAAAATATTCAATGAAGACAATAAATTATTAAAAGAGAAAATAATAGCAGGATTAAAACATGGAATAAAAATAGTATTCTGTATTGGAGAAGATAGCAATGAAAAAGAAAAAGGCGAAGAATATAAAGTAATAGACAGTCAAATTTCAATATTAGACAATATAAAAGAAATAAATGAAAATAATTTCATAATAGCATACGAACCAGTATGGGCTATAGGGACTGGCAAAGTTGCAAAAAGTGAAGATGCAGAAAAAATACATAGTTATATCAGAGGATTAATCAATCAAAAGGGATTAAGCAAAAACATAAGAATAATATATGGCGGATCTGTAAACAGTGAAAATATAAAGGAAATTATGAATATGCCAAATATAGATGGTGTATTAGTTGGAAGTGCTAGTTTAAAAGTTGATTCATTTGAAAAAATAGTTTTTTTTGAAAAATAAAAATTTTATTTTATAAAATTTTGTTATATTTTTCTAAATTAAAAGAATATAAAAAGAGGATTAAGATGCTTACTAAAAACAAATTAAAATTACTTGAATATTATGAAAAAGGACTTAGATTATATAGAGAAAAAAAATTTGAAGAAGCCCTAAAAGAGTTTGAGAAATGTATTGAAATCCAGCCAGAAGATGGGCCATCACAACTATACCTTGAAAGATGTAAACAATATATTCAGTCCCCACCACCAGCAGATTGGGATGGCGTTTTTGTAATGAAAACAAAATAGATAAAATTATTAAATTAAGAATTAATTTAAAACAGGTTGTTTTATATCTGAATAAATAATTAAAAAATTTTAAAATAACTCTTAATTTTAGTTAAGTATCACTTTACTAATTGCAATTCTTTATTAGTCAATTTTTTAAGGTTTAACTAAAAAATCATTATTTAAAAAACATACAAGTTTATCAGATTAGATCTAAAATAGGATGTTTGTTTAGAAAAAGAGGAATAATTAAAAGGCTGGCACAGGCCTACTTTCCCGGTAGGCGGCCCTACCAGTATCATCGGCTAGGTACGGCTTAACTTCCGAGTTCGGGATGGGATCGGGTGTTTCCCGTACCTCTAAGCACCAGCCAAAATGTATAAAGACAT
>JAKPDD010000033.1 GCA_029552945.1 Spirochaetota bacterium
AGAAAATCCAGAAAAAGATGTAAAACAATGGTTAAATTATTTAGGTTTGATATTACCATCTAAAGAGCAGGAGGAAGAAGATAAAGGGATAATTAACAAGATTTTAGATGTAATACTACATAACCTTGATGAGTTGAATAAGATTTGGGGAGAAGAAGAAACAAAGGAAAAAAGTTTTAATAACATAAATATTATTGAGAATTATAAAAAATCTACAAATCAAGCTGTTAAGGATGCTATTAAAGCAGTTGGTGATGAATCAAAACCGGCATGTAATGTATGTACGCGAGCTGCATTTTATTACATAACAGGTGATCCTGTTTTGTTTCCCGCAAGAGGTTCATGTTTAGATGAATTTGAAACTTGTAATTCTTCAAATTCAAACTTTTTAAAAGGCAAAATTAGTAATGATGGATCTGCTTCTGATATTGTAAATGATTTAGCAAATTATAAAACAAATGAATTAAAAGATTTTTTTACAGAAATTACGAAAATTGAAGGAGAAACATATGAACAATTTTGGGAAAGGTTACAAAACATGGTTGATAATGGTTCTATAATAATTGGAACATATAAAACCAATCATGTATTTATGTTAGTTGCAGGGGGTATGTGTGAAGTTATCAATAATATTGAACATACTGATGGAAGATTTTTAAAAGAAGAATATAAGAGCAATCCGAAATTGGAACAGGGAGATAAATATGGCTTTTCCTTTGCTACAAGAAGCATTCAAAAAGTACCAAGAATTATTGAATGTGGTAATACGGTAAAATCAGCTAACGCAGCGCTTTACGCAAATATGGATTATAAGAATGCAATAAACATAAAATGGTATAAATATATAAAAAGATAAAAAATGAAAAAGAAAATTTTACTTTTGGCTAGCCTGTGTATTACAGGTTTGATTAATTTAAGATGTCAACCTGAAAATAATTATAGTTTGTCTAAAGAAAAAATTGAGTATAAAAATTCAGAACTACTTAAAAATACATTAAAAAGAAAAATAAGTAGTAGAGGAATTTATAATGGTAAACATGTATTATTTATTAAAGATTCGACAAATAATAGAAAGGCATATTTATTTGATGAATACGAACTAAACATAACACCCTTTCTACAGATAAGAGATGATATAAAAAGTAAGATTATAGATATACTTGTATCCAATAATATTATTTTAAAAATAGGATTTTATCAAGTTGAAGAACAATACCTTGATTCTCCTATTGAAGAAATACCGATTGAACAACATGAATATCAGGATTTCTGGATACAATTCAATGATAAAAATATAAAAATAGATTCTTTCCCTTATCATTATATCGACAAGTATATAAGATGTAATTTTTCTGATGATGGTAAAAAATTAATTTGTAATCCTTATACATCAGTTACACCTGGTTATTCTCCTGAGACTGACAATAGGATATATTTATATGACTTACATGAATTGGAAAAAGGCAATATAGTTAAGCGAGTAATTCCTTGTGAAAGATGTCTGAATAACTTTATTGTCGATAATTATTATTACTTTAATAAGGAAATTCCTATAGGACATGGATATGATGGTTTTTATAATAATATTTACAAAGCTCCTTTAAGCAATATAAGTGATACGATTAAGATAGCTCACGATATTGAATTAATCAATATAACCCCAGATGGAAAATTTATTTTAGGAGAAAAATATTTGTATGGTAAATTTGCATTGGTAATCATAAATGTTGAAACGAAAAGATATCAATATATTTTAGGAAGAGATTATCCAATTGATAATTGCTATTATTCTGTTAAAGAAAAAAAATTTGCATTTGATTTTGGTAAATGTATAGTATATATAGAATTTCCAGACAAATATCCATTTGATGCACTTGAAAATACGTTTTTTAAGAAAACTACTAATACTAAAAATGATGAAAAAAATTTTTGGATAAAATATACTCATAAACCTTTTTTAAGGTAGTATAAAAAAGATTGTGTAAACACTCATATAATTAGGTAATCATATAATGCTGCCAATTTTGAGAGTATAAAATTATAAAATATTTTGTGTAAACACATCTAGGAAGAAAACACCTACATACTCCCCCAGGGCACTACCGACAATCTGATGGATTATTCGGGACAAGAGGCAACCGCGCTGTATAAATACCAATGGGACCTTATCCACAACCCCCAGCGGGTATGGTTCGCCTGGCTGAAGGATGAGGAGGAGGGGGCGATACTGGATTTTTATCCTATTGTCAAACTCAATAGTGATCAATTTCCTGTAAAAACTGGCAAAACAACATTTCTTACTCCTGCAGGTGGTTTAGCCCCCTATAAATCGGACTTTAGTATAGAAGGTTGTACAAATATATAAAATTTATTTTACATTTGCAATAGCAAGAGACGACCGAGGGCGATTTTCGACCGATAGTCGTTGAAATGGTACGGCGCCGTCCATTTCATTATTATTAATATATTCATTTTTATAATCCTCAATCCCATCGAGGGATTTCGGATTATAGCAAGAGACTTCCCTCAGGCTCAAATCTCCCGATAGTGTAATATAAGGGACTTTTAATTGAAACTTTATTTTTCGTTTTTTTTCGTCAATTTTAGCTTCAATAAAATCATTTTCCCAGTATTGCCAGAAAAATAATGGAGGAAGGTAAAGTGTTGCTGAATGTAATCTTTGATTGTTATACTTATCATAAAATAAGGTCAAACATTGTTCTAAATCATCGAGTGACCAAAATACATAACGAGAAAGCTTTTCGGATAAAATAGCATGAAAACTTTCAATATGTCCATTTTCCTGAGGAGTGTATGGATGAGTATAAACCTGATGAATTTGATTTTCTTTGAAAAAATTTTGAACAGATTTTGCTATAAACCGGCTGTCATTATCATTTCTTACCTCAATATTTATTTGTTTATTCAAGCAATCGTATGGTTGTAAGTGTGTTTCAATAATGTGTGCCCATAATTTTTTTATTTGCTCCTGTTGAATTTTATATCCTACAGTCCATCCTAAAACAACCCTTGTAAATGTATCAATGACACTTAAAATAAATGCATGTCTTTTATATTCCTCAACCCATACAAACTTTATATCCATTTCAAGTACTTGTAAAGGCCCTTGTGGTATAACTTTACCAAATTTTACAAATTCTCTTGCTGGTTTTTTATATTTATCTTTTAATAATTCATTTTCTTTCATTAACCTGTACACTTTTTTGTGATTTATTTTATATCCTAATAAAATCAATGCAAATGTCATTTTTCGATAACCATAATTTATATCAGGGTCCTTTTTAATATTCTTTATTTGTTCCATAACTTCATGATTATCTACTGACTCAATATTATTATCCGAAAGCTTTAATGTTTTGTTTGAAGCTTCTTTACCTCTTTTTCCTCCTTTAGGTTTGTAATAGTATTGATGTTTGCTAACTCCTGTAATTGAAAGAGCTTTATCTCTTTTTAAGCCTTTAAAAACATACGTGTTTACAAGTTCTTTCTTCTCTCCAAGGCATACTTTTTTTTTATTAATTCATCTTTTAATTTACCCTCTAGCTCTTTTTCTGCCAGCAGTTGTTTTAACATCAAATTTTCTTTTTCAAGCTCCCGTATCCGTTTTAAATGGGCTGGAGTCATCCCGTGTTGAAACCCTTCTTCTCCCATTTCATCATACTTACGTTTCCATGAATAATACGATGCTTTATAAATACCGTATTTATCCAATGTGGCTTGTATGCCATTTTCTGAAGCTTCTTTTATTATTTTAAGCTTCTCTTCTTTGCTAAAAATTCTTTTTTTCATGTCCATAAAAGTATAGTTTTTTCTCTATACTTTTGTCTGATTTTTTGGGGGGCTAATACACAGGCCTTCCTATCCATTTTGCCGATATGAGTAAGATGGAAGAGATGTATTTTACTACCGACCAAATACATGATTGTTTTAACCAACAGCTAAAAAAGGATGATTGTAAGAATGCAATCAATTATATTGTAACTGATAAAGGTGTATTGATTGGTTTCAAATATGAAGGAAAATTTTATTATCCTATTATTGAATCTGCTGGC
>JAKPDD010000035.1 GCA_029552945.1 Spirochaetota bacterium
TGGTTTTATCAAAAGACTGGAAATCGTATAATGAACCGAGCGTGCGACATTGAGCAGGCACTATTAGTGTTTTATGATGTAGTTTTAGACGAAAAAACTAAAACAAAAAAACAGGCTGAATCTGAAAAAACTGAAGATAAAACTACTGAAAAGCAAGCTACTACTAAAAAAACTACTACTACTAAAACTAAAAAAGTAGAAAGTAATGAAATTAAAGAAAGCGAAGAAGCTGACGATAAGTTATAAAGTAAAAGTCAAGCATTTTGAAGATTTTTTACTACTTTGTAGCTATGATAGAGCTGACGTTGACGGTTTTATAAATCTTTTGAGTAGATGCACTGAGGTTGACAAAGAGAGTAGCTGTAAAAGGTGGTGGTTTAAGTGCTTTTTAATAATTTTTAAAAAAAAATATATATATATAATATAAAAAAAATAAAAACATATGATACAAGTAAAAGAAGAGTTTAAAAATTTAATTCCACCTTTGAATGATTCTGAATTTAAAGAATTAGAAGATAGTATTTTAGCTGAAGGTTGCAGAGAATCTTTAATAGTTTGGAATAATATTTTGGTGGACGGACACCACAGGTATGAAATTTGCACAAAGCATAACATACCCTTTAAAGTAATAAATAAGGACTTTGAAGATGAGAATGAAGCAATGTTATGGATAATAAATAATCAGTTAGGAAGGAGGAATATAACAGATTTTGCAAGGGCTGAACTGGTTTTAAAAAAGAAAGATATATTATTAGAAAAGGGAAGGGAAAAACAAAAACAAACTCTTGGAGGATATAAATATAATGAACCATCAGTTTTGTCCAACTTGGACAAAACTGATAAAAAACAATATAATACTCGTGAAATATTAGCAAAAGAAATAGGAGTTGGGCAAGGAACAATAGGTCGTGTGGAGGTAATATTAAAGGAAGCACCAGAGGAGGTAAAAGAAAAGTTGAGGTGTGGTGTTGATGATTTAACTATAAACAAGGTATATAATGAAATAAAGATTAAGAAAAGAAAGGAAGAGATAGAAAATATAAAAAATGAAATAAAAAATAATAATTTTAGGCCACCTAATGAAAAATTTGATGTTATAGTCATAGACCCACCTTGGCCATATAATAATGAAGATAATTATGACCCTGAATATTTTAGAGGTACTGCACCATATCCTTCTATGTCTATAGAAGAGATAAAGTCTTTAGAAATACCTGCTTCTGATGATTGTGTTTTGTGGTTATGGACAACGCATAGGTTTTTGCGTGAATCATTTAATATATTAGATTATTGGGGTTTTAGGGATGTGTCTATATTAACGTGGGTAAAAAATAAAATAGGTGTTGGGCATTGGCTTCGTTCACAGACGGAATATTGTATTATGAGTGTAAAGGGGAAGCCAAAAGTTAATTTAACAAGTCAGTCGACTGTTTTATATGGAAAATCTCGGGAACATAGTAGGAAGCCTGATGAGTTTTATACTATGGTAGATAGTTTATGTATAGGTTATAAGTTAGATTATTTTAGTAGAGAAAAAAGAGAAGGGTGGAATCAGTTTGGAATTGAGAAGGATAAGTTTAAATAAAATTTAAATATTTTGGAAAAGATTTATAATTTTTATGATCAGTTAAATTATAGTTTAGATGCTAGAGACGAAGTTTTTTGGGATAGTGTTTATCACAAGGCATTTCCTACTATGATATCTTCAAATATTGTAACAGATTTAGAAAAACAAAAATTAGGTATAGACCGTGTTATAAAATTACATAATGGTAAAGATATTTACATTGACGAAAAAAAAAGGGAACAGGTTTATGATGATATATTATTAGAATATTTGTCTGTTGATACGAAAGGGTCTCCTGGTTGGATGGAACAAAATTTGGCTATAGATTATATAGCTTATGCTTTTATGCCTATACAAACGGTATATTTATTTCAATGGGATTTATTAAAGCGGGCTTGGGAATTTTATAAAGAAGATTGGAAAAAAGAATATAAAATAGTATATGCAAGAAATAATACTTATAAAACTTATTCTGTTGCTGTTCCTATAAAAACGTTATTAAAGTCTATAACAACTGCTAGTATAATAAAAGTTTTGAAATAAAAAAAATATGGATAATATAAAATTTTCAGTAGTAATACCAACGCAATGGAACTTAAAAAATATTAGTAATTTTGAGCACTTTTTAAATATTTTAGAAAAATCAAAATATGTATGTGAAATAATTGTAATAGACAATGAT
>JAKPDD010000042.1 GCA_029552945.1 Spirochaetota bacterium
TGTGAATCCATTCCTATAACTTTAAAAGAAAATCCTTTTTTAATAAGAGTATTTAATAGTTTTTTCTCGTCTTCTATCTTTCTTGTAACTTTTCCAACCAAAACAATTTCTTTTTGTTTCTTTTTAATATCAGGCTTCAAACTGAAATTTGCATAATTAGGCATAATGAAAGTCTTATCTTTTGTAATGCCTACTTTATCAATTACATCGTTTCGTGTTTCGCCAGAAACAAAGATAGCTAAGTCTGATAATTTCAACTGTTTCTTAAACAGACGCCAAACAATATTTGTTTTTACCTCCCCTATAATCCCAGGTAATTCTGCTAAAAAGTTTTCAGGATGATATTCGTGTATGTCATAAACTATTTTCTTATTGTGTTTTTTGGCTATTTTAAATGGTTCAAGTGGTCTACTTGCTAAAAAATGATGCATATATAATATGTCATAATCTTCGTTAGCAATTAATTTGCAGAGGTGTTTATCAAAAGGTCTTCTGTTTGAAAGTTTTTTTAAAGATGAATCTTCTGCATTTTCAACATACTTAATCGGGATGTACTTGATATTTTCTTTTTGATATCCTTTTTTGTCATCATCAGTCCAATATTGATAAATGACTTGATATTTTTTGGATAAAGTGGTAACTGTTCTAAAAACTCTTTTATCAAATTTTGGATGCATGTATCCGATAATAAGTATTTTCATGGGGGTCACCTTCATATTGTTTGATAGGATGTTTTGGTTAGTAACGTAATAATTATATCATTCTCAGGTGGTAAGTTAAAGAAATAATAAAATTATAGAAAAATTTGTTATAATTTTTACAAGGTTAGGTAAATTTCAAATATTTAAAGGGTTTTATTGACTGTAATGAGAGTTTTTCCCAAAATTGATTTGAAAAAATAAATATTATGACATTTTATGACATATTATATTATATTAACTTAAATTTAATATGTAATTGATATAATAGGGGTGTCGATAGTGGAGGAGTTCAGGTTAAAAACTATTGAAGAATTAATTTCCTTAATCAATGAAGAAACATCTTCAAATAGTTTAAGTTCATTCAAAAAAGATATAAAGAAATTAAATGATAGAAACTTATTATTGAAAATCTTTTTTGCAGTACGCGAAATTAAAAAAGATTATTCAATTGGAGACAAAAAAACCGGAGATCTGTTTGGAGTTAGAACAGTTAAAATTAACTACAAGAAGGTTGCATATAGAATTGCGTATTATGTTGATAAACCAAACTTGGATTCTGAACAGGTGAATATAATGTTTATTCATGTAGGTTCTAGGGAAAATTTTTATAAAGAACTAAGGGATTATTTTAAAAACCAGAAAAGCCTCTTAAAATATATTAATAACAACGCTATTTAATATTTCAATATAAGGAATAACTTTAATGTTTACTAGGTACCTTAGAAATAAGAATTTTCTAAAAATGG
>JAKPDD010000049.1 GCA_029552945.1 Spirochaetota bacterium
TCGCAACTTTTTTAGTAATAGAGAGTTTAATACAACACTTATAGAACTTAAGCTCATTGCTATTTCTGCTAACACAGGGTGGATAATGCCAAAAAATGCAAGTGGAATAAATACCAGATTATAAAAAAAAGCCCAAAAAAGGTTTATTTTTATTTTTGAAAATATTTTTTTTGATATATAAATAGCTTTATAAAGATCAAATATATTATTCTTTAAAAGAACAATATCACTACTTTCAATTGCTATATCTGTATTTCCTATTGCAACACTTATATCAGACTGTTTTAAAGCTGGGCTATCATTTATGCCATCCCCAACCATAAGTACTTTACGTCCTTCTTTCTGTAATCTCTTTACTATTTTTATCTTTTCATCAGGCATCAGATTACCATAATATTCATCAATACCAAGCAACTTTGCTATATACTCAGTTTTAACACTGTTATCCCCAGAAAGTATTACTGTCTTAAGTCCAAGGTCTTTTATTCTCTTTATAGTTTCAAAACTCTCATCTCTTAACTTTTCAGTTATTACAAAAAAACCTAAAAACTTTTTATCAATTGCAAGACCAGTTATTGTTTTTCCTTCTGAAAAAAATTTGTAAATGATTTTACTAGTCTCTTCTTCTATAATTACACCATTTTTTTCTAAAAAGTCTATTTTCCCTGTAAGTATCTCTTTACCATTAAAATAAGAGATAGTACCATTTCCCTCTCTATATTCAAATGAATCTATACTAATATTAGTATCAATTTCATTATTTTTATTATCCTCTATAAAAGAGATAATAGCTTTTGAAACTGGATGATTCGAGTTTTTTTCAACACTGTAAGCCAGGTTTAAAAAATTTTTATCAAAAGTATAAAAACTTTCTATATATGGGGTTCCTGTGGTAATTGTGCCTGTCTTATCAAATACAACAGTATCAATCTTTGTAATCTCCTCACATACCTCACCCTTCTTTATAAGGATTTTATTTTTATATGCTAAACTAAAACCAACCATAAGTGCAGTAGGAGTTGCAAGGCCAAGAGCACATGGGCAAGCTATAACAAGGGTTGAAAGAGATGAAAAAATAGACAAAGATAGTCTATTAGAAGGTATGTAAACTAATGGTATGTATTGCTTTATAAAAACCAAAATCTCTTTTATATATTCATAAGAGACAAAAGATACTATAAAAGATAAGATTGAAATAAAAAGTATTGCTGGGGTAAATATTGATGCTATTTTATCTGCTAAAAGCTGAATTGGGACTTTACTTGATGAAGCATCTTTTATAAGCCTTATAATACCAAATATAAAAGTCTCTTGCCCAACCTTTTCTATTTTAACTTTAATAGCTCCACTCTTATTTATAGAAAAGCCGATCACCCTATCCCCTACTCTTTTGTAAACAGGTTCTGACTCACCTGTTATTAAAGACTCATCTACAAAACCCTCTCCTTGAAAAATAATGCCATCAGAAGGGATCTTCTCACCCGGTTTTACAATAACAATATCACCTATACTAAGGTCTTTAACCCTCTTTTGAATAATATTTTTACCATCAATAACAGAACATGTTTTATTAATGTGAGTTTTTATAATACTATTAAGTTCTTTGTCAGTCTCTTTTATAGATATTTTTTTTATACTATTCCCAATAGTATTTATTGTTATTATCATTGCCCCTATCATAGAAAAGTTTTCAATATCTATTTTAAGAATACTTAAAAAACCTGTTAGAAAAGAGGCAACAGCACCTATACCAATCAATGTATCCATATTAAAATTGAAACTTTTAAGAGATAATATACTCTTTTTTATTACATCATAACCAAGAATAAATATTATAAATGAAGAGAGTATTGTATGATAAAAAATAAAATTTTTAAATAAAATTTTATCAAAATAACTTCCGAAAAGCATGAACAAGAATAACAGGAATGTTAAAAAAATAGAGATTATAAGTCTTAACTTATCTTTTTTATAATTTATCCTACGATAAGGTTCTTCATCTTCAGACTCTTCACTCTCTTCAAGATTATATCCTGCTTTTTCTATCTCTTTTTTTATATTTTCCAATTTAACACTATCATCTGTTTTTAATAAAGCCTCTTTTGTCACAAGACTTACACGAATATCCTTTACTCCTGGCATTTTCTTTAAAGCATTTTCAACTGTATTGACACATCCAGAACACATCATTCCTTTAATTTTCAGTCTATATTCTTTCATAAAAATACCTTAATTTTTAATTATAATAAAATATAACAAAAATCTACTATAAAAGTATTATTTTTAAAAGTAGAGTTTATTAAAAACTTCTTCAAGGTCTTCAAGTGTAGAACTTTTAAGGATCATATTATTATCACTTACTTTTATTTTGCCACTTTTAATAACTTCCAAAACTTTTGCCACTTCTATCCTATTACGAGAAGGAACAACTTCTATTTTAATGTTATTTTTATCCTGTTTTATCTGATTAATTCCCAGTTTTCTTGCCATTATTTTTATTCTGCTTATTCTAAAAAGATTGTCAACCTCTTTTGTTATGTGGCCGTATCTTTCTTTTAAATTAACCCTTATTTTATCAAGCTCTTCAAAACTATTTGCCCTCATTATCAATTTATAGACAGCAAATCTCTCTTTTTCATCATCTATAAATGAAGGTGGTATTGACCCATTAAAACTTATGTCTATAAGAGGCTCTATCTCCTCCTCTTTAACATTATCTTTTATTTTTTCAACTGCTTCCTGTAAAAACTTTGTATAAAGCTCAATTCCAACATCATCAATAAACCCACTCTGTTCTTTACCCAGCAAGTTCCCAGCCCCCCTTATCTGTAAGTCATGAAGTGCTATCTTTATTCCAGAACCAAGTTCAGTATTTTCTTCAATAACCTTAAGCCTCTGCATAGCCTCTTCAGTAAGACCTTTTTGGGGATCATAAAAAAGATAAGCATAACCCTGAACATCTGATCTTCCAACCCTGCCTCTTAACTGATATAGTTCTGAAAGTCCTAATATTTCTGGTTTGTCTATTATTATTGTATTTACCGAAGGTATATCTATACCATTTTCAATTATAGTTGTAGATACCATAATATCATATTTTTTATGAATAAAGTCCAAAAATATAACCTCAAGCTCAAGAGGATCCATCTGTCCATGTGCATAACAGACTCTACAAGATGTAAGTTCTCTAATATAGTTAGCAAATTTCTCTATTGTAGCAACCCTATTATGGATTATAAAAACCTGTCCCCCTCTTTCTATCTCTCTCTTTATTGCTGACCTTAATATCTCTTCATTAAAAGGTAAAACATGTGTTTTAATAGACTTTCTTGAAACAGGTGGGGTATTTATTATACTCATATCTATCATTTTTGAAAGTCCCATATAAAGTGTCCTTGGTATAGGTGTGGCAGTAAGTGTAAGAGAATCTATATTTGCTTTTATTTGTTTTATTCTCTCTTTATGAGTTACCCCAAATTTTTGTTCCTCATCTACTATAAGAAGACCAAGGTCTCTGAAAACAACATCCTTTGATAAAAGTCTGTGTGTACCAATAACTATATCAATATCACCACTTTTTAAACCTTCTATTATCTTTTTCTGGTCTTTACTAGGTGTAAACCTTGATAACATCTGAATATTTACAGGGAACTCTCTTAATCTCTCTGTAAATGTCTGATAATGCTGTTCAGCAAGTATTGTTGTAGGACATATCAATGCAACCTGTTTTCCAGTTATAACAGCTTTAAAAGCAGCCCTTATTGCCACCTCTGTTTTACCATAACCTACATCTCCACATATAAGCCTGTCCATTGGCGAATCTGATTCCATATCTTTCTTAACATCTTCAATTGCTTTTAACTGATCAGGTGTCTCCTGATATAAAAAACCTTTTTCAAACTCTTTATAAATATCATTATCTTCTCTGTGTTTTATTCCTCTTATACTCTTTCTCTTTTGATAAAGGAGTGCAAGTTCCTCTGCCATCTCTTCCATTTTTTTCTTAACCCTCTCCTTCTTGTTTAGCCATGCCTTAGAGCCAAGTTTATCTGGTTTATCTTTTTTACCAGAATATCTATATAGCAAAAAAACCTGCTCAACAGGTATATATATTATCTCATTATCATCATATTCTATCTTTACATAATCTTTTTTGTTACCAAGAATATTTAAAGTTTCAATACCTTGATATATCCCTACGCCATAATTAACATGAACAATAAACTCACCCCTTTCTATTTCAGAAAGAGAATCAATTGCTCTTAAAGATGTAATAAACTTATTCCTTTTTGTAAGGAATTTTCTACCAAATATCTGTGACTCAGTAATAAAAAAGTATCTACCTACATTATCTATAAAGCCCTCTTCTATCTCTGTATCAATAAAAGTAGCATCATGAAAAATTGTTTTTAATTTATAATTTTCATTAGAACCTATTATAAGTTTATAATCCCTATACTTTTTAATCTCTTCCTTAAGTAAATCAATTTTAGAATTATATGAATCTACTCTATTAAAATATTTTATCAATGGTATTGAGTCATGACTTTCATTATAAAACTCTGAAAATATATATGAATTTTGAGTGTAATCAGATAATATTTTATCAAACTCATTAACATAAAAATTAACAGGTGCCTTTATTTTATTTATATTAAAGCTTGAATAATACATCTCTTTAACTTCTTTTAAAAACATTTTATAAGCTGATTTAAGTTTGGTTTCTTCATCAAATACAATATTACTACTTTTAAAATATTCTATAATAGAACTCTTATAAAAAAACGGTATTATATTAATATCAAACTTATTTGAGTTAAAATACTCTTTATAAGGTTCAAAGTCATAAACATTTAATCTCTTTTTGGCAAGTTCTATTTTACTCTCATCTATATAAAACTCTGTTAAAGGCTCTATTTTTATCTCTTCTATATCTTCATAAACACCTTTATAATTAACAAATTTTATTTTTTCTATAACATTATCAAAAAATAGTAGTCTAACTATATTGTTAGGTGTATATACTGTCACAACATCACCTTTGACATCAAACTGCCCTGGATATTCTATATTACCCCTTTCATAGCCTATATTTACCAATTTTTTAATAAGTTCATCCCTTCCAATCTCATCATTTGTTTTTACATTTATCAAGAGTTTCAAAAAATCATCTGAAATTGGGAAAACAAGAGATTGAACAGGTACAATATATATACCATTTTTGTTACTAAAAAAATTATATAAAAAGTTAACTCTCTCTCTTATAACACCGAATGATGGCCTTTCACTTTCATAAGGCAATACATCAAACCATAACAAGGTAAAAACTGGGATATCAAATTCTTCCATTATAGACTTAAGATCTCTTGCAGTTTCATTATTATCAACAACAAACATTATTTTAGAGTTTAATTTTTTATAAATATATGAGATTATAAATGGTTTAATAGACTTTAAAGTATGAGAAAACTTTCTAAAGTTCTCTATTTTTATCTTTTCTAAAGTATCAAAAACCAAGTCTTGAATTTTCATTATTTACCTTTAAACTCTGGAAGATACTTTTTAATCAATTCTCTTATGAAAGACCTATCAAAACTTCTAATTGCTTGTTTAAACTCAGTTATCATTTTTTCTATTTCCTCTGGGCTAAAATAACTCTCACTGTTTTTAGATACCATTAACTTTTCAAAATTAGTTGAAACAAGTTCCTCTTCATTGTAAAACAACTCTTCATTAAGTTTCTCGCCCTTCCTAAGTCCTGTTATCATTATAGGCACATCCTGGCCCGACATTCTTATAAGCATTTTAGCAAGGTCAATTATTTTTATAGGCCTACCCATATTAAGAACAAATATATGTCCGTTATTTACAGTTATAGATTTTATAACAAGTCGTGCGGCCTCTCTTATACTCATAAAAAACCTTTGAATTTCAGGATGTGTGACTGTAACAGGCCCACCCTTTTTTATCTGTTCAATAAAAGTGGGTATTACACTACCTCTTGAACCAAGTACATTGCCAAACCTGGTGCATATAAACCGTGTTTTATTAAATAGATTAAAGCTTAAAACTATCTTTTCAGCAAGTCTTTTAGTTGATCCCATCACTGAAGTTGGATTAACAGCCTTATCTGTTGAAATAAGTACAAAGTCTTTTACATTATTTTCTATCGAGTTTACTGCTAGATTATATGTACCAATAACATTATTATGAACAGCTTCATCTGGAAAATCTTCCATTAGTGGGACATGTTTATGAGCTGCTGCGTGAAATACAATATCTGGTTTCCAGAAACTAATCTCATACTTCATTCTTTCATAGTCTCTTATATCTCCTATAAGATAATTAAACCTTTTGTCATTTGAATATTTTATTATTAAAGAGTGTATAGAGTTCTCACCCCTCCCAAGTGCAATAAGTTTTTTTATAGGTAATTTTAATAAATGCTCAACTAAACTTGATCCTATAGAGCCCCCTGCACCTGTTACTAAAACAGTTTTATCACTATACTTATCCTTTATTTTTTCTATGTCAAGCCCAACCTCTTCTCTTCCCAAAAGGTCTTCAGGAATTATATGTCTTATATCTTTCCAAGATACACTCCCCTCTATTATTTCATATATTCCAGGTACTATTCTTACTTCAATATCAAGACCTGAAATTTTTTCAATTATTTTTGATATAACAGACCTGTCAGCTGAAGGTATTGCAATTATAACAAGATTTATATTGTTTCTTTTTATTTCATCACAAATATTATCTATAGTATTTAATACAGGTATACCAAAAACAGATCTTTTTGTCCTATCATCATCAATAAAACCCAATATTCTATATTTTGAAAGGCTTTTTTTATCAAGTATTTCTCTTGCTATTACTTTACCTGCTTCACCTGCACCGACTATTAAAGTATTTTTTATCATACCTACCCTGATTTTTCTTTTTGCTTTAAAATTTTAATCCATAAAATTTTATTAAAATTATGACCTAAAAACTATTCCCCACAACTTAAATCTTCACAAACAAAAACTTCCTGCTGTAAAGTTATATGTTCTATTTTATATTCATCTTTTAAGATCTTTTCAACCTCTCTCAAAAGAGCCTCGGCCTCAGATAATTTCATATCACTCATTTGTAAATGTGCTTCAAAATGAATAGTATTATCATCAAGTAACCAGGAATGTATATGATGAATTCCCTTAACGCCTTGAATATAAGAAATTCTTTTTTTTATATCATCATAATCGATATCAGCCGATGATTGCATAAATATATCTATACTTTTCTTAAAAATAGAGAAAGCCTCATAAATTATGTATAAACTTATTAATACTGTTATAAGACCATCAAAAATCTTAATGTCAAAAAGCATTATTATCAAACCACTTAATATTACGCCCACTGAAGATAATGTGTCAGATAAAAGGTGTAAATAACTCGATTTTACATTCAAGCTGTGTGTATTAGACTTTAATAATAAAACTGAAAAAAAGTTTCCTAAAAACCCTATTACTGCAATAATAAGCATAAGATATGTTTTAATCTCTTCAGGATAAATAATCTTTTTAATACCTTCATAAATAAGATATAATGAAACTATTATTAAAAAAAGAGAGTTTAAAAATGATATTATTATTTCAGCCCTTTTATAGCCATATGTTTTTCTTTTATTTTTTTCTTTTGAAGCAATAAAAATTCCAATATATGTTAGAAATATTGCGATTGTATCTGTAAAATTATGAAAACTATCAGATAACAAAGCAAGACTGTTAGAAATAATACCACCAACAAGTTCAGATACTGTTATTATAATATTGAATATAAGTACAAATATAATATTTTTTCTTGAAACATTTTTTTCAATATCGTGTTCATGTTTGTGCATTATTTTGCTCAACAATTTTTTTATTCAGGTTTTAATGATTGCCAACTTTTGACAAGTAGGTCAATATCCTCTTTTTCTTTATTATTAATAAATAAAAGACCAACAAAAGTGTTATTATCTCTTATTTTTATCCATACAACTTTTGCAGTAATATTAATTTTTCTATTTATTACATACGTTATATTTGAAAGGTCAATACTTAAATTTATTATATCATCTTTATTAAGAGTGATCTTGTCTGTGAAAAAAAGGCTTGCTCCCTCATAAGTAATATCTGTAATAAAACATTCACGCCCGTTATAAACAGCACTTATAAAACTATTTAATCTCTTAGCATCTCTTTTTTCCTCCATTTTCAAAACCCTTTTAAATTTTAATCACAATATTATCAATTAACCTTGCTTTACCAAAAAAACATGCAACTGCAATTAAAACACTTTTATTTATCTCAGATACTTCCTCCAAATTCTCAGGATCAACTATCTCAATATAATCTATTTTTGAAAACTTACTTTGAGTTAATATTTCAAGGATAGTTTTTTTTATTTTCTGAGCATCTTTTTCACCACTTTCTATTAAATTTTTTGCTTTAAGAAGTGATTTATATATAAGTGTTGCATCTTTCCTCTCTTCATCCGAAAGGTACTTATTTCTAGAACTCATAGCAAGTCCATCTTCTTCCCTTACTATTGGTACACCTACAACATTTATTGGGAAATTAAGGTCTTTTACCATCTTCCTTATTATAAGATATTGTTGATAGTCTTTAAGACCAAAATATGCATTATCAGGAAGTGTTATATTAAAAAGCTTGGAAACAACAGTAGTAACCCCTTTAAAATGACCAGGTCTTTTTGCTCCACATAGTTTATTCACAATACCAGATTCAACTTCAACAGATGTTGCATAACCATCTGGATACATATCATTAATATCCGGGTAAAATAAAAAATCAACTCCTTCCTTCTCAAGTTTATTTTTATCAGATTCAAAAGTCCTTGGATAAGAATTAAAGTCCTCATTAGGTCCAAACTGTTTAGGATTTACAAATATTGTTACAATGGTAATATCATTATTTTTTTTACTCTCTCTTACTAAGGTAAGATGTCCCTCATGTAAAGCACCCATAGTAGGTACAACACCTATTCTTTTACCCTGTAATTTTAATTCCTTTATTTTGCATTGCAATTCATAAGGATTTTTTATAATAAACATATTTTATCCTTTATTTTAATTATAAAAAGCCATTTTTCTCTAAAAAAGACAAATCTATTCTACTCTTTTCTTCATATTTAAATATACCATTTTTAAGAAAATTAAAAATATATTTTCCTATTATATCTGTCTCTATATTAACAAAGTCCCCTATTTTTTTATTTTTTAATTTTGTTCTATTATAGGTCTCAGGAATTATTGATATAGTTATTATAGTATCATTAATATCATAAACAGTAAGGCTTATACCATCAACAGCAATAGAACCCTTTTTTATTATATAGTGCTTTACAGAATCATCAATATTTATTTTTAAAAGATACCCCTCCCCCTGTTTTATCAACCCCTCTATCTTACCCATACATTCAACATGGCCATATACAATGTGCCCATCAAGTCCCTCTCCTAACTTTAAAGCTTTTTCAAGATTAACAATATCTTTAATTCTTAATAAAGATAGTGTAGTTATCTCAAGAGTCTGTTTTGAGGTAAACACTGTAAAAGAGTTGTTATATATTTTTGTGACTGTCTGACAGACACCATCTATTGCTATACTATCCCCAATTTTTACATTTTTAATAAAATCATAAGATACTTCTATTTCTATAAACTTTCCTTCGTTTTTTTGAGTTATATTTGTAACTACTCCTAATTCCTGAATTATTCCTGTAAACAAAATAAAATCTCCTTTAATAAAAGAATAATGGCTCTATTTCTATATTTATATAATTACAATTTATTTTAGAGGTCAAAAGATCTTTTAATTCCTTTTTTATATCTTCTTCTATATTTTTAGCTATTCTATCAGTAAAAGATATGGTAAAACTAACATTATTTTTTTTTGACAAATCTTTTTTAATCTTAATACTATGAAAACTCTTTATTATACCTTTATATTTTTCTTCTATCCTATCACTTATAATTTTTTTAACTTCTTCTATTAATTTATCTTTATCATCAACAGGGTCTATATGAATAGTAGGGAAATATCCTTTATCCCTAATCCTATCTTCAACTAAGTCACTTATTTTATGAGCATCCTCAAATGTCATTTTAGAGTCTACTTCTATGTGTAAACTAACTATTTTTGTAAGTTCATAATTGTTTATTATTATACTATGAACACCCTTAACACCCTCAACAGATGTAGCAATACTTACTATATTATCAACCTCTTCTTTTGATGGCTTCCTTCCAAGTAAATCAGTTATCTCTTTTCTTACTATTTTAGTACCATCTTTTATTATTATCAAACCAACTATTGCACCTATTACTGAATCCAGAATATAAATCCCATAATAGGAACCTATAATTCCAATTAAAACAACCAAAGAAGATAATGAATCAGATCTATGGTGATAAGCATCAGTTTTAAGTAACTCGATTGTAGATTTTTTATAAAGATATAAAGAATACCTTGCTAATAGTTCTTTTGATACAATTGAGAAGATTGTAATTCCTATAAGATAAGAATTAACATCAACTTTCTTTTGATCAAAAAGAGTTGAAACTGAAGTTTTTATAAACTCGAAACCTATGAATATAAGCATAACAGCAATTATAAAATTACCTATATTTGTAGACCTACCATGCCCAAAAGGATGTTCTCTATCAGGTGGTTTTAAAGCAACCTTTACACTAAAAATAACAGCAACTGATGATATTGTATCGGATAGTGAATGAAAACCATCTGCTATAACGCTTATACTGTTACTTAAAAAACCAAATACTATTTTACCACCACCAAGTATTGTATTAAATATTATGCTTACTATACCTTCAATATATGCATATCTTTTATATTTTTCAATCATTAAAAACACCTAAATTTTTTTTAATTAAATGATAAAATTTAAGATTAAATTTAATCACTTAAATAAAAATGCAGGAGTTATATATATGGATTCTTATATACAGAATCTTTTTGCAGAAAGAATAGGTGGTAAAAACTTTGGTAAAGAAAATGTAATATATAAGTTTGAAAAAATAAAAAGAGCAAAGAGAGAGGCTTTAAAAAATAATCCAGGTGTGGAAATACTTGACTTTGGGGTTGGTGAACCTGATGACATGGCAAACTCTCTAATAAGAGAAAGAGTTAAAAAAGAGGTTGACTTATGGGAAAACAGGGGATATGCTGATAATGGAATTGAAGAGTTCAAAGAAGCTGCTGCAAGATACATGAAAAAAGTATTCAATGTAGAAGTAGACCCTGCAAAACACATTATCCATGGCATAGGTTCAAAACCAGTACTAGCAATGTTTCCTAGCATATTTATAAATCCAGGTGATATAACAATAATGACTGTTCCTGGTTACCCAGTATTAGGTACACATACAAAATGGTTAGGTGGTGAAGTCTATAATATAAAGCTTAAAGAAGAAAATAATTATCTCCCAGAACTTGATAAAATACCACCTGATATTTTAAAGAGAGCAAAAATACTTGTATTAAACTATCCAAATAACCCTACTGGAGCTTATGCTGATGAGACTTTCTACAAGGATGTTGTTGCTTTTGCTAAAGAGAATAATATAATTGTTGTTCAGGATGCTGCATATTCAACACTTGTATATGGGGAAAAACCATTATCATTTTTATCTATTCCTGGGGCAATGGATGTTGGTGTTGAAATACATTCACTATCAAAGTCTTATAATATGACTGGATGGAGATTAGCATTTGTTGTGGGTAATGAACTTATAATAAAAGGTTATGCTACAGTAAAAGACAATATAGACTCAGGTCAGTTTAAAGCGATTCAAAAAGCAGGTATAACAGCTCTTGAACATCCTGAAATTACAGAAGAAATAAGAAAAAAATATGAAAGAAGACTTAGCAAAATGGTTCAGATATTAAACAAAAAAGGATTTAATGCTAAAATGCCAGGTGGAACATTTTATCTTTACGTAAAAGCACCTAAAAAAGTTAATGGAATCGATGTGCCATCTGCTGAAATGTTCTCTGAATATTTAATAAAAGAGAAACTTATATCTACTGTCCCATGGGATGATGCAGGATCTTATATAAGATTTTCAGCAACATTTATTGCAAAAGATGAAAAAGATGAGGAAAGAGTATTAAAAGAACTTGAAAAGAGGCTAGAAGACTTAAAATTAGAGTTTTAACTTAAGTCTTAAACATAAACTCAAAAAAAGGAGGAAAAATCAATAGATCTTTACATAGATAATTTTAGTGTCAATAAACTTTATTTTAATAAAAGGAGACAACTTATATGAGTTTTTTAAAAGATATTGTTAAAACAAAAAAAGAAGAGGTAAGATTACTTAAAAAAAATATAAAAACCATTGAAAGTTCAATAAAACAGGGACAAAAAAACTATTTTTTAGAATCTATTACCAGGGATAAAATAAACATAATTGCTGAAGTTAAAAAGGCATCACCAAGTACAGGCTTTTTAAAAAGAGAACTTGATCCAATAAAATTAGTAGATGATTACTGTAAAAATGGAGCAAATAGTATCTCTGTAGTTACAGATAGCGTTTTTTTTAAAGGTGAATTAAGTTTTATAAAAAATATTAAAAATAATTTCAACATTCCTGTGCTAAGAAAAGACTTTATAATAGATGAAGCCCAAATAATAGAGTCAAGACATGTATCTGCAGATGCTATTCTATTAATAGCAAAAATATTGTCAGTAAACGAATTAAAAAGGTTTATAAAATTAGCTGATGAATTAGGTATGGATGTTATAATAGAGGTTCATGATGAAGAAGACATAAAAAAAGCCTTAAAAACAGAAAACAAAATAATAGGAATAAACAATAGAGACCTGGAAACATTTGAAATAAAATTAAATACTTCAATTAAACTTGCTACTAAAATACCTAATGACAGGATAAAAATATCTGAAAGTGGGATATCATCAATAAAAGATGTAAGTTTACTTACAGAAATAGGATATAATATATTCCTTATAGGTACATATCTTATTACACATTCAGAACCAGGTAAAATTTTAAGAGAAATAAAAAAAGTAAAAAGTTAAACCCCTAAATAGTAAAATTTTTATTAAAAATTTAACATTTATTATTTTTTCATTTCGGTGGGGGGAATAAACAGTACCTCATAATAAAATTATTATGGTCTCTAATAGAGAATTAGTTCTATCTTTTTCATACAAACCTAATTTTTAAATTTTATATATAATGTAAAAAATTATTTTCTTAAAAAAATTCTAAAAAATATGAAAAAAATTAAAAGTATAAAAAAATCTAGTTAAGACAATATTTATTAATGTTTAAAACTTTAAAATAGATATTTTTTTAGAAACAAAAATATACTTCAAAAAATATTTGAAAATCATTTTACTAATCTTAATAATACTTATCAATTAAATATTGAAAACTCAATCTGGAATATATGCCCGAAAAAGTTTATCATCTTCTTGAATAAAGTTATATAATTAGTTAAAACATGGCAATTCATCCAATATAAAAATATTTATGAAAAAATAAATATACTATGCAAATCCAACAATTACTTGAAAAAAAGATAAATATACTTTAGTAAACAGATTTTACTCCGGATTAATCAACTATATTTCAAAAAAAATATAATGATTATATTTAGGTAATATAGGTTGTATTCCAGCAAGAAAAAAGCATATGTAAAAAAGATAATAAGCTAAAACATTTATTCCCTAAATAATTTGTTATATAAAGATTAGTTAATAATTTAATAAGTAGGGATTTCTTAATAAGTTTATATCTATTAAATTGTTTGAGTAAGATGGCAACTTATAAATGAATCCAAGAGTAGGAATAATAATAGCTTTAACTTTGCAATCATCTAAAACCAAAAAAGTGTATTGTCTATGGTGATAATGTATTTTTTTATCAACAAGAAAATCATGTAACTTTTTTTTCTTATCACCTATAATTAATCTATAACCTATATATGGCCTTTTAATAAAAATATCAGTTCCACTTCTATTTTTTATACTTATCAAACCTATAGTTAAATCTTTACCGTGTTCAATTCTTTCATTATCTAAAAAAAACTGTTTATAAAATATATTTTCAGTTATAAATATTTTATCATATGAAAGTATTATTGAATAATTTTTAGTCTGCAAAAATATCTTATGCCCTTTAAAATCCCAGCTCTTTATTACTTCAACCAAATTATTAAGTTGTTCATAAGATATATAATAGTTTTTACTTAATCTTTTGAGTGCATTAATAACACTATTTTTTATTATCACTTTATCATTATTTTTAATCTTATTTATATCCAGATATATTTCAAAATAACCTTCTCTAAACTCTATCACATTTTTATCAATAAACTCTTTGGTCTCCTCTATTATACTCTGAACCTCTTTTATCTTTGTAGCAAAAGAAGAGAAATGCTCTTTTATAACCGGTATAATTATATTTCTTATTCTATTTCTTTCATATTTTATATCTGAATTAGTCTCGTCAATGTAATATTTTATAGAGTTTTCATCTAAAAATTTTAATATAAAATTTTTATCTAAATCCAATATTGGCCTTACCAGTATTCCATCTCTCTTTTTCATAGGCGATAAACCAGATAAACCTGAACCTTTAAAAAGTCTTAAAAAAAAGTTTTCTATATTATCATCAGCATTATGAGCAGTGGTAATTGAGTCAAGAGAGTTTTCTTCTCTTATTTTTTCAAGATATCTGTATCTGATTATTCTTCCAGCCTCTTCAAAAGATATCTTATTTTTTCTTGCAAACTCTTTAACATCAAACCTCTCTATATAAAACCTTATATTAAACTTGTTACAGATCTCACTTACATAACTTTCTTCTTCAAATGATAAGCTTCTTAGAAGATGGTTAAGATAAAATACCTGAAAATCTATTTTATTCTCTCTCTTAAGTTCCAGAAGCATATAAAATAAAAATGTTGAATCAGGTCCACAAGAATAAGAAAGAAGGGTTTTTTCAGAAAAAGAATAGCAGGAATAAACATTATCTAAAATATTTCTAATAAATTGCATAATTTAATTATATTTATTCATTGAAAATTCAAGACCTTTTTCTATTATATCATATACAGCCTGTTTTGCAGTTTCAATAGATTCTCTGATTATAGGTTCTTCAACAGGAGTAAAGTTTGATAATACATAATTTTCAAGTCTTTGATTTACAGGTTTTCCTATTCCGATTCTTATTCTTATAAAGTTTGACTTATTAAGATTTTCTATTATAGACCTAACCCCATTATGTCCACCGTGCCCCCCATCTTTTCTTATCCTTATTTTACCGAGGGGGATATCAACATCATCATATACCACTATAAGATTTTCAGCTGATATTCTATGATAGCTTACAATATGAAGTATAGGAATACCACTAAGATTCATATACATCATTGGCTTTAATAAAAAAAGTTTTTTTGAATTAAAGTTTGTTATTGCTAACTCATAATCATTTTTATCTTTTAAGGAAAGATTCATATCTTTAAGAATAAGATCAACTACTCTAAATCCAACATTGTGTCTATTATTAGAATATTTAATCCCGGGATTGCCAAGTCCTGCTACAACATATATCTCTTTATTATTTTTCATTTATACAAAAAATATTATTTTCCTTTTTTAGTTTCTTCTGATTCTTCTTTCTTTCTCTCTGGTTTTATAACTTCAGGAGCAGTTATTGCTGACTCTTCCTTTTTCTCTTCTAACTCAAGTTTTGCACCTGCTATATGAACAACTACCGAGTCTTTATCATCAAGAATCTTTACACCCTTAGGAGGTACTATATCTTTAACATGTATAGAATCACCTATTTTAAGATTTGTTATATCAATATCTATTGAGTGTGGCAAGTCTTTAACCAGGACTTCTATTTCAAGAGATGTCATAAACTCTTCAAGTATTCCACCCTCTTTTACTCCCTTTGGTTCACCAACAAACTTAACAGGTACTCTTGTAGATATTTTCCTATTTTCAGTAACACCCAGTATATCAAAATGTAAAAACTTATCTGTTAAAGGGTGTATTTGGAAGTCTTTTATAAGACCCATAATCTCTTTATTCTCAATTTTTATTTTTATTATTTCGTGTCCACCTACTTTCTGAAAAGTTTCAACAAAGCTTTTATAAGTTGAAAAAACAGGGATATTATCATCAATACCATAAATTATTCCAGGAATAAGCCCTTCTCTTCTCATTTTGTTTAAGTCTTTCTTAGGTTCTCTCTTTTTTACTTCAAAAACAAGCATAAAAATCCCCCTAATTTCTATATAAGAAAAATAAAATCTTCATTTATTTATTGAACTGGGACGGGAGGATTCGAACCCCCGAATGTGGGGACCAAAACCCCATGCCTTACCAGCTTGGCGACATCCCAAAAATTCTAGTGAAATAAATTTAATAAGACTAAAAATAAAAGTCAAAATATAATTCTATTTTTTTATTCTTTAAAATATTGATAGCATTTTTATACTCATTATAATTCCTATATATTCCAAAAACAGAAGACCCACTGCCCGACAACATCGATCTTACAGCCCCACTTTTATATAAAATTTCTTTACCCTCTTTTATTAAACTATCCAATTCTAATAACTCAAATGTATTAAACATATTTTCACACATTTTTTCCAAATTATTGTTAAGATAATATTTGATAAAATCATCTCTTGTTGCAATATTATCTGAATACAACTTATTCTCAAAAACTTTTTTGTACGCCCAACCAGTATTTATAGTAACATTTTTAGGCTTTAGAATAATAATATACAGTTTATTATAATTTAAAATCTTGGTAACACTACCTTTTCCTTCAATTATTGCTGGTCTGTTTTCTATAAAAAAACTTACGTCCGAACCTATTTTTTCACTTAAAGACAATATCTTTTCCCTACTCAAATTTAAGTTCCAAAAACTATTTAAAAATTTTAGAGTAAAAGCAGCATTAGATGAACCACTACCTAAACCTGCACCATATCCTGTATTTTTTTCAAGATATATGGAAACATTATTTAAAACTTCTCTCTCCTTTAGTAGGTTATAAGCTTTCACAATAAGATTATCATTATTTTCTAGTTCTTTCAGATTACAATTAAAACAAAAATCTTTGGATTCATAGAAATAAATATTATCATATACAGAATAAACAGGATAAAAAACCGAAAAAATGTTATGAAATCCGTCTTCTCTTCTGTTTATAACTTCAAGGTATAAATTAACTTTTATATTTGAATAGCACCGGCCAACTAAAACTTTTCTTCTAATATACTTACCCTCTTTTCAAGTTGTTCCAATAAAACCTTTTGTGGGTCAAGTAAATGGATGTAATCTGTTGGGTCTTTTAACAAAGAAAAATCAGTTATTCTTGCAAGTCTACCTGGTACTCCAACAACAGTACAATTATCAGGAACATCACCAGTTACTACAGCGTTAGCCCCTATTTTAACATTACTTCCAATAGTTATAGGGCCTAAAACCTTTGCCCCTGCCCCAATAGTCACATTATTACCAATTGTAGGATGCCTTTTTTTCCCTTTTTCTTTTCCAGTCCCTCCCAAAGTTACACCTTGGTAAAGAGTACAATCATCCCCAACAATTGCTGTTTCTCCTATTACAACACCACTTCCATGGTCTATAAAAAACCTTTTACCTATTTTAGCACCAGGATGTATTTCTATGTTTGTTATTATCTTACCTATAAACATAATAAAACGGGGAATTACAGGTATTTTTATTCTGTGTAAAAAATTTGCTATCCTATAAAATAACATTATGTGAAAACCAGGATATGTTAGGATTATCTCAATAATACCAAAAATATTTTTTTTTGCTGCTGGGTCTCTTTCCAAAATTGTTTTTATCAAATTAAACATATTATCTATTACCTTCTTCAAGATTAGTATTCTTTAAATTTACTTAATTCCTTTAATTAAATTTATCATCAGTTATTTAATTGAAACTTTTAAAAAAAATTTTAATTTTCAGTTTAAAACCATCAAAATTATTACAATTTAAAACTTGTGTGTATATTGTAATATATTTTAATATTATATTATATATTTTGAATTTATTTAAAAAAAATTAAAGGAGTATAAAATGATTCAATGGCCTAAAACTAACGATGCTATAGGTACAGCCAACAGAGGCAATCCATGTGAATCTGGTCTATGTACACTATGTAGAGCAGATTGTCAGGGTAAATGTGAAACTTTCATGTCAAGCATGAAAGGAAGAAAAATCCTTTATCCAAGAGACTTTGGAACTGTAACAGCAGGTAGTGCTAACACAACTGCTATCGGGGTTTCATACAATTCATTGAGAATTCAAGGTTATAACTATGGGGCTTATGGTCTTCCTAAAGGTCTTTCAAACTCAGCAGATGATTGTATATTCCCAAACGTTAATATAGAAACAGAGTTTGGGAATAAGGTAAAAACAAAAGCAAGAGTACCAATCATGACTGGAGCATTGGGCTCAACATTTATTGCTGCTAAATACTGGGAGTCTTTTGCTGTGGGTGCTGCACTTGTTGGTTTTCCAATAGTTGTTGGTGAAAACGTTGTTGGAATCGACAAACAAGCAGTAATCGAAAATGGTAAAATAAAAAAAGCTCCAGAACTTGATAGAAGAATTGAAACATTTTTAAGATACTTTGATGGTTATGGTGCAATTATAGTTCAGTTAAATGTTGAGGACACAAGAAATGGTGTTGCTGAATATGTTATAGAAAAATATGGTGATAAGGTTATAATAGAACTTAAATGGGGTCAAGGTGCAAAAGATATAGGTGGAGAAATCCAGGTTAATGACCTTGAATATGCAATATTCTTAAAAAACAGAGGATATGTTGTTGATCCAGACCCAACAAAACCTGAAGTACAAGCCGCATTTAAAGCAGGTGCTATAAAATCTTTTGCAAGACATAGTAGATTAGGATATACTAACTATAACAAAGTAGAAAAAGTTGAAGAAGACTTTTCAAGAGCAGTAAGACATTTAAAGAAAATAGGTTACAAAAGAATAACTCTTAAAACTGGTTCTTATGGTATGGAAGGGCTTGCTATGGCAATAAAGTTTGCTTCAAAATATGGTCTTGACCTATTAACAATAGATGGTTCAGGTGGTGGAACTGGAATGAGTCCATGGAACATGATGGAAACATGGGGCGTTCCTTCTATACTACTCCATTCTAAAGCTTATGAGTACGCTTCAATACTTGCTGCTAAAGGCCAAAGAGTTGTTGACATGGCTTTTGCAGGTGGTTTAGCAAGAGAAGATCATATATTCAAAGCATTAGCATTAGGTGCTCCATTCACTAAACTTGTCTGTATGGGTAGAGCCTTAATGATACCTGGCTTCCTTGGTGCAAACATACAGGGAGTTATAGATCCTTCAAGCAAAGCTAAAGTTAATGGAAACTGGGATAAACTTCCTGCTTCTGTTACTGAACTTGGAACAAAACCAGAAGAGATATTTGCTGGTTATTTTGATGTCGAGAAAAAAGTTGGCAAAAATGAAATGAAAAACATACCATTAGGTGCTATAGCAGTATGGACACTCTCTGATAAACTTGCTGCAGGATTACAACAATTAATGGCTGGTGCAAGAAAATTTACTCTAAAACAAATATCAAGAAATGATATATCATCTGCAAACAGAGAAACTGAAAAAGAAACAAAAATACCATTTATAACTGATTATCAAGATGAAATAGCAAAAAAAATCTTAGAATCATAAAAATTATACCCCCAATAAAAATGGGGGTATTTTTACTTTCCTTAATTAATTTTAAATTATGACTATTTATTTTTTATATTAAAAAAATCGATTTTATAAATAGTTAAACAATTATTCCATGGAAGGAGAAATTAAACAATGAAGAAAAATATAATTATTTTTATTCCTCTCTTATTAATCCCATTATTCTCTTACAGTTTTAAAGCTGTAGTAATATGTTACCACAATATAGTGGAAAACACAAAGTTTTCAATTGATGTATCTGTTAAAGACTTCGAAAAACATATAGAATTTTTTAAAAATATGGGTTATATAAGTGTTACAGCATCAGAACTTGTTGATATAATAAACTCAAAAGACTTAAAAAGTAATAAAAAATATGTTGTAATAACATTTGATGATGGGAATGATGGTGTCTATAAAAATGCTATACCTATACTTAAAAAATATGGCTTTAAAGCAACTCTTTATATATACCCATCAATAATCTTTGCAAGAGAAAGGGGAACAAGAAAGTCATTTATGACATGGGAACAGATTAAAGAAGTTGTAAACACACCAGGTTTTGAGCTTGGTAACCATTCTTACTACCACCCTTATATGACAAAAGAAGATGAGGCAGGGATTGTACATAATATTATTAATGCTGCAAGAGTTTTAAAAGAAAAAACAGGACAGTACCCAAAAACATTTGCTTATCCTTTTGGGAAATACAATGAAAAAGTTATTCAAAAGCTAAAAGAGGCTAAAATGCCAGCTTTTAGTATAGATATTGGACTAATAAAAGACAAAGTTGATTTATATAAAATACCAAGACTAATGCTATATAAGTGGGTTAATGTCTCATTATTAAATGAGATTGTAGAAAAAGAAAACCTTGCACTCCTTAATAATCCTAAAAAAGCAAAAAACCTTTACCTTTCAAAGAAAAGAGAAAACCATAAAATATTATAAAAGAAGGTATTAAAATGAAAAAACTAATCCCTTATTTTCTACTCCTATCTATTTTATTTATAAAAACATATCATCTATTTTCTTATTCAATAAAATCTATTTCAATAATACAGGATAAAGTATCATTTTATTCTAAATATAACTATGAAGATAATAATGATGAAAATAGTAATGAAGATGATGAAGATAATAATGAAGATGATGATATAGATTAAAGATTAATTTTAAGGCCCCTTTCCCTTAAGAAAAGGGCCCTTGTTTTATTCAATCTTTATTTTTTTAGGTTTTGCTTTTTCTGACTTGGGCAATACTATTGCAAGAACACCATTTTCAAGTTTTGCCTTTATTCCATCATGATCTATATCGTTCCCAAGCCTAAAACTCCTTTCATATTCGAATGAATCTTCAAACTCCCTATATATAACTTTCAAATCACCATTAAGATTAACAGCAGACTTAAATGTCAATATGTTTTTATCTATATCAATAGAAAGAGTATCCTTTGTTGCTCCAGGTAAATCACTTATAATAATATACTCATTATCTCTTTCTATTATATCTGTTAATGGAACTATTTTTCTCATAGCCCACCTCCTATATTTTTACTCTATTTTTATCTTTTTAACAATACCTTCCTTCCTTTTCATGCTTATTGTCAATATTCCATTCTCATAATTTGCTTTTATTGTGTCAGGGTCTATATCTTGAAGCTCAATAATTCTTTCAAGCTTTCCAGATATTCTCTCGTCTCTTCTGTAAATAATCTTTTGGCTATCTATATTTTTATTCTTTTCTATACCAATATAGATATTATTATCCTTATATTCAATATTTATCTTATCTTTATCTATACCGGGTGCTGGTACAATTAACTTTATATCACCATTCTTGTCTTCATAAATATTTATTGGTATAAGGTTTGTACTGTATTCTCTTATTCTATCTTCAAAAAACCTGTTCATTTCTCTGTATAATTCTCCAAAATCTTTTTCAATAATATTTAAATCTGGTAATAACCACATCTTACACCTCCTCTACAATTTTTTATTCATTTTTTTGTAAACTTTATTTATTCAATACTTATTGATTTACCCTTTTTCTCCTCTTTCTTAGGAATAGTAATATTTAATACACCATCTTTAAACTCAGCCTTAGCCTTGTCTGCATCCACTTCAGGAACTACAAAAGTTCTTTCAAATGAACCATATACACACTCTTTCACATATTTTTTCTTATCTTTTTCCTCTTTTTCTTCTTTCTTTTCACCTTTTATAGTAAGTACATTATCTTTTATGGTTACTTCTATATCTTCCTTCTTTACACCGGGTATCTCAGCCTTTATATATACATTTTTTTCATCATCATGAATATCAACAAGTGGTTTAAAGTCTGACTTAAATATTGATGTTGTCTCAAAGTCAGTAAAAAAGTCTTCAAAAATATTTTGCATTCTGTTTCTTAATGTTTCAAAAAGATCAGGTTTTTTCAGTTCCCTTTTTAGAAGGTTTTTCATAGCTCACCTCCTAAATTTATTTTTTGTTTACACTAATTATACATCAATAAGCGTGCCAATTTTTTAAGATTAAAAAATAAAAATTATGACATAAAAACAACATATTTTATAAAAATTATTAAGATAGTAGGTAAAAATATACATTAAATAAAGTATTTTCTGACACTATTGTATTAAAAATCCTCAATAACATTGAGTCATATTGATTCACTATGTTTCATACCTATATTAAAATAACTCTTTAATATATATAAATTAATAGATAATTTCATCCTTGTAAATTATGATTAATTAAGTAAAATTATTTAAATTTTAATTCTTAAAATTTTATATGGAGTAAAAATATGGGTTTTTCCTGTGGTATAGTTGGCCTTCCTAATGTTGGCAAATCAACGCTTTTTAATTCACTCACAAAGGCAAATGTTGAAAGTTCAAACTATCCTTTTTGTACTATAGACCCAAATATAGGAGTAGTACCTGTACCTGATAAAAGGCTATATAAACTTGCTGAACTTGTCAATCCTCAAAAAATAACACCTACTTTCATAAAGTTTATAGATATTGCTGGGATAGTAAGGGGAGCAAGTAAAGGAGAGGGGCTTGGCAATCAATTTTTAGCAAATATTAGAGAAACAGATGCTATGATTATAGTCCTAAGGTTTTTTAATGATCCTGACGTTGTACATGTTGATGGCAGGATAAATCCATTAGACGATTTTGACACTATAATGACAGAATTAATATTAAAAGATATTGAGACACTTGAAAAAAGGTTTGAAAAGGCCAAAAAACTCAAACTTGCTGGCAAAGACACAAAAGAGAAAGAAATTATTGAAGAGATTATTGCAGGTCTTGAAAAAGAGGATATATCAGTTCTAAAAAATGAAAAGTTCGATGAAATAAGAAATGAACTTAGACTTCTTACTGATAAACCTATAATGATTGCATGTAACCTTGATGAAAATCAATTGACCAGCTATGAAAATCTTCCAGAGTTTATAAAACTTAAAGAAAAGGCCAAAAAGATTAATGCAAAGGTTGTTGTTTTTTCAGCAAAACTTGAGGCTGAACTAAAAGACATGCCGGAAGAAGAGGTTAAAGAACTACTTGCATCCTATAATCTCAAAGAGAGTGGGCTTGACAGGATAGTAAAAGAAGGATATGAAATGCTTGATCTTATAACCTTTTTCACTGCTGGTGAAAAAGAGGTAAGAGCCTGGACAATAAAAAAAGGTACAAAAGCACCAGATGCAGCAGGTGTAATACATACAGACTTTAAAAAAGGATTTATAAAGGCTGAGGTAATAAGTTATAATGACTTTATTGAAGCAGGTTCATACGCAAAGGCAAGAGAACTTGGGAAAATAAGGCTTGAAGGCAAGGATTATGTTTTTCAGGACGGTGACATTACAATATTCAGGTTTAATGTTTAAACTATTTTAGAATAAAATTTTAGATTAAAATTCTTTATACACTATTAAGTTTCTTCTTCAATTCTATAAGTAAAAAATTAAATAGTTTCATATAATATTTCCAACTTAATATAAGGAGTATTATAAAACTTATTGCCCCTATAAGATAAACATTGATTTCAAGATAATGGAGATATAACTGGGTAGAGACTACAAGAATAGATAAAATAATACGGATAATAGAATAGTTTATTATAACATATTTCCTTGTATCAAAAATACGGATAATCCATATTGCAAAATAACTAATAAGTGTAGAAAAACATGATCCATAAAGCCCGTATGATGGGATTAAAATAAAATTAAGTATAATATTTATAATAGCACCTAAAAATGTTGTAATTAATGCACCTTTTGTGTTTTTAGATGCAGTATAATTTGTACCCAAAAAACCTGAAAAACTTAAAAATATTGCTGCAAAAAAAAGAATAGGAGAATACTTCCATGCAATATAAAACTCTTGTGAAACCAATAACTTTATAACAAGTTTATTAAAGGTTATATAAAGAGAAACAACAATTATCATAGAAAAATAAAAAAAATTAAAAATATTTGTATAAAATTTATCTTTATCACCTGAATTATACTCTTCAACAGCAGAAATCTGCCAAGAAAGGAAAAATATCCTATGCAAAAGAGATATAAGTGTGGGAAATTTATTCGCAACCCCATATATACCATTTGCAGCAAGCCCAAGATAATATAGAATAAAATACCTGTTTGACATATTTGAAAATAAACTATTTGGTATAAGGGGAATAGAGAAAATCAACATCTCCTTCGCAATATTTCTGTCAATATAATTAAAACTTAATTTATCTTTAATCCCAACCTTGCATGAGAGATATAGGATATCAAAAAATGATGCTAAAATCATGGAGATAAGATAACCATTAATGCCAGTTCCAAGAATAATAATAAAAAGTATATTAGTTAGTGTAAGTACAACAGTATAAAGTATATCACTTATCATATATACCTTATTAAGATTAATTCCCCTTGAAAACTGTTTTATAACTGATTCAATCGACTGTAATAAAAAAAGTAAATAAAATAGTACTGTATAATCTCTTATAAAGTCTATAAACCTTAAAAATGGGTAAAAAAACACCATTATAATCCAGCCAGATATTGCAAGAAAAATACTATTCGAAAATACTTTTTCCTTAGGAATATTATCAAGAGAAAACCTGAAAACAGCTTCAATAATATTAAAAGAAAATATAGGCATTGTAAGAAGTATTGTTGTTGTCAAAAGATCAATTATTCCATAATCAGACTGAGAAAGATACCGAGTATATACCGGCAACATAATAACGCCAATAAGACGGGATGTTATATTTCCAATACCATATATTACAGTATTAAAAATAAGTTTTTTATATTTCCTACTTTCCATATTAAACTCTTATAATTTAAAACTTGTAATAAACTACAAAAAAGAAAAAAATCAAAGTTCTAAGAATTAGTGTAAGAATACTTTTCAATATAATAATCACATATCTCTTTTACATCCCCATCTTTAACAAGTCTACCCTTATCAAGTATTATAGCTCTATTACATAAATTCTTTACAGTATCAATATCATGGCTTACATATAGTATTGTTATATCCTCATTTGCAAACATCTCTCTCATTCTCTTAAGACTCTTTTCTCTGAAAGCAGCATCTCCGACAGATAAAACTTCATCAACTATCAGTATCTCTGGTTTTATAACAGTTGCAACAGAAAACGCAAGTTTAGCAAGCATTCCAGAAGAATAATATTTAAGTGGTTGAGTTACATAATCACTTATCTCAGCAAACTCAATTATACTATCAATAAGTCTACTCATTTCCTTTTTCCTTATTCCAAGTAATGCACCATAAAAATAAATATTTTCTATTGCATCAATTTCATAATTAAAACCTGCTGTAAGTTCAAGTAGAGCAGATATCCTTCCCCTTGTTTCAACATAACCATAAGTAGGATATGTCACTTTTGATATTATCTTAAGGAGTGTTGACTTACCAGCTCCATTTTTACCTAAAATAGCAATATTTTCACCCTTTTTTACTTTAAAGGTTATATCTGATAAGGCAACAAAGTCATTATGATATTTTTTCCCTAAAGGATGGAAAAGTTCTTTAAGTTTATCCTTTGGTTTTCTATAGAGTTTAAATATTTTTGTAACATTATTTAGTTGAATACTGTACATTAAAAATCCTTTCTATAAAACATCAGTAAAATATGGTCTTAAACTCTTGAATATCTTTACACCAATAAGACCTATTATAAAAACAAATGCCCAGAAATAGAGAGTATAAGGATTTTCCCAGAAAAACTTTTTATATAGAAATGTCTCTCTAAAACCATTAACTACATAATACATTGGATTAAAATTAACGAAGATTCTATATTTTTCAGGTAAAAACTCTATTTTCCAAAAGATTGGGGTAAGCCAGAAACCAAAATTGAGAAATATTTTTACAAGCTGACTTATATCAAGCAAAAAAACATTTGTTGAACTTGTTATAAAGTTTAAAACTAATGACAAAGCTACAAGGCAGATAAAATAATAGAAAAACTGAAGCCAGTAAATAGATGGATAAAAACCGTATGCAATAATAAGAATTATTACAAGAAAAACAAAAAACATATTTATTATAGAAGTTGAAATTATTTTAACAAAAGGCAATAAACTTGATCTAAAACTAGTCTTTTTTATCACAAATGAGTATTCAATAATTGAGTTTGTTCCATTTACCCATGTTTCAGAAAAAATATTCCATACCATCATACCTATAGAAAGATAGACTATAAAAGGGATCTCTTCAGGACCACTTTGCCCTTTAAAACCAAAAGTTATAACTGTCCATAAAACAAGAACAGAAATAAAAGGCTGTAAAAATGCCCAAAAAAGACCAAAAGCAGAACCTACAAACCTTTGTTTTATATCTCTTTCTATAAGTACACTAAGTAGGTATTTATTATTATAAACATCTTTTAAATAGTTTATTATTTTTTTTATTATGATACTCCTGTTTTTTCTAACCATTTAAATTTAAGCATTAAATTATAATGTAAAACTATTTTAATATATATTTCTATCTAATATATCTAATACTCATTACTCTCTTTTACTACTAAAAATTTAAAGCTAAAACTTGAACAAGTTTATAATTTCTTAAAAAAAGAATAAAGCCTAAAAACAATAGAATACAAAATAGGAACCTTTTTCAATGTTCCCCTTAACCATAACTTAAATAATTTACGATCAGCTGGAAAAATCTTTTGAACATCAAAAAGAGATAAAACTCTATCTTTAGTTGTAATTATTCTAAAGTCATAACCAGTTGCCCAGGCAATATAAACAGGAAGCCTTTCAATAGCATGAGCAATTGTCCCATCAACAGGAATTGGTTCAGGTGGAAAGTCCTCATCTTTTAATTTTAAGTCAAAAAGTGGTTTTAAAGCAGCAGGTCTATACCAGAACATTGTCCCATAAGAGAATATAGGAAACTTGCCAATACAATTAAAGTCTATTTGCTTTTTAAGTTTCATTCTTTCTAATAATTTTTCTAAATAAGATCTGTTTTTACTATCCAGTTTTTCCAAAAAAATTATGTCCAAAAAAACTTCAGGTATATCCATTATTAAAATGCCAAGATTACTATTAGTATAAAACATGTCACTTACTATACTAAAAGAATCAATCATACAATCAAAAACTTGATTTTGCCAGTTATTCCCAATATTGTTTCCTGCCCAACTAGTCTTTTTTGTATGAAAATGACCAACTATATCATAACCTTCAAGTCTATCAGATATTTTAAGCCATGGCAAAATATCCCTACCCCTGTTTGGAAACACAAAAACATCTTTTAAAAGATCTTTAATTTCATATTTTTCAATAAGTTCAATTATTTCTCTTTTCTTATCATCAGTATCTGTTGTTATATACAAGTCAGCTAAAATATTATTTTCTTTTATCCTCTTTAAATACTCTTCAAAAACATCAAGATAAAAAGAATGGATATGAATTGCAACCTTTAAAACAGGAACTTTTTCTATACTAACCTTATATTCATCAGCAATAACAAGCCTGTTATCAACTTTCAAAGAAATATCAGGTTGAAATATAGAGTTTATGTGTTTAAAAATCAAGTCAACAGGATATTTTGATAATTTATTTATTAAAGAAATAAGGTATCTAGGATTTTTATATAAAGTAAATGCTTTAATTTTAATAAA
>JAKPDD010000003.1 GCA_029552945.1 Spirochaetota bacterium
TTTTTTTACAAATATATATAATTTTTTCTAATTATACATAATTTTTTTATTAAATGTTACAAAAATATATAAAAAAAGGGCACTAAAATATGCCCTTTAATAATAACAATAATATATATAATATTACAGTATTATATATTACTTATTTTTTTAATAATTTTTTGCTCTATCTCTTCTTCATTAGCTTCCTTTTTTGCATTATTTAATTTTGCACTCTCCTGATAAAAGTATAATAAACCTCTGCCTTTTGCTTTGCCTTTACGTGTATGCTTGTCTAATGCTTCATCTGGTATATCTCTATAATCATAGCCTACAAATTCATCATATTCACATAGTAAAGCAATATACCTGCTTTTCTTTGCACGAGCTAATAAAACAACAGCATGCAAAGTGGGTAATAAAGCCTCAACGCTGTCTTTCTTTTTTTCGCTTAATGCTAAATAATTAGAGTGTAAAGCATTTATAGATATCTCAATACCGGGTTCAGCAAGCCCTACATCTTCACTTGTTATTATAAGTAATCTACTCCATAATGCTTTTGCAAATCCAGATTTATAAAGTTCAATAGCCCAATAAACTGCGTTTTCTTCTTCGCAACGTCTAATTGCTTTCTGCAACGCACTTATAACTTCAAAAAAGTCATAACCTTTGCGTGTCTTAAATACAAATTCTATTTCTTGCGTTTCCATATTTTTTGCTTTTTTGTTTTATATTACAAATTTACGAAATTTTTGTTTTTTTACCAAATTTTTTGCATACTATTTTTTACATTTTTTTATTGATATTTATCAATCTTCCATTTGATATTTATTAATATAATTATTTCTTAAATAATCTGATAAACATTTTAGTAATATATAACTTTTTTATTTTTTTTGGTTGTTTTACTATTCAATTTTTTTCCATAACTCTATTTTTTTATTTTATCATTAAATACTCATCTACTCCTTTTATAAACTCATCTAAACTATTAACTACTAAACATTTGTAACCATTAGCACTTAACAGTTCTATCATGTCAAACTGCTTTTTGCGTAAACTATCATAACCATATTTTATCTCTATAAAAGCTCCGTGATAATCGCCTTTTGGCACAGCTAAAAACAAATCTGGTACACCAGCTTTTAACCCTTCTTTATTTAGCCTGTTATAAATTTTTACTCGCAGTTCTTTATCAAATATCGGTAAACCGTTTGGTATTGCAAAGAGTAGATCTTTATATTCGCTATACTGGTAACGAAACCATTTCACGCAGGCTGACTGTAATCT
>JAKPDD010000006.1 GCA_029552945.1 Spirochaetota bacterium
TGTAGGAGTATGGATAGCAAGGTATTTAGGTCCGGAAAAATATGGAATTTTTAGTTATGCGTTAGCTTTTGTTGCTATATTTCAGGGTATTGCCAAGTTAGGACTTGATGGAATAGTTGTGCGTGATATAGTTAGGGAACCTGAAAAAACATACATTTATTTAGGGACATCCTTTTGGTTAAAACTGGTTGCAGGCATATTTACATTTCTTCTGATATTTGTTATCTCTTGGCTTACTGCTGACACTTTCCAAACTTTTTTGTTTATAAACATTATAGCTGCTGGAATAATATTTCAGAGTTTTGAGGTAGTAGATTTTTATTATCAGGCTACGGTGCAGGCAAAGTATATATCAATCCGTAAAATTATTCAGCTGGTGTTGTCCTCCTTGATAAAGATTTATCTTGTTTTGATAAAAGCGGATTTGATATGGTTTGTATTGGTTACTCTTTTTGACGCTGTTTCAATGGCAATTTTTTCTTGGTTAATATATAAAAAACAAAAACAGCCAGAATTTTTAAAGTATTTTGATAAATTTTTAGCGAAAAAATTAATAAGAGATAGTTTTCCACTTTTGCTTAGCAGTATTGCTATTATGATATATATGAGGATAGATCAAGTGATGATTAAAAATATGCTTGGAGATAGAGAAGTTGGATTATATTCAGCTGCAGTTAAATTGATTGAAATTTGGTATTTTATACCTATGATTATTACAAGTTCCTTATTTCCGGCAATAGTTAATGCAAAAAAGATAAGTGAGGATTTATATCATAAAAGACTAAATTTATTATTTTCTCTCTTAATTTTAATATCTTTGTTTATCTCCCTTTTTACTACATTTTTTAGTGAAGATTTGATAAGATTGATATACTCAGAAAAATACTTAGAATCATCAAAAGTCCTTTCTATATCAGTTTGGGCTACTGTTTTTGTGTATATTGGTGTAGCAACAAGCAAGTGGTTTATAGCAGAAAATCTACAAAATCTATCTTTATATAGAACATGTTATGGGGCTGCAATTAACATAATTTTAAATCTTATACTAATACCGATTATGAAAACTCAAGGAGCTGCTCTGGCGACGGTCATTTCCCAAGCGGTAGCGGGATATTTATCATTATTTTTGAATAAAAGAACGATTGTTTTAGCCAAAAATGTTACTTCATCTTTATTTTTCATATTTGAAATAAAAAGAAAAGAGGTTTAAAAATGAAGAAAATTTTAAAAAAGTTTATTCCTGCATTTATAAAGAAAAAGTTAGAACCCTATATAAAGCAATGGCAAAATTTTAAAATACTCGCATTAGAATATGGACAATGGAGAACAATTAAAAACTGGGAATGTGTATATAAAAAAGGTGAACCTATCCCTTAGTTTACATATCCAGCTATTGAAAATTTATCTCACTTAGATTCATCTGAATTTTCGGTTTTGAGTATGGTTCTGGCTATTCTACTTTATTTTGGTTAAAAAGAGTAAAAGAGGTCGTAAGTG
>JAKPDD010000018.1 GCA_029552945.1 Spirochaetota bacterium
AAGCGTTAATTTTTTCCATCATTATTCTTTTTTATTATATCTCTTCCTAATTTTATAAATCGTTTCTCTATATATTTCTCAGAAAAATAACTCAACACCAGAACCACACTAAACAAACTTACAAATGAAATAATAGGATTAACAGGATTTACCCCAAAATACACGGACAACTGTATCACAGGGAAATGCAATATATAAAAGCTATATGAAAAATCAAACTTTATCTTGATAGGTTTTACATAGTAAACCAGCCATATCATAATAATCCCTAAAAGAAATGGATAAAGTGAAAATTTAAAATAATCATTTCCACTAAATAAAACTATTAATCCAAAGCTTCCTGCCACAAAAAAAATGATATTTTTATTTTTAAGTTTATCAAACATTACATAAAGCGTTATACCCACTGTAAAAAGCCGTAGTTGAGCAGGAAACTGGACTAAAAGTTTCGATATGCCAAGATAGTCCACCACCAACATATAAAACAACGAAAACAAATATAACATTGCCAGAAAGTAGAGCCTCCACTTTTTATAGAGCCTAAACAATAAAGGCATAAGAACATAAAACACCACCTCATTTTTAAGTGTCCAAAGGCTACCATTTATAGCATCAACTTGCATAGAAGAGAAAATTGTACTAACAGAGGGAGACAAGAAGTTTAAAAAGACAATATTACACACAAAATACTTTACAATTTGCCCAAAGCCTCCATCAGAAAAAACTATGAAAAAAAATGTTTGTAAAACTATTAAAATAGCATATAGAGGAAATATTCTAAAAAATCTCTTAATATAAAAGTGCTTTATATTTTGGTCGTTATCAAAGCTCCAAAAAACCAAAAAGCCACTCACTATAAAAAACATATCTACAGCATATCCACTAAGATGAAAAACTGGATTAGATGATTGTTGAGATGTTAAAATATTCCAGTGAGCAAAATATACTAAAAAGGCTAAGATAAGTCTTAGGATATCAAAGTTGTTATTTGTATGTATAGTTTTCATTTATACTGATTTGAGCTTAAAATAATTTTTATTATTTTTTTCATTGCATTGAATCAATATTACAAAAAACAATAAGTATATTATAATACCAATCATAAATAAAACTATCTTCTTAATTTAAAATAAAATTGTTCAATCATTTTACAAAGATGTTTTCCTAAAGAAAAAATTATTAATAGAGGATAAAAAATTATTAGCTTTTTGTGATATTTAATAATATTTCGATACATCTGCAATTCTCCCTTTCTCATTTTCCATTTATCCCCACTAAGTCCTCCTTTTGTAAGTAAAGGCCTCCCTATCATTACTAGTGGTACATCTAAAAAATATATATCTGTTTTAAATGATAATCTTAACCATAATTCATGATCTTCATTATAATTCATATCTTCATTAAAAAACTCTATAAAATCTCTTTTTATAACTATAGAAGGTGTAACAGCAAAATTTCTTAAAAAGATTTCAATCGTTTTGATCTTTTTTAATTTATAGGTTCCAAAATCATAAATAATTTTAGTGTTATCTTTTAAAGTGTAATTATGCCCTAAAAAATTTATAGCATACCTACCCATTGTTTTTAAACATATTTCTAATTTTTGTGGATGCCAGATATCATCACTATCTAAAAAAGCGATAAACTCACCATTTGCTTTTTTTATACCTATATTTCTTGCACTTGAAACACCACCATTTGGTTTGTTTATAAGTTTGATTATTCGATTTGTTTGATTGTTTAAAATCATCTCTTCTACTATTTTTTCACAACCATCCGTTGAGCCATCATTTACTACTATTATTTCAATTGGCTCTTTATATGTT
>JAKPDD010000024.1 GCA_029552945.1 Spirochaetota bacterium
TCATACTTCCTTCGAAGTCAAACATTAATCCTATCTTGCTCGAAAATTTTATGGCCTCCCAGACCAGAAGAGTCTTTAAGTTCAAGTCCCTTCTTTCAGGATCGGTTCCAGACATAAGCAGATAGGAAGACATTTTATCAAAGACGAGATAAAGCATGCAGTTCACGTTCCCATATTCATCATTGGCGGCGAAGATTACTCTGCTTTGTCTTTCAGCTAGTCTTTGGTCAAACTTTATGATAAAATTCATTGAGTATGGTATTTTTAGACCTTGCCTTTCAAAGACTTTTCTATTCAGTTCATAGAACATTCTTACATTATCTGTCTCGTAAACTCTATATTTTCCCTCATTTTCATTGATATACTTCCTTTTACTCTTGCTAAAGTTTGAAAACACCGTTCGAAGATCTGAGAGGTCTCTTATTACATACGTATACCTAGTTGTTTGGGAATACCCTTTCCAATAGAAAGGTTGCCAATTGAGAAAGGAGTAATGAAAGTTCTGATTATAGTAATCTATGCCAAGTTCTTTTAGTTTGTCGTCTATCTCAAAAATGATCTCCTTTTCGTATGACAACTTGCTAGCCAATTTCTACTTCACCTTTATTATGTTTTCTTACATCGTAAATATCATGATTTGCTGAAATTATACCAACATTAGGGCCAACAAAAACATATTTACCCATTTTAATTTTACCAATTCCTTGGATATAACATCCTGGTGATCCTCCAGGTAAAGTACCTTTTCCAATTAATATATTTTTGGGATTTGAAACCACTGTAGTAAAATGTGTAGGCCAATAAGCTTTTCTATTTATACCTAAGATTTTTTGGAGAAACCATTTTTTAAATGATACCTGTTTTAATCTTTTAGGATCTGGATAGAAGTAATTTAAAAAAGGTGTTGATTTCCAAAAATATTTAATAATTTTTTTAATCATATTATTCTACCTTCTTATTATCTTTTTTATAATGAATTTAAATTTATGCTTCAACAACTGTCTTTCCCAATATTTCCCTGGATTAATATCATCAGGATCTAAATCAGCATATACAATTTCATCATATTTTTTTAAACTTTCTTCCCATTCTTTTTCACTCTTTAAAAAATCTTTATCGTTGATATTTTTATGATTATTTTTGCAATTGTATCTATCGTCTATGCTTCTGGTCCATAGGACTTTCTTTTCTTTATTCATTTCTAAATAATCTGGGATTTTTTCTCCGATTAAGTCTTTATAAGCAATAAGAGGTAGATTTACTCCAGCCTCAGGTGTAATACCCACCCAAGACCACGTTCTTGGATTAATTTCTATCAAGTAATATTTTTCATCCAGGTAATTGTATTTATATTCGATTTCGGCTATTCCTGTATATCTCAATAATTTAATAATCTTTTTTGATTTTTCTACTAATTCCTCTACCCATAAGCTTTCACCAGCAAAGCAATCTCCTATATCTACTGGAAAACCTCTAACTTTTCTACCAGAAAAAACTGCTCTTACATCACTATTTTTATCTGCATAAACTCCAATTGTAAACATTCTATTCGATAAACCAGGTATTTTTTGTTGTATTAAAAAATCATAATTATCTATCAAATCTTTATATTCTTTAAAATCTTCAAATTTATTTATTTCTCTCACTCTATTAGAATTGTATATTTTAGTTTCCTTTGATTTTCTATTGACATCCATCCTTGAATTTGGTTTCAAAATTAGAGGGTATTTTAATTTATTTTTAATTTTTCTCAAGTCTTCATAGTCTTCAACCTCATAGGTTTGAGGAACTAAAATATTTTCTTTAGTCATAATTTTATAGAATTTCTTTTTGTTTATTATTTTTTCCATCACAGAGTAATCTGGATTATAAGTTAAAAAATACTTTTCTATTTTTTCTTTATATTTAGAGATAGCAATAGACCACACATCATTAGTTGGAAAAAGAACTGGTTTCTCAGAATAATTTTTCCCAATATCAATCAAATCATTTATGAATTTTTCATCATCAATATTAGGGTCGGTCACCTTATAAAACTCATCTGTATATTTTGAATATTTACCAACAGTATTTTTTGTTTTATCTAAAGCAATTATATCTATATTATTTTTACCTAATGCTCTAATAACTCCTAAACCATTAAAAAATGTATTAAAAACTATCGCCTTATTCATTTTAAAACCTTCTTCTTTGATTTTATATTATATTTTTTTGGTTTTAGACCAAAAATTACTCTTATCTCATTTTTTAGTTTATTTAAAACATATTTTTTTAGATTTATTTTTTCTACATAAAAGCCTTTTTCTTTTGGAAGGAAACCCTCTTCACCAAGTTCTATTGCTTTAATAGACTCTATTAATAAAGGGCCTGATTCTTTCGCTAATTTTTCTAACAAAGAATTAGGTGTATCTTTTTTATCTATATAGATTTTTTTTTGTCTAATTATATTACCTTCATCAATTTTATCAGTCATTTTATGAACTGTAATGCCTGTATATTTTTCTTTATTCATTAAAACATGAAAATATACACTTGCTCCTCTATAATAAGGTAAATAAGAGCTATGACAATTTAAAGAAGCTTTTTTAGATAAGTTAATTACTTCTTTATGAATTTTCCATCCCCAGCCATTTACAAGTATATAATCTGGATTAAAGTTTTCTATTTCATTTTTACTATTATATAATGTTTTATCTTCTACTTCTAAATAATTAATTTTTTCTTTTTCACACAAACTTTTTACTGAATTATAATTTGTTTTTATATTATAGTTATTAAAGAAATATATAATAAGTTTTTCCAATATTTTCTTAAGTATATTTGTTTTATCTCTTTTCTGTTCATTATGGCTATCTACAATCACTAAAATATTATTTTTATTAGAAATATACTTTATAATATATTCTAAACCTATTATTGATTTTTTTGCTTCGTCTGAGCCTACATAAACAAATTTATTATACATTATGAATCCCTCATTTTCATATAAATTCAAAATTATTTTCTTTTAAATATTTCAGTGTTTCTTCATAAACCCATTCCCAATCTTTCCATTCTGTCGTGTAAAACGATGAATTATGCCATAAAAGGGTAAATGTTCCTTTGTATTTTTTTATTTTATCAATTAAAGATTTTATCTTTTCAAACCCTTCTTCAGGAGATAAGTTCATATATCTAGGGTTTTGTAAGCTTCCATCCATTACTATTAAAGGTATTTCCAATAGATTATATTCCCCTTGTTCTTTAAAATTATATGGCATGAAAGGTTTTGAAGTTCCAAATCTAAAGCCAACTCTGTCAGCATAAGAACACGTTGAGTCAACTTTTATACCAGCTTTTTCGTAGATGTCAAAACTTTTTGTGATGTCAAATAATAAGAAGTGTGCTCTTCCATAT
>JAKPDD010000043.1 GCA_029552945.1 Spirochaetota bacterium
TGTTTCAAATGTTGCTGATACTGAAAAAAATTCTAATACCATAAATAAAGTTACTGAGTCAAGTGATGTTAATAGTGTTAAAATGAATAAAGATCAATTAAGTGGAAAAGGGGATTTTGAAAAAGATTCTAGTGATTTTAAAAATAAAGATACTGCAGAAATTAAAAAAGAAAATATTATAAATGAGAAGGATATAGATATTGAACTTGAAAAGATAGGCGATGAAAATGTTGAGCTTGAGAAGATCCCAGAAGAAAGAGAAGAAGTAGAAGAGAAAAATAGAAAACTTGAAATTCTTGCAAAATTAGGTGATGAACCTATAAAAATTGAGCCTACTTTAAAACCACCACCAGAGAAAATTATGAAACCTATTGAGTTGACATACAATTTTGTTAATATTTTTCATAATAAGTTTTATTTCAAATATGAGAATCTTTTTGAGGATGCTGCAAAACTTGTTAAAGAGAATAAACTTGATGAAGCTATAGAATACTATAAAGTTATTCTTGACCAGAAAATACCGGAGACTTTAAAGATAATGATAAAAGCAAATATAGAGGAACTTCAAAAAGCTATATTGAATACTTTCAAAAAGACTGATACTATGGTAACTTTAGATTATTCTGGTAAGCTGGTTAGTATTGAAGATAAGATAAAACTGGAAGGTAAAAGTAGTGGTGCAAAGTCTGATATCTATTTTAAAGAGATCTAAAATCTATAATAATGCTTTATATATAGTAAAAGAACTTGTTTCTAATGGTTATAAATCTTACTTTGTTGGTGGATCTGTTAGAGATGGATTATTGGGAAGGAATATAAAAGAGATTGATATTGTAACCAGTGCAAAACCTGATGATATAAAGAGAATATTTAAAAGAACTATTGAAGTTGGAAAAGCTTTTGGTGTTATAATTGTTTTGTGTGCTGATCAAAAGTTTGAGGTTGCTACGTTTAGAAAAGACCTCGAATATTCTGATGGGAGAAGACCTGATAAGATAGAGTTTTCTGATGAGGTAGAGGATGCTTTAAGGAGAGACTTTACTGTTAATGGTATATTTTTTGATCCTATTAATCAGAAATTGATAGATTATGTTGATGGTGTTTATGATATAAATAGGAAGATAATAAGGACAATAGGGAATCCTTATGATAGGTTTTCTGAAGATAAGTTAAGGATGTTAAGGGCAGTTAGGTTTTCAGCCCAACTTGATTTTTGCATAGAGAGTGAAACTATTAATTCTATAAAAAGGATGAGCTATCAAATAAGTGTTGTAAGTAGAGAGAGAATAAGGGATGAGTTTTTTAAGATTTTAAACCTTGATAAACCTATATCACAATATCTTGAAGTTATATATGATACAGGTATGTGGGGAGTCCTGGAAATTGATTTTGATAAAAACAATATTGTTTTTGTAGATAAGATAAGACTAAGCCCTGTTTTAGATAATAATGAAATCTCTATTTTAAGGCTTACTGGTTTGATATGGAACCATAAGCATTTACTAAAAAGCATTAAGGAAAGTTTTAGGCTTTCAAACGAGGAATATACTAAAATGTTAAATATAATAAAACTTATAGATATTTTTAAAGATGTTAATAAACTTAGTTTATCCTCTATTAAAAGAGTTTTTAGAATGAAGTATATACAGGAAGCTCTCTATTTTTTAGATATATGGCAGGATTTTTTTTATCCAGAAGAAAAAGATAAAAAACATTATCTTGTTAATAAGTATTATGAAACAAAAGACTTTTTATATCCACCTGTATTGGTTTCAGGCGATGACCTTAAGAAGATTGGTTTACAACCTGGGCCACTATTTTCAAAAATACTAAGGGATATTGAAGATATGCAACTTGAAGGTAAAATAAAAAATAGAGATGATGCTTTAAATTATATAAAGGGTATGATTGGTGTTTAAGCTATTTATTATCCAGAAATATATTATGAAAAAAGTTTTCCCTAATTTTTTAATTGGAATATTGATATTTACTATAGTGAATCTTATTCAGTATCTTTATGACTTTATAGCATTTGCTATTGAGAAAGATGTGCCTTTGATAAAAGTTTTTCAGTTGTTGTACTATATTATCCCTTTTTTAATGACTTTTACTATACCAGTTGGGGTACTTATAGGAATATTACTTACTATGGGAGAACTTTCTTCCAACAATGAGATTACTGCAATGAGGATAAATGGACTTTCAATGAAAGATATTGTAAAACCATGTCTTATTTTTGGAGTTCTTGTTGTTATTTTTCATATATTATTCTTTCAATATATTTTACCCTGGGGAAATAGAAATTATGTAATGACAAGGTATGAGATGTTAAAGAAGAATCCTACTCTTGAAATTAGTAAAAAAAGAGAATTCTCAGATGAGGAGATGGATATAAAAATAGAGAATGTTGATGTATCTACCCAGAGGTTTATAGGAATAAGAGTAATAAACAATAAAGATAATATTCTCTTTATTGCAAGAGAGGGTAAAATTTTAGAAAAAGATAAATCAAGAAATGCTTTTCCTTTTTATATGCAAGATGTTTTCGCTATTCCTTATGTAATTAGAGATATTAGAGATGATATGTATCAACAGTTTTATAAGAATCTTACAATATATATAAAGGATGTTACTCTTGAAAATGTTGAGTTTAGGGGTGGGGAACTTGACAGCCTTACTGATCTTTATAAAAAAATACAGGAATTAAAACTTGTAAATATTATTGCGGAGATGAGACTTTATCATGAAGTTGTGAGAAAAAATAATGAACTCTTGAATATAGATTACATATTAAAAACTGAGACAGACCCTTTAAAAATACAGGACTACATAAACAGGGCTAATATTATAAAACTTAATATACAACAGTTAAGTAATCAGGTTAAGAATTCAAGAGATAATATAACTCCCAAGAATGAGGTTTTTTTACTTCAAAGAAAGTTTTCCTATGCAGTTGGTTCTATTCTTATGGTTTTTCTTGCAATACCTTTAGGAATAGTAAGAGCAAGGAGAGGGAAAGAGGTAGCATTAGGGATAGGTGTTATTGTAGTTGTAATATATAATGGTCTACTTATTGCAGGTAATTTTGGCTGGAAATTAGGATATGTGTCTCCTGTTATAGGTGCATGGCTTCCAAATATTTTTATATTCCCTTTAACAATCTTTTTAAATTATTTAAAGTTTTATAAGGATATTTATATTGTAAAGTTTAAGATATTAAAAAAACTAAATAATTAAAAGTTTATTTTTTAATCTTAAAACTTAATATTTAAATCAAAATTATTTTAAGGAGTATTATTATGATACCTTTTAACTATATTACCTCAGGCCAGTCTCATGGTAAAGGATTAGTTGTTGTAATAAGTAATGTCCCAGCTGGTGTAAGAATAGACGATGATTATATTAACTTTCAACTTTCAAGAAGACAGAGAGGATATGGTAGGGGTGGAAGGATGAGTATAGAAAAGGATGAGATTGAAATAATAGGTGGTATAATAAATGGTGAGACTACTGGTTCTCCTATTAGCCTTGTTATTAAAAATAAAGACTATGAAAACTGGAAAAATAAGGAGGTGGAACCTGTTACAAGGCCAAGACCATCACACGCTGACCTTGTTGGGGGTATAAAGTATAGAAGAAGAGACTTAAGGGATGTATTGGAAAGGAGTAGTGCAAGAGAGACAGCTATAAGGGTTGCAGGTGGTGCAATTGCAAGGAAAATTTTGGAGGATATAGGTATTAAAATAGGTTCTTTTGTTGATCTTATTGGAGGAATTGAATGTAGGGTTGAGCATTTTTCATTTTCAGTCGAAGAGATACAGAAAATTACCGATGAGTCTCCTTTTAGATTACTTGATAGGTCAAAAGAGGATAAAATAAAAGAGTTAGTTGATAAAGCAAAGATAGAGGGAGATACACTAGGGGGTAGTTTTACAGTTGTAATAGATAATGTTCCTGTTGGTATTGGGAGCTTTACAATTCCTGAGTATAAACTTGATGCTAATATTGCATTTTCAATGCTTAGTATTCAGGCTATAAAGTCTATTGAGTTTGGGATTGGTTATGAATATGGTTATAAAAGTGGTAAGTACGTGCATGACCAGATTTTTTATAATAATGATAAGGGTTTTTATAGAAAAACTAATTATGCAGGTGGTATAGAAGGGGGAATGGCAAATGGCCAGAGAATATATTTTAGATGCTATATGAAACCTATACCTACTTTGATGAGTCCACTTCTTAGTGTTGATATTGATACTAAAGAGAGTTTTGAGGCTATAAAGGAAAGAAGTGATATTATGGCTGTACCAGCTGCCTCTGTTGTTGCTGAAAATGTTGTTGCTATTGATATATTAAGAGCTATAATGTACAGATATGGGTTTGACCATATTGAAATAATAAAAGATGGGATAAAAAACGATTTTAGAAGATTTGAATGGCTTTAATTTAGTTTTTTATTTTCAAGTTATTTTATTTGGACATAATTCTATAATTTTTATTTATGAAGACGTGTCTATTTATGCTTTTTAATTAATTTAAAATTTTGTTTCAAAAATTTTTATTTTCTTATTTATACATAAATCTTTTTATTTTTTTTGTTGGTGTTTTTTCAAAAGGTTATTTTATTATTTCTATTTTTGATACCTGTGAATAGTGTGGTAATTTTTCATTTAATATTTTCCTGTTTTTTTCCATAATTTCATTTAGAAAAGTATCAATATTTTTTTCCTTAATATTAAGTAAATCTATAGCTTCAAAGTCAGGGTAAACTATTGCAACAAGCTTACCATTTCTTTCAACTATTAGACTCTCTGCAACAAAATCCAAATTGTTTAGTTTCTCTTCTATAACTTCAGGGTATATATTTTTACCTGAAGGACCAAGTATAAGACTTTTTATTCTTCCTTTTATATATAGATAACCATCTTTATCAATTACCCCTATATCACCTGTGTGGAGCCAGCCATCTTTATCTATTGCTTTTTTTGTTTCTTCAGGATTTTTGTAATATCCTGCCATCACATTTTCACCTTTAACAAGTATTTCACCAGGTTCATTATAAGGGTCTTTTGAATCTATTTTAAGTTGAAGGTATTTTATTGGTTTACCAACAGATCCTATTTTATAATATTTCCAATCAACATAACTTATTAATGGCCCACACTCTGTCATTCCGTATCCTACTGTATATGGTAACCTTATATTTTTAAAAAATTTATCAATTTCATAATTTAATGGTGCAGCACCTATAACAATCTCTATAAAATTACCACCAAAGGCTTCAATAAGCTTTTTTCTGATTTTTACTAATAATGCTTTTGATATCCCTGGTAGTTTAAGAAGATATTTTACTCTTTTTATTTTACTAAGTAAAATTTTTTTATATATTTTCTCAAGCAATAAAGGTACACTATTTATAAGTCTTGGTCTTACATCTTTTAATGCTTTTAATAATATTGAAGGTGATGGTATTACAGGTAAAAATACTATATTTACTCCCATTACTATTTCTGTTAAAAAGTCAAAACTCATTGAATATGTATGTGCAACTGGTAGAAAAGAGAGGACTTTATCTCCTGGTTTAAGATCAATATTTTCTATTCCAAACTTAACGTTTGCCCATATATTATTGTAAGTAAGCATTACACCTTTTGTAAGTCCTGTTGTACCAGATGTATAAAGTATTCCAAAAATATCATTTTTCTTTATATCATTTCTTAATGAGAAATTATCTTTTGTTATCTCCTCTTTATTTTCAGTTATATTTCGATAATATTCTTTTATCTTTTCTTTCTTGTATTCTACAACTGTGGCAAGGTCATCAAGTAAAATAACAGCTTCTATTCTGTCGCTTACTTTATCTAATGTTTCATATATATCTTCTGCTACAAAAAGTATTTTTGTATCTGAGTGTTCAAGTATATGGTGGATATCTTCAGGTTTAAAGTCTGGTAATACTGGAACGACTGTACAATAGGTTATAACAGCAAGGAATGCTATTCCCCAGTTTGATGAGTTTCTCCCTATGATTGTTATTTTATCTGTCTTTTTTATACCAATTTCTTTAAAAAAAGTGTGCATTTTAACTATCTTACTTGCAACATCTTTATATGTTAGTGAGTTTGTAATTCCTGATTGTTTATAATCTGAAAATAATGGCATATACCAGTGTTTTTTAAAACTTTCTTCTATAACTTCAATTATATGCTCATTTAACATATTTTTATATTCCCCCAGTTTATTATGATTATTATATAAAAACTATTTAATAATAATTAGTCAATCTAATTTTTTAAACTTTTGTCTGATAAATCAACATGCTAACCATCCCTAACAAATTTAACTAAATATTCATCTAAAATAACTACAGGGAAAGAAAGAAGTTTATTTTCAACTTCTTTATTTTCTTCTTCTATTATTTTATAAGGAGTTTTAAAGTTTTTATAACTATTAATTCTAAAAGTATTTTATTTTTGAATAATTTTAGGTTTAATGCCATTTATCTCTAGATGCTTTAATGCTATTTTAAAATATAGAACTGTTTAATTGACTTTTCTCGTAATACTTAATTATGGGCCCCCTACTTATTTTTATAATTTAGGAAATATAAATATTTAAGGAGTGGATAACATTTTTGTTAAATGAACAATTATTAAAATTATGTTTTTGAGTTCAAAGATTATGCATAGTAAGTTAAATTTTAAATTAACAAAATTTTATTAAATTAATTTTATATAAAAGAGGGGGATTTATTGGAAAAGATAAAAGATGTCATGCCATTAGTAGAATCCTGGCTAAAAGAACCTTATAGAGAAGAGTTTAGAAATGAACTCAAAGTTTTAATTGAAAATAAAAATTATGATGAACTTTATGATAGGTTTTATAAGTCTCTTGAGTTTGGTACTGGCGGTATGCGGGGAATTATGGGGGCAGGGACAAACAGAATGAACATATATACAGTTGCAGCTGCCACAAAGGGTCTTTCTGATTATCTTAAGAAGATGAAAAAAAATAGAGTTGTTGTATCTTATGATACTCGTAATAATTCACAGGTTTTTTCTGAGATAGTTGTAAAAGTTCTTTCTAACCTTGGCATAAAGACTTTTTATTTTTCAAAACCGTATCCAACCCCATTTTTATCTTTTATGACAAGAAAATTAAATGCTATAGGAGTTATGATAACAGCAAGCCATAATCCACCAGAGTATAATGGATATAAGGTTTTCTGGGATAATGGAGTGCAGGTATTGCCACCACATGACATTAATATTGTTAATACAATAAAGAAAGTAAAAATTTATGATGTTGTAAGCTTAATTGATTCTCCTATAGATTATAAATATGCTGAAGATATTACTGAAAAGTTTGATGATGAATATATTAATACTATTATGTCTTTTATTGATATTTCTAAGATAGATAAAGATACAAAGGTTCTTTATACTCCACTTTATGGTACTGGCCGTGACCTTATGAAAAAGCTTATGTCAAGGTTGTCTATTAATCTTGATCTTGTTGAGGAGGAAGCAGTTTTTGATGGCAATTTCCCTGGAATAAATGTACCTAATCTGGAAGAACCTAAGGTTTTTAAGCTTGCACTTAAAAAAGCATCTGAATACTCTAACAAGTATGATATTATAATAGGTACTGATCCTGATGCTGATAGACTGGGTGTATGGGTAAAACACAATAATGATTATATCTTCTTAAATGGCAACCAGATCGGAACTATAATGCTTTATTATCTTCTTTCAAATAGAAATTATAAAAAAAATAGTTATTGTATAACTACTATAGTTAGTTCAGATATAATAGAACCTATAGCAAAGGAGTTTAATGTTAAGTTCTATAAAACTCTTACAGGTTTTAAGTATATTGGTGACCTTATAATGAAGAAGAAGAGTGGTTTTATATTTGGTTATGAAGAAAGTTTTGGTTATTTAATAGGTGATTATATAGGTGATAAAGACGGTATATCTGCTGCAGGACTTTTATCTGAAATTGTTTCGTATATTAAGTCTAAGAAAATGAGTTTGTATGAATATCTTGAGAGTATATATTCAAAATACGGCTACTATTATGAGAGTTTAAGATCTTTTAATCTCCCATTTGATAAGCAAAAGAAAATAATGAATATTTTAAGGGGGAGTAAAGATAATCTGGCAGGTTATAAAATAAAAAAGAAAATTGACCTTAATAAAAAGGGTTTTAAAGCATTGTTTAGTAAGGATATATATTCTTCACTTCCTAAGAGTGATGTTTTAATGTTTTATCTTGAACCTAGCTTTAAAGTTGCTGTTAGGCCAAGTGGGACTGAACCAAAGATAAAGTTTTATTTTGCGATAAATCATGTTAAAGATAAAAATATTTATGACTTAAGAAAATGTATTGAAGAATTCGAAAATATAGTACTAAATTATGTTAAGGAGGTTGTTTCTTGAAAAATATATTTATTAAAATAATTTTGCTTTTGAGTTTTCTTTTTTCCTTAACTGTTTATTCTCAGAGGAACAGTTTTGAAAAATCTATTGGTAAGACTGCAATGAACCTTGAACCTAATAGTTTTAGGTTTTCTCTTGGTTTAGAGTATGGGGCTGATAAATGGGGTTCTGGTAATTATTCAAGTCTTATAGTACCTATAAGTTTATCGTTGGGTATAAATAACAATATTGAAGCAGGACTTTCAGCTGATTATTCAAGACCATATTCTCTGGTTGATGGTATAAAGATAAAGGATAAATATAGTTATCATAACCTTACACCTACAATAAAACTTGCTCTTAATCCAGAAGATATTCGTAGTAAACCTGCTTTGGGACTTCTTTTTGGTTGTATTATACCGACACATGATTATGAATCTTTAAAACTCTTTACCTCTTTTCTTATGTCATCATCGGTTGGGGCTCTTTTTTCCTGGAATTTTAATTTAGGACTTGGATGGTATATAAGTAAAATGGATTATGAATACAATGCTCAAACTGCAGTAAGACCTGGGCTTGAGGTTAACCCTAATATAGAAATTGGGTATATACTATCTGATTTTTTGAAAATTGCAACTGGATTTGATACTAATATTCATTTTTTAGGTAAAAAATATTATACAGATTTAAGTAAAGATATGGAAGACTTTACTGGTTTTACATGGATTACATCTTTTAGAATTAAACCATCTTCTTTGCCTTTAGTCTTTGACATTGGTTTAAAAGTTGGACTTAATGAGGCTTCTTATAGGAGTTTTGGTTTATTTTTTACAATGCAGCTTATACCTGATACATCTGATGCAGAATGGTAAAAGTAATTTTTAAAAAACTATTGACAAATGAATAAAAAATATTTTTTTATTAATGTGAAAAAATATATATTTTTATATTATAAAAGATATTTTTAAAGAATTTGTATAAAAAATTAGTAAGGAGATAGTATGAAAAGGATATCAATAATTTCTTTCCTACTTTTTAGTCTGCTATTAATGGTAGGGATAGCAGAGATTGCCAAAGGATTTGGCCAGGCTGTAAATATCCAGACAAGAAAGATAGAGGGATTTGAAGAAAAAGGAGGATGGGAAGTTAAGTTCTCAAAGTTTAGATGTAGGAATTGGAATAATGAGGATAAAGAAAAACCAGATGAAAGCCAGTCCTGGATAAACTGGATAGAGGCGAATGAGGCTGAAGGTAATATACTACCAGATGGTCTACCACCAGAAGTAAGGGGAAAAGATGAGAAAACTGTAATGGGTGTTAAGGCATGTTTTTCAACAAAAGCTTACAACTGGATAGTTATTGAGCCCAAAAAACAGTTACTTTTGAATGGTATAACAAAAGCTATTGACCTTTGGGTATGGGGTGCAGGTTATGATTATGACCTCTATATAATTATAAAAAACTGGCAGGGATTATACTATTCTTTATTTATGGGAAACTTAAAATATTATGGATGGAGAAACTTGAGGGTTGAAATACCAGAATATATAAGTCAGTATACTCAATATGTACCAAGGTTAAAACCTTTAGAGGTTGTAAGATTAAAATTGGTTGCTAATCCAGATGAAAAACCAGATGACTTTTATGTGTATTTTGATTATATGCAAGCCCAGGTAGATGTTTATGAAGAAAGATATAATGGTGATGGGCTTAATAAAAAGAGATGGTAAAAAACAAAAAGGAGTTTATAAATGAAAAAGAGAGTAGTAATATTTTTAGTAGTTGCTTTTGTAGGATTCTTATTTGCTCAGGATGCAACAAAAACTGATACAACTAAGGGTGGTGATAAAATAGACTATGGTTCTGTAAATGATGAAACTGGGAAATTAGAAAAGGGCACATTAGAACAGAGTTTATATAAACTTGTTATGGAAAGTTTTGAGAAAGCAGGAGAGTGGTATGGTTCTATGCCCATAGATTATGGTATTATTAACATTAAAGAGATACCAGGTGCACCTTATGAACTTGCTCAGTTAAAACCAGAGACTGTAAAAGTTCCTCCTAAATATGGTCAAGAAGGCGGTAATAAGAAAAGTTATTTTGAAGAAGAGGTTGATAATCATAAGCAGATTTTAGGTGCTAAAATATCATTTATGCAAAGAGGATACAGCTGGGCTAGAATAAATCCACCTTTCCCTATAAACCTTGAAGGATTGGTAAAGGGGTTTGAAGTTTGGGTTTGCGGAAGAAATAAAAGACATACTCTTTATATGGTGCTAAAAGACTTTTATGGTGAAGAAAAATTACTTGAGGTTGGAGAATTAAGTTTTATGGGATGGAAGAGAATGACTGTTCAAGTTCCTTATACAATAGTTCAAGAAGATTTTAGATATTCTACAAGAAGAGGATTGACATTTTTAGGATTCTTAATTAAGTTTCATCCTGAAGAAACAAGTGGAAGATATTATATTTACTTTGATAATCTTGCTGTTGAATTGTCAAGATTCTTAGAAGAAAATAGAGATATAGATGATCCATTAGATACATGGTAAAATAAAGAGAGGGTAACCTCTCTTTATTATCTATTAATTTTTCTTTTTCCTAATTTATTTAGGAATATCTATTAATTCTTATAATAAGATTATTGGATTTGTGATTAAATTTTATTTTAATTTCTAATTAAATAGATAAATCATTCAGGAGTTTTTATATTATGGAAAAGATTTTAGTTACTAGTGCTTTACCTTATGCAAATGGGCCTGTTCATATAGGACATTTAGCTGGTGCATATTTACCCGCTGATATATATGTTAGATTTAATAGACTTATGAAAAATGATGTTATATATATATGTGGGACTGATGAACATGGGGTTCCTATAACAATAAGAGCTGATGAAGAAAAAATAACTCCTAAAGAGGTTGTTGATAAGTATCATGAGATGATAAAGAAGAGTTTTGATGCAGCAGGGCTTAGTTTTGATAATTTTAGTAGAACAACTAAACCGCATCATTATGAGTTGTCGCAAAGATTTTTTAAAAACTTGCTTGAAAATGGGTATATAGATACTGATACTGAAAAACAGTTGTATTGTCCTGATAATGGGAAGTTCTTACCAGATAGGTATATAGAAGGTATATGCCCTAACTGTGGCTATGATAAGGCAAGAGGTGATGAATGTCCTAAATGTGGCAAATGGCTTGAGGCAACATCTCTTATAGAACCTCGTTCAAAATTATGCCCGGGAGGACTTATCCTTAAGGATACAAAACATTGGTATTTAAGACTTGATAAGATGCAGGGTAAAATAGAAGCTTGGATAAAGGAAAAAAAATGGAAAGACAATGTGAAAAACTTTATAATGGGTTGGCTTAAAGAGGGGTTAAAAAAAAGACCTATAACGAGAGACCTTAATTGGGGGGTACCACTCCCGATTGATGATAAGGATGCGAGTGGTAAAGTAATGTATGTATGGTTTGATGCTCCTATTGGTTATATATCAAGTACTATAGAGTGGGCACAAAAAATAGGAAAGCCTGATAAATGGAAGGATTATTGGTTTGATAAAAATACTAAACTTGTTCATTTTATAGGTAAAGATAATATACCTTTCCATGCAATTGTTTGGCCTGCGATTTTAATGGGGCAAAAAGAATCTTATATACTTCCATCTGAGATACCTGCTAATGAACATCTTACCATAGAAGGGGAGAAGATATCTACTTCCAGAGGTAATATGATTTATATTGAGGAGGTTGTTGATAATTTTGGTCAGGATTATTTAAGATATTATCTTGCAGTAAACTCACCAGAGACAAGGGATACTGACTTTAGCTGGAAAAACTTTCAATCAACAATTAATACTGAACTTATTAATGTTTTTGGCAATCTTATTAACAGGGTTGTTAATTTTGTTTATAACAGGTTTGACAAAAAAGTACCTATATTTTACGAAAATAGGTTAACAGGTTATGACGAGGATATTCTGGACCTTATAAAAACAACTATAAGAAAAGTTAAATCTTCTTATTCTGAATTTAGAGTAAGGGATGTTACAAAATTACTTTTTAATCTTGCTAAGTCATGTAATCAGTATTTTCAGGATAATGAACCATGGAAAATGATAGAGGTGGATAAAGAGAGGGTTTCAACTGTTCTTAATATATGTTTTCGGGTATTAAAAGCCCTTATTATTTTATATTATCCTATAATACCAGGTGCAAGCAAAAAGTTATTTAGTATAGTAAGCAAAGATGACATTGAAAGTATTGATCTTAGTAAGCTTGAGGATATTGATAATTTTGAAGGATTTATAGTAGATAAACCTGAAATCCCATTTAAAAAGGTTGAAGATAATCAGATAAATAGATTACTTGATATACTGAATAAAAGAATAAATAAAATTGATAATATAATGTCTGAAAATAAAAGTGAACTGAGTGAAGAAAATAAAACTAATATTGATTTTATAGATATTCAGGATTTTAGTAAATTAGATATAAGGGTTGGTACAGTGTTGGAGGCTAAAGAGGTTGAGAATAGTAATAAATTAATCGAAATGAAGGTAGATATTGGCAGTGAAATAAGGACAATAATAGGAGGGCTTAAGGAATATTATAAACCGTCAGAATTGATAAATAGAAAGGTTATAGTTTTAGTAAACCTTAAACCAAGGAAATTAATGGGTAAAACTTCAGAGGGCATGGTTTTGGCTGCTAAGATAGATGGTGAACTGAAACTACTTACAGTTGAAGGAATAAGAAATGGTGCAAAAATTAGTTAGTATTTTGATTTTCTTTATTTTAATAATATCATGTTCAAAAAAGAATAATGAAACTTTTAATGGGGATAGTTCAGGGAATGTATCTAAAATATTGTACCAGGAAGGTGATAAGCTTATTGATAATATCTTGAATGATATTGATTATCTGATTAAAGAGGGTAAGATAGAGGATGCAAAAAAGCTTTTAGATGAACTTAAAAAAAAGGTGGATGAAAAAGACTTTAATTTTTACTATGGTGTAATACTTTATGAAGAGGGGAAATATAAGGAAGCAAAGGAAAAATTATATAATGTTAGTGATAAATTAAAAAAACAATCATATTTTTATCTCGGGCATATTGCAAGAAAAGAGGGTAAAATTGATGATGCTATAAATTATTATCAAAAATCTTATAAAGATTATAATAATCCAGAGATTCTAAGTTCTATTGCTGATGCTTTTATGGAAAAAAAGGACTATAAAAGAGCAAAAGAGTATTATCAAAAAGCTTTAATTTTAAAACCTGATTCATATATAGATATGTATTATCTTGCTAACTTATATTTTATGGAGAAGGATTATCAAAAAAGTAAGGATTTACTAGAAAAAATTATTAAAATTAACCCTGGATTTAAAAAAGCTTATATAGGGATGGCTGCTGTTTACGACAGATTATCTGATAAAATTAATTCTAATTATTATTATCTTAGAGCATTGTTGTTAGATAGAAGTTATGATAAAGTAGTTGATTTTATAGAGAAAAATAAGATTGAAAACAAACATATAAATATTATGAAAATATATATTGTTTCTCTTTTTAATCTTGATCTAAAGGAAAAACTTGGTAAGATTATAGAAACTGCTGTTAAGTTGTTTCCAGAAGATCCAGATATACTTATGTATAAAGCTTTATTTCTAGATAAAAATGGTCGGACAAAGGAAGCAAAAGAACTTTTTGAGTTTCTTGTTAAAAAGTATGATAATAATTTTAATATTCTTGCTTCTTATGCTGATTTTATATATGAGAATTCAAAGAGTGATGAGGAATACAAAAAAGCTATAGAGTATTATGAAAAATCACTTTATATAGAGCCAACTAATACAAGTTACAGATATAAATTGGCAGAAATATATAGAAAAAGGAATGAGTTTGATAAAGAGCTTTTTCATAGGGGTATACTATATTTTTATCAGGGTCAGTTTGTTGAAAGTATTGAGGCTTTCTTTAACATAAAGGAACCTATGGATAAGTCCCTATTTTTTTATTATGTTGGAATGAATTATTCAGAGCAGGGTAAATATCAGGATGCTGTTGATAACCTTAAAAATGCTGTTTCTTTAAGAAAGGATAGGAGATTTTATATAGAGCTTGCTTATAATTATGTTAGATTGGGACAAAAAGAAAAAGCTATTGATATTTTAAACTCTTATCCTAATAAAGCTGATAAAGAAATATTAGAGACACTTAATTTTATATCAAAAAATACCTTTATAAATGAGAAATAGTATCGATATTTATTATATAATTTTGATTAAAAGAGGGGGATAAGATGAATCCTTATTCTCAATACAAAGAGACTCAAATATTGACAGCAAGTCCAGGGAAACTATTATTAATGCTTTATGATGCTGCTATATCTTCTATGGAGCAGGCACTTGAATTCATAAATGAAAAAGGAAAGTATGATGTTGTAAATAGAAATCTTGTAAAAGCTCAGGAGATAATAGGAGAACTTTTAGCATCACTTGATTTTAAAGTTGGTGGGGAATTTGCTAAAAACATGCAGTCTCTTTATGCTTATATGATAAAAAGATTGATAGAAGGCAATCTAAGGAAAGAGGCAGAACCAATTAAAGAGGTTTTAAAATATATGAAGGAACTAAGGGAAAGCTGGGAAGTAGCAGTAAAAAAGGTTGGTTCAGACTTTCCTAAAAAAAATAACAATGATAGTAGCGGCCTTAATATTTCAGGTTAATATTCCTCCTGTTTACCCTGTAGTTAATGCAGGGTTTTTTAATTTTTTTAAAAAAATCAATAATAATCTTTTTACAATTTAATCAGATTATGAGACCTGATTTTTATTTAAATTTTTATAAATAAAATTTTAGTTATTAAATTATAGATTATTTTATGGCCTATTTAATACAAATAAAAGAGATAAAAGTGTTATTATCCCCATTACTATAAATGCTCTTATTAACATTTTTATTTTTTGTTTTTTGGAAAGGTTTTTATTTTTTATGATAAGAATAAATGGTACTATAAAATTAGCTATTATTATGCTTACTAGTACATCTGTGAATATTTTTCTCATAGGTAATGAATCCCTTCTTTTTTCTCTCTTTCTTTTTTAATATCTTTTGCTATTTTATAACCGATAATAAAGCCGGCAACATGTGCTATCCATGCAATATTTGATGTTTTAATTAATAAAGATGTAAGAGCATTTGTTACCTGAAAAAAGAACCATAACAATATAAATATTATTGCAGGTATTGGTATGGGTAGAAGTAAAAATATTGGTACAAGTGACAAAACTTTTGCTCGCGGGTAAAAAACTATGTATGCCCCTAGAACACCAGATATTGCCCCACTTGCTCCTATCATCGGAATATTTGAGGTTGTATCAAATATATATTGTATAAGACATGCACCTATACCAGTAGTTACATAGAATATAATATAGCCGATATGTCCTATCTCGTCTTCAACATTATCTCCAAATATATAGAGAAACCATAAGTTTGAAAATATATGAAGTAAGTTACCGTGGAAAAACATGTGCGTCACAAGAGTTTTATATGTCTCAAAACTAAATTTATTGTTTTTAAAATTTATTTTGAATTTATTAGGTATAAAACCATAAGTATTTATCAATTTCTCTAATTCAGGAATTGATAATGATAGCTCATAAAAAAATATTATTATGTTAATAATTATTATAAGATAGTTTATAACAGGTTTTTTTTGTGAAGGGATATTATCTTTTATAGGAAACAACTATCTTTCCTCTGGTATCTCAAAAAGGTCTCTTTTTGATGACACATAATTTATAAGAAATTCTCTCAAAAACTCACTCATTTTTTCTTTTATACTCATTGCTTTATGGATTTCAACAAAATCTCCCTTTATATTTAAGTTGTCTTCATTTACTGTAATATAGTATTTACATAAATATTTTCTCATCCCTGATTTTTGAAATATCATTTTCTGAGAAGTTGTAAGTGTGCCTTTTGATAATATATTTTTTATCAGAGAATCTCTTATAATATCTTTTGCTTTTTCTTCGTTAAATCCAACACCTTCTATTTTTATAACTTCTCTATAAAAGTCTTTTTCTCCATCCTTATTTTTTACTATAAATATATAAGGGTCAGATTTTTTGAAATAAGTTATAATATATATAACTTTTACTTCAAATACTTTTTTTTCCACAGTATTACCCTTTTTTATAACATTAATTTATATAAATTAATTCGGAATATTTTATTTTAAAAGTTAAATTTAATAACAATTTTTAATAAAATCTATTATAAAAAATAAGGAAGGAACTATTTTGGAAAAGATAATAGATGGGAAAAAACTATCTTTAAAATTAAAAGAACACATAAAAAATAGATCAGAGGATCTTTATAAGTTGACTGGTAAAAGACCTAAGCTTACTGTTATAATGGTAGGTAATAATCAGGCATCTAAAGTATACGTATCTAATAAAGAAAAGTCTTGTAACGAGGTTGGTATTCATTCAAATGTTTTGCACTATGATAATATTGATACTGATAAACTTATTGAAATAATAAAAGAACTTAATGAAGATAAAGATGTAAATGGTATTCTTGTTCAACTCCCATTATCTTCTAATATAGATGAGAAAAAAGTTATTGAAGCCATCGACCCTATAAAAGATGTTGATGGGTTTCATCCTTACAATACTGGTAAACTTTGGATTAACGGAGATCCTTATTTTTATCCATGTACACCTTATGGTATATATAAATTACTTATAGAGAACAATGTTGAAATTAGTGGTAAGAATGCTGTTATTATTGGCAGGAGTAATATTGTTGGTAAACCTATAGCATCTATTCTCTTAAAAAATGATGCAACTGTTACTATTTGTCATAGTAAAACTAGTGATCTTTCCTCATATACTTTAAAGGCTGATATACTTATTGCTGCTGTTGGCAAGCCCTATTTTGTTAAGAAAGATATGGTCAAAGAGGGAGCAGTTGTAATAGATGTTGGTATAAATAGAATTATTGAAGATGGGAAAAACAAAATAGTTGGTGATGTTGATTATAATGATGTTTTTGATAAAGTTTCTAAAATAACACCTGTACCAGGTGGAGTCGGCCCTATGACTATTGCTGTTTTGCTTGAAAATACTCTTAAGGCTTTTATGATTCAAAATAATATAAAATAGTGGGGATTTTTTTATGGATTTTTTATTTGAGTCACTTTATTTTACAGAGGATTCAGATGTTGTTAAAATGGGTTTTAGTACTAAGATAGGAGGATTTGATCCTGAATGGGGTTTTAACCTTGGGTTTAACACACTAGAAAACATTGAGCATGTTAAAATCAATAGAGAAAAATATAAAGAGATACTGGGGAAAGATCTTGAATATGCTTTTGCAGTACAGAAACATTCTAATAAAGTGATTTATGTTGATAAAGGTGGTGAATATGAGGCAGATGGTTTTGTTACTGATAAAAGAAAGCTGGTTTTAAATATTCTTAGTGCTGACTGTTTTCCTGTTCTTGCTCATGATACCCAGAATAAGGTTATTGGTTGTTTTCATGCTGGATGGAGAGGAATAAAGGATGGTATAATAGAAAACGGCATATCTTTGATGTTAAATTATGGGGCCAAACTTAAAAGGATTTTGGTATATATAAATCCAGGTATAAAATGGTATGATTATGAAGTTCAGGATGATATGTTAAAATATTTTTCTTCTGAAGTTTTTTATCATAAAGATAATAAATTGTACCTTGACCTTGAGAAAGAGATAGTAATTAGGCTTAAAAAATTGGGCGTTGTGAATATAATGAGTAATTTTATGTCTACTTATAGAGAGAAAAATCTTTATTCTTATAGACGAGACAAAGAAAAATCAGGAAGGTTTACAAGCTTTATATATTTAGTTTAAATTAAAAATAATAAACTGTGGGTATTTTATTGAAAAGTTTTATCTATGTTTTAAAAAATAATTTTTTTACTTTGATATCATCATTTTTATTATACTTCTGTCCACTCTTAATACTTTTTACCTTAGTGCTAAAAAAAATATTTGTATCCAAATATGTGAATCAATATTACTTTTTAACTTTTATGGTAACTTATACAATATTTGAAACTCTTTTTATGTATGGTTCTATATATTTTGTTAAATATTCGGAAAAAAAGAGTTCTATAAAGGATTTTTTTAGTTTTTTATTTGTTAATTCGTCTAAATATATTTTTACCTTTTTTATAGTTGTTAGCTTAACTATCTTTGGTTTTTTTATTTTTATTATACCTGGTTTTGTACTTTTAATATTTATACCACCTGTTCTTTTTTCAGTTTTTTATTATAACATATCAGGTTTTGATGCTTTGAGAAAAGGATATATTTTATCTATAAATAGACCCTCTTTTATTATTATCTCTTTTGGTTTAATTAATATTTTTTCGTTGATTGTAATATTTTTTATAAGACAAGTATTTGTTCTAAAGTACTATTTTATTAATCTTATACTCTTTTTTTTCTTTTCTATGCTTGTAATAACATTTTTTGAACTTATTATATATCTTTTTATTGGTACTATTTTTAAAAAGATTTCTATTTATTAGATAATTGATTTTTTAAAATTAAATTTTAAAAATAAATTTTTTAAATATTATATAAAAGTATAATTCTTATGAAGAAAGTGTATATGAAAAACTTTTTTGCAAATTTAGCTAATGATATAAAAATTTTATTATTATCAATGATTAAAATAATTATTTCAAATATTAAAAGGTATATAAGAATTTCATTTTATTTTGTTTTTAAATCTTTAAAACATCTATTTTACACCAGAAAAATAATAAAATTGTCAATATTATTCAACACTAAGTTTTCATTTTTAGGGAAAACATTAAAAAAAATATTTTTATTAATAAAATCTGCTTTGAAAAAAATATCAAAACTATTTTATGATTATATTACAGTAGATAGGATCTCTCCTTTTTTAAATCATTTGGTTTTGAAATATCATAAACTTAAAGAATCTTATAATACTTATTCTTTCTTTTATAGAATCTTCTTATTTATATTTATATTTTCTGTAGGTTTATCTATCTTTATTTTAAGTCTATTCCCGACAAAGTTTTTAAGAAGGGTCCTTAATTTCTCAAGTTATATTGTTAGAAGATTATTTAATATAAAGTTTAGAAAGACAATTAAAAAAACTATTGTTCTAATTAATCTTTTTGTGCATGTTTTTTTAGAAAAATTAATTTTTATTTTATTACCTTTTATAAAATTATTTTTTTCTTTCATATCTTTTATAAGATCTCTTATTATAAAATACATTTCCAGATTAAAAGTAAAAATAAAATTTTTAAATTATATAGTTCATTTTTTATTTAACTATTTTCTTAAAAAAAGACTTCTTTTCTATAGTTATATAAAAAGGCTCTTCTTCACTAATTTTGCATTTTTTAATTTATCAAAATATTTTTTAAGGCTTCTAAAAAAATTATCAATTAAAGAATATCAGAGATTAAAGTATCTAATTAAAAAACTTAATAAACTCGGATATATAAAACATTTTATTGTTTTTATTTTTGCTTTTATTTTTCTACATGTTTTTCTGTTAAAAACACCATTTTTATTATTAACAAGAATATTAAAAGTAGTATTTTCATTTAACAATTATATTATTAAATTTTTTGCGAGCAAAATTTTAAATATTTATTATATATTTTCAAGTTTTATAAATTTTTTATTCAATAGAGTTGTCAGAATCAATCATATTTTAAATTCACTTGATTTATTAATATTTTTGAGAAATTTTATTCTTAAACTAAAGTTAAGGGTAAAGTCTTATAATAAGTATTTTTTATTTTTTATCTTTATTTTAAGATCAGTACTTAACTATTTGAAAAGTAAGGTTATATATACTTTTTCTAAAGTTAAAAAATTAAAACATATATTTTTGTTTGTAAACATACTTTGGTTAATAAAACCATTTATAAAATTATTAAATAATTTTCTTAATTTTTTGTATTTTCTAATTTTAAAGATAAAGATTTTTATTACAAGATTTTTATTTACCTTTACCAATATTTTACTTGCTTTTTTTATCAAAAATATACTTAAAGTCCTTTTTAAGAAGAATAGAGATATTGAATTTAGAATTAATACTTTTAAAAATAGACTATCATTATTCCTAAATAAAAGGATAGGTTTTTCTCTTAATCTATTTAAAAAAAAACTTATATTTATTAAAATTATTGGTTTTGCTAACTGGGTTAAACATGGATATTTTGTATCTATTTTTCTTATAGTAAGTCTTTTAGGTTTTTCTTTTAATGCTATAAGTTATTACAATAAAAAACCAAGTTTTAATCATGGTGATATTACTATATGTTATGATAAAATTGATATTAATAACATATCTCTTAATTTTGATAATTTTAAAAAAATAGACGACTGTAAAAATGCAACAGTTGTTATAACAGATAGATTTAGTAATAATTCTATTGTATTAAAAATTGATGCTCCTATTATTGTTGGGCCCAAAAGTATTCATAATATCTCTTATAAAGAGTTAATAGCTGGGTTTAAGAATGGGTATATAAAGGATTACAAAGTTTTTATAACAAAGAGAGCAAAAGAAAAGTTTTTCAAGAATTATGATATTAAAGTTTCTGATATTATTGACTCTAATAATTTTGTTTATGTCATATCTTTTGATGAGCTTGAAACTGAAATGAATGTTGTTATGATTGATGGTTATTATCCTTCTCGTAGTATGATTTTAAATAGATTTTATCCGTTTTCAGAGGTGGTTGTTGCAAAGATTAATAATGAGTTTGATAGTTTAAAGAAAATGTTCAAAGAACAGGATTATATGAACTCTATCATCCTTGGTGGTGATATAATGTTTGATAGGGGTGTTAGATCAAAAATTGAGAGTAATGGATATTATTATATTATTGAAGATTTAGTAAAAATATTTTCTACTGGTAACATTTCTTTTGCTAATTTAGAGTGTCCAATTTCAGATAGAGGCTCTAAGTTCAATCTTGAAAAAGGTATATTTTTTCGCTGTAGCCCTGATAACGCTAGAATAATAAAGGAAATGGGTATCAATATTGTTTCTCTTGCAAATAATCATATACTAGATTATGGTCTTACTGCTGCCCTTGATACAATTAATTATCTTAATAAGGAAGGAATATTTTATAGTGGAATGGGGCTTGATAGAGAGGAGTCTCTATTATCTCCTGTTTTAAATATAGGGGATAAGAGAGTGAGGATTTTATCTTATAATAATATATATCCTTATAGTTATAACGCTGAAGAGAATGTTCCAGGATTATTAATACTTAATAAAAGTAATATTGAAGCAGATATAAAAAAAGCAAAAGAGGGGGTTGATTATCTTTTTGTAAGTATTCATACAGGGGAAGAGTTTATAGTTTATCCAGAAAATGATAAAATTAATTTATTTAGACAGATAATAGATATGGGTGCTGATGGTATTATTGGGGGACATCCTCACACCTTCCAACCATTCGAAATTTATAAAGGTAAGTTTATTTTCTATTCACTTGGTAATCTTATATTTGACCAGTATAGACTTGGTAAAAATCTTCAGGAACAATTGGTTATTGAAATAAATTTTTATAAAGGAAAGATAAAGCATATATACCCCCACTTTTTTAAGGTTAATGAAGACTTAAAACCAGTTTATGTTAAAGGTGATTCAGATTATTATCTTTATCTTGCGGAAAGGGCAAGAATGGAATATTCAAAACAGATAGTTAAGAGAGAGGAAAAATAATTGGAATTTTATTTTGATTTTAGAAATGAATCTTACGACCCATCTTTTATACCTTCTATAAATAATAGTTATTGTAGCCTTATTGAGGATAATATTGTTAAAATAGGAGATTTTGATAGTTTAGATACTGTTTTTGTTGATGGAGTAATGAGAAAAGAGGCTAATATTGTTGTTGAAGAAAATAAACTTATAAATCTTGCACTTTTCAGTGTTGCATCAGGTGGTATATTGGTTAATAAAAATATTCAATCATACTTACTTGAGGATTTTATCAGTGTTAAAAGAGTTATTATTACAAATATAGGTGATGAGGTTATTAAGGATAATATAAGATATAAATGGAATAATTTATTTAAAGATACTATCTTATATTTACCTATTATTGAAACAGATAAGGATTTTTCTGTAACTAATTATTTGAGAGTTCTTGAATCAAGTGTTGCTGAAAATATTAGTAATACTGAATTATTAAAAGATAGTTTGATAATATTAGATGGGCCCTTACAAATGAGTTTTAAAAAAAGGGTTATAGGACTTGTCAAGACTATAAGGGAAATGTATCTTACAGAAAAAGAGTTTTTATCTTTAAAAGATACTAAAGTCAGAGATTCAAGAAGTGGTATCTTTATAATAGAAACACCTGAAAAAAAGTATTCATGGTATATAAGATTAACAGATGGTATCTGGTTTTACAATATGTTAAGATTAGAAGCTTTCTATTCATCTTTTTCTTTAGAGGAAATAATAAATATTGCTGATTTTACAGCCTATTTTTTACCAGGATTGGTTAATCAATTTGATAATAGAACTCCTCAAAATCTTGCTCCGGTTTCTTATCTTGAAAAATTTCTTAAAACTTTACTTGGTAATAGCGATATTATAGAATATATTATTAAAAGTAAAAGAGAATAGAATTGAAAAAGATACTTTTTATTATTTTTATTCCATTTTTAACTTTTTCTATTAATATAGATTTTGAAACAGCTATGAGTCTTTATGAAAAAGGTGATTATACTAATTCATATTCTGTTTTCTTTCAATTATTTAATAAAGAACCTTCAGCAAAATTAAGTTTTTATTTAGGTAATATTGCATATTTACAGAACAAGTATGAAGAAGCATGGTATTGGTACGAAAAAGGGTTGAATTATGGAATACCTAATGAAAATTTACTCTTTAATGCTGGTATTACATTGATAAAGATTAAAAAGTATAAAGAGGCTTTAAAGTTATTTGAAAAGATTGAAAATAAGACTCCTCTTGTTTATCTTTTGCTTTCTATTTTTTACTATAACATAAATGATTATAAAAACTCAGGTAGAAATATAGAAAATATTATAAAAGAAAGTATTGTTTTACCTGACTCTTTTTTTAATACAATATATAAAATATATTTTTATTCATTAATAAAGCAATCGGATTATGATAATGCTTTAAGAACATCTTTCTTACTTGAGAGATTGGAAAAAAGTGAAATATTTTTTATTAATAATGCTTTTCTTAATTTTATTAAAGGCCAATATTCTAAAGTTTTTAAAATTTTAGAAACTATTGAAACTGATAAATCATTTCTTATTATATCTTTAATCTACATTAATGAAAAAAACTTTTCAAAAGCTATCTATTATCTTGATAAAGTAAAGTCTCAAAACTCTGAAATAAATAAAATAAAAGCTTATTGTTTTTATAGGAACGGGATGAATGAGAAGGCTTATGAGTTTATATCAAAGTCTGAACTTGTTTTACCAGAGGACTATATATTAAAAAGTGTTATTCTCTATGAAATGGGAAAATATGATGAAGCAAGAAAAACGCTTGAGATTAAGTTTTTTAAAAATGTTGATCTTAATACTTTAATTAATCTTGTATCGATTTATATAAAACTTAAAGATTATGATAAGGCTTTTTTTGTTGTTGATAAATTTCTTGAGGATTTTAAAGATTATGAACTTAAAATATATGCTTTTAATCTACTTTTATTACAGGAAAAGTATAATGAAGCTTTTAGTTATGGTATTGAAATTTTAAAAAAAGATAAAGAAACAGAATATGATTATATATTTTTATATAACATGGGTAAGTTGTATGAAAGGCAAAATAAGATTGATATGGCAGAAGAGTTTTATAAAAAATCGATCTCTTTAAAGTCAGACTTTGTTTATCCTTATATAGGGCTTGCTGGTATTTTTACTCTTAAAAAAGATTATAATAAAGCTATAGATTGCTATCTTATTGTAATAGGGCTTTTGCCAGAAAATCCATACTATTATTTTTTGCTTTCTCAAGTTTTTATGCTTTCAAATGATGAGTTTTCAGCAAAAAGGTATGCTAAAATTTCTCTTGAAAAAGGACTTGATAAGTCTTTGATAAAAAATGATACTTTACTATCAAAACTAAATATTGATTTTTAGAAAAACAAGAGAAATATAAATAATTCTATATCTCTATTTTTTCTTTTATGTATTTTAAAATATCTCTTAACCATTCATCTTCAAGGCAATAAACAACCTTCTTGCCCATTCTCTGAGTTGTAAGTATATTTGATTCTCTTAGGAGTTTCAAATGTTGCGAAAGAGATGCTTGCGGAAGTTTTATTTTATCTGTCATCTCTTTTACACAACACTTTGACTCAAGTAGGTTAAGAACTATCTCAAGCCTCTTTGGGTGTGATAGTTTATCAAAAACTTTTATAATATCTTCTGTTTTTCTTTTTTCCATATTTCTTCTTTTTAATAGGAATAACTATAAAATATATAAAAATTTAAAACAAAAATAAATTTTAACATAAAAATTTTAATTTTTTTAAGGTTTTATCTGGTCAATAAAACTTAATCTATTTTTATCAAAAACATATATATTTTTATCATTTGAGTTTATATAAATCATATCTTTATAAATTGATATTGTTGATTCAGGGTCTATCTCTTTTTCAGTTTTTAGAGAAAGTAAAAGGTCTTTATCAAACTTACCTAAATAGAATTTATTATTATCTTTTACTATACAATATATAAAACCTTCGTCTATTCTTATAAAACTCCTTACAAATACCTGGTTTTTTGATACTTTTATAGGTTTAAGTTCATCTTTATCAAGCATTGTTAATAAATGTTCATCAGAGTTTGCACTTTTTCTTGCTATTACAATAATGCCTTCATCCATTATTGCGAAATCATAGCCAGTTATTATGTTTAGGGGTGATTTTCCTAATATTTTTCTTGTAGCAGCATCAATTGTTATCATCTGACTATCGTAAAATCCACCTGTTGTATATTTAAGTCTTTTAAGATAATAAAATCTATCTTTATATATATTTTTATCAATTAATGCTTTCTTTTCTTCAACCTCTTTTTCAAGTTTTTCTATTTTCTTTAAAGCTTCCTCTGGGCTCTTCTTAATCTCTTCTATTTTTTTTATTTCTTCTTTATCTTTCTTTATTTCTTCTTTATCTTTTTTAACTTCTTCTTTTTTTTCTTTTAATATATTTTTTTCTTGCTCAAGTTGTTTCTCATCTTTTTTAAGTTTTTCTTCCTTTTCTTTTATATCTTTATCTATTTTTTTTATTTCTTCTTCTTTTTTAACTATTTCTTTTGTTGTTTCATCGGAGACAGGTTTTGACTTAAGGTTTACAATATCTTTATTAAGTTCCTCTTTTTTTGTTTTTTCATCTTCAATTTTTTTCTTCTCTTCTTCTATCTTTTTTTCTTTTGTTTTAATATCATCTTCAATAGATCTAATCTCTTTTTCTTTTATTTTTAATATTTCTTCTCTCTCTTTTATACCTCTATCTTCTTTTTTTCTTAACTCTTCTATAACTTTTTTGTCAGTTGTTTCAGTTGTTGATATTGTTTTTTTATCACCAATATAATCTGTTGTAAGTGGGATTAATATTCTTGTTTTACCTGGCCAGTTTTTATAATATGTATCAAGACCAGCATTATCTTTATTTATGTACTTTAAAACCTCTTTTTTATATTTTGTTTTAAAGTATTCTATATTTCCTCTGTAGATAGCGTTATAGTAAGTTATAAATGTTGCTATTGTATAAGCCTCATCATAAGTATAATTATAAGCTTTCTTAATATATCCTGCTAATATTTTTCTTATATTGTTTATATGATCTATTTCAGATTTTTTCTCTATTATTAATATATCAGCATCGAATCCTTTATCTTCATTAGATGTTATATGTAACATTGAGTACTTATATAATTTTTTTGATCCTGTTTTAGTAGCTAAACTAAGTTCTTCCCCTATTTTTATTATATTTTCAGTCTTATCTACTTTCTTTCTTTCACCTTCATAATTTATGAATTTTATAATTTTATCTGTTTTAATCTCTTCTTCAGCTACCTTATATGTGTATGATATTTGGCTAGTATTTAATAAAAATAAAATGAAAACAAGACTTTTAATTTTCATAGTAAAATCCTTATTTTTTCTTTTAAAATATAAAAGATAATAAAATGATTTTTAAGATTTTAAGATTTTTTAGTTTTTATGAGAGAGGTACCGCTGTCCAGGAAGGTATCTCTCTCAAGAAGGAGTACGCAAACACATTTATTATTTTCGAGCATTTTTGAAATTCATTAATATTTTTTTTATTTGTAAAATTGTTTTAAATTTTTTAATATCTTAAAATATTTCTGGGAGAGTCTTATGTTTAAAAAAATTACCTTTTTTTCTATTTTATTTTTTACTTTTTCTTGTTCAAAGGGGAAATTACTAGGAACAATAGAAGGTAATAAAATTTATTCACAAAATTTTAAAAATGAATTAGTAAAAGAGTATGCTTTTAACGCTGATAAACTTGATGAGGGGGCTATAAATTCTATATTTAGAGAATATGCTACAAATTATGTTTTTATGAAAGAAGGTGAGGCTATAAACTTTTTTGAAAAACCTGAGATTAAGGAAAGTATTGAGAAAAAAAAGAACTCTATAATAAAAATGCACATAGGAAAAATGTTATGGGAAAAAGATATTGCTCCAAATATTAATCTTACTGATAAGGATTATGAACCGTATTCAAAGAAGTTTAAATTAAGACATATACTTGTTACAACTGAATCTAGGAGAAGAGATGAGGCAATTAAAATAATAAATGAAGTTATGAATAAATTAAAAGCTGGAGAGAGTTTTGATGAACTTGCAAGAAAATACTCTGAAGACCCTGGAAGCAAAGATAAAGGTGGAGACCTTGGTTGGAATGATGCATCTACCCCTTTTGTTGTTGAGTTTCATAAGGCTGTTTTTAATGATAGTGTTAAAAAAGGCGATTTAATAGGCCCTGTTGAAACTGGTTATGGTTTTCATATAATACTTATTGAAGACCAGAAATTGGAAGATATTAACTCACTTAAAAATAATAAAAGTCTTAAAGATAAACTTACCAAAAGTAAAGCAGCTGATTATGCTAAGAACTATATGGAGATGCTAAGAGAAAAGTATAAAAATAATATTGAGTTTTATCCAGAAAGGCTTAAAGAACCTGAAAAATATAAAAATGAGTATCTTTATAGAATTAAAAATGGCCCAGAGATTAAAGTAGGGGATGCTATTAATATTTTAGGTAATTTTAATTACCAGAAAGATATAGAAAAACTTAAAGAGAATATAAAAAGAGAGCTTATTGATCCTGAATTAAGACTTATGGAGGCTAAAGAGAAGGGATATCATAATGATGAAACTATTCAAAAATATATAAAGTTCGACATAATGCTGTTTAAAGGTCAGATATATAGAGAATATTTAAGGAATAAATATTTAGAGGAAGAAAAAAATAACATAAAAGATGAAGATATTAAGAATTTTTATGAACAGAATAAGGAGAGATATAAAGATAAAAAGAATAACTATATTAAGTTTGATAATGTTAAAGAGTGGGTAAAAGATGATATTGTTTTTAATAGGGTTGCATCTAAAATGGCTAATACAACGGCTGAGCTCTTTAGAAAATATAAAACTGAAATTAATATATAATTAAGATTATTTTTTAAATAACTATTGTAATTCTGGTTTTTAAGTTTATGAATAATTCAATTGTTGATTAGATAAAAAAATTATGGGGTTAAAATGGTACTTATAACTGGTGCAACTGGCTTTGTTGGCCAAAATCTTGTTCCAGAACTTATAAGGAGAGGTTACAGAATATCTGCATTATTAAGGCCTGATTCTAATATCAGGCATATAAAAGACTTTAATATTGATATAAAGGTAGCAAGCCCATTTAATCAAATAGAAATAGGCAGTGCAGTAAAAAATATAGAATATATTATTCATTGTGCAGGTGCCTTAAAAGGTGTAAAGTGGGAAGATTATTATAAGGGGAATTTTTTATATACTAAAAACCTTGTTGAAAGTGTTAAAAAATATAATAATGGATTAAAAAAGTTCATATTTATAAGTTCTCAGGCAGCAGCAGGGCCATCAGGTGAAGTCCCAAAAAATGAAAATGATAAAGATAATCCTATAAGTTATTATGGTAAGTCTAAATTGTTAGCAGAAGATGTGCTTAAAACATCAGGTTTACCTTATATAATTTTAAGACCTTCGAGTATATATGGCCCAGGTGATACTGAGTTTTTGCCACTTTTTAAAATGGCATTAAAAAGAATACATCTTTTAATAAATAAAGGAAGAAATAAGATAAATCTCCTTTATATAAAGGACTTTATTAATGCTATAATACTTTCAATGGAGAGTAATATTGTAAATAAAACTTATTATGTTTCTGATGGTAAGGAGTATTATTGGAAAGATATATGTCATATTGTCAGTAATGTTGTTGGTAAGAAACCTGTTTTTTGGGGTGTACCTAATCTTTTTGCAAAATTAATTGGAAATATAAATAGTGTTTTAGGAAAGATTATTGGTAAACCATTTCTTTTAAATAGAGATAAAATAAAAGAGGGACTTTGCAGGTATTGGTTGTTTGATATAACATCTATAAAAAATGAAATTGGTTTTTTGCCATCAGTTTTTCCAGAAGAGGGTTTTAAGGAAGCTTATAAGTTTTATATTGATAAGGGATGGTTATGAGTGATTATATAAAGGATATTATATTTAACACAATTGAACTAATAAAAATACCAAGTGTTGAAAGCCAACCAGAGCAAGATTCTCCTTTTGGTGATGGTGTAAAAAAAGCACTTAATTATGTTTTGAAATTATCTGAAAACTTAGGAATGAGGGTCTTTAATATTAATAATTATATAGGTTTTTCTGAGGTTGGAGTAGGTAATGAAATGATAGGTATAGCATGCCATGTTGATGTTGTTCCTGTTGATGAGAATAAGTGGAGTTTCCCACCTTTTCAAGGTGTTGTAGTCGATGATAAGATTTATGGTAGAGGGGCTCTTGATGATAAAGGTCCTACTATAGCAGCTATCTTTGCTTTAAGAAAACTTATGGATGATATGGATAAAATTAACAAGAGAATAAGAATAATATTTTCTTGTGATGAGGAGAGTGGTTGGCAAGATATAAAGTTCTATAAAGATAGAGAAAGAGACCCTGATTTTGTTATTGTTCCAGATGCTATGTTTCCTGTTATAAACGCTGAAAAAGGAATTATACATTTAAAAATTGTTATAAAAAATCCTTACAAATGGCTTATTGATATTAAGGGTGGAGAACATGTTAATGTTGTTCCAAGTGAGTGTAAGGTAGTTTTCTCAAATCAGATTAAGGATATTATTAATCTTAAGGATAATGAAGAACCTGTAAGAGTATTTAAAGGAAAATCAGCACATGCGAGTATGCCTGAAAAAGGAGAAAATGCTATATTAAAAGCACTTTTTTTTATTTCTGAAATTGAGGAAGAGATTGAGAATAATAATTTTTTTAAAAATATTATTTCTGTTTTAGATACATCGAAAAATAAAGAATTACAATTAAGTGATTATTCCGGTAATTTAACATTGAATTTAGGTAAAATAGAGATTGAAAATAATAATCTTAATATCTATATTGATATAAGATATCCTGTAACTTATTTAAAAGAAGATATATTATCAAGGATTAAAAGAGATTTTGAAGATTTATATCTAATTGATTATCATGCTCCGCTTTATGTCTCTATTGATGACAAATACATAAAATCTCTTGAAAATGTTTTTACCTCTTATACAGGTAAGGAGTTTAAACCTATAAGTATAGGTGGAGGAACTCTTGCAAGGGCTTTTAAAAAAGCAGTTGCTTTTGGTCCTTTACTTGATATTAATGATAATGTGGCTCATAGAGAGGATGAGTATATTAAAATAGAATCTCTTATAGATACTTATAATATCTATTATCTTTCACTTAAGGAGATGTTAAATATATAATGTTATATGATTATCCACTTTTTAGACCACCAAGTGAAGCAGATAGTTTAATTATTCAGGCTTCAATAGGTTGTTCTCATAATAAGTGTTTATTCTGTTACATGTATAAATCAAAAACTTTTAGATTAAGGGCTCTTGATGATATAAAAGTTGAAATAGAAAATATTTCAAAGTATGTTAATCCTAAGAAAATATTTATTGCAGATGGTGATGTACTTGCTGCTGATACAGATTATATTATATCTTTACTGAATTTGTTAAGATATTATTATCCTAGTGTTAAAAGGATTTCATGTTATGGTAGTGCATCTAATATAATTAAAAAGTCAGATAATGAATTATCAGAATTAAAAAGCCTTGGGCTTAATCTTGTGTATATAGGACTTGAAAGTGGAGATGATAAAGTTTTAGAGTTTATGCATAAGGGTAGTTCTGTTAAGGATAATATTGAATCAGTAATAAGACTTAAAAAGGCAGGTATTAAAACTTCTGTTATGGCTATACTTGGATTGGGTGGTAAGGATAGAACATTAGAGCATGCTATTAATACTGGTAGGGCTGTATCTTTGATGAATCCTGATTTTTTTTCAACTCTTACCCTTATTGTAGATAATGCATCACCTCTTTATCCATTAGTTCGAAATGGTATGTTTAAACTTTTAACTGATGATAAATTACTTATTGAACATATCAGAATAATTGAAAATATAGAGGGTAAAAATATAATATTCAGGTCTAATCATGCATCAAATCTTATCAGTATAGGAGGTATTTTATCAAGGGATAAAGAAGATATAATAAATAATATTAATTCTTTTTTAAAAACTAAAAATTACAGAAAAACAAGGTTGCTATAAAGTTTTTAAAATTTTAAATATTAAATTTCGAAATTTAAAATTATTTGCTATTTTATATATTTAAAAATTAAAATATAAAATGAGGTTAATTTGAAAATAAAGTTTTGGGGTACTACAGGCTCAATCCCTTCTCGTTTTCGAAATTCAGAGCTTAAGGATTTACTCATAAATGCTATTAAATTAGGTGCTGAATTAAAACCTAAAACTGATGATGAAATAAAAAATATTTATGATTCTCTACACTTGCATAAAAAGGCACAATTTTTAGGTAATACATCATGTGTTGAAATTCAGGGATTACCGGAAGTTTTTATACTTGATGCTGGAAGTAGTATAAGGAATCTTGGTATTAATTTACTTAATAATACTCCGGAAAATAAACATATACACATATTTATTTCTCATTTTCATTGGGACCATATAATAGGGCTTCCATTCCTCCCTCAACTTTATATGAAAGATTATACTATTACTTTTTATTCATCTCATCCTAATATAGAAGAAAAATTAAAGGATCAGCAGGTATATCACCATTTTCCTGTAGCTTTTGAAGAGACAGCTTCAAAAAAGGAGTTTGTAAATATAGAACCAGGTAAAGAGTATAAATTAGAATATTTTACACTTACCAGCAAACCTTTAAGACACCCAGGTGGTTCTTACGCATACAGATTTGACTTTAATAATGGAAAGTCTTTTGTTTACGCTACTGATGGTGAATAGCCTACTAAAGAACTATCTAAAGATAAATTCGAAGATTATGCCAATTTTTACAAGAATGTTGATGTGCTTATATTTGATGCACAGTATAGTTTTAAAGAAGCAGAAATATCAAAGGCAGATTGGGGTCATTCTTCCCCTAATATTGGAGTTGAACTTGCAATAGAAGCTGATATTAAACACCTTGTGCTTTTTCATCATGAACCTTCAAGTACAAATAGAGAACTTGAAAGAAAATTAACTGAGGCTCGAAAGTATAGAAAGATATACACAACAAATTTTAAGAAAAAAGAAAATATTCCTCACATAACTCTTGCGGTAGAAGAGGGTGTTATCATATTTTAAAGTTTTTACATTTATTTACTTAGTTTGCCTCTCTTTATTTATATACTTTAACCCTGTGTAATTACAGAGTTAAAGTCACAACATGTTAGTTTTTGCTTACTAAGATTCTTATTTTCAATAAAAAGTTTAAAATTTTAATTTTTTATTTTTTTGGTTTTTTAGATTCAAATGAAATTTATCTATGTTTATATAATTATATACTTTTTTGTCTTCTCCATCTTGAAAAGATACTTGTTCTAAACTTCCTTCAAGTATTATTGGGAAACCTGGTTTAAGTATATTTTCTACTTTTTCACTTATCTTTTTCCATGATAAGCCTTTGATAAAGTTTGTTTTTTTCTCCCAATTACCATTTTCTTTACTGAGAGTTTCGTACGCAATAACAAGACTAAGATATGAATTCCCTTTTTTTGTGTTTCTTCTTTCATTTTTTACTATTCTACCTTCAAGTATTATTTGGTTTAACATCTTTTTACCTCCATTAATTTTATTTTTATTTATTATACTTAAACAACTTAATTATTATTTTTTTTCTTATAAATCCGAAAAAATATTTATGAAAAAAGTTTTTATAATATATTTTTTATTTTTTAGTCAGTTTTTGTTCAGTAACTGGGAATACGATGAACAGAATAAACAGTTACTATATAATGGGCAACCTTTTCCTACTTATTCTCCCGTTTTGACTCCAATAGGTCTATATTATTTTGAAAAGTTTTCGTCTAATGTTTATTATGCCTATGGTTGGTTCAAAAAAAAACCTGATAAAGAGAGTTTTGATAAAATAACTCCTGATAAAAATAGTGATGAACAGGGATGGTTTATTTATGATGGTAATCTTGATTATCCATCTATAGACGGCTGGTTATATTTTCCAGAAAAAAGGTTGTTTGTAAAAATTGATGTTTTTTTTAGATTTTATAACTTAATAGAAAATTATTACTTTAATATTCAAAAATTGGAAAAATATATTTATAATAAAGTTTATAAAAAGCTTTATAGAGTTGAGACAGCATATCTTAGTAAGAAAACAGACTACGTAAGGTTGGAAACTGAAGATTTTATTATTATTAATTCAAAACTCTCGGGAATTATAGGCCCTAAGTATATTTTTATACTCTATCCTTACTTTAAAAAGATGAAAGAATATTATTCTATAAGACTTAAATATTATAGTGATAACAAGTTGGTAAAAATTGAGTTGATAAAGTGTATCCAATAGACACACTTTATATATTGATGTGTCAATATATATCATAATGTTTTTTTTACAGTTATTTGAATAGTTAAAATGAAACAGTTCTTAATATAATAAAACTTTTTTTATATGTATTATTAATTAAAAATAGCTTTATTTTTGTTAAAAAATATTGGGGAAATAATGATTAATCACTATTTTTTAAATAAATTTTTTATTTTGGTAATATTTAAAAATAAATAAAATATTGGCACGAAAAATGATATATATAATTAACCTAAAAATAAAAATTAATAAACAGGAGGAATGGCATGGATATGAATGCTAAATTACAAGAACTTTTAAAAGTTTCAAGAGAAAGCTACTTAGAAAGTATAAAGGCTCTTTCTAAGTTACAAGAAGAAACTGAAAAGATAATAACAACTATGACTCAGAAATCTACAAGCTTCAGAGATGAAAGTATGAAGCTTATACAAAACTGGATAGACTCTTCAAACAAAATAAGAGAAGAGTTCCAAAAAATGGTTGAAGAAAACCTTAAAAAAGGTGCTGAATTAATACCAGACTTAAGCTCTATCCAATTCCCATACAAGGCTCAATTTGAAGATATGTACAAAAAGATAGAAGAAAATGTACAAAAATTCTTCGAAATGTTCAAGATAAAATAATTTGATAATTGTTTTAAGCCCCTCGGGGCTTTTCTTTCTATATTCTTTTTTTAAAAAATAATTTATATTTATTATATTTTAAATGTTTAACCTTAATAATTTAAGGAGTATATTTTGCTTAAAAACTTTTTTTTAATATCTTTACCAATTGTTTTAATTGATTTAATTACGAAAAAGATTGTTAAATCAACTTTTAGTTATGGGGAATCAGTTAAAATAATAGGGAATTTTTTAAGATTTACATATATAGAAAATCCTGGTATAGCATTTGGGTTATTTGCTGATCACCATCCTTTAAAAAATTTAATACTATTTATAATAGCAATTTTTGCAATATTTTTTATAATCTTTACATTTAAAAACTCAAAGACAAGGTTTCAAAGAATAAGTTTATCTATAATATTAGGTGGTGCTCTTGGAAATGTTCTGGAGAGACTTTTTGGTTATATAATATATTTTGGTGATTTTAAAATATTTTATGGCAAAGTAGTTGATTTTATTGATATTGGAATAGGCGAATTAAGGTGGCCATATTTTAATATTGCTGATTCTTCTATAACTATTGGTGTAATTATGTTAATGATTTATTATCTGTTTTTCGAAAATAAAATCAATAAAAAAGTAAGCAGTTTAAAAGATGAGTGAAAGTAAAAATATAATAGAAAAAATGAGTCATCATTTCCTTATAAAAGAAGGAATTGACAAAGATGAGAGAATATTTGCTTATGAAATAATACCTTCTGAGTTTTTATCTGATATAAATATAAGTGATTATATTGAGTTTGTTAATGAAACAATATCATTTAAGTCTGGTGAATGGGTAAGATATATAAAAGAATATCTTTTTACTAATAATCTTTTTTATAAAGATAATGCAAGACTTTTGAAAGATGAGATTATTTTTTATAAAAAGTTTTTGAGTTTTATTTTTGAAGAGATAAATAAAGAGGAAGGTATAGACGATAAACTTAAAAAAAGACTTCTTTACGTAATAAATAAAGTTGATAAGTATCTTGAAAAATATTCGTCCTATACATCTTTGTAGTTTCTTATTATATCAGACATTGAGATTACTAGCAAAGTAAATAAAATTATATATTTTATATTTGTAGTAGACAATATGTATGTAAACATTATAATCAATTCTATTTGAATTTTATTTTCTAATTTTTGTTTTGTAATTAAATAAGAAATTAATAACGCTGATAATATTAATGGTATATAGTAATACTCAAATAAATAGTTTGACATTGTAATATATAATAGAATACCTAAAGTAAATGTTTTTGGTGTTCTTACTTTTTCTATTTTTCTGTATGAAAATAAAGTTGATTTAAAAAAATATGATGTAAAAACACCTAATAAATATATAGAGATTTCGCTTACATAAGTATGATAAAATCCTATTATCAACCCTAAAAAGAATATTATTATTTTAAAAGATATTTTATTTGATAAGAAAAGTTCGTAAACTTCAATAAAAATAAATAAGATAAATAATATTATCATAAAGTTTAATAAATCAAAAAATGAAGTGTATTTTACAAAATAGATTATTATTGCTGGTACTAAAAATAATAAGTTTACTTTATTTTCTTTAATATTATTTATTAGTGTATTTATTATAAAAAATAGTAATATAGATTCTATTTTATTCTCTGTTAGAAAATAATATCCTAAACTTAAGACAATCGATAGAATAGAGTATAAAAAATTTACTTTTTTTATAGAAAATTCTATATTTAATTCTGAAAAAAAGCCGATGTAAAATAGTATAATATTTATAACTAAATAATAGTCTTGAATATAATTCCTGGGTAAAAAAATACTTAAGATCAAAAAAATACTTAAAGATGATAGATATTTACTATATTGCCTTAATATTGTGCTTATAAGTATTATAACCGGGAGTATTATAAGTATATATATATAATTATTAATCTTTAAATAAGAGATAAATTGAGATACAATAAGTACTATTATTGATACTAGTAATAATATGTACTCCTCTGCATAGATCTTAAATCTTCTCAACACTGTCCTCAAAAGACTTAAGTTGAAAATCTGAAAAAAACTTATTTAAGTTTTTAAAATTAGGATTTTTATCAAGTATTTCCTGTAAATAATTTCTAGCATTTTCTTTGTCTATATTATACATTATTTTAAATTTTTCTATATATAAGTTTTCATCTTGAGGGTCAGAACTTATAAGTGAGTCGATTATTTTCAGAGCTTCATTAGGCTTTCCCTGTTTTTCTCTTATTTTTGCTATATTTATCCAGGCTTCATTTATGTGTTCTTTGTCCTTACTTATAGATTTTCTTAGAGCTTTTTCAGCTTCCTTAAATTCATTTAGATTTATATAAACTTTACCTATTTGTAACCATAATTTTGGATTTTCAGGGTCTAATTTTTTCATTCTTTCATAGTATTCTAATGATTCCTGGTATTTACCCAGAGAAAATAATGAGTTTGCAATACCAAATATTGCATAGGGATTATTTTTATCTAGATTTAAAGCTTTTTGATAGTAATTTAAAGCATCTTTATATTTGGCTTTTTTTCTGTATATATTACCTAACATTGTAAGTATATTTATAAGATGTGGTTCTATTTTTAATAATTTTTCCCAGTATACAATAGCCATACTGTATTTACCCTGTTTATAGTACAGGTCCCCTAGTCCCATTAGGGCAAATTTATTGTTTACATTTGTTTCCAGCGACTTAAAATAATATTCTTCTGCTTTTTCAAGATTACCTAACTGTTTGTATGCGTCAGCAACTCTAGTTATTATAGAATAGTCTTTTGGATTTATTTCAAGATACTTATGCCAAACTTCGAGTGCTTTTTCCCTCTGTTTTAAACCTCTGTAAGAGTCACCCATCCCAAGGAGTGCATATAGGTTTTTATTGTCTATTTCATAGGCTTTCTGGTAGTATTTTAATGCTTCCTCAAATTTTTTTTGTTTTCTTAATGCTTCACCAATACCAACAAGTACATAGGTATTATTTTGGTCAATTTCATATGCTTTTTTAAACTCTTCTAAAGCATTTTTATATTTACCTTCTCTTATAAGTTCATATCCTTTTTTAGTTATATTTTTTATTGTATCTTCCATATTTTTACCTTAAATTTTAAAAATAAAATTTTAAATATTATTTATTCAATAATAATACAAAAATATAAATTTAAATTTTTTATTAAGAATAACAAAAAATAAATTTTTATTACATTTTATTTGAGGATTATTTGACTATTAAAAGGATTTCTATAAATAATTTAAGGATATTAAACAATATATTTTTAGTTCCTGATAAAATTAATTTTATAATAGGTAATAATGGGCAGGGTAAGACATCAATATTGGAAGCTATTTCATTGATTTCTGGAAGATCATTTAAAAGAAGTCCTGATAAAGAACTTGTTAGGTTTAATAGCAATAATTATCTTATACAAATAAACCTTGAAAAAAATAATATTTCTGATATAATTAAAATAGGTTATGATATAAATATTAAAAAAAAGATTATAAGTATTAATGATAAAAAGGTAAAAGTTACTGACCTTGTCCAATACTTTCCAGTAGTAACTTTTTCACACCAGGACATCTCTTTTATGTATGAATCCAGGGCAAGAAAAGTTTTTTTTGACAAAATGTTATCTTATATAGACAGAGTTTATTATAATAATCTTATAAAAATGACTAAAGCTATTAAAAACAGAAACAGGCTTATTAGAAATAGAAGAGATTCTACTTATTGGGATACAATTATATCTGAAATATTTCCTGAAATAGTAAAAAAAAGAATAAAAATAATAGATTCTTTTAATAATTTTCTTCTTGAATATAAGAGATTCTTTCCTGAAGGAATAGAGAATATTAAATTTTCGTATAGTATTGGTATAGATACTGTTAATAAAAATAATATATTAAAATTACTTGAAGAAAGAAGAAGAACTGATATTGAAAGGGGTTTTTCGACTGGAATAGTTTTTGATCATTATTCTATCCTTGTTAATTCTAAAAAAATAAAATATTTTGCTTCTACAGGTCAGGCTAAGTTTATTATATTCCTTTTATTTTTTTTACAGGCAGTTTTTATACTTGAGGTTTCGGGTATAAAACCAATATTATTACTTGATGACCTTTTTTCTGATGTTGATTCTGTTAATAGAAATAAGATGCTTAATATAATAAGTAATAATTATTTTCAGACATTTATAACTATGACATTTGAGGACTTTAATGGTATCAAGAATTATAATACTAAAGCTAATATTATTAAAGTTTATAGGGGTAATTTAATTGAGAATTAAAGTCTCAGAAATATTTTATTCTATTCAGGGGGAAGGTAGTTTTACTGGTTATCCTTTTGTATTTTTAAGACTGGGTGGCTGTAACCTTAAGTGTTCTTATTGTGATACTAAATATAGTTTTAATGATTATGATTATATGAATATAGAAGATTCTTTAAATATAATCAGGTCTTATAATGTTAAGAATCTACTTATAACTGGTGGTGAACCTCTACTTCAAGAGGAGCAAATACTGGAGATAATAGGTTCTCTTGGAGACTTTTTTATAAGTATAGAAACTAACGGTAGTTTAAGCATAAAAAACTTACCTGCTAATGTTCATATTGTAATTGACGTTAAAACACCTTCAAGTGGTTTTGGCAATTCTTTTATGATTGATAATTTAAAGTATTTAAAAAAAAGTGATGATATAAAGTTTGTAGTATCAAACAGGTTTGACTTTGAGTTTAGTATGGATTTTATTAACACTTATAACCTCTATAATATATCTAAAAATATTATAATATCTCCAAATATTGATACTCTATCACCTTCTCTTCTTGCCTCATGGATATTAGAAGAGAGGAACTCTAATATAAAACTCGGTATTCAATTACACAAATTTATAGGATTTAAATAAAAAATTTATTCTTTGTATTTTAATACTATAATAGTTGCATCATCATGTTGTGGTTCTTTACCTCTGAATTTTTCAATGTCTTTTAATATAAGAACAGGGATTTTATCAATTTCTTCTTCATTTTTAGATATTATATTTTCTATTCTTTCTATTGGATACATATTACCATTAAAATCTTCCTGTTCTATTATTCCATCAGATAATACTAATAAAATGTCATTATTTTTTAGGTGAATTGAGGCAACATTAACTTCTATATCTTTTGATATTCCAATCGGCAGGTTTACATTAGGGTTTTTTATTTTATGTATTTTTTTATTTCTATATATATATAAATATGAATGCCCCATATCATAAATTACAGTTTTTCTACTTTCTTTATTAATTTTTAAAAAAATTCCTGTAAGATATTTTTGTAAATTGAACGAATCAAAAATATAATTATTTAAGCTTTTAATAAAGTTAGTTAAACCTTTACTAAAATCATATACACTAAAAAAACCGCCGAGAAGAACTGATACAAGTGCTGATGAAATACCTTTACCTGAAACATCGCATAGAGAAACAATGTATTTTTCATCTATCTTTTTTATTATATAAAAATCACCTCCCAATCCCTTTGCCATAGAGGTTGCTCCTGCTATTTTTATATTTTTATCTTCAATATAGTTTTCCTCTTTTATTATACTTAACTGTATTTCTTTGGCAAGTTTCATCTCTTTTTGAGTCATATTAGAAATATATGAAAGAAGGTCTATATTACTGAATATGCCATAAAAGTCCCCTTCATTTGTTATTGTTATAAAATATTTTATAGTTTTTTCTTCCAGTGTTCCTATCTCATTAACTATTGTGAATATTGGTGTATTTGCATAGAAACACTGTGTCTTTTTTACTATATCAAGGTATGGTTTGTTTGATAAATCTTCTATTTTCTTATTTTCAAGAAGGTCTCTACCAAACTTTTTTCCTGCCATATCAAAAATTATTTGTCTTATTATTATACCTATAGGTTTTTTATCTTTGTTTACTACACAGATTACTGATATATCCTCTTTTTTTAAAAGTTCTTCCAGTAGGTCTCCTATGTATACATCTTCATATACATAATATAAACTTGTTACAATTTTACTTATTACTTCTCCCTTTATTTTATCTAATGTTGTGTTTGATTTTATTAAGTTTTTTTCATTTTCATTTTCAAAGATTTTGTCTATCTCATTTTTAAGGTTTTTATCCAATACTAGTTTATTATTGTCTATTTTGTTTTTTAACATGATTATACCTCCTTAAGGTCTTTATTTTTTTACTTTAAAGTGATTTTAATCAAAAGTTAAGCAAAACTATTTTATCTTTTGTTAAAACTTTATTAATTTATCATTACACTCTATTTTATTTGTTACATTTTTGATAACTTTAATTTTTTGAATTTTAAATTTTCTTAAGAGGAATTTATATGTTCACCTTTTTTATTGCAAAAAAACTTATAAAACCACATTCAAATGATTTTTTTAGTAGAATATCTGTTATTTCAATATTAACTGTATTTATATCTGTTTTTTTACCTATGTTTGTTCTCGGTCTTATAAATGCTTTTCATAATTCTTTAAAAGAAAGGATGATAGCGGTTGACTTTCATTTTCAGATTATTGACCCTAATTATAGGATGGATGATTATGAATATTTGGCCACTAATATTAATAATAATATGGATTCTTTAGTTGCAATGCCATTTTTTGAAGGTTATGGCATGTTAATAGGTGATTTTGATAAAATACCTGTGGTTGTAAGGGGTGTTCCTGATTTTTTCATAAATTTTATACCAGTATTGAAAATAAAAAGTGGTGAATGGAATATTAATGGTTATAACGTTGTTATAGGAAATGGACTTGCTGATAGATTTGGTATTAAGGTTGGTGATATAATAAATATTTATATTAAAACAACAACAGAATATGAGGTTGAATCTCCAATAATGTTAAAGAGGCTTAAGGTATCTGGTATATTTGTAACTGGCTACGATAATCTTGATGATCTATTTATTTTTACTGGATTTTCAACAGCTCAGTCAATTTATGACTCCAGGAATAAGGCAAGTGGCATAGGTGTTTTTATGAAAAATAGAGATATGAAAGAATATAAAAATAAATTGAATATTCTTAAAGAATATATAAAAAATGTATCTTATTATAAAGTAAATGACTGGGAAAAACTTAATAGCAATATTCTTTTCTCTTTTAAATGGGAAAAAACAATAATGACTGTTGTACTTGTGATTATTATTATTGCCTGTCTCTTTTCAGTGTATGTTGGATATAATGTTGTTATATCAGATAAAAAGATTGATCTTGGAATTCTTGGGGTCCTAGGACTAGATTCTCTTAAAATAAAGAAGATTTTTATTTTAAAAGGTATTTTAATGGGTTTTATAGGCATATTTTTAGGCCTTTCTTTAAGTGGATTTATGCTGAATAACATTTATTTTATTATTCAGGGTATACTTAATGCTCTTAGTCTATTAGGTATAAAAATTTTATCGGCCAAAATTTATTATACTGCAAGTCTTGGACTTAATTGGGATTTTTTTGATATATTTATAATCTCCTTATTTAATATGTTTATAGTTATTTTTGCTGTGTTTTTACCTATAAAGAAAATAGAGAAAAGTACAATATCAGAAATAATAAGGAATAAATGATGAGAAAAATAGAAATTAATAAACTTTATAAGTCTTATATATGGGGTGAAGAAAAGATAGAAGTTATTAAAGGTATTAGTATGACTTTTGAAGAGAACAGGTTTTATTCGATTGTTGGTGAGAGTGGTAGTGGGAAAACAACCCTACTTAATCTTATTGGGGGGCTTGATAACCCAGATTCAGGGAGTGTTATGATAGATGGTAAGGACATTACATCTATGAGTGATGAAGAGAAAGCTATTTTTAGAAACAATAAACTGGGTTTTGTCTTTCAGTTTTATAATCTTCTTAAAGACTTTACTTTAATAGAGAATGTTATGCTGCCATACTATATTAAAACAGGTAATAAAAAAGAAGCTATAAAAAATGCTTATAATACTCTTGAGATGTTTAGTCTGGAAAAAAAAGCTAACTACTATCCACATCTACTCTCTGGTGGTGAACAACAAAGAGGTGCGATAGCAAGGGCTATAATAAATCAACCTGAAATAATACTGGCTGATGAACCTACAGGTAATCTTGATAAAGAAAATAAGAAGATAGTAATGGGTATATTGCTTAACCTAAGAAAAAAATATAATTTAACTTTAATAATTGTTACTCATGATATAGAAATTGCAAAAATGTCTGACTCCATAATAAAACTTAATTATGGTAAAATAGAGTTATAACATTAGGTTTTATTTAGTTTTTTGTTATTTATATTTCTTATAATAAATTTGTATTGTAATTTTTTACACTTCAGTAAGGAGTTTAAATGATAAGTAATAGAGCATTAAAAGTTGAACCTTCTTTAACTTTAGGTATTTCAAGCAAAGCTAAAGAGATGAAATCAAAGGGCATTTATGTTATAAATTTTTCAGCTGGTGAACCAGACTTTGACACACCAAAAGTTATAAAAGATTCTTGTAAAAAGGCTTTGGATGAAGGTAAGACAAAGTATGCACCTGTTGCAGGTATACCTGAGCTAAGAAAAGCAATATGTAATGAATACTCAAAAATTGGGCTTAATTATGATATAAAAAATGTTTTAGTTACAGTAGGAGCAAAAGAAGCTTTATTTTTAGCAATACTTGCTATTGTAAACAGTGGTGATGAGGTTATTTTGCCAAGTCCTTACTGGGTAAGTTATAAAGAGATGATAAATATAGCAGACGGTATTGCTGTTACAATTGATTCTGGGATAGAAAAAGACTTTAAGGTCTCAGCTTCTGATATTGAAAAGGCTATAACGCCTAGAACAAAGGCTATAATTATTAATTCACCTTCAAATCCTACAGGTTGTGTATACACAGAATCAGAGTTAAGGGATATAGCAAAGGTTTTAGAAGATAAAAATATTTACATAATTTCTGATGAGATTTATGATAGACTGCTTTATGATGGTATTAAACATTTTAGTATAGCAAGTGCATCTGAAAAAATAAAGGAAAAAACAATACTTATTAATGGTTTTTCTAAGTCATGCTCTATGACAGGTTGGAGATTAGGTTATGCACTTGGAGGTAAAGAGATTATAAACTATATGGAAAGACTTCAAAGTCACTCTACCTCAGGCCCTGCAACATTTATTGAGTATGCTGCTGTTGAATCATTTAATATAGATGATGAAATTGAGAAAATGAGGGAAGAGTTTGAAAAAAGAAGAGATATAATGGTAGATGGTCTTAATAATATAAAGGGAATAAAGTCCTTGAAACCTAAAGGTGCTTTTTACTGTTTTGCAGATATAAGATATTATATTGGAAAAAATATTGATGGTAAACTTATAAAATCAAGTATGGATTTTGCAGAATTACTACTTGAAAAAGCACATGTTGCTGTTGTTCCAGGACTTGCTTTTGGTATTGATGGTTATATGAGACTCTCATTTGCTACTAGCCAGGAAGATATTATAGAGGGTATAAAAAGGATTAAACAAATAGTTGAGGGATAATATGTTAAACAAGAAGTTTACAAATAGAATTCTGGAAATATTTGAGATTTATGATAAAAACCCTGTTTCTAAAATATCTATAAAAGATAAAAAGTTCGGACTTACAATAAGTGATTCATCGCCTAAAATAAAACCAGTACATAGTGTTTCTGTTGAAAGAGTCTCATCTATTGATTCTCCTATAAAAATAGAGGGTAATATATCTGAAACGTTTGATACTTTGAAAGAGGAGAAGACTGGATTATACGAAATTAAGTCTCCTATGACTGGTGCTTTTTATTCAAAGCCAAATCCTAACTCCGAGTCTTTTGTAAAAAAAGGTGACTTTGTTAATGAATCAACGACAGTTGCTCTTATTGAAGCCATGAAGATGTTTAACGAAGTTAAAGCTGGAGTAAAGGGAGTAATAGAAGAGATAAAATTTAAGGATGGCGACTTTGTAAATCAGGGTGATATATTGTTTTTGGTAAAAATATAGTAAGGAGTTATTTATGAATTTCCCATTTAATCTTGATAAAAATGAGAATCAGTATGGTCCTGCACCAAAATGTTATGAATTTTTAAAGCATATAACCATGGAAACTTTTAATTCATATTCTAGGGATTATCCTAAAAGAATAAAGGAGAAACTTTCTGTTACTTTTGGTGTGGCACCAGAAAGAATAATTTTAGGTTATGGCTCAGAAGATATATTAAAACAGGCGATTTATTATGCTGTTAAAAAGGATGATGTATTAGCTGTACCTGATAAGTCATGGTGGTATTATGAACATATTGGTAAAGAGGTAGGTGCTAAAATAGTTAAGTATGATATGATTGAAAAAGATGATACTTTTGAGTATGATGTAAATAAAATATTTGAAATCCTTGAAAAAGATAAACCAAAAGCCTTAATAATAGCAACACCTAATAATCCTACTGGCAACGTTATGGACTTGGAAAATATAGAGAAAATAATAAGTTGTTCAGGAGATACACTTATTATATTGGATGAAGCTTACTGGGGTTTTACAGACTTTTTTTATGGTGAAAAGATGGTTGAAAAATATGGTAATGTTATGGTATTAAGGACATTTTCAAAATATTTTTCACTTGCTGGTGTAAGAATAGGCTTTGGATTTATAGGTAAAAACCTTTCTGAATTACAGATATACAACAACAGGTATTTAGGTTATAACAGGATTTCTGAAGAACTTACATTTGCTGCATTAGATGATGAATCAAGTAAGTATTATGAAGAAAAGGCTAAAATGATTATGGAAGATGCACAGATCTATTTTGATGAGTTTAAGAAACTTGGATTTAAGCCATATAAGACACATGCTAATTTTATACTTGTTAAGCTACCTGAAAAAGAGTTTAATTTTCTTAAACAGGAGATGCCTAAAAAGGGAGTTATAATAAAGTTTTTTGCAGAAGAGGGTTTTAAAAACTGTATAAGAATATCAATAGGGACAAAGGAACAGAATCAATATGTTATAAAAACTGTAAAGGAATTACTTGGTAAGAGATGATAAGGGAATATAGACAGTCTTTAAAGAGGGTTGAGGCTGAAGAGGTTTTAGACCTTTTAATTTTTAGACCTCTTGGTTTTTTATTAGCATTTTTACTTAAAAATACAATAATAAGCCCTAATTTTATAACATCACTTTCAATGTTATTGGGGCTTATTTCAGGTTATTTCATATACATAAGAGATTATATCCTTGGTGCTCTATTCTTGTTTTTAGCAAATCTGTTAGATTGTTCTGATGGTCAGCTTGCAAGGATTAAAAAACAATTTTCTCCAATAGGTAGAATACTTGATGGTTTTGCCGATTACATTACCTATGTCTCATCATATATTGGACTTGGTTTTGGTCTTATGGCTTATTATAATGATATTACATATGTGTATGTAGGACTTGTTGCAGGTGCATCAACAATTATTCAAGCAGCTATGTTTGATGATTATAGGAATATTTTTATAGGCGGTAAAAATATAGATGACCTTCAAAAAGAACTTATAGAAGTAAAAAGTCTTAAGACTGCTACTAAAAATTTTATTTATAAAATTTTATACTTTTTTTATATTCCCTATATAAAAAATCAGATTAATATTAGAAAAAAGTCTAAAATAGGTTATATTTCACCAATATTTATAAGATTATTTTCATTTGTTGGTTCAACTACACATATCTCTCTTTTTATAGTTTTATTATTAATAAATAAGCCTGAATACTATTTTTATATAATATCAATTGTTTTTAATATCTATTTATTTATATTACTTCTATTTAAAAACAAACTTAATAAAAAACAGTTAGGAGATAAAAATTGAAAGCTGTTATACTTGCTGCAGGGATGGCTACAAGATTAAAGCCACTTACTGATGAAACACCAAAAACATTATTGGAAATAAATGGGAAACCAATATTATACTATATGCTTAATAACCTTAAAATGAATGGTATTTATGATATTGTAATAGTAACAGGTTTTATGAGAGAAAAAATAGAGGATTATGTTAAAAATAATTTTAATGATTTAAAATTTGAGTTTGTATATAATAAGGACTATAATTCTACCAATAATGCTTATTCTTTGTTGCTTACTGAGGATTATGTAAAAGAGTTTATTTTACTTGATTCTGATATAGTTTTTCATCCTGAAATAATAAAAAAATTACTTAATTTTTCGAAAAGGCCTGTACTTGCTATAGAAAAACATGAATGCTTGGATGAAGAGATAAAGGTTCTACTTGATAAGCAAAATAGAGTTCTTGATATAAGTAAAACTGTTGACCCTAAAATCGCTTTTGGTGAATCGATAGGTATTGAAGTTTTTGATGAAAGGGCTAAAAGTGTATTGTTTGATACTCTTGAAAAAAGGATAATAAAAGAGGGGAGAGTAAATGAGTTTTATGAGGCCTCTTTCAAAGAGATGATAGATAATGGTTTTAACTTTTATGGTATTGATACTAGTGAATATCCTGCTATAGAAATAGATTTTGTAGAAGACCTTAATGAAGCAAGTAAATTGATTAAGGAAATTTATAAAAATTAATTTCTTAGATTTTAATTACTTTTTACTCAATAAATTAAAGTTCACAAATATTAATTATTGGCCATTTCAAACCAGAGTTTATCACAACAATTTGGGCTACCATTATAGTTTATTGTTATTTCTTCATTTTTTTCGATATCTTTTAATGCAATAAAGATTATTTCATTATTGTCTAGATTTTTAATATAATAGGAGTTTGGCCTATATGAATGGTTATACAGTGACCCATAACCTAATGCTATTGCGATCTTTTCTTTTCCCCAGTCAAAATAGTAATGATATAATACTGTTTTATCTATAAATTGTGATTCTTTTTTGTCGATAACCAATACAGGAGCAACTTCTATTATTTCACCTTCTTTTATTTTTTCTATTGCAAACACACCAAGCCCATGAATTGAACTTTTTTTATAAATTATTTTATTTTTACTCTCATATTTTCTATTAATATATATATTTTTATATTCAGATTCACTGATTTCCATTTTTTTCTCCTGATATATTATTAAATTAAAAATAATATAATATAAGTTCAATTAATAAAATTTTCTTTATAAATTTTTATTTTCTTTTTTTAAATATAAATGATAATAGTAAAAATATAACTCCAACAATTATTATTGTAGGACCTGGTGGCAAAAAACTATATATATATGACAAATATATTCCAGATATAAGCATTAAAAATGAAATCGATATTGAAAATAAAACTTCTTTTTTATAGTTTGAAGTGATAAAAAATGATATCAAGCCTGGGATTATCATAATTCCACTTATCATTATTATTCCCATTATTCTTATTAAATATATTATTGAAATTGATATTATTGCTACAATTGTGTAATACATCAAGTTAATGTTAATTCCTTTGATTTTTAAAAACAATGGGTCAAATATAAAAAAAGCTATTTTTTTTCTAAAGATTATAAATAAAACTGTTATGCTGATTGAAAATATAAATATATATATTATATGTGAATCGGTTATATTTAGTATACTTCCAAAAAGATATGAAAAAAGGTCAACACCGTATTTACCGCTTAGTTTTATTAGTATAATACCGATTGACATTGAAAATGATAGAAAAACTCCTATAAATAAGTTTTCTGAAACTTTACCTTTCAGACTAAGATAAGTTATTAATAAACCTGATAATACGGCAACAATTGCACCTACAAAAAATGGCGATATATCAAGTATAAGACCTAACGCTAAACCACCGAATGCTATATGAGCTATGCCTTCGGCAATAAAGCCTATCTGTTTGTTTACTATAAAAAAAGATATTATGCCGATCGGGAAAGAGATTATTAACGAAATTAAAATAAATATTTCCATTAGTGTCTCTCTATTATTCTATGTGGTTTACCTGAACCATGTAGTAATATTTCCATACCTTTTTCCATTGTTTTATTTATTACTGGGCACTCTAAAAGTTCATCAGGCTTATTATGGATGTGGATTTTTTTATAAAGGCATGCAACTCTTATAGCTTTTTTTGGTATTAATGAGATATCATGTGTTATTATAATAGTTGCTGTCTGTTGGTTTTTTCTTATTTCTTCTATTATATCAAATATAAATGTCTGATTAAGATAATCTAATCCTGTGTTTGGTTCATCGAGTATTAAAAGTTCTGGGTTATTTATTAATGCTCTTGCAAGCAGGACTCTCTGTTTCTGTCCCCCTGAAAGCTTGTTAAATGTTTTATAAATTAAGTTCTCAATGTTAAGTTTTTTTGATATTTCAAATATTTTATTTTTATTTTCTTTTTTAGATTTTAAGTTGTCAAGCCCCTGTTCAATTATTTCGTATACTGGGATTTTTATTTTATCGTTTATTCCCTCATGACTTATTAACTGTGGTAGATAACCTATCTTTATTTTTGATTCAGATAAACTTTGTTCATTTATTATTACTTTGCCACTATCTGGTTTAAGCAAACTAAGAATTATTTTTACAAGTGTTGTTTTACCACCACCATTTGGTCCGATTATAAATAAGGTCTCACCTTTATCAAGATTGAAGCTTATATCTTCAAGTATTTTTTCATTTTTATAAATAAAACTAATATTTTCTACTTTAAGTAACATTATCTTTTATTTAACTATGTTTTTAATATTTTGAATATTTTTTTTAATTAATTCAATAAAGGAATTATATTCAGTGCCTATAGGATCAAGTTCTATTATTTTGTCAGATATTTTGAGTAATTCAGATGGTAATTCGCCTTTAAACTCTGCTGATGATATAATAACTGTTTTTTTGTTTTTATCAAAATATTTTTTTAAGTTTTCTATATCTTTTATTGATATTGAGTGTATTTCACCTGTTGATAGTGTTATTACATCTACTCCAATTTCTTTAAATATGTAGTCCCATGCAGGATGTATTTGAATTATATTGTAGTTTTTAAGTTCAGTTACAACTTGTAAAATATTGTTTTTAATTAGATTGATTTCTTTTTTAAACTTCTCTAAATTTAATTCTATAATCTCTTTTTTTTCAGGGTACAGTTTAATTAGTTCTAACGATATAGATTCTGCTATTATAATACTGTTTTCAAAAGATAACCACAAGTGTGGGTTTATATTTTCTGAATTATCTATTCTTATTGGTTTTAAATTGCTAAATAGGTTTATTTTGTTTACTTTTTTATCTTTTACAATAGAATCTATTATTATTTCTGCTTCCAGGTTTGGTGCACCTATAAGAAAATATAATTTACTTTCAGTAATTATTTTTATATCATCAAGAGTAGGGGTATAGTGGTGTGGTTCCTCTTTTACAATTGGATAAGAGTCTACACTATTTCCTGTTATCTCGTTTATTATAAGTTTTATTGGTATTATACTTGTTATAATATCATATTGTCTATTTTCATTTTTACATGTTATTATGAATATAGATATTAAGAGAATTAGGACTATAATTGCATATTTTTTTTTCATTAATTTATATCTCTTATATATTTATATATATATTAAAATATAGCACTAAAATGATTAATTTTGAAAAATTTATTAGAAAAGTTTGAAGAAGTTTGTTATATTATTATTTAAATTCTTTGTTTTTTAAGGAGGAGGATGTGAAAAAAATAGTAATAGTATTTTTATTATTTATCTTTTCTTCATTATTTGCCAGGATGCCAAAAGTATATATTTCAGTATTTGAGGAAGGTAAAATTGGGATAGTACTTGACTTTAGAGAAAATGGTAAAGGTTTAATAGCTATTATGAGTGAGGAGGGAAGCTGGGATATAGACATAAAAGGTGATAATGATGTTGAATATTATAATGATGGTGTACTTAAGGGTAAATTAAAAAGAGTAGGTGATGTTATAATTAAGAGGAGAACGGTAGGACATGAGGCTTTGATAGGACAGCCTGTTATGATAGGAGATATAAAGATAGAGTACTATTCTCAGAGTGAATCTGCGGCTCATTATGGCAAAATAATGAGGATAGGGGATCTTACTTTTACATATCATTCGTATCAGACATTGCCATCCTATGGTAAAATATCTTCTATAAGAAAGCTTGATACTGACCAGAGGATACAGATTATATATCATAATAAAGATAAGAAGGGGCTCCCGGTTGCAGGTAAGATAGAGAGAATCGGTGATGTTTATGCTCTTTATAATAAGAATGGTAAGGTTGTGAAACTTGATGGAGAAGATGATTTTCTTGATATAAAGCTTTGGAGTGATAAGGAATTAGAATTAATAAATAAGAGTAGTGTTACAGATGATCAGGAGAGTAAAGTTGAGAAGATAGTTGATAAAATATTGGGGGTTTCAAAGTGAGTATGCATAAGACTTTAACGCTTATTATTTTTATGTTAATTATAACAATGAGTTTTATATTAAACAAATGTAGTAATAAAAATACCAAAGAGGAGTATGAAAAATTGAGAAGCTCTTATAGATCTATTAGTCCAGATGAAAAGATTGTAATGAAAGGAGAATATTTTATAGTTGAACTTGACCTTAATGCTGGTACTGGATATGATTGGTATCTTGATAAAATAGGTGATAATATAACTTATGTTAAGAGAGAGGTTTTTAGTTTTGGCGAAGAAAAGAATGGTGATATTATGGTTGGGGGACCACTTAAAGTTGTTTTTCTTTTTAGAGCTGAAAAAGAGGGTAAAAGTAAAATAGAGTTTAAATTATATAGAAATTGGGAAAAAGATAAAATTGAAGAGAATAGAATTTATGAATTAGAAATAAAATAAGGAGGTTTTTATGAGATATTCATATATTTTATTAATATTTTTGTTGCTTAGCTTTGGTTTTGTATCTTCAAAGGATGAGATAAAAGGTAGTGGTATGGAACTTCCACCACCAAAACTTGAGGCATCATTTAAGACAACATCCTTTGCAACTGAAGGGAAATTACCTTCAAAGGTTGACCTGTCTCCTTACTTGCCTGAGCCTGGTAATCAGGGGATGCAGGGTAGTTGTGTTGCTTGGGCAACTGCTTATGCTTACAAGTCTTTTCATGAAAAATTAGAAAGGAACTGGGCTTTTTCTGATAAAACAATATTTTCACCGGCATATGTATATAACCAGATCCATATTGACAACTCACCTACTGGGGGTGGTTCTTATATTCATGAGGCACTTGAATTGGTTAAGGTGCAAGGTGTTGCGACTCTTTCTAAAATGCCTTATGACCCTAATAATTATACGAGAAAACCTTCGGAAGAAGCGAGAAATGAAGCCTCTTTGTATAAAGCAAGGGGTTGGGAAAGGATATCTGCAAGTGATATTGATGGTATAAAGAGAATACTTGCTAATGGAAATGCTGTAATAATAGGTATGAACGTATATCAAAACTTTTATAATTATAGAGGTGGAATATACACAAGAGCAGAAGGGAATTATATGGGTGGGCATGCTATGCTTGCTATTGGTTATGATGACTCAAAGGCTGCTTTTAAGATTCAGAACTCATGGTCAAAGTATTGGGGTGAAAATGGGTATGCATGGATTGCTTACAATACTTTTAAAGAGTATGTTAAATATGCTTATGTAATGTATGATATTATTGATTCAAAGCCTGATAAAACACCTAATCCACCATCGTTAGTTGAAGCTTCAAAAGGTAGTTTTGATGGTAAAATAAAAATAAAATGGACACAGGTTGAGGATGCTGAATCTTATGAAGTGTACAGGTCTTTATATAAAGAGGGTGGGACTTTTGAAAAAATAGCATCTGTTGCTGATACAGAGTATTTTGATACTAATGTTGAGTTTAAGTGGTATTTCTATGCTATCAAAACAAGGAATAAAAATGGAGTCAGTATTTTAAGTAGTGTAGATGGGGGTTATCCTCTTAAGATTGTTACTAAAAAAGATGAGAATAAAGTAGAGGAGAGGATTGATAAGCCAGGGCAGGTTCAGAACTTAAGAGGTGTTTATAGTAATGGTAGTATTCTTCTTTTTTGGGATAGGGTTGAAGGAGCCGAAGGTTATATAATAAATAAGTTTGATATGCAGACGAAAGATTATTTAAATATAGCAAAAACAGGAGAGACAAGATTTTCTGATAATCCAAAACCTGGTAAGTACTGGTATACTGTTGTAGCTTATAATAAAAGTGGGGTAGGGCAATCAAGTGATAGTATAAATGTTGTAGTTTTCGATAAAGAAGAGAAAAAAATACCAGATCCTCCTTTAAGAATTACAGCTTCAACTGGTAATTTTAAGGATAGGATAGTTATTTCTTGGAGTCAGAGTTCTGATGCTGATTTTTATATTGTAAAAAAATGGAGCCTGAAAAAGAGAGTATGGGAAGAGATTGGTAAAACACAGATGCTTAATTTTGAAGATAGTGGGCTTTCTCCTAATGAGTTCTGCTATTATTATATTGTTGCAGGAAATTCGGCAGGTTTCAGTAATCCAAGTAAATTAATTTTAGGTTATACAAGTGAATACGCAAGATTAGAGATTGAAGGACAGAAAATAGAGATAGATAATTTAAAAACATACAAGGAGAAAGCTTCAGAACTTGTCCAGAAACTTGATGACAAGGCAAAAATTAAAGCTATACTTCCTATAAAAGATGGAGGTAAAAAGATACTTGATGAGTTTTACTATACAGATAACTTTATAAAAGAATCTGGCTACTATAAAGATGTAGCTTATTATTCTGGTGATAAGGTCTATAAACTACAGAGGTTTTATACAGATTCATTTGTAAAAAATAATGGATTCAACACAAGAATAATAAATTATGACCTATCAAAAAACAGTATAATCAGGGTTGAGACTAATTATGTAGATAGACCTTATGTTTCGAGAATCTCTTATTATATTGAGGGCAAAATATTTAAAACAGAAGTTATTATGAAAAAAGAGATGGAAAACTCTTACGGTTTTTCTAGGATGATAATATTTCATAAAGAAAACTTGATGCCAGAGTGGATTGAGTTTTATGATAGTAATGGAATTAAAGTAAAGGAGATAACTAAAGAGTAAAATTTTGATTTTAAAATTTATTTTGTTAATTTTTAATTACGTATTTTAAAGCAGGTGTAGTTCAATGGCTAGAACCTCAGCCTTCCAAGCTGATGACGTCGGTTCGATTCCGATCACCTGCTTTTATCCTTTAATGGGGATTTAAATGTCTATTGAAGAAAAAATAAAAAGACTTGAAGATATTGTAAATAAAATGGAAGATCAGGATACCTCTATTGAAGACTCTATAAGTTTATACTCTGAGGGTCTTTCTCTTTATAAAGATTGTATAAACTTTCTTGAAAAAACCACAAGAAAAATAGAAGTTATGAAAAATCCTTCCAATGTTGTAAAAAAAGGGAGTGTTGATAAAGAGGATATTACTCTCTTTGAACAGCAGGATAGTTAAAATTTATTTTATCTTAGGAAATTTTAATAGAAAATTCTCAAAAGCTCAAAAATTATATTATAAGATTTTATTTATTAAATAAACTAATTTTAAAAAATTGACCAGGGAGTATTATAATACTCCCTGTTTTAAATAATTTTCTATACACCCAAGTATGCTTTTTTTATGTGAGGATTTGCAAGTAATGTTTTACCATCATCTTTCATTACAATTCTACCATTTTCAAGTACATAACCTATTTTAGCCATTTCAAGACTTTTTTTAACATTCTGTTCAACAAGTAGTATTGTGACACCTTCTTTATTAGCTTTTTTAAGAGCATCAAACACAGTTAATGTTAAAGCAGGTGATAATCCTAAAGATGGCTCATCAACAAGCATAAGTTTTGGTCTACCCATAAGTGCTCTGGCTACTGCAAGCATTTGTTGTTCACCACCACTCATTGTTCCTGCAGCCTGATTTATTCTTTCTTTAAGTCTTGGGAATAAAGAAAATACGAATTCCATTGTCTCTTTTCTTTTTTCCCATGCATCTTTTATAAACATTGCACCTATTTCAAGATTTTCATAAACACTCATTTTAGGAAATATCTGCCTTCCTTCAGGTACATGAGTTATTCCGTTACTTACTACATAGTTAGAATCTTTACCTGTAATATCTATTCCATTGTATATTATTTTACCTGATTTTGGTTTTATGATACCGTTTATAGTTCTCATTAAAGTTGTTTTACCTGCACCATTAGCACCAACTATTGATACTATTGAACCTTCTGGTACCTCTATGCTAATATCCCATAAAGCCTGTACAAGTCCGTAAAAAACATTTATATTTTCTATCTTTAACATGTTTCCTCCTTACCAAGGTATGCTTCTATAACCTCTTTTGACTTTACTACATCATCATATTTTCCCTCAGTAAGTTTTTCTCCATAGTTCATTACGATTACCCAATCAGCAAGTTCTTTTATTGTAAACATTATATGATCAATCATTATTATTGATATTCCCTCATCCCTTAAGCTAAAAATAGTTTCTATCATCTCCCTTGCTTCTGCAGGGTTTAAACCTTCCATTACCTCATCAAGTAGCATTACTTTAGGTGATGTAGCGTATGCTCTTGCTATCTCAAGTTTTTTCCTATAAGCTAATGGTAATTTTGAACCCACAAAGTCTTTATATTCAAATAAACCAAATCTTTTAGCTATTTCTAATGACTTCTGTTTTGCCTCTTTTAAAGAATATTTATGTCTTCCAAAGAGTGCACCTGTAGTAATGTTTTCCAATACACTCATATCCTCAAAAGGCTGCATTATTTGAAATGTTCTTCCTATACCCAGATGACATCTTTCTGCAGGGTTTGTTTTTGTTATATCTTTACCTTCAAATATTATGTTACCACTACTTACTGGGAATACACCTGATATTAAATTAAAAGTTGTTGTTTTCCCAGCACCATTAGGACCTATTATTGCTAATATGTTTTTCTCATTAAGTTTAAGACTTATATTATAGACTGCTCTTAAACCACCGAAATACTTTGTTATTCCCCTTGTTTCTAAAATTATTTTTTCTGCCATATTCCTAACACTCCTTTTGGTAAATATAATATTGTTATTACTATTATCAAACCATATACTATCATATAACCTAAACCGATTGTTGTACTCAGTATTTCATCAATTATCTTTAATATCACAGCACCAACTATTGGCCCTATAGTTGAGTAGATGCCACCGAATATTACCATAGCAAGTGCCATTACTCCTATACTCAAGTTAAATACACTGTGCGGTTCTATAAAACCTGCTATAAATGTTTCATAAGTTCCAATTAATGAAGCTATCATCGCAGATATTACAAACATTACTACTTTCTGTCTAACTGTGTTTATTCCCATTACTTTAGCTACCTGTTCATTTGTCCTTATAGCAGTAAAAGAATACCAGTATTTTGATCTTTGAATATATTCTGATATACCTATTACTATAACAAATGTTATAAATATAAGATAATATATCATGTATTTATTTCCTGCAAACATAGTAATTGTTGATATACCCTCTGAACCATGTGTTATATCTTTTAACTGTATTACGAGAGTCATAAGTATAAGTGAAAATGCAAGAGTTGCTATTGCAAAATACATTCCTTTTAGCCTTAATGTAAGATAGCCTAATAACCATGCGACTATACTGGAAATTAACAGTGCTATTATTATTGAAAATATTATAGGAAATCCGAGTGTTTTTGTAAAAATTGCAGCAACATAGGCCCCTAATCCGTAAAAACCTGGAATAGCAAATGATGCCTGTCCTGTTCTTACCAACATATCCCACGATAGAGCCAGTATAGTATACATAAGTATATCAATACTAACCTGCAGGAAGTACTTTGTACCTGGCATAAAATAAGCTATTAATGGAAAAATTGCTACTATAAATATTCCTAAATAAGATAATATTTTCTTTTTCATTTTTTAAATATCCCCTCTGGTTTTACTAAAAGAATGATAAGTATTATAAAAAAGAATATACCTTCACTCCATCCTGTCCCACCTGGCACATATGTTCCAAGTGCTGATTCAATTATTCCCAGGATTAGAGATGACCATAGTATACCTCTTAAGTTACCCATACCTGCCATCATTATTATAGCAAATGCTTTTAATGTATAGTTGAAACCTATAAAAGGCGTTGCGTATAATATAATAGATAACATTACCCCTGCAAGTCCTGCAAGACCTACCGAAACACCAAATGCAATCTTGAATATTCTATCAGCATTAATTCCAACAATATATGCTCCATATCTGTTTTGTTCAACAGCTCTCATTGACTTTCCTACTTTTGTGTTATTGAGTATATAAAATAGTGTTATAACAAGTATTAGAGCTATTATAAATACGAGTGTTTTTGAAAAGCTTATACCTATACCTTCAATATTCCATGACAGATCTCTATATGGTGGATTTATTACCATTACTTCTTTACTTCCTGAATATAGTACTGCTATATTTTGTAGTATTATTGAAATTCCAAAAGTAAGTAATAGCTGGTTTACCTCTGCTGAATCAAGAACCTTTTTTAAAGATATCTTATAGGTACCAATACCAAGTAGAAGTATTAATAAAGAAACTATTAGTATAGAAATTAAGGGATCAATTCCAAAAACAGTGTAAAAAATAATAGATAAAAAAGCCCCAACCATCAAAAACTCACCATGAGCAAGGTTTAATATACCAACTACACCAACCGCAAGTGCAAGACCAAGAGTTGTTATCATGTATGTACCTGATTGTAATATACCATTTACTAAAACTTGTATAAATGTGTTCATAATGCACCTTTCCTTTAGATGTTTTGATTTTTTTAAAAAAAAAGCCTCCATGAAGGAGGCTTATTTTATTTTAATTTTGTCTGTCTTTCCACTTAGGAGCAGGATATACTAGGTCAGCAGTTTTATATTCAGTAGGAAATACTATTTCAAGTTTACCTTTTCTAAATTGAGTTGTTAACCAGTTAGTAAATCCCTGATATTTTATCTTTTGGCTTGGTTTAAATGTTAACTTTCCAAAAGGAGTATCAAGATTTTGATTAGCAAGAGCTTGAATTACTTTTTGTTTGTATTCTTCATCACTATATTTTTTGCCAGCTTCTTTTTGAAGTTCAGCTTCAACAGCTTTTATAGCTTCAGCAAGGCTTATTATATTTACATATCCTAATGGTTGCCAATAGCTTACAGGCATTTTACCATATTTTTTCTGGAATTTTTCATTGAATTTTTTAGTTTCTTCATATGGAAAATCTGGAGTCCAGAAGTTTAATTGTGCAACATATTCACTTATTGGCATTGAAGCAAACTCAGCAGGCCATGCAGGTGGTACAGGGTATATTAACTTTGGATTAACATCAAGTTCTTTTACAGCATTCATCAAAGGAATAACGTCAGCAGCATAGCATATTACATAGAGTATATCAGGATTAGCAGCTTTCACTTTTGTTAATAATGGAGTAAAGTTTGGTGAACCACTTTTGAATGATTCTTTTACAACTATTTTGAACCCTTTAGCTTCAAACATTGGTATTGCAAGAGCTGATCCACCTGAACCAAAAGCAGAGTCTTCAAATAATATTGCTATTGTTTTTGCACCGGTTGAAGCAAAAAAATCAGCTGTTGATTGTATATTGTAATATTCCCATGGGTGATAGTGGAAGAACCAGTCAGCATCAGCATATTTTTCTTCTGCAAATCTTGATGCAGCACCTATCCATGCCATTATTGGCTTATAGTTCTTTACTGTATCAGCTATACCGATTGTAACACCACTTGCCATACCTCCTATAAGGTATTTTACTTCATCTTTTCCTAAAAGTTTTTCAACTTTTGCTATTGCCTGTTTAGGATTATTCCCATCATCTTCATATATAATTTCTATCTTTTTTCCATATATTCCGCCACTTGCATTTATTTCTTCAACAGCAAGGTCCATACCTTCTTTAGTTCCTATACCAACAGCAGCACCAGGGCCACTTAATGGTATAAGAGCACCCATAACAATTTTATTACCTTTACCGCAGGAAACAAACATACTTACAACTATTATTGTAAGTATGATTTGAAGAAATTTTTTCATTTAAACCCTCCTAAAATATTTTAACATAAAATATGTTTGATACTTATAATATAATATTATTAATTTTTAGTAATGTCAAGAAATTTTTTTAAAAAATTAAACTTTAGTTTTATAAATAGATTAAACTAAAAATTGAGGTAAGATAATGTTTAAAGTCAGATATTTCAAATGTTTTCTAATATTTTTTCCATTATTTCTATTCAGTATAAATATTGACAAGAACGAACTACAGAAGTATAAACAGGACTATATAATATATGTTAACAAAAAAGAATTCAAACTCTATGTTTTAAATAAAAATCTTGAAAAATTAGAAGAATATAGTGTTTCACTTGGTCTTGAAGAGGGGAGGAAACTTGTTGCTGGTGATAATAAAACACCTGAAGGTATTTACTATGTTACTGAAATTTTAAGCCTTGATGCACCAAAAGACAGTATTGCTTATAAAAAACTTGTGGAAATGAATAATATATATTTTAGAGCAAAAGATGGGCATTTTAAGTATAACAGACCTAAAGAGGACTTGGGCAAAAATGCTTATGGACCAAGGTTTTTTAGGCTTTCTTATCCTAATAAAGAGGATATAAAAAGATTTTTACTTGCTAAGAAAAGAGGAGATATTCCAAAAAATTCAAGTATTGGTGGTGGGATAGCTATACATGGAACAAATGATGAACCGTCAATAGGGCATAGAGCTTCTTCAGGTTGTGTAAGACTTAAGAATGAGGATATAGTAAAGCTTGATAAGTATATAAAAATTGATACTATTGTAATTATAGAGTAGATAAAATAAAATTTTATTTTTTAAAATTTTAAAAGAGAGAGTATTCCTCTCTCTATATTTTATTTTGATAAATAGTAGTCGCGATAGAAGTTATTTTATATATCGTAGTACAAGAAAAACTCATGTGGATGAGGTCTTAGTTCAACTGGAGCAGCTTCATTTTCAAGCTTATATTCTATCCATGTTTCTATAACATCTTTTGTAAAAACATCACCTTTTAGTAAGAATTCATGGTCCTTTCTAAGTTCTTCAAGTGCTTCTCTTAGTGTTCTCGGTGTATTTTCTATTTTTGATAATTCCTCAGCTGGTAGGTCATATATATTTTTGTCAAGTGGTTCACCAGGGTGTATTTTATTTTGGATTCCATCTATTCCAGCCATTAGTAATGCTGCAAATGCAAGATATGGATTACAACTTGGATCAGGGAACCTTATCTCTATTCTTTTTGCCTTAGGATTATGAGAATACATTGGTATTCTTATAGCAGCACTTCTATTTCTTGCAGAATATGCTAAATTAACAGGTGCCTCATACCCTGGGACAAGTCTTTTATAGGAGTTTGTTGTTGGATTAGTAATCCCTGCAAGTGCTTTTGCGTGTTTTAAAATACCACCAATAAAATAGAGAGCAGTCTCTGAAAGACCTGCGTACTCATTTCCTGCAAATGTGTTTTTACCATTTTTCCATATTGATATGTGAGTATGCATTCCCGAACCATTATCATCGAACATTGGCTTTGGCATAAATGTTGCTGTCTTACCGTTGATATATGCTGTATTTTTTACTGCATATTTGTAGAATTGGAGTTTATCTGCCATTCTTACAAGTTCATCAAATCTTATGTCTATCTCACACTGCCCGGCTGTTGCAACTTCGTGGTGGTGTACCTCCACTTTAAGTCCCATTTTTATCATATTTTTAACCATTTCAGACCTTAAGTCATGAAGTTTATCAGTAGGTGGAACTGGAAAGTATCCTTCTTTATGCCTTATTTTGTATCCTAAGTTTCCATACTCTTCTTCTTTACCACTATTCCATATACCTTCTATAGAGTCTATTTCCAGAAAAGAGTAGTGATTTTTTGAATCATATCTAACACTGTCAAATACAAAAAACTCTGCTTCAGGACCAATATATACAGTATCACCTAATCCTGTTGACTGAAGATACTTAGTTGCTTTTTTAGCTATATGTCTTGGGTCTTTTGTGTAATCTTCCCTTGTTATAGGGTCTTTTATATCACATATCATTATTATTGTTGGGTGTTCAGTAAATGGATCTGGCACCATAGTTTCTGGATCTGGAACAAGTATCATATCACTCTCATTTATCGCTTGCCAACCCCTTATTGAAGAACCATCAAAGCCAAGTCCATCTTCAAAAACAGATTCATCCAACATATTTGCTGGTATTGTTGTGTGTTGCCACATACCTGGGAAGTCCATAAATCTAAGATCTAAAAACTCTATGTTTTCTCTTTTTATATACTCCATAATCTCTTTTGGAGTCATGTTTTACCTCCTGAATAATTTATAATTAATATATCAAAAATAGTGCCATTTTTTTTATTTTTTTTAAGTAATTGATAATAAATAATTTAAATTATATATAAATTCTGAAATTTTTTATTTTTGATTAATTTTTAATCATGTAAATAAATTATTTGATTAATTTTTAATCATATCTATTTTCTCAATTATTTTTTTTATTTCATAATCTATAGACTCATTATCATTTTTCAATATCCATCTTTTTAAGTGTGTATTTAGAAATTGATTATTTAGGTCCTTTTTTAAATAGATATTTTTTATCTCTTCAATTATTCTTGTTTTTATATTTTTATCTATGTCAATTTTTTCAAAATATATTTTTTTTCCTGGGATTTTTAAGTTGTCTATATTTATAATTTCAAGTTCTTCCAGTGATTTATTTGATATTCTGTAAATTTTTTTATTTGTATTGTATATCCTGTTTAGAAACTCTTTCTTATATGATATCATTGAGTTGTTTGTGTATATGTTATTTGAGATTTTGAATGAATTATTGGTAATAATATCAGTTATCTTTTTTTCTACTGTGTTTATTTTATTTGAATAAAATATACTATTTTCTTCTATAGGTGATTTTTTGTAATGATAATAACCATCTATTATAGTGAAGTCAAAACCTGCAATTATTATTGTATCTGATATATTTTTGGCTATTTCAATACATGTTGATCCTACTGACCCACCAACTGGTATTATTGGGAATCCTGATAATATTGTTGCATCTATTGGAGAATTTGAGTTTACAAAAGATATAATACCTTTGTAATTCTTTATAAACTCATGTGAACTATATATATATGAAATAAGTGGCGAGTCTATATCTGTTTTGTATAGTCTATTTGGATAACCTGCATCAACCATTACTACAATATCTGGTTTTATTCTGTTAATCTTGAAAAGTCTTAGTGTCTGAGGGATTGTAATTATTATATATTTTTTTAGATTTTTTATTTTTAATATCTCTTCTGCGGTTGGCCCGCTGCCAACAATTAGTACTGGGCTATTTGATATATTTTTTATTATTAAAATTTTATCCAAAAATTTTATATTTTTTAAGGTATTTCTTACCCATAATGGACCAAAAAATGAGTCTGTGATAGTATTGAATAATCTCTTTGATATATAATCTTTTATAAAATCAAGTATTGGTTTGTATACTTCATGTCTTATATTAAATGAACTTAAGTGAGTTTTTATTAGTGTAGTTTTTATTACAGAATCATCTTTTTTTTCTAGAAATTCCTCTATTTCTTTTTGTCTTTTAAAGATAATAATATCTTTTTCTTTATTTTCTTTATTAAATATATCTATTATCTCTTCATGAGGTTCAATTACTACTAATTTTTTTTTAGGTATTCTACCTAAATGATATCCAAGTCCAAGGCCTATTACAATTATAAGACTACTTTTATTTATCTCATCATCTGTTATAAATTGTTCTTTTTCTTTTTTTGGATCTAATCTGCTGTGTAATGGTTTGCCATCTATTGTAATTATCTTATCTTTTGATTTTGATTCTTCTATTTGGACTTTAATCCTTCTAATTTTTCAATCTCCTCAATCTTTTTTGCAAAGTCAGTTTTTATTATCATAAAGTTTCTTATTATGTCAAAATATTTATCAAATAAAAAAACTGCTTTTTCTAATGCTGAATAAAAACTCATCCCTTTTATACCTGATAATACATTTATATTTGATATAACTTCAGGATATTTTCTCTTAAAATCGAGTTTTACCTTTTCTAAAAACTCAAATATTTTAAAAAGGTTTTCATTAAACTTATCTAAAATTTCTCTTATCTGCTCATCATAGCTCTTAAACTTTTCTCTTATTATTTTTTTCTCTACTGTTGATACATTCCTTTTTGTTTTTACTATTTCAATAACTAAATTTCTATCATCATTGTCACTTGTATTCAGATTTTTTGCTATAAAGTCTTTAAGTTTTTGAATAGCATCATCAGTAGCATAATAATTACCTGAAAACTCTTCACCTTCTATTTTTTTTATAAAACTTCCTTTAACTATTAATGTATTTATTACTTCTCTTAAAAAAGTATCATAGTATTTTTTAATAAATGTTAGTACAATAGATAATGGTTTCATATATTCCATTATGTTTTCTATTTCAATAGATTCAAAAAATGTTTTATTTTCTTTGTTATATATTCCAGCCTGTTCAAGTTCATTCTCAGACTTTATCTCAAAAAACTCTAAAATACTTTTTATTAAAAACTCTTTTGCTTTTTCATCTTCTAATTTATTAAAATTTTTATTTGATTCGTTTATAATTTCTGATAGGTATTTATTAAGAATATACTTTTTAGGGTTTATAAATCCACTTATTTTTGTTTCATCCATTGTGATATATTGAATCATTGAGTCTATTATATTAAGTTTTAAGAGTTTTCTTAATAAGATTATTGACTTTTCTATCAACTGAAGGTCAATAAAGTCTTCACATTCAATACTTTCTTTTACCTGTCTGTGTGTATTTATTATTATGTTTTTTGTTTCATCAGGAATTCTATCTTCAGTAAGAACTTTTATTGCTGCTCCAAGTTCATACAATGATTCAAGGAGCTCGTTTGATGTTATTTTTGGATTGTCAACAGTAAAAGTTTCATTTTTGTAAGTTCCAAACTTTGAGAATATTATTAAGAAATTTACAGATTCATGTATATTTATTATCTGTTCAAATATATTGATATATTTTAATAAATGATTCTGGTTTGTTTTTATAAACTCGGTTAATTTTTCTTGCTGCTCTTTAAGAAACTTTCTCTTGTCTTTTATGTTTTCGTTATAAAAAACTTCTTCCAGTGATTTTTTTTCAAGGTTTCTTAATAAATTCCTTGAGTCAGATGGAAAAATTGTGTCGAAAAATATTTTTTGGAAAAGATAATTATTTCTTTTATTGTGAGGATTTATAAATATATCATATACTATAGATATACCTTTAAATATTTCGTAGATATAGATTGCAAACTCAGAGGTAATGGAGTCTGTTTTAAAATCGTAAAAGTTTATTCCCATACTTGTAAGATATTTTTTTATCTCTCTTATTCTTTTTACAGATATATTAGCGTCTTTTTTAAAATGTATGCCGGCAATCAACGATAAAATGAAGTTCCATATCAATTTTAATAAGGATACTTTTTTTTCATATGTTTTTGAGGGTTGTATATTTTGTTTAACATTTTTAGATGAAAGTTTTGCCTGTGTTTCAAGTAGTTTTTTTCTAAGTTGACTCTTTTCATCATTATTCATACCTACTATTGATGAGTCCAGGTTACTATCAAATACTTTTTTTGGCATTTTAGCATTACCTTAATTTATAAAATATTATAAAATTAAAATAATTATAGACTAAATTCTAATTTTAAATTAAATTTTACATTATGTTCTAAGCTTTCTTTATCAGGTATCAATACAGGTTTTTCAACAGTTGTGATTATCCTTGATGTATCTGAAATATCAAATGCTAATCCAGCTGTCAGTAAAGAGATTTCAATATAGTTTCTATTAATACTATCAGTAATATCTGTAACATTTGAATATTCACTAAATTTTATGGACTTTTCAATAAAAGTTTTTAATCCAATTTTTGGCATTAATACAAAACTTATACCATATAGATTAAACATTGTTACCTGAGAGTTTATTCCTATATATAATTCTTTAAGATTTATATTAAGGGTTTTAGTCGTAGCATACTCTTGCCATGATTCTCCATGAGTAAATTGAGTATACATTATATCAAACCCTAAACCTATCCTTTTATTTATGTAATATGTTATTCCTATCCCACCCCCAAGTGATTGCAAGCTCTCACTACCAGTATAGGTTCCCTCTAAATCAATTCTTATTTTCAAAAATGAGTATTCTGCAATTAAAGATGTCCATATGTTTTCACTGTATTTTTTATCTAGAATATTGAATTTTTCATCAGACCAGAAATAATATTTTGCAAAAATATCAACACTGTTTAGATTTAAAGGTGTATAGGTTTTTATAGTATACCCTGTAGTTTTATTTTTATATTCAATTCCTGAACCATAGTATCCAAAATTAATTCCAATATTTAAGTTGTCAATTATATCATATCCTAATCCTAATTTCATCATGACATTTGGTGCTTTTTGTTGGAAGTCTTTTTTATTTTCAATGGGAAAATTGAATTCAAGTGAGTCTGTTAAAAATAGGTTGCCTATTGGATAAAATTTAAAACCTATTATGATTGAAGGTATCAATTGATAATATCTTGTATTTTCACCTAATAATTCATGTATTGATATCTGATTTATATTAAAATATACTCCATAAATACTCCATATGTCTCTATATATTCTTCTTTCATATGTTAATCCTAAACCTGTAAATGAGTGTTTATCTAAAGAATATACAGTAATTATCTCCTCTTTTTTTGGTGTATACTCTCCTACTCTGGTTTCGATAGCAAGTCTATCAAAGTTTATTTTTTCTATATTAGAAACTATTCTTTCAAACTCGTTTTTTTCTTTTTCTATTTCTTCTCTGATTTCTTTCGTTGCAAAAGTTATATATTTATATTTATTGTCAATATAGTCCAGATCCTTAATTACGTCATTGTAATACTCATAAAAATCATCGTAATATTCAATATTTTCTATTGCATTTTTCATTTTATTATAGTTTTTAGATATTGATTTCTTTATTACACTTTTTAAGTTATTCCTGTTTTCGTCTTTAAGAATAGGATTTTCTATATTTTCTATATTTTCTATTTTGTTATAATTATCTATAAACTCACTTACCTGATTAAACCTTGATATTATGTTTTCTTCTTTTTCTTCTTTATCAAAAGCCAGTTGTTTTTCTATATAATTATTTATGATAGTCTTGATTTTTAAGTCAATATAATTTATTAATGATTCTTCTTTTATCTCCTCTTTTATATCTTGTATAAGTTTTCCTTCTCCTTTTTTACTCAAACTTATTGTTTTGAAGTCTTCAAGTCTTGAATAGTTTAAAAGATTCTTTTCTATTATAGCAATTATCTGGTCTAGACTGTAGAAAAACTCTTTAGTAAGGGGCATCACTATATTTGCTTCTATAAGTTTTTTATCCAGAAAAGAATCAACTATATACATGTTAAAAGATATTACCTCTTCATTTACTTTCTTATATTCACCTGTTAATATAAAGTCTATGTTTTTTGTTTTTGCTTCGTTCAAAACTTTTTCCCATTCTCCTGTAAATATTTTTTCTTGAATATTAATAACTCTTTTTCTTTCAAGAAGGTTTAACAGGTTATCTATTATAATTTGTTGAAAGTCAAAATCTATGCTTGGATCTTTTTTAAATGCATAAAATCCTATACTCTTTTTTCTCTTTTTGTCTTTTTCTATCTGATTAGCAAAATTAGGATTAAGGTTTTCTATCTTTTTTGATAATTTATCTTTTAAATATTTATCTATATTTCCATTTATTATGTAATCAATGTAAGGAACTTTATTGATCCCTTTTGCTTTAGCAATATTTTTTATTTCTATGTATTTTAATACTGAATCTTGAGTTTTTATGTTTTCTAAGTTTCTTGCTTCTATTATATAGTTTGTAATATCTTTTATTGCCATTAAAAAATTTATGTCTGATATAGTTTCCTGGATAATCTGTTTAATTGATTTATCAAGTGAATCTAATTTTTCACCTTTTAACTCTTCTTTTAAATTGTTGTATATAGATAGTGCTTCGGTATATTTTGATTCAAAAAAAAGTTTATTAGCTTCCTCAAACTTTTTAAACCCTTCTTCACTTATTGAATAGATTAGTATTGGTATAAATATTATAATTTTTAAACCCTTCTTCACTTATTGAATAGATTAGTATTGGTATAAATATTATAAAATATATAAGGACTTTTTTCATAATTACCTCTTGATCTTGATTTCTACAATACAAAATAATAACTAAAAAAATTATCATATATAATTTTTTAAGTATTATCTTAAATTTAATTATTTATTTCTTATAAATTGACTAATTATATATTTAAATAGCTTCTTTATGTTTATAAAAATTATAAATATAGTTTTATTATTTTTTTTTACTAATATTTTATTTTCAATAAATATAGTAAATGATATTAGGAAGAATATAGAAACAATCTATTCTTTTGGTAAAAGAGATATTTTTTCAAGTGGAAGGGATAAGACCTTTTATTTCTTAAAAAATAAGTTTAAGTCATATAATTATGATATTAAAGAATATCTATTTTCCTATAATATAAACCATATTAGAATAGAAGGTAAGAATCTTTTTGCCTATAGAGATAATGGTTCTGATTTTATAATAATTGCTGCCCACTATGATTCAAAGTATTTCAAAGACTTTTCTTTTTTGGGTGCAAACGATAATATTTCAGGTATTGTGGCTACTATTGCTATTGCTGGAATTTTAAAGGATAAGTTTGAATTATTAAAAGATATTAGTTTAGGTTTTTTATTTATTGATATGGAGGAATCTATTTTTAGATGGTCTAGTTCTGACGGGCTTTATGGGAGTAGAAAACAGGTTGATTTATGGACAAAAGATAATTTTATAAAGAGAATAAAGTACTTTATACTCCTTGATATGGTTGGCGATCCTGATACAGTTTTTTGTAAAGAAGTTAATTCTGATCCTGATCTTACTAATAAGATATGGGAATATGCAAGTAGATTTGGGTATACTTTTTTTAAAAACTGCTATTCTAATATTGAAGATGACCATATACCATTTATTAAAAGTGGTGTAAAAAGTACTGATATTATTCCATATCCTTTTCCATGGTACTGGCATACACAGTATGATACTATTGACAAAATTAGTCCTGATTTTATAGCCACTATTTCTGTATTTATCTCTAATTTTATATTGAATGAAATTAAATAAAGTTAAAATTTTAAAAAATAAAAATTTGTAATATAAAACAACTAATTATTTTTAAACTCCTGTTTTTTAATATCCGAAAAAGAATGTATGAAAACATTAGTGTTTATAGGAAGTCCAAGAAAAAATGGTGTATCTGGTGTACTATTAAATAGACTTGGTTTAAAAGGTTATTGGGTTTATGAGCTTAATATAAGACCGTGTATAGCCTGTGATTACTGTCAACATAAACCTTTATGTTTTATAGAGGATGATATGATAAGACTGTATAAAGAAATAACTGATGCAGATATTATAGGTATAATAACACCTATTTATTTTATGGGGCTACCCTCTCCCCTTAAATCTATTGTTGATAGGCTTCAGGTATTCTATAATAATCCTTTGAGTTCAAAAAAATATGGTTTTGTGTTTATGATTGGTGAACAGATTAATAAGTCTTTTAAAGAATATTATAGAAAGATGTGGTATTATATATTTAAAAACATAGGAATACAGATATTTGACTTTTTCCTTTTAGGGAATATTAAAACTTTTTCTGATATTGATATTTATAATGATAATATAGTCCTTGTAAAGAATAGATTGGAGTCTTTATATGAAAACATATAAGTATATTGTTAAAGGTAGGGTTCAGGGAGTTGGTTTTAGATATTTTATATACAAAAATGCTTTAAGTATTGGGATTAAAGGCACAGTAAAAAATAGATTGGATGGTGCTGTTGAAATAATTGCTCAAGGTGATGAGGATAAAATATTAATATTTGAGGGATTTATAAATAGAGGTCCTTCTATGTCAAGAGTTGATAAGGTTATAAAAGAGGTTATTGATAGTCAACCTTTTAAAGATTTTAACATAGTGGGGTAATCATGAAGTTTATTTTTGTTTTCTATATAAGTATTTTTATATATTTAAATTTATATTCTGAGATTTTAGAATATAAAATTAAAAAAAATGATTCTCTTTTAAGTGTTTGTGCTAATTTTAATGTTGATTGTGATGAATTAAGGAAGATAAATGATAGTAATATAATATCAAGATTCTGGGAAGGGGATATTATTAAGGTTCCTCTTAATGGTTATAAAATAGAAAGTTACACTGTAAAAAAGGGGGATACTATTTTTGATCTTGTAAATAAATATAATATTGATATTAATTTATTATATGCTCTTAATGATACGAATATATTAAATAGATTATGGGTTGGAGATAGGATATTTATACCTATTAAAACTGAAAATACGGGTTTAAAAAACTCAGATAATAAAATATTACATAAAGTTAAAAAAGGAGAGACTCTTTTTTCTATATCATCTAAATATAATGTATCTTTTAATCAATTACTTAAAAAGTATGGAGAAACTATTTACGAGGGGCAGGTTCTTGAGATTGAAAAAGAGCATAAGAGTATAATAGAACCGTTATTGTCATTCTCTAGAAAAAATATAAACTTTTGTTATCCAATTAAGACTTACATTTCAAAATCAAAACAAAATGTTTATTCTCCAATTTCCGGAAAAGTTATAGGTATAAGAACACTTAAAGGTTTTGGAAAAGCTGTCTTTATAGAGGACAATAATATTACAACAATACTTACTTCAAAAGGCCTTAATGTCAGTGTTAAATATGGGGATATTATAAAAAAAGGGGATATTATTGGTGATATAGATAAAAATTATGTCTTATCATTTATAATAGTTGATGATAATGAATTTATAACATTAAGAGAATTAATTGATGAACGGTCTTAATGAATATTTAAATAAAATAACATCATTTCCCCTTTTATCTCCTAAAGAGGAGAGGAAACTTTTTGAAAGATTAAGATACCTTGAAAAAAAGGTTGATACCAATGAAGAACCAGATAATAATAATGAATATGCTAAAGAAATAACAAAAATAAGAAACAAAATAATAAAAGGTAATTTAAGACTTGTACTTTCAATAGTGAATAAGATAAATAAGTCAAAAAATATAGAAAATATAATAGATCTTTTTGATGAAGGTACTATTGGACTTATAGAGGCTGTTGATAAGTTTTCACTTGATGAAAATGTTAAGTTTTCTACGTATGCATACTGGTGGATAAAACAGAGAATAAAAGCAAGTATAATAAGTACCCCAAACAGACTATCAGCTCCACTTAGTATTTACAGTCTTGCTTATAGAATAAAAAATTATCTTGAAATCAAAAGAGGTGCAAGCTATGAAGAGATAGCTGATGATCTGAAGGTTTCTGTTGATAAGGTTAAAAATGCTTTACCATTAATATCAAAATTAAAATATTTAGACCAGCCTGTTGAAGATAATGAAGATATTAAGTATTCAGACCTTTTGTATTCAGAATATGATTCTATAAAAGAGAAAGAAAGAGAATGGATTATAGAATTTATTAACGAGTTTCTTGAAAATAATATTTTCCCATTACTTAAAGAAAATCAGGTTATTGTTATAAAAAATAGATATGGGTTTAATCCGGAAAGAAAAGAATTTACTTTAAAAGAGATCTCTGAAAAACTTAACTTGTCTATTGAAAGGGTTCGTCAAATTGAAAAAGAAGCTATAATGATTATGCGGGAAATTGAACTTATATATATTCTTAAAGAACTTCTCTCTTATAATTTAATTTTTATATAAGATCATGTTTCTTTAATTTTGTTCTTAATGTATTTCTATTTATCTCAAGGTATTCTGCTATTTTAGACTGATTATTATCCATTTTTTTTAATAGGAATTTTAAGACCTCTTTTTCTAAAAACTGGTCTATTTTTAAACCTTTTTCAAAAATGATTTCAAATATTTGTTCTATAATTTTATCAATATTTTGATAACTTTTTTCAATTTCTTGATTTATTTCTATACTATCTTCATCTATATAACCATCATATGAAATTATAGCAGCGTGAGATATTATATTTTCTAATTCTCTTATGTTGCCAGGAAAGTCATATGATAATAATTTGTTAAGTGCTTTATCACTTATTCCTTTTACATTTATATTTTTTTCAATATTAAGTCTTTTTATAATAAATGTGATTATATCTTTGATATCTTCTTTTCTTTCTCTTAATGGTGGTATGTTTATTGGAAAAACATTTAAACGGTAGTATAGATCTTCTCTAAAATTACCTTTTTTTATCTCTTCCTTTAGATCTTTGTTTGTTGCTGCTATTATTCTTACATCTATTTTTATTGTTTTTTCTGAACCTACTGGTGTTATTTCAGATTCCTGAATTGCTCTTAATACTTTAACTTGTAAGTGTTGTGGCAACTCACCAACTTCATCAAGAAATAGAGTACCATTGTTTGCAAGTAAAAACTTTCCTTTTTTATCTGAGTAAGCACCTGTAAAAGCACCTTTTGTATATCCAAATAGTTCACTTTCAAGAAGATTTTCAGGTATTGCCCCACAGTTTACTGCAACAAAAGGCATATTTTTTCTTCTACTGTAATAATGTATGGCTCTTGCAACTCTTTCTTTACCAACACCACTTTCCCCAGTTATTAGTACTGTTATATCCTTTTCTGCTATTTTTGCTATTTTTTTGTATACTTCCTGGATTTTTGCTGACTTACCTATTATAATATGTTTTTCTATAGCATCATTTTTATTTATATTTTCAGTTTTCTGACTATCTATTTTTGAGTATATTACATTTTTTAATTCTTCAAAGTCAAATGGTTTTAATAAATATTCTGTTGCACCTTTTTTTATTGCTTCTACTGCTGTTTCAAGGTCACCATGGGCTGTAATTATTATAATTGGGACATCTATTTTGTTTTTTCTTATCTCTTCAAGAAATTGGAGCCCACTTTTACCAGGCATTTTTATATCAAGTATTATTATAGATATATCTTCTTTGTTTTTATTTAAAATTTTCTCGGCTTCTTCTGGTGAATAACATGATAATATATCTAGGTCTTTGAATACTCTTTTAAATGAATAATGGAAGTTCTTTTCATCATCTACTAATAAAATTTTTTTCATAAAATTTTCTATTTATAAAGTTCTTTTTCAAGTTCAATAAGTAATGATTCAGCTCTACTGCTTATTTTTGATGGGATGTCAGCATCTATCTTAACATATAGGTCTCCTCTTCTTGATGAACCTACTATAGGCATTCCCATGTTTGGTATTTTAAGTAGTGTACCTATACTTGTTCCCTTAGGTACTTTTAATGATACTATACTACCATTTATATTTTTTATCTTTATTTCACCACCAAGTATAAGTTTTGTTATAGGTACTTTTGTTTCAATAAAAAGGTCAGCTCCCTTTCTTTCAAAGATGTTATGTGGTTTTATATGTATATGTATGTATAGATCACCAGGCCTACCCCCACCTTTACCGTGTTCACCCTCACCTGATATTTTAAGTCTTGTTCCGTCCTCAACTCCCTCTGGTATTTTTACTTTAACTTCACGGGTTACATTTACAAATCCTGTTCCTTTACAAGTCTTACATGGATTTTTTATTATTGTCCCTTCACCATTACACTGAGGGCATGTCTGTCTTATTGTAAATAGACCCTGTGATAGAATAGTCTCACCTCTTCCACCACACCTGGGGCATGTTATTATATCGCCATCTCTTTCTGTACCCCTTCCATTACATGTACCACATGTCTCTTTTCTATTGAGTTTTATTATCTTATTTGTACCATTGTATGCTTCTTCAAGTGTTATTTCTATTTCAATAAGTATATCACGACCATCATATGTTTTTTTGTTTGACTTTTTTCTTTGTCTTGTTCCAAATATATCGCCTAAGTCTTCAAAAATATCTTCAAAGTCTTCAAAAAAGCTTGAGAATCCTCCAAAGCCTGAACTACCAAAGTCAAAACCTCTTCTGAAACCACCTGTATTATATCCATTATTAAAAGCAGCATGCCCAAACTGGTCATAAGCCTTTCTCTTTTGAGGGTCTTTAAGTACTTCGTAAGCCTCATTTATCTCTTTAAACTTTTGTTCAGCTTCTTTATTACCAGGATTCCTGTCAGGGTGATATTGCATTGCAAGTTTTCTGTAAGCTTTTTTTATTTCATCTTCACTCGCATTTTTGGATACACCCAGGATTTCATAATAATCTTTTGGCATGCTAACTCCTTATGTCATTTAATAAAAAATAAATCCAGAATTATGGGCAAAGTAGTGGTCTACCTTGCCCATTTTATACTTTTATAAATTATTTTTTATCTTTATCATCCATTACTTCGTAATCTGTTTCCATAACTTTTTCATCACTTTTTTGTTCCTGATTATAGTTTTGCTGCCCTGTATTGCCAACGTTTTGGTATATTAATTGAGATAGTGCATGTGATTCTTTTGTAAGTTCGTTATAAGCATTCTCTATTCTTGTTTTGTCATCAGTTTCTATAGCATCCTTAACATTTTTTATAGCTGCCTCGATTCTTGCTTTCAGTGAAGGATCAACTCTGTTTTCATTTTCTTTTAATATCTTTTCTGTTGTGTATGCAAGTGTATCAGCTTTATTCTTAAGTTCTACAAGTTCTTTTCTCTTTCTGTCTTCTTCAGCATGCATTTCTGCCTCTCTTATCATTTTCTGTATCTCATCTTCTGTTAATCCACTTGAAGCCTGTATTCTTATACTTTGCTGTTTGCCTGTACCAAGGTCTTTTGCTGAAACATGAAGAATCCCGTTTGCATCTATATCAAAAGTTACTTCTATCTGTGGAATTCCTCTTGGTGCAGGTGGTATTCCAATAAGGTCAAAACTTCCTATCAATTTATTATGAGCAGCTATTTCTCTTTCTCCTTGGTATACTCTTATAGATACTGCACTCTGGTTATCTTCAGCAGTTGTAAATATTTGACTCTTTTTAGTAGGTATTGTTGTATTTCTTTCTATTATTTTAGTAAATACCCCACCTAATGTCTCAATACCAAGAGATAATGGTGTTACGTCAAGCAATAGAATATCTTTAACTTCACCAGCAAGAACACCAGCTTGAATTGCTGCACCTACTGCAACAACTTCATCAGGGTTAATTTTTTTTGATGGTTCTTTTCCAAATATTTCTTTTGCTATTTCTTGAACTTTTGGTATTCTTGTTGAACCACCTACTAATAGTACTTCATCTATATCTTTTGGTGATAAACCAGCATCTTTTAAAGCTTTATAGCATGGTTCTTTTAATCTCTCAAGTATGTTTGCAACTATTCTTTCAAACTGTGCTCTTGTTAAAGTTTTGTTTATCTGTAATGGCTTACCATCTTTTGAAGCTATGAATGGTAGATTTATCTGTGTTGATTGAAGGTTTGAAAGCTCTTTTTTTGCTCTCTCAGCAGCATCTTTTAATCTTTGCATAGCAACAGGGTCTGTTGAAAGGTCAATACCATTTTCTTTTTTAAACTCGTCAACAAGCCAATCCATTATTGCCTGGTCAAGGTCATCACCACCAAGGTGTGTGTCTCCATTTGTTGATTTTACTTCAAATACTCCGTCTCCGAGTTCAAGTATTGATATATCGAATGTACCACCACCAAAGTCAAATACTGCGACTTTTATATTCTGGTTTTTTTTGTCAAGTCCATAAGCAAGTGCAGCCGCAGTAGGTTCATTAAGGATTCTCATTACTTCAAGACCTGCAATTCTTCCTGCATCTTTTGTTGCCTGTCTTTGTGCATCATTAAAGTAAGCTGGCACTGTTATTACTGCTTTTTCTATTTTTTCACCTAAGAAGCTTTCAGCAGCCTCTTTTAATTTTTTCAATACCATTGCAGATATTTGTGGTGGTGCAAAGTCTCCTGCTCTTGTTTTTACTCTTACATCTCCATTAGGTCCCTGAATTACATCGTATGGTACTGTTTTTATTTCTGATCCTACTTCAGCATATTTTCTTCCCATAAATCTTTTTATTGATCTTATTGTGTTTTTAGGGTTTGTTATCATTTGGTTTTTAGCCTGTTGCCCTACAAGTATTTCACCATTTTCAGTAAAGGCAACTACAGAAGGTGTTAATCTATCACCTTCTTGATTTGGGATAACCTCTGGTTCATTACCCATTATTACAGCAACAACAGAGTTTGTTGTACCAAGGTCAATTCCTATTATCTTTCCCATTTTATCCTCTCCTATTATTTTTATTTATGTGAAAAAAGATTATTTACAACTCTTATTATTTAACTTATTTTTTTTCTTCATTTTCTTTTTCTTCTACTTTTTTTTCTTTTGGTGTACCAACTCCAACTTTACCTATTCTTATTACTTTTTCTCCCATTATGTATGGTTTTTCTATCTCCTCTACTACTATTATTTTATCATAGTCACCTTCTTTCTGATAAAGTGCATTGTGTATTTTTGGATCAAACTCTTTTCCAATTGAATCTATTGGTTTTACATTATAATTACTTGATAGTATACTTAAAAACATATCTTTTATTAGTGATATTCCATTTAATAGTGCATCTATATCTTTTGTCTCTTTAGCAGCATTTATAGCCCTCTCAAGGTTATCTATTATTGGTAGAAAGTCTAATATTATTTTTTCGGAGAGTATCTGATTAAGTACCTTTTTTTCCTCGATTGTTCTCTTTCTTAAATTATCAAAGTCAGCTACTTTTCTTTTTATAAGTTCTTCATACTCTTTTAGTTTTGTTTCAAGTTCCTGAATCTTTGTTATAATTTCATCATTTTTATTTTCTTCTTTTTTATTATCTTTTTCATCAGTATTATTCTCATCTATACTATTTTTTTCATCTAGTTTTTTTTCATTATTCAAATTATCCTCCATTAATACTTCGGAATTGTTTTTAGTATTATCTTTTTTTATACTCTCTTTATCCATAATCCCCCTCCCTGATGTTTTTTAATAAACTCTACAGCAAAAAAAATGCCAACTTTTGAGAAATAAAAAAGGCTTTAAAAACGATAAAGAAAATAAAATTTTAACTTTAAAATTTTAAAAGAGGTGTTATATGTTTAATTTTGACTACACCATATAACACCTTGTATCAAAAGGAAACATTATATGCTATCTGCTATCATGTCTCCGATTTCTGTTGTAGAATATCCCATTTTGCCGGCTGCCATTGACTTCATTTTTAATATTGTTTTTTGTACAGATTCTTCTATCTTTTTAGCCATTTCAACTTCACCTAAATGTTCCATCATCATTTTACCTGCAAGTATAGCAGCTATAGGGTTTATAACATTTTTACCAGTATATTTAGGAGCTGAACCACCTATTGGTTCAAACATTGATACACCTTCTGGGTTAATATTTCCTCCTGCTGCAACACCAAGCCCTCCACCTACAACAGCACCAAGGTCGGTTATTATATCACCAAACATATTGTCGGTTACTATAACATCAAACCATTCAGGATTTTTTACCATCCACATTGTTATAGCATCAACATGGGCGTAATCTGTTTTTATGTCTGGATAATTTTTAGCTATCTCGTTAAATACTCTTTCCCATAATCCAAACGCATAGGTTAAAACATTAGTTTTTCCACAGAGTGTAAGCTGTTTCTTTTTACTATTTCTTTTTTTTGTATATTCAAAAGCGTATTTTATACACCTTTCAACGCCAAACCTTGTGTTTATTGACTCTTGTATTGCAACCTCATATTGAGTACCTTCTCTTAATATTCCACCACCACCTGCGTATAAGCCCTCAGTGTTTTCTCTTATTACAACAAAGTCTATATCTTCAGGCCCTTTGTCTTTTATTGGCGTTTCAACATTTTGATATAATTTTACAGGTCTTAAGTTTATATATTGATCAAGTGCAAATCTCATTTTTAGTAGTATCCCTCTTTCCAAGATACCTGGTTTTACATCAGGGCTTCCTATTGCACCAAGATATATTGCATCAAACTTTTTTAAGTCTTCTATTGCAGAATCAGGGAGCGTTTCTCCTGTTTTTAAATATCTTTTTGCACCAAAATCAAACTCTGTAAACTCAATTTTTACACCAAATTTAGGAGCAGCAGCGTTAAGTACTTTTATACCTTCTCTTATTACCTCAGGTCCTGTACCATCTCCGCCTATAACTGCTATTTTATAGTTTTTTGACATAATAAACTCCTATTTTATAAATCTTAATTTTATTACTTCTTTTATTTGATCAAATTGATTCTCTATATTTTTATTTAAGCTACCTTTTTTTACATCTATAAGAGTATATGCAAATTCACCTTTACTCTTATTTATTAAGTCCTCTATATTTATACTGTTATCACTTAGTATTTTACTAAACTGTCTTACCATATCTGGCACATTTTTGTGTAATATACATATTCTCTCTTCTGATTCATTAAAAGCCATAAATACATCAGGGTAGTTAACAGAGTTTTTAATATTACCTGTCTCAAGGTATTCTATAATCTGGTTAGCAGCCATTATTGCACAATTTTCTTCAGCCTCCGGCGTTGATGCACCCAAGTGTGGTATTGGGACAACATTTTTTTTACCTAAAACTTTTTCGTTAGGAAAATCTGTTACATAACATGCAACTTTACCTGCCTCCAATGCTTCAACAAGTTCTTCCTCTTTAACAATTGCTGCTCTTGAGAAGTTTAAGATTCTTACACCATCTTTCATTAAGGCTACTGTCTTTTTGTTTATCATGCCTTTTGTAGAATCAGTCGCAGGTACATGTAAAGATATATAATCAGAGTTTTTATATACTTCATCCAGTGTTAATGCTCTTTTTACTTGTCTTGATAAAGCCCAAGCAGCTTCAACAGAGATGTAAGGGTCATATCCTATAACATCCATTCCAAGCTCAACAGCAGCATTTGCAACTAAAACACCTATAGCACCTAATCCTATAACTCCTAATGTTTTACCCATTATTTCTGGGCCCTCAAACTTTGATTTATTTTTTTCAACAGCATCTTCTACATTTTCATTTTTTCCAAGTAATGACTTTGTCCATTCAATTCCTTCTACAACCTTTCTTGATGCAAGTAATAATCCTAATATTGCAAGTTCTTTTACTGCATTTGCGTTTGCCCCAGGTGTATTGAAGACAACAATACCTTTCTCAGCACATTTTTGTACAGGTATATTGTTTACTCCAGCACCAGCTCTTGCTATTGCAAGTAGTGATTCTGGAAACTCTGTATTATGTAAATCCTGGCTTCTTACTATTATAGCATCATAGTCAGATAATTTATCAGATACTGTATAACCTTTTTGTTTAAAAATCCCAAGACCTTTTTCAGATATTTTATTGAATGTCTGTATCTTGAACATTTTAATCCCCCTTATTTATTTTTCTTTGCAAAGTCATTCATAAATTCAGCAAGTTTTTGGCAACCCTCAATTGGCATAGCATTGTATATTGAAGCTCTCATTCCACCAACTGACCTATGTCCCTTTAATCCAACAAGTCCTATTGCTGTTGCTTCTTTATCAAATTTACCTTCTAAGTCTTTATTTGCAAGTGTGAACGTTATGTTCATAAGTGACCTACTATCTTTCTGTGCATGCCCTTTATAGAAACCATTTGAATTGTCAATAGCATCATATATAATCTTTGCTTTTTCCTCATTTATCTCTTTTATCTTTTTTATACCACCAATATTTTTTAACCATTTTGCTACTAAGCCAACCATATATATAGCAAATACTGGTGGAGTATTATAAAGAGAGTCATTTTTTTCATGGGTTGTATATTTTAGCATTGTTGGTAATTCTTTTGGTACTCTTGCTAAAAGGTCTTCTCTTATTATTACTAGGGTAACACCAGCAGGCCCTAAGTTTTTTTGAGCACCAGCGTATATTAATCCAATATTTTTAAAGTCTATTGGATAAGATAGAGCATCAGATGACATATCCATTACTAAAGGTATACCGTTTGTTTCAGGTAAGTAATGCCACTGTGTACCAAATATTGTATTGTTTGTAGTTATGTGAACATATGCAGCATCTTTTGAGAATTGAAGTTCTGATGGTTTAGGTACTCTATCGTAGTTTGTTTCTTTACTTGTGTATACAACATTTGTTTTCTTTTTTAAAATATTAGCCTCTTCAAGTGCTTTTTCTGACCATGTTCCTGTTATTACATAGTCTACTGTCTTTTCTCCTGCCAGATTCATTGGTACCATAAAAAACTGGCTACTTGCCCCACCTTGAAGGAATAATATCTTATAGTTGTCTGGTATTCCCCATAACTCTTTTATAGTATTTTTTGTTTCCTGGAGCATAGCCTCAGCTTCTTTTGACCTATGGCTTATTTCTAATATTGACATTCCAGTATTTTTGTAATTTAAAAACTCAGCCTGTGCCTCTTTTAATGCCTCTAATGGCAGTACTGCAGGGCCAGGATTAAAATTGAATACTCTTTCCATTTTTTACCTTCCTTTTAATTTATTTTTTTCTATTTTTTTTCAAGGTTTAGTGTTTAAAATTTATTAAATCAATTAAATGAATTTTAATTAAAAATTTTATTTGACAAAAAAGATTTATGTATTTAGTGAAAATGAAAAATTAAAAGTTTTTTATTATTTTCAAACTATTATAATTAGATAGGATTAGTAAATTTTAAAACTAAAAATCTCTTTTAATTCTTTGGAGAAAAATTTTGGATAAAATAATAATAAAAGGTGCAAGGGTTCATAACCTTAAAAATATTTCACTTGAGATTCCAAAAAATAAACTTGTTGTTATAACTGGTTTGTCTGGTTCTGGCAAGTCATCACTTGCTTTTGATACTATATATGCAGAAGGGCAGAGAAGATATGTTGAGTCTTTATCTTCATATGCAAGACAGTTTCTAGGTATAATGGAAAAACCAGATGTTGAGTCTATAGAAGGCCTTTCACCAGCAATAGCAATAGACCAAAAAACTACAAGTAAAAACCCTCGTTCAACAGTGGGGACTGTCACAGAAATTTACGATTACCTTAGAGTTCTATATGCAAGAATAGGAGTCCCATATTGTCCCAACTGTAATATAGTAATAGAGGCAAATACAATAGACCAGATTACAGATGAGATTCTTTCTTATCCTGATGGTGAAAAAATTCAGATTTTATCACCTGTTGTAGTTGAAAGAAAAGGTGAATATAAAAAATTACTTGAAAGATTGTCTGAAAAAGGGTTTGTAAGGGTAAGGATTGATGGCCAGGTGTTTATGTTAGGGGAGGAGAATATTGAACTTGATAAAAATAAAAAACATACAATAGAGATAATAGTTGATAGAATAAAGTTAAGAAAAGATCAACGATCAAGAATAAGTGAAGATATTGAAATAGCAGTTTCAAACTCAAACGGTATTATTAAAGTTATAAGAGAGAGTGGGGAAGAAAAAATATATTCGACACTTTATAGTTGTGTTTCGTGTGGTTTTAGTCTTCAGGAGATGCATCCAAGGTTGTTTTCTTTTAACTCTCCTATAGGAGCGTGTCCTGAGTGTCATGGTCTTGGGGTTAAATATGTTATTGATCCATCTCGTGTTATTGATTATGATTTGTCTATAAATGATAATGCTATAAAAGTTATACTTGATATAGAGGGGAGTAAATGGTATAAGTCTATGTTTATTGCTTTAGCAAAGCATTACAATTTTAGTTTGGATAGGCCTTTAAGAGAACTTGGGGAAAATATAATTAACATGATACTTTATGGTAGTGATGAAGAGATAGAGTTTGAAGTTAAAGGTCAGAACAGTAGTTTTAAGACAAGGAAAATGTTTGAAGGAATAATACCTATGATAGAAAGGAGGTATTCTGAGACTACAAGTGAAGCTGCTAAAGAGTATTATGAGTCTTTTATGAAGATGGAGATGTGCCCTGTATGTAAAGGGGATAGACTTAAGAAAGAGGCTTTATATGTTAAATTAAGTGGACTTTCTATAATTGAGCTTTCTAAAAAGACAATAAAAGAGATATATGATTTTATATCAAATCTTAATCTTAATGAAAAGGGTAAGATTATAGGTGGTTCTATAATAAATGAGATATTAAATAGATTAAAATTTCTACTTGATGTTGGACTTGACTATATAACATTACACAGACAATCTTCCACTTTATCGGGTGGTGAATCTCAGAGGATAAGGCTTGCTACTCAGATAGGCACCAAACTTACTGGTGTTTTGTATGTACTTGATGAACCTACTATAGGGCTTCATCAGAGAGATAATGAAAAACTGATTGCAGCTCTAAAAGAATTAAGAGATATAGGCAATACTCTTATAGTTGTTGAACACGATGAGGATACTATAAGAGAATCAGATTATATAATTGATATGGGTCCTGGAGCTGGTGAAAATGGTGGCTATGTTGTTGCAGCAGGTAATATTGAGCAGTTAATGAAAAGTGAAGAGTCTCTTACCGGAAAATATTTATCAGGTAAAATTAAAATAGAAGTTCCTTCTAAACGCAGAGAAGGTAATGGTTCTTTTATAGAGATAAAAAATGTAAGAACAAATAATTTAAAAAATATAAGTGTTAGAATACCATTAGGAATTTTTGTAGCTGTAACAGGAGTTTCTGGTTCTGGTAAGTCTTCTTTTGTTATAGATACACTGGTTCCAGCAATAAAATCTAAGATTAATACAGGAGATAGAATTTCAGGTGATCTATTTTTTGATGAGATAGAGATTGGCGATATAAATAAATTGATTGAAATTGATCAGAGTCCAATAGGTAGGACTCCACGTTCAAACCCAGCTACATATACAAAGGTTTTTGATTTAATAAGAGATGTTTTTGCTAATACAAAAGAGGCTAAGATAAAAGGATATAAGCCTGGTAGGTTTTCATTTAATGTGAAAGGTGGTAGGTGTGAGGCATGTAAAGGGGATGGTGTAAAAAAAATTGAGATGCACTTTTTACCAGATGTTTATATAAAGTGTGATGTTTGTAATGGGAAAAGATTTAATAAAGAGACTTTAGATGTTATGTATAAAGGTAAAAATATTTATGAGGTCCTTGAAATGAGTGTTGATGAGGCAATAGAACACTTTGAGAACCACCCACAGATAGTATCTAAATTAAAAACACTACAGGAGGTAGGTTTAGGTTATATAAAACTGGGACAGAACTCAACAACATTATCTGGGGGTGAGGCACAGAGGATTAAACTTTCAAGAGAACTTTCAAAAAGGGATACTGGTAAAACACTATATATACTTGATGAGCCTACTACGGGACTTCATTTTGCTGATGTATCTAAACTTATAAATGTACTGAATAAACTCGTTGATAAAGGTAATACTGTTTTGGTTATAGAGCACAACCTTGATGTTATAAAGTCATGTGATTATATAATTGACCTTGGGCCAGAAGGTGGAGATAAAGGGGGATTTTTAGTAGCAGAGGGGACCCCGGAAGAGGTTGCTAAAAATAAAAATTCATATACGGGACAATTCCTTAAAAAGTTTCTCTTTTAATTTTTTTGATTTAAATTTTATTCTCTATTTTTCTTTGTTTTGTTAATTAAAAAATTGGAGGTAATAATGGAAAAAAATTTTGCTAATCCAGCTCCTATTGGTCTTGCTGGATTTGGTATGACAACCATCTTGTTAAATATTCATAATGCAGGTTTTATAGAACTTGATTCTATGATACTTGCTATGGGTATATTTATTGGTGGTATAGCACAGATAATTGCGGGAAAACTTGAGTTTCAAAAAGGTAATACTTTTGGAATGACTGCATTTACTCTTTATGGGTCTTTCTGGCTCTCACTCGTGGCTATTATTGTTATGCCTATTATAAATAATCCTGTAGTTAAACCAGCAACTTCAATATCTATGGGATTTTATCTTTTAATATGGGGCATATTCTCTATATTTATGACTTTAGCTGTATTTAAAAAAGGCAATTTTGCATTAAGGTTTATATTTGTAACCCTTGATGTTTTATTTTTATTGCTTGCTATTGCTAATTTTGCAAGATCATCACTTATCCATACAATTGCAGGATATGAAGGTATTGTGTGTGGTGGAAGTGCTTTATATCTTTCAGTTGCAGAAGTCATAAATGAAAGTTATGGAAAAGAAGTTTTCCCTGTTTAATATTGATAATTTTTGAGGCTTTTATTGCCTCACTTTTAAAAATTTAAAAAATACTTGATTTTTATTCTAAAAATTTGGATTTTATAATAGATTATTATTTTAAGTATAAAATTTTATCATAAAAAATTTTATGAGTACTTAATATGAGTATTTTAAAAAAAATAGGTCTTGGTATAGGAGCAAAAGGGTATAAAATACCAATATTTGTTAACACATGGAATAATAGAATTATAGCAAGGGAAGGAGATTATTTTTCTAAGGATCTCCTTGAAAATGCAGTAATAGCTGGAAAAAAATTTGATGTTAAAATTGTTGAAGTAAAAGACTCTTTTTTTATGAAAGACTTCCATAAATTAATGACAAAAGAGGTTGAAAAATATGGATTTGTAACTGAGAACTTGAAGTTCTTAAAAGACCTTGAAATATTAATAGCAAAAATTAAATTGCCAGAAAGAATTATTGAAGAGTTAGCCTGGATTAAGGATAATTATGATTATAATTATCATCATATTACTGCAGTTGTGGGGCTTGCAGCAAGGATAGCAAAAGACTTTTTCATAAATGATGATGATGTTTTAAAGACAATAGAGGCTGGATTAACATATGATATTGGTATAGGCAGGGTGTCTAAAAATATAATCAATAAATTAGGGTTTCTTAACAAAGAAGAAAGACATATAATGAATTATCATCCAATATATTCATCATTACTTATTGCTCACTATTATAAAACTTATGAGAGTTATCTTATAGATGTTGCTTTAAATCACCATGAATCGTTAGATGGTACAGGTTATCCAAGGGGTATTAAAGTTAATGATATAATTACTCATATAATAAAATTGTCAGATCTTTTTGATGCTCTTATTTCAGCAAGGCCATTTAGAAAGTTTTATTCTGTTAAAGAGGCTTTTGAAATATGCGAAAAACTTATAAAAGATGGCAAAATAATACCTGAAATATTACCTATAATATATTCCTATTATCTTTTTGTTGATAAGTATCCTTATACTTGATTTATAAAAAATAATTTTTTAATAAAAGGTTTTTATGAAAATACTTGCTATTGGTGATTCAATTACCTGGGGATATCCTTTTGGACCTTCTGATAGTTGGGTCAACATTCTGAATAAAGAGATTAAAAAGGATATTATCATAAACAGTGGGATTAATGGTCAAACTTTTTATGATATACTAAAGAGGATAGAAAGTGAGATAAATGAGTATAATCCTGAAATAATAATACTTACTGCTGGGATAAATGATGCTTTTTTAGATTATTCACTTGATGAAATAAACATGTATATAAATAGGATAGTAGAGATTGTATCAAGTTATAAAATAAAAATAATATTTGGTATTCCATTTGAGGTAAACATACCTTATATTGATAGAAAGTTAAAAAATATTAATAATCTTATATTAAAAGTATGTGAGTTGAATGCTTATGATTATATAGACTTTAGAGATAAAAGGATAACATTTTTTGATGAATGTCATCCTGATAAGGAGGGGTATAAAGTTATGGCTGAGATTGTTAAAAATAAGATACTTAAATTATCTTATGTTAAGAAAATTATTTTCTAAAAACTCTATCATTTTTATAGCTTCATTATAGTATATTGAAATAGGGCCAAGGTCTTTTATTTTTTTATAATATTCATAAGAAAGATTGTACCCATTTAATCCGACAACTTTGTAATAGTGTCTTGCTAGAGTTATGTAAACAAACTCTTTTTCTTCAAACTCGTTAAACTTTCTTACAAGATTTTCAAATAAAGATATTGCTTTTTCAAGTTTTTTTTCTTTTAAATAAAAAAGCCCAAGCTGATAGTATACATCAGGTGAGTCTGGATAAAAGTTTTTAAGATAAACAAGTTCAGATTCAGCTTCTATATTTTTATCTGTTTTTGAATATGCCTTTGCCCTTGCAAGTCTTAAAAACAGTTCAAGGTCTTTAATGTTATTAAGATTATCCTCATTGCTTAATATTTCATCTATATAATTTATAAGTCCATTATAGTCTTCCATCTTTTCGAAGATTGCAACTTTCTGTTTTATTATCCAGTCTTTTTCTATGTTATATTTTTCTTGATTTTCAAGGATTTTTTCAATTTCCTGTTTAGCTTTCTGTAATAAACCAGTTTCGATAAGTTCAGTAATATATTTTTTGATTGAGTAAGTAGTACCAATTTTAGTTTCATCTTTTTCCTTCTTCTCCGGTATTATTACTAGTGGTTTATCCTCTTTTGCTACAGGTATTTCATCATCTTTTCCCTTTATGTTAACAACATATGTTCTTATATCTATTTTTTCATTTTCTTTTATGTAATTAAAAATTAAAATGCCTTTGAATTCTTTAGTTGCTTTAAAAACAAAATATGTATATAACTGACCTTTTCTGCTTGTTTCAAGGTTTAATCCGTCAGGTTTTGACTCTATTTGCCATTCTCCGTTATCATACTTATTTTGTAATGATATTACTATAGGTGTATTTATACTTGCATTTATCATTATTGTGTTATCATTTTTTGAGTATAAACTGATAGTTGAGAATGTTATGAATATTAGCAATATTATTTTTTTCAACCTATCCCCCCCTGCTTGATAAGTTATAATTATAAAAATCGAATAGTTTGTAGTTTTTTTTAGTTAATTTATGTTAGTTTTTAAATTTTATTTTATAAAATTTTTTGAGGAACTAAATTGAAAAAATATAAGTTTATAAATCTAGTGTTCTTGTTTATTTTCTCATGTACATTTTATAAAGGAACTGATTTAAAAGATAAAAGTATTGAGCTAAAGGTTAAAAAAGAGGAAAAAAATGTAGATACACTTGATAATATTATTAAAAAAGTTAAGGTAGATGAGTTTAATTATCCTAAAAATAGTAAGCCTAAAGAGGGCGGGAAGTTAAGGATAAGAACAAAAGCTGAGCCAAGAATGTTGTCACCGATACTTTCAAATGAATCACCTGCTGGTGCTATAATTGGGCTTGTATCTGATTCTCTTATAACTAGGGATCCTGAGACTTTTGAATGGCTTCCGTGGCTTGCATATGCATGGGAGAGAAAGGATAAGTTATGTATTGGAAACAGTTGTATTGAAGGCTATTATGATGGCAATAATTTTTATCAAGGTAGGGGTGTTATTACAACATTACCAGAATATGTTAAAATTATTGGTGCTGATTATTATATCTTTAATAAAAAGATTGGCTCTTCATTTAAAATAAAAAAGAATGGATATACAATTGATTTGATTCCTAATAATGGAGTATTAAAGTTATCAAAAAACTATAAATTATTAAAGAGTTCAGTATATATTTTTTATATTAGGGAAGGAATAACATGGCATGACTTTCATCCGTTTGATGGAAGGGATGTTGTTTTCAGTTATAATGTTATAATGAACCCTTATGTTGATGCTGCTCATCTTAGAAATTACTATATTGATATAGAAAAGGTAACACTTATAGATAACTATACTGTAAGATTTGATTATAGAAAACCATATTTTTTATCACTTTCGTTTTGTGGTGGAATACCTTTAGTACCACGACATAGATATAGAATTGAGTCTTTTAAGGGTGACCAGAGGTCTTTTGCTGAATTTTTCAATACTCACCCTGATAATTGGAAACCATTAGGTACAGGCCCTTATATATTTGATGTATGGGAAAAAGGAAAGTTTATAAAACTTGTTAAAAACAAGAATTATTTTGCAAGAAAACTTAATTTGCCATACTTTGATCCTAGAAGACCTTACATAGATATTATAGAGTATAGGCTTATTACAAACGATAATGTAGCTTTAAAAGAGCTTGTTAGTGGGAATATTGAGGCTGACTTTGAAATAACACCTGAAGTCTGGTTTGATTCAAGGACTAATTCAGATTCTTTTAAACAAAATATAGTCAGAGCAAAATATATTACACCTTTGTATGCATACATAGGATGGAACTTAAAAAGGTTATTTTTTCAGGATCCAAAGGTTAGGGTTGCTTTAACATATCTTGTACCAAGAAGAAAAATATTAGAAGAGATACATAAAGGGCTTGGAGATATTGTGACAGGTCCATTTTTTGTAGATAGTCCTATGTGTGATAGGAGTATTGAACCTTATGAATATAATCCTATTGAAGCAAGGAGACTTTTGAAAGAGGCTGGATGGGTTGACCATGATGGTGATGGGATCAGGGATAAAGATGGTGTGAAGTTTGAGTTTGAATATTTGGTTCATAATGGAAGGGATTATCATAAAAAGATAGCTGATATTATAAAAGAGAGTTTTGAGGAGGCTGGTATAAAAGTAAATATAAGAGTTATTGACTGGACAGTTTTTGCGAAGACTGTTTCAGAAGGTAATTTTGATGCTGTAAGGTTTGCATGGGGTACTGGAATAGATACTGATCCATATCAGGTCTGGCATTCTTCACAGATAAATGGTGGTTCAAACTTTATAGGGTTTTCTAATCCAGAAGTTGATAGAATACTAGAGGAGGCAAGAGAAGAATTTGATCAGATAAAAAGATGGCAGATGTATAGAAGATTACATAGAATACTCCATGAATTACAGCCATATACTTTTCTTTTTTCATTTCATAGCCTTGTTTTTTATAATAGGAAAATAAGAGGAGTCAAGTTTTATATTGGTGGCCCTAGTATTACAGAGTGGTATTTTGATGAGAATTAATCTTATTGTTATTTATCTTTTATTTTTTCTTTTTTCTATTTCTTGTTCAGATAATAGGAAATATTATATAAAAAATAATAGAGAGCTTAATAATAAGAGTAAAAATATAGAAAAAAGTAAAGAAAATTGCCAGAAAGATAATTTTCAGGGATCTTTTGAGAAATATGTTAGAGAAAAAATTGTTGAGTGGGTTTTAGAAAAGGAAAAAACACCAAAAATAAAAACTGTTTTGGTTAAAGACAAAAAGTTTAATGTAGATTGTAGCAATTTTGTTAGAGCTGCGTATTATAATGCCACAGATAATGATCTGTTTGAGGAGGCAACTAGACTTGGTATATATGAAAAAATAAAAAAAGATGATATGTTTTCAAGATCTAATTTTGGGGCACTTTTGCTGTATGTTTTATTTAAATTAAAATATAAGATTGTTGATAAACCATCTATTGGTGATATAATATTTTTTGATAGGACATATGATAAGAATAAAAACAATACATTAAAAGATGATGTTTTAACTCATGTTGGTATAGTGGTCTCTATTGATGATGATGGAACTATTGAGTTTATACACGCAGGTACTAGTAAAGGGATAGAAAAGAGTTTTTTAAATTTGAATTATAAAGATTCTTTTGTTGTTAATGGTAAGACTGTTAATTCTTACATTCAGAGAGTTTATTCATGGCATAGAAAGTCTGAAACTGCAGCATCACTTGTAAGAGGATTTGGGAGTATTTTCTAAAATTTTGACTTTTTAATTTATTACTGTTTAATTTTAATATCTTAAAATTATTTATTTTACATTTATATTGGAGGATATATAATGAGTAGTTTTGTTAAAAAAGTATTACCTTTTCTTCTTGTTGTTGTTTTGATAAACTTCTGTAAGGGAGAAAATAATGATTGGGTTGCCAGAATTGGAGATGATGTTATAACTCTTAGGGAGTTTAATACAAAGTTTGATATATTGCTTAAACTTAATTTTACAAGTGGGCAACTTGCTTTATTAAAAGAGAATCCAGATGTAAAGAGACAGATATTAAACACAATTATATCTCAGAGAATGATATTAAAAGAGATGGGAAAATTATCGATAGGTTCAACAGAAATTAGGGTACTTGAACTTCAGGCTTTGGCACAATACTTTATTTATAAAAATGTTATTCCTCAGGTTGATATACCATCAGATGACTTTCTTAAATCAAAGTATGAAGATAAAAATATTAAAAGTCTTCTAGAGAGTAAAGGTATAAAAAACTTTGAAGAGGCAAAAGAGATACTTGTTAGAGAATACCAGCAGGCAAGGTACTTAATGTTACTTAGAAACTCACTTGAAAAATTAAAATATAAATATAAAGTTAAAGTAAATGATGAGTTTGATGAAAATGGTATTAATAATTATATCTCTGATAAGATAAAACAGGAGGATTATAGTAAAGTATGGCTTATAAATATAGAGGATAAGGTATACTACGCTAAAGATATAGAGGATATGATAAAGACAAATATACTTTTGACTGGTTCTGAAGAAGCTTTAAAAGAATATGAAAAGTCGACTAATAAGGCTAATGTTAGAGGTAATATGCTTAACGAAATAATAGGAGTTTTACTTGTAAAGACAGATGCTGAAAAAGAGGGTTGGATTAATGACCAGGAAACTAAAGACTTTATAAGTGTATTTATAGACAATGCAAAGACACAGATATATATTAATAATAAAATTGCGAAGAGTATACCAAAACCTGATGAGAAAGCTGCTTTGGAATATTTTAATAAAAATAAAGATAAGATAAAAAAGTCTTTTAATGAAGTTAAAGATGCAATTATATATAATTTATGGATTGAAGATGTAAAATTAAAGGCAGCAAAATATATTGATAAACTTGTTTCTGAAGCTAAGATAGATATAAATGATAAATATTTTAACAAAAAAGATGAGCCCAAGGATCAAAACAAATAGGATTTAGAACTAAAAAAGAGGGTAATCCCCCTCTTTTATCTTAAGTTTAATAGAAAATTTTACTATAAGAAAATTTTAAAAATATAAATCCTTAATTATAAAATTTGTCTAATAAATTGTAGAATTTTTTAATATTATACCTTTAGATTATGTATACATCTATTTGCCAATTTAGAACTTGACGGTAAGAAGCGTAAAATCATCAAATAAGTCAATATTTTGAGGTACAAATGTTTCTTTAATAAGGGTTGCTATATCTTTTGCATCAAGGGCAGCCGAACATTTTATTGTTTCTCTTAATAAATCTTCTTCATCTTTACCCTCTTTTTCTATGAGTGCTTCTGTTACACCATCTGTAAATAATACTAATACATCATCTTTGTCATAACTTATCTCTTTTTCCTCAAAATCAACACCATACATAATTCCTATTGGTTTACCTTTAGTTTTTACGTCAATTATTTTATTCCCCTCTTTTTTATAGAAAAACTGGGTATTGTGACCTGCAAATGAATATTTTATTTTTTTCTCTTTTGTATTTATTACAAAATATGCCAGTGTAATAAATACTCCTTCCTGTAATTCTTCAAATAGTGTATTGTTAAGTTCTTTTAAAACTTTTGCAGGTGTTTTATGAAATTTTATTTTTTCTTTCAAGAGTGAGTTGGTTATTGCCATAAAAAATGCTGCTGGTATACCTTTTCCTGAAACATCACCTATATATAAAGCTATATTATCTTCATCTATTATTTTTATTCCGTAAAAGTCGCCACTTACGTTTCTTGCTGGTATATTGATTGCGTAGATGTTTTTAAGTCCTATGTTAGTCGGTATTGATTGAGATAACATGTTTTTTTGTAGTCTTGCAGCTGTTGATATTTCTTGATATGTTATTTTTTGTTTTATCTCTTCTATGTTTGTGATATATTGTTTGTATATATTACCCAATGTTAAACTTATGGAGTTTAAAAGTGAAAAGTCATATTCATCAAAACCGAATTTATTTTTAGGATTTGTTACATTTATAAAACCTATTATAGTTTCTGTATTATCTTTTGTTATGATTATTGGTAGTGATATAAAGTTAAAATTTTCTTTTATTACCTCTTTTTGTCTAAGGTGTTCTAATGAATAATTATACTTGTATTGGTTTAACCTGTATACAGGTTGTTTAAACTTTTTTGCTATCTTCATTATTCTTGTTTCATTTATGTTTAGTATCTCCCCCTCTTTAAGACTTGTAATACCTTTTAAGTATACCAACTCAAATAGATTTTCTTCCAGATCTACTTTAATAAATATACTTACTCTATCAGCTTCAAGTGTTGAACTTACTATATCACCTGTTATGTTAAATATTTTTTTTATGTTTACTTTATCTATTAAAGTTGTTGACTGATTGAGTATCGTATAAAGAGCATCAAGTTCTTTTACTCTCTTGTTTGTCTGATTATGTGCAAACTCAAGTTGATCATATAATATTCTATTATATATAGCAATTCCTGATATTTCAGCTATGTATGATAACATTTTAAGGTCTATATCATCAAAACCTTCTCTTCCTACTGAGTTTACTACCTCAAGTACACCTATTACCTGATTCTGTACAATAAGAGGAAATGCAATTAAGTTTCTTGTCTTGAAACTTGAAAACTCGTCTATTTTTTTATAAAAATGTGGATTTGTTTCAACATTATTTACAATTATAGGTTCTTTTTTTCTTACAACAAGACCTGCTATACCTTCGGTAATTGGGACCCTGTATTCTTTTATTATATCTTTTTTATCACCAACTACACTTACAAATATTAATTCTTGCTGATTATCATCAAGAAGGAGAACTGAGGCACCTTCTGCTTTCAGTATCTCTGATGTTGTTTCCATTATAGAGTCGAGGAGTTTTGGTAATGGTAAAACAGAGTTTATTTTTTTACTTATATAGATAACTTTGTCTATAAAAAGTGTTGAAATGTTGCTGTTCATAGTATTATCCTGAGTTGCTCTTCTGCGATTATTAAATTTAGTTCTTTATTTTTATCTTTTTTCAGATACTTTCCAATCTCTTCTACAGTTTTTCTGATCTCTTTATCACTTTTGTTTGGATCATGATGAAAGAGTACAATCTTATTTGTGTTTGTTATATTTGATAATATTGTCTCGACAGGACCGTGACCCCATCCTTTTTTATTGTTATTATAATAATCATTTGATGTAAATTGTGAATCTATTACTGCGAGATTGCAGTTACTTATAAACCTTGATACTTCGTTATTTTTAGATTCTATTACTTTTTTATATCTTTCTATTGTTTTTGATGATACCTTAAGTTGTGAGATTATAAGAGGATTATCTTCCATTATTATCGACCTGTATATTTCATGGTCATAACATGTTGCTATTGTTTTATCTTTATAATTTATTCGATATCCTAATGTTTTTATGGGATGGTTTAGTAATATTGTATTAATACTATAATTCCCTATCTTGAAAAATTCCTGATTTATTTCTTTAAACTCTATATTTGCTCTAAGGTCAGAGAGTTTTATAGGGTAATATTCATAATTCATCTGCCCACCTATAAGGTCTTTAAGTGATTTGTTTCTTCTTGTAGGGCCATATATATTTACACTAAAGTTTCTTAGGTATATTGGTGAAAAAAATGGGAAACCCTGAATATGGTCCCAGTGTGTATGAGTTATAAGTATTGAACACTCATTTATTTTGTATTTTGGGATATATTCTCTTATTATTGTATTACCCAGTTCTCTTATTCCTGTACCCGCATCTATTATTAATAGCTCTTTATCATCGTTCATTATTTCTATACAGGAAGTATTTCCACCTATATTTACTGTATTTTCTCCAGGTGTTGGTATTGATCCTCTTACTCCCCAGAATGTTATATGCACTATTGTATCCTTTTAAAAAAATATTTAAGTATTTATGTTATTTAATTTATCGAATGTTTTATTTTAAAAACTGAGATAAATAAAAAATAATAATTAGTTTTTTATCAATAATTTTTTATAATACAGATAGAAATTTAAGAATAATAATTAAAATAACCTATCAATCAATATTTATATGGAATATATAAAATTATCTTAGTTTTTTAAATGTTAAGTTAGCTTACTTCTTTTTTGAATTATAAAATTTTTTATTTGTTTTTATCCCATAGACTTATTTTTTCATTAATAAACTCTATTAAGCCAGTAGTGATAAATGGATTTATTTTACTTATATTTTCAAATAAGGCCTTATTGTATAAGGCAAAACCCCTGGCAAGGTTTACTGTTGCCTCTTTTATAGAGTTATTTATTATTTTTTCTAAATTTTGAAAATTATTATTTTGATCCATCTTTTAAAACCTCAGATAAAATTATAACATTATTTTTTTGAATTTCAAGTTTATTTGATATTTTAAAAAAATTTTAATTAACTTATTTTAAAATTTAATTATAAAATTTTAATTTTTAATATCTTTTTTTTACGAATTTTAATAAAAAACGGAGTTTAAAAAATGTTTTATCTCATGTACAAATGGCTTTATCCTCTGGGTAAAGAGATAGAGTTTTTTAAAGTTTTCAATCTTTTTCAATATGTTACATTCAGGTCTCTAATGGCTGTTATTACAACATTTGTTATATCTATTTTAATAGGTCCCAGAATAATTAAATATCTTAAAATTAAAAAGATTGGTCAATATATAAGGGAGATTGGGCCTAAAACGCATTATGTAAAGTCTGGTACCCCTACTATGGGTGGTATTATAATAGTTCTATCTGTTATAGTATCTGTATTTTTATGGAGTAGATTTGATAGTTTTTTTACCTGGTATTGTTTTTTAGCTCTTGTAGGTTTTGGATTAATTGGTTTTATTGATGATTATCTTAAGCTTATTAAAAAAAACACTAAAGGACTTCCTGGCAAAATAAAGATAGTAGGCCAATTTATTGTTGCATTAGTATTATCCGTACTTTTATATTTTAACGTTAATTCATATTTTTATATGCCTTTTTTTGTTGAACCTATTTTTAATTGGGGTTTTTTTTTCATATTTTTTTCAATGTTAGTTATGATCAGTTCTTCAAATGCTGTTAATCTTACTGATGGCCTTGATGGGCTTGCTATTGGGCTCTCTCTACTTGTGATGGCTACTTTTGCAGTTTTTTCGTATTTATCTGGCCATAAAATTATTGCTGATTATCTTAGAATACCTTTTGTAAGCGGGAGTAGTGAAATAACTGTTTTCCTTGCGAGTATGGGTGGAGCAGGTCTTGGATTTTTATGGTTTAACAGTCATCCTGCCGAGGTTTTTATGGGTGATACAGGTTCTTTAGGTATAGGTGGCCTTATTGGTAGTGTTGCTGTTGCTATAAAACAGGAGGTATTGCTGGTCCTGGTTGGTGGTATATTTGTTATGGAATCAATCTCTGTTATATTGCAGGTATTTTTTTACAAGACTAAGAAAAAAAGAATATTTAGAATGGCACCTTTGCACCATCATTTTGAAGTTGGTGGTATGCCAGAATCAAAAATTATAATAAGATTCTGGATAATAGGAATAATTTTATCGTTACTTGGATTTGTAACATTAAAGATAAGGTAATTGTATGTTAAGATGTTTTGTAGCAATACCTTTTCCTACTGAAATTAAAAAACATTTTAAAAGTATTTATAAATTTTTGAGTCAAAATAAAAACTTAAAAATAGTTTCATTAGAAAACTTACATATAACTTTAAAGTTTTTAGGTAATATTCAAGAGAGCATGGTAAATAAAATAGATTCTATACTAAGTTCTATAAATTATACTAGTTTCAATATCTCTTTTAAAAATCCAGGAGTTTTTTTAAATAGAGGTAAACCAAAAGTTTTTTTTATTAATATTTTTTCTGATAGTTTAAAAAATATTACTTTACTTATTGATAATAAACTTGAAATGCTGGGATTCAAAAAAGATGACCGTGATTTTAGACCGCATCTTACTTTAGCAAGAGTAAAAGGTTTTATAGATAAAAGTTTTACACAAACTTTTTTAGATTATAAAATTGAGGAAATATCATTTAAAGTAGTTAATTTTGTACTTTACAAAAGTGATTTAAGGCCAGAAGGGCCTATATATACTGAATTGAGAAGTTACAAGCTTTATTAAATTTTTTATTTAAATCTATAGAATTTCTGTAAGTTTTTCCAACTTCTATCATATGTTTTTTCACCTTCTGGGGTAAAAAAGCATGCAGGGAATTCTGCTTTTTCTCTATGATATTCAAGACATTCTTTACATTTTCCATGTCTTGTACAACCAGGGTATGTGCATCTACAGGTCAAAACTTTCTCCAATTTATTATTTTGTTATTTTAAAATAAAAATTTATTATCTTCTCTGATTAAATTTATAAAAAGTATTTTAAAAATTTAGAGGTTTATTTAATGTCTGAAAGACCAATAAAAGTTTTAGCAATAGATGATGATAAACTTATTTTAAAACTTATAAAAACAATACTTGTAAATCATAATTTTGTTGTTGAAACTGTTTTTGATCCGTTGGATGCATATTCATCAGCACTTGTTTTTGAGCCAGATATAATCACAATAGATCTTATGATGCCAGAATTATCTGGTTGGGAGTTATGTGATATTTTCAGGAGGGACCCAAAGTTTAAGAAAGTGCCGATAGTTATACTTACTGCTAAAGACGATAAGCAGGAGAGGGAAGTTGCTAGATATCTTTTTAAGGTTAATGATTATATAGTTAAACCATTTGAAGCTGAAGAGCTTGTAAAAAGACTTAATTTTGCACTTATAAGAAGAGACAGTTTAGAAAAACAGGAAAAAGACTTTTTTGAGACTATTCAGGTTATAGGTTCACTTGCAGAAGAACTAAAAATAAAAAATGAGAGCCTTGAGAGACAGATAAGATTAAGAGAAGAGACAATAATAAATATTATGAAATCATTAACAATAGCACTTGATGCAAAGGACCCATACACAAAAGGACATTCAGAGAGAGTTGCTGACTATTCAGAGCTTATTGGAAAAGAGATGGGACTTTCAAGTAATGAATTACTTAAACTTAAGAGGGGGGCTATACTTCATGATATTGGTAAAATTATAATTGATATATCGTATATCTCGAAACCAGGACCTCTTACACCGGAAGAGTTTCAGATAATGATGAGCCATCCTTCAGTTGGTGCAAAAATACTTGAACCCCTTGATTTTCTTGATGAGGAGATTTTTATTGTTGAAAGGCATCATGAATCATGGGATGGTTCTGGCTATCCTAAGGGCCTTAGAGAGGATGAGATAGGACTTTTGCCTTCTATAGTGTCGGTTGCAGATGTTTTTGATGCACTTACATCTGATAGGAGTTACAGAAAAGCGTGGCCAAAAGAGGATGCAATAGAGGAGATAAAAAGACTTAGGGGTAAAAAGTTTAATCCAATTGTTGTTGATATATTTTTAAGAATATTTTAATATCTTATGGAAAAAGCAAGATTAGATGAAATTCTTGTTGATTTAAATCTTTGTGAATCAAAGTCAAAAGCAGCATCTTTAATAATGTCGGGAAACGTTATTGTAAATGGTGTTGTATCAACAAAACCTGGTAAAAAATATAGTAAGAATGTTGAAATTAGAATAAAGGAGGTTTTCCCATATGTAAGCCGGGGTGCTTTGAAACTTAAAAAAGCTATAGAGTTTTTTAATATAAATGTAGAAAATAAGATATGTATAGATATAGGCTGTTCAACAGGTGGATTTACTCAGGTTTTACTTGAAAATGGAGCAAAAAAGGTATATGCAGTTGATGTGGGGGTAACACTTGATTATAGGCTTAGAAATGATAAGAGAGTTGTTACTATGGAAAAAATAAATGCAAGATATCTTGAACCTTCTATGTTTTTAGATCAGATTGAGTTTGCAACAGTTGATGTATCATTTATATCTTTAAGACACATATTCCCAGTTTTAAAAAAGCTTGAAATTCCTTTTGTTGTTGTTCTTATAAAACCACAATTTGAAATTGGTGATAGAATAAAGGGTTTTGATGGTGTTGTAAAAGAGCAAAAGTATAGAGATGATGCAATAGACTCTGTTTTACAATATGCTGAATTTAGTTCATATGCCAAAATTGGTATAGTTGAAAGCCCTATAAAGGGCCCTAAAGGTAATATTGAATACTTGCTTTATTGTAAAAAAACTATAATTTAAAATTTGCTCATTTTGAATAAAGATTTTTTGGAATATTTTTAAGTTAAAAGTATATACTTTTAAAACTAAAATAAAAATAGTATATCTTAATATTGACATTAATAAGTGTTAGTAAAAATAGATGAACTATATAATTATCATTACAGCTTAAGAAGTTTTTAGTAACGGTAGGGATAAGACTTTAAAATAATTTTTATTTTCTAGTTGGAGAAATTTTATTATTATTTTAATTTTATTAATTATGATTAAAAGTGAGGTAATTTTATGGAAAATATTGGTATTCTTTCACAATCTGAAATAATAAATAATAGGTATCAGATTATCTTACTAATTGGTAAAGGTGGTTTTGGTTATACATATCTTGCTCTTGATCAGGTGGATAAAAATGAAGTTGCAATAAAGGTTGTCCCTTTTTCTAATATCAAAGAGTGGAAAGAGCTTGACCTTTTTGAAAGAGAGATAAAGGTTTTAAAAAATATAAAACACCCAAATATACCAGCTTATATTGATGACTTTAGTTTTATAAAAAATAATGATCAGTATTTTGTATTAGTGCAGAAGTATATAAAGGGTAAGAGTTTAAAACAACTTATAGAAGATGGGAAAAGATTTTCTATACAGGAAGTAGAAAATATATTAAAATCTCTACTCGAAGTACTTGTTTATCTTCATAATCTTCAACCTCCAATAATTCATAGGGATATAAAACCAAATAATATAATAATTGGAGAGGATGGAAAGCCATATCTTGTTGACTTTGGATCAGTTGGAAGCTTAGTTAAGGATACTGTAGCAGCATCAAACACTTTTGTAGGAACAATAGGTTATATGAGTCAGGAACAACTTTATGGGAAGGCTATACCAGCATCTGATATTTACTCACTTGGTATGACTATGGTTTATATATTAACAGGAAAAGATCCAGTAAGTTTTGATATGGATGGCGAGAAGGTCAAATATGATAGTTATGTTAATATACCAAACAGGTTAAAACTACTTATAGATAAGATGATAATGGTTGATTATACGAGAAGGATAGGTGATGCTAAAAAAGCTCTTGATTATCTTAATGGAAAAAGCCTTCAAGTAGGAGAGGAAAGATTAGCATCTAAAAAAGTAAAGGTTGAAGTTATATCAGATTCTGTTAAAATGATTAATTTTAAGATGACTGCAAATAGGTTTCTGGGTATATTTTTAATTTTTTTCTCTATTGCATGGGACTCTATGGTTTTTGGTGTTGCGTTACCTTCTATAGTAGCTGAAAATCTTAATTTTGTTTTTTTCTTATTGCCTTTTATTATTGCAGGAATATTTTTGCCTCTATTTGCTTGTTATAACTTATTTGGTAACTATTCACTTTTTCTTAATAAAGATTATTTAAAACTTGAAAAATCTGTTTTAGGTTTTGTATTTTCGTCTAAGTCGTTAAATTATATTGATTATAAAGGAGTTAAAGTTTATAAAAAAGTTTCCAGAAGTAATAATAATTATAATGAATATTATGTTGTAAATGTTAGTGGTATCAAAAATACTATTGAAATTGGTGATTTGATGGGATTTGATGAGGATGATGCCGAGTTTCTTGCTCAAGTAATAGATAAACATATAAAAGATAATTTTTTAACTTAAAGATATTTTTATTTTTTTAAAATTTAATTTTTAATACTATAAACTAAAACTTGCATTTTAACCAATATATATCTTATCAATTATTTATATCCCAGAGTTTAATGGTTTTATCTAAAATTCAACATACTAATCTTACTATAAACAGGAATAATTATTACATAAGTGCTAGGTTTTATTTTTTTATCTTTTTCTTATTGGTATGGGTGGGCAATAAGAGTGATAGAAGTGGTATAGTTTAAAACTTTCACCAGAAGGTTAAGGATGATGGATCTTTTTAATAAATAAATACAATTATTATATGAAACACATCTTTAAAAAAATAAAGTATTAATAAAAAAGGTTAAGTTCTTAATGGGGCTCTATAATGACATTTATTGTTATGCAAGTGAGGAATTAGTCTTTTTTTTAAGAAAAATGTATGATAATAAGCCACACAAATACTGAAAATATTCAATATGAAATAGTCTATTATTTAAATAATTTCAGTTAGAATTAAAATATTTTTTTAAAGTTTTTTAAGTACTTTTTAATTTTTTTATTTATTTGTTATTATTTTAATTATTTATAGTTATAATAAGGAGTAATTGTGGCTAATAGTGGTTTAAGGAATAAAATTTTCAGAAACATTTTTATAATATTAGCAATTTTAATTATAATATTTACAGTATTGGTTTCTATTTTAACTTACAGGGCAGGATTAGATAATACTTTTGCTATAATCAGGCAGAGAAATCTTGCAATGAAAAATTATATCCTATGGTATTTTATACCTCTTAGAAATACTGTTGGTGTATTATCAGAAAATCCAAAATTAAAGAAAGGGATAAACATAACATTGTTAGAGAGAGAAGAGATACTTGAGTTGTATAGAGTTATTAAAATGATAATTCCAAATATAAATTATGTCTATTCAGGGTATAAAGAAAATAAGAGTCTTTTAATAAACGATTATATTCCACCATCTGGATTTGATCCTACTGTAAGACCATGGTATACTAAAGCTCTTGAATCTCATCCCTATCTTTCAGATGGTATTCCGTATCAGGAGATAAAGGATAAGAGTTGGCTTGTGTCTATTAGTAAAACAATAACAGATCGTAATGGTAAGATTATAGGGGTGATTTCTGTTGATGCATCTTTACAGAATATAGTTGACAAGATTACTGTTGGTGATTCTAGCTTGAAAACTTCATATAGTTATATTACAAATAGGAATAATGTGATTATAGTCCATCGTGATGGTAGATTCTTAAATCGTATGTTAAAGGATGTTATAAATCCAGTACCTGATTTCAAACAGGAGGAGGGAGAATTTAGTTATGTTACTATTGATGGTGAAGACAAAATAGCTTATTATAATAAAATAGATGAACTTGGATGGACTTTAATAACTGTAGTGAATAAAAATGAGGTTGTTTTACCATTAATTTTTAAAATAGTTTTAATTTTTATTGGCATTATTTCGGTAGCTATAATATTAGGGATTTTAATAAATAATTTTTTAGTAAAGGACTTATCATCTTCTATTGTAAGCAAAGATCACTCGTTAGACTATTCTTTAAATAAAGAAAAACAGACTCAATATATAAATACTGAAATGAAGATAATTACTAATAAAATTCAGGATGTCCTTAACGAAGAATTATACAGTAAAAATCAGCAACTTATCGACATGAATGATAAACTGGAACTTGCTTCTATTACAGATAATCTTACGGGTTTATATGACAGGAAAAAAATTATGAAGGAAATTGAAAGAGAAAGGCTTATCTTAGAAAAGAGAGATAATTATGATGTTTCAATACTTATGCTTGATATAGATGATTTTAAAGATATAAACGATAAATATGGTTTTCTGGAAGGTGATTTGGTTCTAAAAAAACTTGCAAATTTTGTTAGGTCTTTAATAAGACCGACAGATATTTTTGGAAGATGGGAAGGAGGAAAGTTTGTTCTTATCTTGCCCGAAACTGATTTGACTTATGCTTCTATTATTGCTGAAAATTTAAGAATTTTTTTAGGTAAACATTTAATAGTAAATGATAAAAACCTAACTATAAGTATTGGTGCTGTACAGTTAAAAAGTGATAAAAGTTTTGATAATATTATAAAAGACGTAGAGAGTATGCTTTATAAAGCTAAAAAGGCTGGTAAAAACAGAGTGGAATATCTAAAAGATGATGGGAATAATTCTAAATTTTAAGTATTAATATTTAATAGGGAGCCTGTTATTTTTATACTTTTTATAACTTGATAATTGTGATTTATTTTAGAATTATTTGTCTTAGTTGATATAAATATTGTTTAGAACTTAAAAATATTTTTTTGATTAATTTTGTTACTATTCAATTTTTTTAGAAAATTTTATTTATAAAAAATTTTAATATTAACAAGTTTTTTAATTTTTGCTTTATTATTAGTAATTAATTTTATGTGACTGTTTAATAATTTACGTATTCTAGTGTCTTTTTTATGAATGTTATAAAATCATAAAGTTTATGGAAATAAAAAACTATTGACATTAAAGTAAAAATGGTTATATATATTTTTATATAGAGTAGAAACTAAACTATAAAATTAAGGTGGTTAAAAGTGAGAAATGGTACATTTATAAAACAGACTCAAAGACAGATATTAGCACCGTTAATTCAACAAAATATTCAGATATTACTAATGAATACAACTGACCTTATACAGGAAATAAATAGAAAAATTGAAGAAAATCCATTTCTTGAGATAGAAAATGATATAAATGATAATAAAGTAAGAGATAAGGTTAATAAGGCAAAAGAGATTATAAAGAATAGGGATGAATATTTAGAAAACCTTGTTATAAAAGATATATATGAGGATACTAATGATTTTTATTTTGATAAGAGGTCTTATGAAGATTCAACCAGCGATACAAAACAATTTTTTCTAACTAATGCAATATACAATAAAGAGACTCTCTATGATGATCTTAAAAAACAGATAAGCCTTCTTGATCTTGATAATGAGGAGAAGAAGATAGCAGATATTATAATATCATCACTTAATAATCATGGACTTCTTGTTACAAGTGTTGAAGAGATAGCAAAATATTTGGAGACAAGTGTTGCTAAGGTTGAAAATGTTCTTAAGAAGATTCAGAATCTTGACCCACCGGGGATAGGTTCAAGGTCAATTAGTGAATATGTTCTTACGCAATTAGAAAAAAAGTTTTCAAAAGAATCTGAGCTTTATAAAATAGCTTACGAATATTTCAGAGTCTTTCAAGAGATAGAAAACTCATTTTCAAAAAAAAGTGATAGTGATGAAAATATTGCTGATATTATAAAGAAAAAGACAGTAGATGAGATTTCGGTAAGGTTAGGTTATCCAAAAAATTATATAATATCATGTCTAAAAAAAATAGAGAAAGAGGTTGATTCTTTACCAGAAATAAGTAATGAAGGAAATGCTGTTTATATAATACCTGATATAATAGTAAGTATAAATAAAAAAGATATGAGTCTTGAACTTAAAGTATTTGATGAGTATTTACCAAGAATAAAACTTAATTCAGATTATAAACAGGCTATAAAAAAGAAGAGGGGGGAAGATGTAAATGATGAAATAAAAGAGTTAAAAGAAAAATATCAGGAAGCAAAAATTTTTATAAACTCTTTACAGAGAAGAACGTCAACACTTTATGAACTTGCATCAAAACTTGCTGAAATACAGAAAGAGTTTTTCTTTTATGGCCCTTCACATATAAAACCACTTACTGTAAAAGAGATGGCTGAAATTTTAAGGGTAAACGATTCAACAGTGAGCAGGATAATAAATAATAAATATATATTAACTCCATTTGGTATATATCCTCTGAAATACCTTTTTTCTCATAAAGTTGATTCATCTTACGGGGAAGTATCAGCAAAAAAAGTTTATGAAATGATAAAAAAGATTATAGAAAATGAGGGCAATAATTCAAAATTGAGTGATGTAAAGATCCAGCAGATATTAAATAGTCAGGGGATAAAAATATCAAGGAGAACTGTTGCTAAGTATAGACAAAAATTAAATATAAAGTCTTCTTTTCAAAGAAAATCTTAAGGGGGTTTAAAATGCAACTACAAATTAGTGGAAAAAATATTAAAGTGACTGATGCTTTAAGGTCGTATGTGGAAAAAAAGATGGAGAGAATAAAGTTTTATTTTCCACATTTAATTGATGTACATGTTGTTATGGAAGTGGAAAAAATAATACATAAGGTAGAAATAACAGTAAAGTCTGATGGAAAAATATTTCATTCAGAATATAAAGACCAGGATATGTACAGTGCTATAGATAATTTGATTGATAGACTTGAAAAACAGGTTGTAAGATATAAGAATAAACTTCAGGACTTTGAATCAAAAAGAGTAACTCAATTAGAAGAAAAACAGAAGGAAAAACAGATTAAATTTACAAAAGTAAGAGAGGTTTTTTTAAAACCAATGTCAGATGATGAGGCTATATTACAATTGGCAAGTTCAGACTTTAGGTTTGCAATATATAAAAGTACACCACCTTTAACAGAGGATCAATATAACAATATAGATACTTTAAAAATAGATTATTTAAACTCTATAGTTGTTAAAGATGAGAATAGTCCTAATAGTTTTTCAATAATAAAAGGTAATAATGGTAAATGGGAAAAAATATCAGTAGTTTTAAACAAAAATAATATAAAAAAAGGTGATAAAAAAGATAAGGTTGTTATAAAAGAGGAAGATCTAACAGATGCTGTTAATGAACTTATTAACTCTGATAAGAATTATCATATATTCTATGAATCAGAGTCAAAGTCTTTAAATATTATTTATAAAAGAAAGGATGGTAACCTCGGTATAATAACGGGAAAAGTTTAATAGAAAGACTTTTTTATACTGACTAATACAAGTGGTAGGCATACTATTCCTGTTAGTATGCCTATTGGCAGTTCTTCAAAAATAAGGAGGTTTTTGCTAATAAAATCCAGAAGAACGAGAACTGATCCGCTTGCAATAAGCGAAAAAAAAGTATAAATCATATTTGATTTAAATATTATTCTTATAATATTTGATACTACAAGTCCAAAAAATGGTACAGGGCCTACAAATGTTGATAAGAAACTTATAAAAATTCCAATTATAAAGACCATAAAAGTAATCTGAGTTTTAAAATTTTTTCCTAATATTTCTTCATACACTGGTGAAATGCTTATAAGTATAATTTTTGGTAAATAAAAGTAAAAACTTATTATTAAAAATATATACATTATTATTAATGTGATTATTTCACACCATGAATAGAATGAAAAACTGCCAAAGATCCATCTTGATAGTACTTGTGATGACTTAAAAGAGGTGATATAATTTATAAAAGATATACCACTCCCAAAAAATATACTCAGGGAAATGCCAATTAAAACAAAAGAGTTAGAGCCCAATCTTTTTCTAATAAATATGACAAGTAAGGTAGTGATTGATATTCCGCCTATTATACTAAAAAAGAGCGGATTTAAGTCAAGAATATATGCAATAGATGCAAAAAAAGCTACTCCTGAACTTATTCCAAGTGTATATTCTGATGCAAGGGGTGTTCTTGTTAAAGATTGTAATATAAATGATATTATAGATATACCAGAACCAACCAGGAATACAAATATAACTCGTGTAAGTCTTAGTTTATATATTAATAAACTTGATGCTGGATATAAAATATATATCAAAAACAGTATTAGACTAATAAAAAAAAGTAATAGTAAGTTAAATCTTCTCAAGATAGGAGTTTTATCATTATTGCTTTTTGTACATGTAGTCTGTTTTCAGCTTCGTCAAAAACTCTTGAATGAGGGCCATCCATAACCTCATCTGTTATCTCCATGCCTCTATTTGCAGGCAAGCAGTGTAATACTATAACATCAGTCTTTGCAACTTTTATGACATCTCTGTCTATCCTATAATTTTTAAATACTTTTATTCTTTCTTCTGATTCAGATTCCTGTCCCATACTTACCCATACGTCGGTGTATAATACATCAGCATCTTTTGCAAGTTCAATATGGTCATTTCCCATTATTATTTTTGCACCACTCTTTTTTGCATTTTCTTCTGCTATTTCTATTATCTGTTTTGGTATTTCATATCCTTTTGGTGTAGCAATCCTTATTTCGTTACCCATCATTGATGATAGTAAAAGGAGAGAAGATGCTACATTATTACCATCTCCAATAAATGTTAATTTAAGATTTGATGGATTATTTACAAACTGGGGCTTATTTTCAAATATAGTAAAAAAGTCTGCTAAAGCCTGACATGGGTGTAATAAATCAGTAAGCCCGTTTATTACTGGCACATCTGCTGAGTTTGCAAGTTCAACAACTTCTTCGTGTTTATATGTTCTTATAACTATACCATTAACGTACCTTGATAATACTTTAGCTGTATCATATATTGTTTCACCTTTATTAAGTTGTATATCATTTTTATTAAGATAGATAGCTGATCCACCTAATTGTCTTATACCAACTTCAAAAGATACTCTTGTTCTTGTTGATGTTTTGGAAAATATCATAGCTATTATTTTGTTCTTAAGATATTTTTTATATATACCTTTCCTTATTTGTTTTTTTAGTTTATGTGTAAATTCAAATAATTTCCATATCTCATCTATAGAAAAGTCTGTAACAGACAAAAAGTCTCTTTTTTTCATAATTTTCTCCTGAAAAGTGAAATAAAGATTATAAAATTAATAATTCAATTTTAAAATTAAAAATTATTTAATTTTTAATAAAAAAAGTATAAAAAATATTCTATAAAATCTTTTTACTCACCTCCAAGGTCTTTATAGAGTTTTTTAACTTTTTCTATAAAATCGACTTCGTATAACTGAATTTCTCTTGATGTTAATATAGACTTTAGTATAAATCTTGCTTGATTTTTAGCGTTTATATTATCAGTTAAGGAATAAATATAACTTAAAAAATAACCTGCTTCATAATCCTTTGGTTTTATTTTTAAAAGTTCTTTTAATGCTTTTATAGCTTCAACATCGTCCTTAAGATAGTAAAAACTAAGAGCAAGATTATAGTAATAGTCTGGATCTTTTTTGATACTTAGGGATTTTTGAAAATAGATTATGGCATTTTTGTAATCCTTATTGTCAAAATATATACAACCAAGGTTGTAGTATGCAATATCATTTTTAGGATTTGTCTCTATTGCTTTAAGATATAAAGCTATCTCTTCTTTTGAGTTGTTATTTAAAGATATTGCTTTATTTATCATATCTTTATCATTGGCATTTATATTGATAATTATTGAAACTAAAAAAAGTTTAAAAATTAATTTTTTCATTGTAATGCCTTAGATTTTTGTTACTATTTTTTATGTTTTATTAAATTTAATTTAATTTTCCTGGATTTATATCTTTTATAGGGAGGTTAATGTGAAAAAGTATTTTTTTATATTTATTCTATTTATATTTGTTTTTTCATGTTCTAAAAATCAAGATAAAAAAGAGGCTAATGAAAAAACACATGAAAAAAAGGTTGATTCTAATGAGATTGTTTATACACCAAAAATAAAAATAGAAAAAATAAATAAGTTGAACGTTGAAAACTTTGTTAAAATATATATTTCAAGAATGGAACAGGAAATATTGTGGATATTGAAAATGAGGGAAAAGTCTAAGGGAAAGGATCTTATTGAATCTGATCAGGAATCGGGTGATAATGAAATGTTTATGAAACAGAAAAAAGAGTTTGAAGATAATTTCTTTAAGAGTTGGGGTATAACTCAAACTGAGTTTGAGAGTTTTGCTAACTCTAACGATGAAAAAATAAGTGAATATATAAATAAAAATCATGATCTTCAGGTGATAATTGATGAGATACAGAAAATAAATGAAAAACTTTATAATCCTGAAGATATGGATGATGAATTAATGACCAATGAAAATAATGAATAAATTTTTATAATGAAATTTTATCATTTTTTTTTAAATATTTTTTTTACTTTAATTTTAGTTTCCTGTTTTTCTGATAGGTTAGTAAAGACAGATGAAAGTTATAATTTTTACATTATAAATGGTTATGTTTCATCAAGGAAAGATTCAGTTTCTCTTGATATATTTATAGAAGTTGATAGGATAGCTAAAGTTTACAAGATAGAATGCTATGATACTCTACTTGGTAAAAAAAGATTTATAATTATTATACAGAATGATATTTGGGAAGTTATTGATGAAAAAGGTCATAAATATAGAATAGATCTGAATGATCCTATATTTGATATTTTACCTGATCCCTCTATTTTTAATTATATATCTTTTTTTTATGGGAAAACACCCTATTTAATAAATCCTGATAAGGTTGAAGAAAAGAATAATGAGAAAATATATTATAGAGGTGATTATATTCAAAAATTATATTTTTCAGATAAAAAACTTGAATATTTTGAGATATATAGAGGTGAAAAAAAGTTTTTTAAGTTTGAATATAAGGGATATATAGAGATAATAAATGATAAAGAGAGTATGATTTTCCCAAAATTACTATATATTTATGATTATAAGAACTTTAAGAAAATAGAATGGTGGTTTGATAGTGTAAAATTTGGTTCTAAATAAGTTTTTTTTTATAAATTTTCAAAAAAAAATTTAAGGAGAAATAAAATGGAAGCTATAATGAATATAGAACTTCCTTTAAAACTTTTACATAAAGGTAAAGTAAGGAATATGTATGAAATTGATTCTGAAACTCTATTATTGGTTGCAACAGATAGAGTGTCAGCTTTTGACAGGGTTTTTCCTAATGGTATACCGGGTAAAGGTAAAATACTTACTCAAATATCGAATAAATGGTTTAAAATAATAAATTATCCTAATCATATTATAGAAACTGATATTGAAAACTTTCCTGAGCCACTTAATAAGTATTTTGAACTTGAGGATAGGACTGTTATTGTAAAGAAAGCTAAGAGAATAGATATAGAATGTGTTGTAAGAGGATTTATAATAGGTAGTGGCTGGAAAGAATATAAAGAGAGTGGGAGTGTTTGTGGAATTAAACTTCCTAAGGGTCTTAAAATGGCATCAAAGCTTTCTGAACCTATATTTACACCAGCATTTAAAAATGATAAAGGGCACGATGAAAATATAACTTTTGAAAGAATGGTTGATATAACAGGCTATGAAATTGCTAATAAGTTAAAAGATATATCTATTGATATATACACTAAAGCGTATAATATACTTTATGATAAAGGGATAATCCTTGCTGATACAAAGTTTGAGTTTGGAATATATAATGGTGAAATAATATTAATAGATGAGATACTAACACCGGATTCATCAAGGTTCTGGGTAAAAGAGTTTTATAAGGAGGGAGAATCTCCTGTAAGTTATGATAAGCAGTTTATAAGAGATTATTGTATATCTATCGGGTGGGAGGGAGATACTGATGCACCGTCACTCCCGGATGAGATAGTAAAAAAAACACTTGAAAAGTATAACGAGATATACTCAATAATAAGTTCTATATAATTATTTATTTAAAAATTAAAATGGAGGGGGACCATGTTCAGTTTATGGATAAGATTTTTGAAAAACTTTTACCTTATTTTTGAAAATAACTATAAAAACTTTAAAGTCGATAAAAATAAGATAAAATATTTATAATCTTAAAGCTGGGGGGATACCCGGCTTTCTTAAAATGTTTGATTATTAAAATTTATTATTCTTTTTTAATGCTTTCTATTTAAAATAAAAATATTAAGAGTATTTTTCTAATTTAAGACAAATACTGTTTTAAGTATTATATAGTTAATTAAAACTATTTTATTTAAAATTTTATTAATTAAATAAATTTTATAATCTTTTATTGATATAAAAAATAAGGAGATGAATGTGAGAGTATTTTCAGGTATTCAGCCAAGTGGGATAATACATATAGGAAACTATGTTGGTGCAATAAAAAACTGGGTAAAGATCCAGGATAATTATGACTCTATCTTTTGTATAGTAGATTATCATGCTATAACAGTCTCTTATGACTTTAAGAAAATGCCTGAAACAATATTTAATACTGCGGCTATACTACTTGCCTGTGGGATAGACCCTGATAAAGCAAAACTTTTCATACAGTCTGATGTTAAAGAACATACTGAACTTGCATGGATACTTGGGACATACACTGCATATGGGGACCTTACCAGAATGACACAGTTTAAAGATAAGTCTAAACAACACTCTGATAATATAAACTCAGGCCTCTTTTTTTATCCAGTACTTATGGCTGCTGATATACTTTTATATAAAGCAGATATTGTTCCTGTTGGTATAGACCAGGTTCAACACCTTGAACTTACAAGAGAAATAGCAAGAAAGTTTAATAGTATTGTGGGACAGACGTTCCCTGAACCTAAAGAAATGTTATCAGAAGTCCCAAAAATACTTGGTCTTGATGGTGAAGCAAAGATGAGTAAGAGTATGAATAACTATATATCATTACTTGAGAGTGATAAAGACTTATGGGATAAGTTAAGGGGTGCTAAAACTGATGAACAGAGAATAAAGAGGACTGACCCTGGTGACCCTGATAAGTGTAATATATTTAATATACATAAGGTTTTTTCGAAAAAAGATGAAATAGATATGATAAATATTGAATGTAGGAGGGCTGGGATAGGTTGTGTCGATTGTAAAAAAATACTTTATGAAAATCTTCTTAATTTTATTACTCCAATACGAGAAAAAGTTGAATACTATAAAAATAAAAAAGATAATGTTTTTGATATACTTAAAATTGGGGCACAGTCCTGTAGGAAGATAGCATCATTGACTATTGAAGAGGTAAAATCAAAAATGGGGCTTTTACTACGTTGATAGAAAAAAATATAAACTTTATAAAAAATAATAGTTTAATTCTCTTTGAAAAGATAAGCCAATTAAAAGAAAATAGTTCTTACAATTTTTTTAATACAGGAAATGGTTATTCGCTTACAGTAAATGGAAAACCTATAACAAGTAAAGTAAATCCTATTAAGGAGGCTCAAAAAAAGGTTGAAGCTTATAAACTTGATGGATTTGATGCTGTAGTATTTCTTGGGCTTGGGCTTGGATATGAACTTGTTGAACTGTTAAAAAAAGATATAAAAATACCAATAATAGTTATAGAGAAAGATGTAAATATATTCTACTATTTTCTTAAGATTTTTGATCTTGAAGATATTATAAAAAAAAATCTAATTGAGATAATATTTCCAGAAGATCCAAGTACTATAACAGAAACCCTTAAACTATACAATATAGAAAAACCATTTATAGTTGTGAATAGACAATTATTCGAAATATATAAAGATTATTATCAATCTGCTTTAGATTCTATAAATAAGTATGTTGAGACAAGAATAATAAATAAAGCAACTTTGATAAGGTTTGAGAAACTCTGGCTTAAGAATGTACTTGTTAATATGGGTTATTATCTATACTTTAAAGGTGTAAATTCTCTTTACGATAAGTTTAAAGATACACCTGCTCTCATAATAGGTGGGGGGCCTTCTCTTAACAGGTGTATTGATAAAATAAAGAAGGTTAAAGATAATGTATTTATTATAAGTGTTAATACTTCACTTGCTTACCTCCTTGATAACGGTATAGTCCCAGACTTTGTTGTTACTGTTGATCCTCAAGATAAGATATATAAATATTTTATACCGGTTCTAAATAAAAAAGAACTTCCAATACTTATTGCAGAACCTACTATTACTCCCAAAATAGTAAGAAAGTATCCAAGAATTCTCTTTTCTCAGATAGAGTTTGCTAAAGACTTTGTATTGTCTTTTTCTAAGGATAGAGGAGTTCTTGAGACAGGTGGTTCTGTTGTTACAACAGCCTTTTCATTTGCAAGAAAAATTGGTGCTAATCCCATAATGTTTATTGGAGTTGATATGTCATATACAACTGATACTCTACATTTTAAGGGTTCTGAGCTTGAAAAGGACTGGATTTTTAATTCAAATAAGAATAAAACAATAGAATCTTTAAATTATTTTTTTATGAGAAAGTTTAAACTTATTGAAAAAGAGGGTTTTCATGGGAGTGTTAAAACTGATATAAAGTTTATGACTTATGCTAACTGGTTGGAAGAAAACTTCAAATTGTATAAAGATAAAATAAGGATAATAAACTTTTCTGAGGGCCTCTTATTTAAATACATAGAAAACAGAGCTATTGATGATATTAGTGATATATGTGCTGAGTATACAAAAGATAAACATTATTTAATAGATACAGTAAACTCAGAATATAATAAAGAAGCTAATTTGTTCATAGGAAAGATAAATTATTATGAAAATGAGATCAATTATATTAAAAAAATTCTTGAGAATGGTATAATAATAGCTGAAAGGCTTTACAATAAAATAAAAAATGGGAAAAGAGACCTTAATGAACTTAAGGAACTTGATAAAATTGACAAAAAAATAATGGAGAGTGAATCGAAAACAATACTTGGCCTTAGTATTCAAAAAGCAATATATGAGATAGAAGAGGAGAAAGTAGTTTTAACAAATGAAGAGAGAGAAAACAAAGAACTGGGAGTTATAAAAAAGTCTTTATATCTTTATAGATCAATATTAGAGAGTTGCGAATATACTCTTAATCAGATAAAAAAATCACTTTCTATTATAAATAGAATAAACACTTGACTTTTATTTTTAAAGATATTTTAATAATAAATAAGATAAAATTTTATATTTAAGAATTTTTTACTATGGAAGATATAAAAGAATTATTATTCAGTCTATTTGTTGTTAAAAATTATATAGAGATTAAGTTAGAGAATAATGTTGATAATACTTTAAATTCTATATATAAAAATGTTATGAGTTCTATAACTGAGATAGAAAATAAGATTAAGTATTATTTAAAGAATAATAATATAGTACTTGATAATAATATAATACTTGATGAACAGATTAAAAAAATAAGATTTGAAAAAAGCATTGAAAATATTAAGTTAGAAAATATATTTACTAGAATTGAACTTGAAGAAGAACTTAATAAATTAAAAGAAAAATACAATGGAAGATAGCAAAAACTTAAATAATAATTTATACACAATTAATCCTAAAGAGGTTGTTAGGTTAAAAATACCAAGTGATCCTCTTTTTATTAAAAAGTCTAGAAATGTAATTGATGAGATATGCCAAAGGGCTGGGTTTGATATGAAAAAAACATATCAACTTAAAGTTGCTGTTAGTGAAGCTCTCTCTAATGTTATAGAGCATGCTTATAAAAAAGATAAGACAAAATTGATTTATATCTATTTCTTGATAACAGATGAGAGGATAGAGGTTATAATAAGAGACTTTGGTCAAAAGCCAAACTTTGATACATTTAAGTCAAGGGACTTAAATGATGTAAAAGACAGGGGTTTAGGACTTTACTTAATAAGTAAGTATACAGATGTTTTTGAATATTATTTCTCAGATGAAAAAGAAAACCAAGTTAAATTTATAAAATACAAATAAGATTTTTAAATAAAACTTATTAATTCCCTTTAATTGGTTACTCTTTTTTATTAGATTTATCAGAGTTAATCATTTTTTCAAGTGCCCATATCATTCTTGCATATATTTCATCTATTTTTTTTTGATAGTGTGCTTTTTTGTAATATAAAAGTGCCTGAAAAGGCTTTTTTTCGTCATACATAAGATAGTCACCAACTCTTATTAGACCATCACTATAATCGGTTAACCAGAATATTTTTGCAGCTTCCTCTATTTTACCTTCGTTAAATAGTTGATTGCCTTTCCTTATTAATTTTACTCTTTCCTCAGATGTAAGTTTTCTCTTTTCCTCCATTATTACTCCATTTTTAAGCAGAAATCGATATATATAACTCTTCCGTCACTGGAAATTGTATCATCTTTAGTTCCTATAATGTCCCCAATTATTGCATACCAAAAAACAGCAGATATATCGGAGATTCTTAGTATAACACTTACATTGCCTTCAAGTTCTATTGGATTGTTAAAAGTAAAAGTATATTCAAAATATTCATTTTTAAGATCTTTGTAAGGTGTCTGCATTATATTTGTTCTATATGTTTTTCCTTTATTAACAACTTCTATCCATACTTTACCACTTTTTGTTAGTTCAAGAAAATATAAAGGTAAAACTACTTTACTTATTTTTGTTTTTGTTTCAAAAAATAGTTCCTGAGAATAATACTGATTTTTTGTTATTTCCATATCAACCTTTAAGTTATTTTCAAAAAGTCCAAGTTCTTCTGGCATAAAGAACTTTTTACTATTTATATTTTTTTTTGTTTTACTGGATTTTTTTATCTGTATTGGTGCTGATATTATAAAATAAGGTTTATCCTCAATATTTTGTCCATTTATAATTTCTTCACTGTACTCGTCTTCTGAAAAAATAGTCTCTTTTTCGTAAAATACACCATCTTTTTTGGGGTATATAAAATTCATATCCAGATTATCTGAAAAATAATTACCATGTGACTTTCTTATTATGTTATTTGGTATAAAAAATAGTATGTTTAAAAATGGGTCAATTGGTAACCAGCCTATATTTGGTATAAATATTTCTATCCAGTGGTAAGCCCCTCTGGGATAGATTATTACAACTTCTTTACCATTGTATCTTATTCTGTATTTTGCAGGTATTGAATATCCGTGTACAATTCTTGATTGTATTCCCTGGATTCTATAACCCTCAACAAGACTATTTAAAAATAGTGCTAAGCTACCTTTGGTTGATTTAAATGAATATGAATCAATCGGTGTTGTTCTCTTTAAAAAAATAAGTGTTTCTATTATTCTATTTATAAAACTGTTTTCTGTTATTATGTTATTATTTATAAAATCTATTTGATTTTTATTTAAAAATTTTATTTTCTTTAAATTTGATTGGAACTGTCTCAAATCAACATTATCTTCACTAAATGTAAAATTGTTCAGGTTAAGTAATGAGTTTATTGTGTATGACTTGTTTATAAAAAGTGAGTTTTTAGCCATAGTTGTTAATATTCTTATAAGTTTATAATTTTCATTTGTTATATTGTTAATTTGATAATCACCTTTTATTATAAAATTATTTTCTTTTACTTCTTGAGAGTTATAAAAATTTGAGTATGTTATAGGGTCATAATAATCTAAAAGTATGTATAGATTTTTTGATGTTTTTATTTCGTATATTACTTCTATATTCCATTTTTTTAGTGTTTTTGTGCTTTGATCTACAACTATGAAATCAGCATTTGATGTATTATACAAAAGAAATAAAATTTTTATAATTATAATAGTAAATTTTCTCTTCATTTTTTCTCTTAAATAATAATTTTAATATTATTAATAATAAAAATTATGAAATATTATAATTTTTTTTAAAAAAATTCTTTTTTTTATTTAAATTTTGTTTTTTAAACAATTTTAAAAAAGGAGGGACCTGATGAAAAGAAAAGTTATTATTTTTATTTTATTTTTTCTCTTTTTTACATTAAATACTGTTTATTCAGATGATGGTTCTTGGAACTCAATACATAGTGAATTAAAAGGGAACTTATATTCTAATAACAATCAGATAATTATGGAGAAAGAAGTATTAATTTTTGATGGTTTTGAAAAGTCTAATGTTACAGCTATTTTTCAGTTTAAAAACTCTTCAGATAAACCCTTGAACGTAGAGGCTGGATTTCCTGTTAAGTTTAGAATTATGCTTGAACCTATAAAAGATGGGAAGATTGTAAAATATCATTTTCCTGTAAGTAAGTATGGTCCTAATAGACACTTTGAAATTATAAAACTGTTAATAGGTGATAAATTAAAGTCTGAAGATGTTGAGGATATTGAAACAAGTAATGAATATTTTCTTGATAAAGATATTGCTCCAAGGAGAAAAGTTTTAGCAAAAGACTTTAAAAATATTTATAATCTAAAAATATTACAGAACAATAAAAATATTGATTATGATTTTGTTGTGATTGATATTGCTATCAAAGATAATTATTTTGAAGCTGTTTTTCATTATCACCATAACCTCTATTTTAACCCGAATGAAACATCGATTGTAAGTGTTAGTTATACTGATTATTGTGAAGAGAGTGGGGAACAACTTATGGTGCCGGTTTTACATTATAAATGGAACTATATAATTGGTACAGGAGGTACATGGAAAGATAATATAAAAAAACTTTATTTTTTGTTTCCTGAAGGAATAGATTTAGAATATTTACCAAAAGAGTTATCTTTTAACGGTATTGTTAGATTAGGTGAAAATAGTTATAATCTTTATGTAGGAGAAAATTATAAGCCTAAGATAAATGATATGTTTACTCTTAAGATGGTTTCTTATAAATCCAATGACTTGTCAAGCTTTTATAATTATATATGGTTTACTGATCCCAGAAAAATTAATATACCATCTAAATCTTATTATAATGTTAAATATATAACAACATCATCATTTATTAAGCAAAAAACTAATTTGTATACTGATAGGGGGGTAATTGAAGGTATAGACTTTTCAGGTTTAAGGCTTTTTGATGGTGTAAAAGAGAGTGTATGGTGTGAGGGTAAGTGAGATGATGGTATAGGTGAGTTTGTTGAGTTTGAAATAATTGAAAATATAAGAGGTATTGCTGTCCAAAATGGTTTTAATAAGTCTTTTGTAAAGATAGAAGGAAAAGATATTGATACTGTTTATCAAAAGAACAATAGGATAAAGGATATGGAGTTTGTTTCATTGGATGGGAATATTAAAAAGATGATAAACCTTAATGACACTAAAGATATGCAGTTTTTTGATATAGATCTTCCTAAGGGGAAATATAGGGTTTATATAAGGAGTATTTATAAAGGTACAAATTGGTCTGATACTTGTCTTGGAGAAATAAGGTTTTATAAAGATATAAGAAAAGTTATTGAAGAAGATGATTTTTTAAAAATTGTTTTCTCTACAATAATTAAATAGTTTTTTTTATTAAAATAAAACTTCTTAGGGAGTATTAAGACTTCCTAAGAACCTTTTTTTAAATATTATATTTTATAAAATGTTTTAGTTCATATTAAAATAGATTGATTAGTAAGATATATAAAATTTTATTTTTTAAAATTTCCCTAATTTATATAATTTTTTCCTCTTTTAGACTTCTTGTCATAAGATCTTTAACAGCTTCCTTTGGATTTTTTCTTTCAAATAGTACTTTATATATCTGTTCTGTTATTGGCATATCTATTTTATTTTTTAATGCAATAGGATATACAACCTGTGTTGTTTTTACCCCTTCACATACCATTTTCATTTCCGCTAATGCTTCTTCCAGAGTTTTACCCTGTCCTATTTTATATCCCAATGTCCAGTTTCTACTTAAACTACTTGTTGCAGTAACTATAAGATCACCTATTCCACTTAGACCAAGAAATGTTTCTTTTTTTGCTTTCATTGATATGCCAAACCTTACTATTTCGACCAGTCCTCTTGTTATAAGTGCTGCTTGAGAGTTTACACCAAGACCAAGACCAGAGTTTATACCAGCTGCTATTGCAATAATGTTTTTTAATACTCCACCAAGTTCAACCCCTATAACATCTTTTGATGAATATACTCTTAACACTTTTGATGAAAACTCTTTCTGTATTTTCAGAGCATATTTATTTGACCTGGAGGCTGCAACAACACTTGTGGGTATTCCTGCTGCAAGTTCTTCAGCATGAGAGGGACCGGATATAACAACTACAGGATTTGGTAGAATACTGTTTAATACTTGGCTCATTCTATATCCTGTTGTTTCTTCAAGACCTTTTGCTGCACTTACAACTATTGCTTTTTTGTTTATAAATGGTTTTGCTTTTGTTGCAACTTCTCTTGTAGCAGACGAAGGTACAGCAAAAACAATTGTATCGCAGTTTCTTATATTCTCTATATTTAAAGTTGCAAATACGTTTTCTGGGAATCTTGCATCTTCAAGATAAAAATTATTTGTTTTTTTTGTATTTATTTCGTTTATTATTTCAGGATTTATTCCCCAAAGTATTACATCAAATTTTTCTGCAAGTACTATTGAAAGAGCACTCCCAAAACTTCCTGAGCCTAATATTGCTATTTTATCTTTGTTTTTTTTAAAAAACATGTTTATGCCTTTTTAATATAGTGGGAAGTCTTTACATAATTTTAATACTTTTTCTCTTATATCTTTTATTTTTGTTTCATTATTTTTATTTTCTATAACATCAGCAATAAAGTTTGCTATTATTTCAGCCTCTTTTTCTTTCATTCCTCTTGTTGTTATTGTTGGTGCTCCTATTCTTATACCACTTGTTATAAATGGAGATCTTTTTTCTCCTGGAACAGTATTTTTATTTACTGTTATGTTAGCTTTTTCAAGTAGTTCTTCAGCTTCTTTTCCTGTTATATCTTTGTTTGTAAGATCAACCAGAAATAGGTGTGAATCTGTACCACCTGATACTACTTTAAATCCTCTTGCTATAAGAGTATTAGCCATCATTCTAGCATTATTTAAAGTTTGCTTCATATCTTGTTTAAATTTTTCTGTCATAGCTTCTTTAAATGCAACAGCTTTTCCTGCTATTATATGTTCTAATGGTCCTCCCTGAATCCCTGGGAAAACTGTTTTATCAATTGCTTTTGCAAACTCTTCTTTGCACATTATCATTCCACCCCTAGGTCCTCTAAGTGTTTTATGAGTTGTTGTAGTCACAAACTCAGAATATATTATTGGGCTTGGATAGAAACCGGCTGCAATAAGACCTGCATAATGTGCAATATCACACATAAGATAAGCTCCAACACTATCTGCTATCTCTCTTAATCTTTTAAAGTCTATTATTCTTGAGTATGCACTTGCTCCTGCTACAATCATTTTTGGTTTTTCCTGTTTTGCTATTTTCTCCAGGTTATCATAATCGATCCATCCATCTTCGTTTACACCATATGTAACCGAATTGAAAATTTTACCACTAAAGTTTACTTTTGCACCGTGAGTGAGGTGTCCGCCTGCTGAAAGATCCATACCAAGTATTTTATCACCAGGTTCAAGCACACTTAAATATACTGCCATATTAGCTTGGGAACCAGAATGTGGTTGAACATTTACATGTTCAGCTTTAAAGAGTTCTTTTGCCCTGTCTATTGCTATCTGTTCTATATTATCAACAAACTCACAGCCACCATAATATCTTTTTTTCGGATATCCTTCAGCGTATTTGTTTGTTAATATGCTACCAACAGCTTCCATAACATTGTATGAAACTGCGTTTTCACTTGCAATAAGTTCAAGAGTATTATTTTGCCTCTCTTTTTCTTTTTCTATATATTCAAATATTTGTGGGTCAAATGATTTTAAAGACATCAAAATCTCCTAATGATTATTTTTATAAAGACTTTGTAATATTTGTTATATTTTTTATCTCTTCTTCAAAAAACATTTTTTCTATATCAATTAAAATTATTAACTGGTCATTTTCAATCTTTGTAATACCTTTTATATATTCTTCTTCTATATCAGCGAGTATTGATGGTGGTGGTGTAACGTCTATTTCACTTACTTGGATTACTCTAAATACTTTTGTTACTATTATACCTATTTTTGTATTTTTTGATTTTATTATTATAATCTCTTTTTTTTCTTCTGGGTTTGCTATATGAAACTTTTTTTCAAGATTTATTACTGGGATAATATCACCCCTTAGATTTATGATGCCTTCAACATAATCCAATGAGTTAGGTATTGGAGTTATTTCAGGAACTCTTATTATTTCTTGAGTATTGTGTATGTCTATACCGTATATCTCAGAACCCATGAAAAATGTGACAAACTGTTTTAATGCCATATTAGCCCCCAATACTGGTTTTTTCTTTCATTAATTTTAATATATAATTCTTTATTCTTCCTATATCAAGTGGATTTATCTCCTTAAAAGATAATCCAATTATTTTATCTTTGATAATACTTTTAACTGTTCCAGTAAAGCTAAAACTAATATCATCAATTTCAATATTTACTTTTACATTTTTTCCCTGAAATATGAGGTATTTGTTTATATTGTCCTTTACTATTATTCCTATTCCCCCAAGACTTATATCTTTAACTTTTCCTATATATTTTTTATTTGCTTCTTTTATATCTATTATTGCTATATTATGATTTGATTTTATGTCGAATCTTGGATGTTTTCTCAAATATTTTGATGGTTGTTTTAGTATCCTTTCTATATAATAGATTATCATATTTAACATTTCTGGTAATGAACATGGCTTTGGTATTATAGCATAAATCCTGTTTTCTTTAATAATTTTAGTTATATTAAAGTTTGATGACAGTGTATTAATTATTATTTCTACCTTTTCTGATAACATTCTTATTCTGTTTAAAACCTCTTCTGTATTTTTGAAATGTTCGTAATCTATAATAAGTACATCGGCTGTATTTTCTTCAAAGAAACTTATTAATTTTTTTTCTTCTGTAATTCCTATTACCTCATGTTGTTCGTTAGTTAATGCAAAATAAAAAAAATCAATAATATTATTAGGAAAGCTTAATAGTATTTTCATAAAAAAATTTATAAGAAAGCTTAAATATTTTAAAACTTTCTTATTGCAACAACCTTATTTCTTGTTGACTTATTAAAACCATAGCATATATTCCAATATTCTACAGCAGCACATAGTGCATTACCACCATCCTCTTCATCGCTCTGCTCTGTTTTAAAAGCGACATATTTCATCATTTCCTCAAAATCACCACTTAATAAAGCTTCCTGTCTTTTTCTGAAAAAATCATTCCATTCCTCTAGTTTTTTGAACCCTTGTCCCTCATCCTGTACTATCATTTTTATCTCTTTTTCTTTTTCATCAAACTTATACCATACCTTGATTTTTTTACTTGGAACACATTTATTACCATGTTTAATAGCATTTTTTATTATTTCGCTTACCTGTTGTTCCAACAAGTTTATCTCTTTAAATTGTTCTGGTGCTTTTTGTACTATAAATACAGCAAATGATCTAATCTGATTATATAAACTCGGAAACTCTTTATAGTACATACCTTCTGTCTTGAAGTATTCATGGTTATCGTCTAAAAGTTGTATCTGTAAAACTTCCAATTTAACCCTCCAAAATATTTATTTTGAACTCGAAAGTTCAATGAGTTCTAAAGTAATTCAAAAAAATTTATTTTTTAAAATTTAACTATAATTAAATACAAAAATATTTTTATTATAATAAGTCAATATAAAAATCGGTCTTAAATAATTAAATAGTTAAAATATTTTTTTATTTTTATTTATCTAGATTATTAAATTGAAGAATTATTATTTAATAAATATAGAAAATAAGAACAATTTTAATATAAAACTTAAGTTTTATAAATTTAATTAAATCTAATCTTTAAAAGTAGGGGGACAGAATGAAAAATCTTTTAGACTTAAGTTATTCTGAGAGAATAACCCAGAATATAAACGATCTTAGCATAAGTTTTATAGAAAAGTCTTTTGAAAACTATTCTAAGGGACTGGAAGACATAATGAATACATTTGGTCTTAGCAGGTATTTTCTTTCAAGGATATTTGATGGTGGTATAGTTCCTACTGTAACTTCTTTACTTGAAATTGAAAGAGATATTACAGATGGTTGGTTACAGGTTCTTTATGGTCAAAGAGAGTTTACTGATTACTATAATGAAATTAGTAACAGAGTTATGGCAGGTTCTAAATATGAAAAACTTATGAATACTTATGGAAAAGAATTGTTTGGTTCTGCAAAGTTTGATGGTGAAAAGGTACTTGCTCAGAATAATCATCTTATTTTGTATTATATACCTCCTAAGAATGGTGTTACTCCTAATGGTATAGCTATTTTTCATGCAGGTGGTATATTGCCTTATAGTGATAAGATATTCAGATTTTTACCAGAGGCAAACTTTTTTGAAAGATTTACTGAAAAAGGTTTTGCTATATATTCAGTTGAACTTAATGGTGATAAAGATACTATTAAAAACTATGGTGAACTTACACTTGAAAAATATGTTGATTATTTAGATGAGTTCAGTAAAATAGCTTTTGAACATAATGGAAAGCAAAAAATGATAATAGAAGGATATTGTGGCCTTGGTATGCAAGCTTATGCGTTTTTAATGGCAAAGCCTGAAGTTGCAGAAGAAAGATTTAAAGCAGCAATGACTTTTGTTGCACCAATTGATGGAAGAAAATGTGAAATATTAGCTGAAATAATGATTAAAATGCCTCAAAATCTTCTTTTAACTCACTTTACTATAGCAAACTTATTAGGTGGTGGTGTTGTTTCAGGTGATAGTTTAAGAAGGACTCAGGATATAGCGTTAAGAGGTTTCTTCCCTAAGACAAAGTTTGGAAGGTTTATTACAGGATGGAAAGCAAAAGACTATGCAAATGTTAATTCAATAGAAGATCTTACTCCTGCTCAGAGGAAAGACCTTGCTGGTGCTTACTGGATATCTGCAGAAAACTGTAATAGGTATCCTGTACCAGTTGATCTTGCAAGATATTCGGCAAGATTATTTAGGATTGGTATTGCTGATAATGGTGATCTTCCTTATACTTACAAAGGAAAGAAACTCTCTTTTGCCGATCTTTACAAAAAAACAGGTTTAAAACTAATTGGTTTTTATGGGGCTAAAGATAGACTAGTCCCCCACCAAACAGCTGAAATACTTAATAAGATATTTAAAGATAGATATATTCATATTGTTCATGAAAATGCAGGACATATATCTTATGTACTTTCACCAGAGGTTTGGGATAAGAACAACAAAAAAGCTTTAGTTCCTAATCCTATTGAAGAAATTGTAAGAGTTTATAATTCTTAGATAAGATAAAGGAGGGTTTATTCCCTCCATCTTTTTTATATGCAGTATTGATAATCTAAAAAAATCTATAATATATACCTATTCTAGATTATTTATATAATTTTTTTGTTTTTTTAATTTTTTGTTACTTTGATATATATCAAGAGAAATAAAATATAAAGGAGAAGAGCTTATGAAAAAATTAATTGTACTCTTTTTATTAATTTTTTCTGTGTCATTATTTGCACAGGAAGAAGGTAATAGTAAAAGTGACTGGTATATAGGATTTGGTATAGGTGGTGGTGATGCAAAGTTTGATGATGGTAGTAAATTTAGTAATGTAACAACACCAATATCCATATGGTTTGGTGTTGGAGCCATAATTAATGACTCTATTCATTTTGGTCTTGATATTTCTGCTGTTGCTGCTATTAACGAAGAAAATGATCCTATTTTTGGGAAAATTAAAGAGCATTATCAACTTAACAGATATTATGCTGCTTTAACATATTTTCCTTTTTATGAAGGTCTATTTTTTAGAGCAGGAGCTGGTCTAAGTGTGTATTTGGCGAAATTGGAAGTTTCAGGTATTGAGTTTTCAGATTCTACAAATGGATTTGGTGGATTGATTGGTATAGGATATTGTTTTAATATTAGTGATTCTTTTAATATAGGTATAAACTTTGATTTTGATTATAGTTCATTTTCTGAAGGTGATATAAAATCTTATCAAATTTATATATCATTTAATTGGTTTTAATTTTTAAAGTTATATTATAAATTTTATAACCTGAATTTTTAACTTTATTATCTTTTAATAATCTAAGATGATTTAATAAAAATACGAGTAATAACTTTTTAAACTTAATTTTTAAGTTATTCTTTTAAGATTGCTACTATGCTTGAATCTTAAGTTATATAACCTTTTCTACTTTTTCAGCTTTCAAACACTTTGTACAAACTTTAACAGTTTTAATTGCACCATTAATTAATGCTTTTATTTTATGAGTATTTGGTTTCCACTCTCTTCTTGTTTTCCTGTTAGAGTGAGATACATTATTACCAAAAGTAGTGCTTTTACCACATATATCACACTTTCTTGACATATAATCCCCCAATATATAGTTAATTAGTTATTATGCTAATATCATAAATCAATTTTTATGACAATAAAAATTAATAAAATAATTAAAATTTTTGAAATAATAGTTTAAAATATCTATCTTTTAATATGGTATAATAAAGAATTTTAATAAAAAGGAGATTTTTAATGATTAATGTAGTTGAGTGGGTAAAAAATAGAATAATAGATGATGAAATTGAAAGGTATACTGATAATGGAAGAGACTTTATTAATGATGATTATATTGAGTCCCTTATTAATAACGCTAACAATAAAAAACCAGATCCTAAGAAGATAAGGGATATATTAAATAAATCTCTTGCTATACAGACACTTAGTTTAGAGGATGTAGCAGAACTTATAAAAGTTAGTGACCCTGACCTTATAGAGGAGATGAAAGAGGTAGCCCATAAAATAAAGTTAAAAGTTTATGATAACAGGATTGTTACTTTTGCACCCCTTTACATGGGTAATTTATGTGTGAATAATTGTCTTTACTGTGGTTTTAGAGATGATAATTCTATTATAAAAAGAAGAGTTCTTAACATAAAAGAGATAGAAGATGAGGTTAAAGTCCTTGCAGGTGAGATAGGACATAAAAGGCTTATTGTTGTTTATGGTGAACATCCTTCAACAGATGTCAACTATATTGCAAAGTCTCTTGAGACTATATATAATGTAAAGGTTAAAGTAAGGAATGGTTGGGGGCAGATAAGAAGGGTTAATGTAAATGCAGCACCAATGCAAATAAAAGAACTTGAGGTTTTAAGAGATATTGGTATAGGAACTTTTCAAGTTTTTCAGGAAACATATCATAAAAAAACATATTCATATGTTCATCCGTCAAATACAATAAAAGGTAATTATCTATGGAGACTCTATTCTATGCATAGGGCTCTTGAGGCTGGTATAGATGATGTTGGCATAGGAGCTTTATTTGGACTTTATGACTGGAGGTTTGAAGTAATAAGCCTTGTTGCACATGCTATTGAGCTTGAAAAAAAGTTTGGAATAGGGCCCCATACAGTATCTTTCCCAAGACTTGAACCTGCTGCAAATACACCTTTTATACAGGAGACTAGGTATAGGGTAAGTGATGACGATTTTAAAAAGATAATACTTATACTTAGACTTGCAATACCTTATACTGGTATGATTCTTACTGCACGGGAACCTAAAGAGCTTAGGAACGAGTTGGTAGACTATGGTATAACACAGATGGATGCCTCAACAAAGATTGGTATAGGTGCCTACTCTGATAGATTGACATATCAAGAACTTGAAAAGCAGCAATTTGAAATAGGAGATACAAGAACATTGGATGAACTTATAAGAGACCTTGCTAAAAAAGGTTATATTACATCATTCTGTACAGCTGGGTACAGATGTGGTAGAACCGGCTCGAGTATAATGGACCTTTTAAGGAGTGGTAAAGAGGGTGTATTTTGTAAATTGAATGCAGTAATTACATTTAGAGAATGGCTACTTGACTTTGCAAGTAAAGAGACTGAGGAAATAGGACTTGAAATAATAAATAAAGAGTTAAGAGAGATAGAGAAAAGAATGCCAGATATATATCCAAAAGTAATTGAATACTATAAAAGGATAGAAAATGGGGAGAGGGATTTGTATTTCTGATCTTGAACAATATCTTAAAGAGTTAAGTAAAACTTATAATTGTGGTGGTATTTGGATATGTAAAAAATTTGGGAAAAGATTATCATTTATTGCAGGTGTAAGACCTGTTAAACTTATTCCACCTATATCTATGGAGGTAAATAAAGACTATGTACTTTTCATTGAAGATGATAGTAATATTGATGAGAATGAAAGAAGAAATATACTAAATAAAATTCATTCATATTTATTATTTTCTTAATATTATTTTGAAAATAATAGAATTAATAGATAAAAAATTTAAATAAAACAAATTTAGATATTTCTTGACATTTTATCTAAATTCTTTATTATTTAAATATGGAAAAAAATAAATGGAGGCATTATAATGAAGGTAAAAGATATAATGACAAATAAGGTACTTACAGTAAATAAAAATATGACTGTTAAAGAGTTTGTAAGGATTATGGAAGAGAACAAGATAACAGGAGCTCCAGTTGTTGATGATAATGGTAATCTTATTGGCATAATATCAGTTGCTGATGTTATAAAAAGGAGTAATTATATTAATAAAGAGCTTGCTCATTGTGAAGATTGTGTAGAACTTGATCCAACTACTGGCATGATTGAGATCCATAAGTATTATACTGATGAACTTTTTGAAAAGAATATAGGATGTCTTATGACACCGAAAGAAAAAATTATAAGTGTATCACCGGATGATGATGTTGAAACTGTGGCAGAAAGGTTTGTTGAGACTCCTGTACATAGACTTCTTGTTATGAAAGATAATAAAATAGTTGGGATAGTAAGTACTAAAGATGTAATGAAAGGCCTTTTGAAAAAAATGGGCAAATTAGGTTAAGGGGGAAATTATGCTTGAAGAAATGACTAAGCTTTACCAAAAAATGATGAATGAATGGGCAAAGGATGCTACGCCAAAATGGTTTGAGTTTTTGAAAAGTGAGCCTTTTCTTAATTGGATGAAAATACTTCATATTTATATGTTTGAGGGAAGGGAAAAACTTGATAAGTTTATGGAAAATATAAATGATGTACTAAGACTTGCCTCGAAAGATGATATAAAAGACCTTGTTGATGCTCAGAGACTTGTTATTGACCTCCTTGAAGAGATAACAGATAGACTTGATAAAATAGAAAGTAAATTAAACAAAGGGGGTAAATAGATGGAAGAGAAAAAAAAGGTTGATAGGGTTACTGAAACATTAGAGGATGTTAAACCAAAAGTAGAAAATGTTGATAATGATAACCCTTTTATAAAAGATGCTAAGTTTTTTCTTAATGAGTTTGTTATTAAAAATATAAACCGTATGAAAAATATGTATGATATACTTACAGGAAAATATTCTAATAAAAAAGGAGTTACCCCTTATGAAGTTATATATAGGAAAAATAGATTTAGAATATTAAGATATATTTCTAATCATCCTAAAAGATTTAAAGTTCCTATTGTATTTGTTTATGCTTTAATAAATAGGTACTATGTTCTTGATATTGCTGAAGGTAGGAGTCTTGTAGCATATTTACTTGAAAAAGGTTTTGATGTTTATATGGTTGATTGGGGTATACCTTCAAAGGTTGAGGGTAAAAATACTATTGCTGACTATATAGAAAAATACCTTGATAGGGGTGTAAATAAAATTAGAGAGATTACAGGTCAGGATAAAGTTACTATATTTGGCTATTGTCTTGGTGCTATAATGAGTCTTATTTATTCAGCAAGGTATCCTGAAAAGGTTAAAAATCTTGCTCTTCTTACACCGCCTGTAGACTTTGGTGGTGATGATGGTGTTTTAACTGTTATGACAAATGAAAAATACCTTGACCTTGACAGAATAACTGAATATTATCAGCACTTAATTCCTGCTGATTTTTTACAGGCTGGATTTGACTTTAAAAACCTTATTGGTACTATTCTTATGCCATCTGGTTTTTGGGAAGTTCTAGCAAATGATAAGGCACTTGAATCATTTTTCCCTATGCACCATTGGGTTCATGATAATACTCCTATTGCTGCAACTTACTGGAAAGAATATATACAAAAGTTTTACAGAGAAAATGCTTTTATGAAAAACAGTTTAACGCTAAACGGTAGAAAGCTTAACTTTAAAGATATTAAGTGCCCTTTACTGGCAATTGCTGCCGCTTATGATGATATAGTTACACTAAAGTGTGCTGAGGGTGCGTTAAAGATAGTTGGGTCTGAAGATAAAAGTATGATAGTCAAAAAAGCAGGACATGTTGGTGTTGTAACTGGTGCAATGGCAAGTAAAGAGGTATGGCCTGACATATATTCATGGCTTGCTGCAAGGAGTGAAAGAATCAAGGTAGAGAAAGATAACATTGAGATCATAGAATAATGAAGAAAAAAATTTTACTAATAGAATTTTTAATTTTAATTGGTGTAACATTATTTTCAATTGAAATAAGAGAGTTTAAACCAAAGACTTTTAATCTAAAAATAGACTCAAAAGAGGAATTGATTTTTAAAAACGAACTACCTCTACTTGATAGTGCTTTAGTTATATCTGGAGTTCCTATAGGACTTTTGCCAGACTATAAGGCAAAATTAGAGTCTATTTTTAATTCAATAATAAAAGAGACTGAAGGACTTGAAAGCTACAAGAAATTAGATAAAGTTTTACAGTTGCTTCATGAAAAACTCTTTAAAAATTACAAAGAGAATGTTACAAGTTTAAAGGAGACAGTTGATAAAGGTCTTTTTAATTGTGTAAGTTCAAGCTTTATATATAACCTTGTTGCAGAAAAACTTGGGTTCCAAACAAGGGGAATACTCTTAAAAGACCACATATTTACTCAAATAAATATAAATAATGAATGGATTGATGTTGAGACAACTGTAAAATTTGGATTTGACCCTGGTAAAAGGAAAGAAACTCAGGATGAGTTCACAAAACTTACAAGATTTGTTTATGTGCCACCATCCAAAAGAAGCGGTAAAGAAGAGATTGTAACGAATTGGGAGTATCTTTCCGTTTTATATGCTAATATTGGGGTTGAGTTTCTCAATAGGAGAGAGTTTGATAATGCTCTATCATATTTTTTTAAAGCTGTTTTAATAAGAGATAATCTTAATGAGGCTGTCCATAATCTTAAGGCTGGATATATAACATATTCTATTTATAGGGCCGAAATAAAAGACTTTGAAAAGGCCGAAAATATTTTAAAAGAAATACTTATAATATATCCTGATTTTAAAATTGCTAAGGATAATCTTAAGTCTATATATATTAATTGGGCTAATTATCTTTTTGATATTAAAAAATATGATGAGGGAATTGAGATAGTTGAGAAAAATAAAGATTATTTAACTTCTGAAGAGATAAAAAACTTTTATCTTGTATGGGCTCAAAACTTATATTTGGCAAAAAAATATTCTGAGGCTATAGGTGTTGTAAAAAAGTACTATAACAAGTATTCGGATAGTTCAGTATTGAAGTATATAAATGATCTTAAAGTTAATTATGTTGAAGAACTTATAAAAAAAGGAGAAGATCCAACACCTGTTGTAGAGTCTATTGAAATTAATAGTGTTGATGAACTTGAGATAAGGTGTTATCTTTTTAACAAGGCAAAGAAGTCTAATTTATGTTTTAATGATATTAAGTCTTTTTTAAAAAAGGATTTTAATAATTCTGTTATAAAAATATTTACAAACGCATCATATAATTCTATTGACTCTGGTAAAATTGATTATGTTATTGATTTTATAAAATATCTTAATACAAATCATAAAAGTAGATCTGAATTAAAAGAATATTATGAAAAGGTTATAGAATATTTAGGATTCTATTATTTTAAAAATGATCCTGAAAATGGTATTAATGTTTTAAAAAATCTTGGTAAAAATATACCTGAAGTTTTAACTTATGTCATAAATTCTGCTTCAAAAATTCTTTATCAATCTAAATTATATCCTCTTTTGAATAAAAAAGAATATGATAAGGCTTATATATTGATTAAAAATAACTATCCAGAATTGCCATCAGATTTTTTGAAAGATATTTACAAAAAACTTATAAGCGTTTATGCATCAGAACTTTATAAGTCTAAAAAATATGAAGAGTCTTATGAAGTTCTTCTTAATGGTATAAAAATATTTCCTGGTGATTCTTATATAAAGAAAAATTATAAAACTGTTGCTGAGACAATGCTTCAATTATATAAAAATGATAATATTAAGAGAAAAAATATAGAGGATGATATTAAAAAATATTATAAAGAATAATTTTTTTGTTTAATATAGGGTTAAAAAATGAGAAAATATTTTCTTTTACTTTTAATTGCTATTTCTTTATTTATAAATAGAATCACTTATTCTTTTACATGGGCTGAAATTGAGGGTGGTATTGTCTATACCGGGTATAATGATGTTAGGATACCATCTGATAGTGGTACTATGTTTTCTCTTAAAGATGATATAAAATCAGATAACACTTTATTTTATAGGATTAGATTGGGTTATAATTTTGGAGCTAGTGAGTTTATTTTATTATTTGCACCTCTTAAGGTAGAAGGGGATGGAATAATAAATAAAAATATTTATTTTAATGGTAAAACTTTTTATTCATTTTCTTACTTGAAGTCTTTATTTAAGTTTAATTCATACAGATTTACATACAGATATGAGATCTATTCTGATAGTTCTATAATTTTAAAATTAGGTTTAACAGCTAAAATAAGAGATGCTAAGATAAGACTTGAGGATAATACAGGAAATTCAGCAGAAAGATCAAATCTTGGTTTTGTTCCTTTAGTAAATCTCTTTTTTCAATTTTTTTTATTTAATAATTCTGGGGTAATTCTTGAGGGTGATGCTCTTGTAGCACCTCAAGGAAGAGCTGAAGACTTTTTTGTTGGTTTATTTTATAATATAAGTAAAGACTTTTCTTTTAAATTGGGATACAGGATGCTTGAAGGTGGCTCAGACGGTGGGGGTAATGTTTATACATTCAGTATGTTTAATTATTTAAGTTTATGTTTTACTTATAATTTTTAAATATTAGTTATTCATCTTTAAGTGGATAAAAAATTTTTATTTTAAATTTTGTATTTTCTGTTCTTTATTTAAAATTGTATTTAACTTTATAATAATTTTATACAACTAGAAGTCAGGTTATTAAATTTATTCTTAATAAAAACTTGTGGGGGATCTTATGGCAAAAATAAAAATATTAGGTGTAGGTATGTATGCTCCAGGTGAGCCAATAGATAATATAGAACTGAAAAAAATAGCAGGTATAGAGTTTGATGATAAAAAAACTGAGGAAAAATTAGGGATAAAAAAAAGACACATAGCAAAATTAAGGGGGATTGACGAGACCACAGCAGACTTTGCAACAAAAGCTGCTATTAATGCTATAAAAGATGCTGATATTGACCCTATGGAGGTAGGTCTTTTTATAGTTGGTACCGATACACCTGAGTTTATATCACCTGCAACAAGCCTTATTGTTCAGGGAAGGATTCAGGGTGGTGAAAAGAGTAGTATGTCTTTTGATTGTTCTGCGTCATGTGCAAGTTTTGCTGTAGGTTTTGATGCAGCATCGAGAATACTTATGAGTAATAAAAACATAAAATATGCTGTTGTTATTGGTGTTTATAACATGCCATCTTTTGTAAGGGAGAAGGATGTTTTTGGCCTTTCAATATTTGCTGATGGGGCTGGTGCTTTTGTTTTGGGTAGGGCTGCTGATAATGAACCTTCAACTTATATTGATGGTGAGTTTTTAACTGATGGTACTCAATGGAACTTTATTGGGGTTTATGCTGGTGGAACAAGAAAGCCAATAACCCATGATATACTTGATAAAGGAGAATACGGACTCCAATTAATACAACCATTGCCTGGTGATAGGAACATAAAATTGTGGCCCCCTATTGCTCAGAGACTTGTGAATAAATCTGGATTTGATATAAAAGAGATAGATCATTTTATATTTACTCAAATAAATAAATCAGTAATTGTAGAGGTTATGAATGTTCTTGGAGTAGATATTTCAAAAACAACATTTGTAATGGATAGATATGGATATACAGGTTCTGGCTGTGTTCCGATGGCTTTTTATCATGCTGTTAAAGAGGGAAAGGTAAAAAGAGGAGATAAGGTTGTTTTTGTTGCATCAGGAGCAGGACTTGAAGTAGGATCGAATCTTTTTATCTATTAAAAAAGTAAAGTAGAAAAGGAGATAACCTCCTTTTCTTATAATTTTTTTATTATTTATTTTTGAACAATCTATTTATTACTTGCCACATAACCTGCTCTAAAACAACCCCAGTGTTTTCCAAATATATATATTGGTACTGAAATATCAGCGTTTTGTATTCCTGTATCTCTCATATATACCTGAAATAAAACCTCATCTGTGTTTTTTGCTGCTTTTAAACTCACAGGGTCATTGTATATTCTTTTATGTCTTGATACTGCAAGATCTTTCTGGTAATCACCAGTTTCTGGCTGACTTAGACTTTTTAAGTGAGTAGGTGTATAACCATTAGTGTCGGTTATAGCACATGCTAAAAATTGCTTTTTATATTTTATTGCTTCTCTTGTTAATATCTCTTTTGTCTCTTCCAGTATTTCCTGAAGTTCGTTTTCTATTATAGTATCATATTTAGTATGGTATTTTTGAGGATTTGTATTTGGTATTATTATGTAGTTATTATCGAATATATCTTCTTTTTTTAATATTCCTTTATTAACCTTTGATTCAAATAATTGTATTATTTTACTTCTTTGTTTTTCTAGTGTATTTCTTACCAGGCTCTGGTAATTATCAAGTTCAAAGTTGTTAACATTTTTAACTATTTTTTCACCAGCATGTGTGATATCTTCGGCTGCTTTTGATAAAAATTCAAAGTCCTGCTTAAATTCAGATATTGTCCTTTTTATGTCCTCTATTTTATTATTTACTTCAGTAATATCAGATACTTCTTTTGAGGCAATATTGTGTATTGCCTCAGTTGATTCTATTGAGTTCATTATATATGTTGAAAGTGTATCAAAGTATTTTTTAAATATTTTTGTATTTTCTGTTACATTTGTAATTATTGTATTACTCTCTTCAAAAAGCTTCAAACTTTGAGACATTTTTTCATTTAGTTCTTTTATATTCTTATGTATCCTCTGGCTTGCTTCTGCTGTTGTTGTTGAGAAAGACCTTATTTCTTGGGCAACAATTTTAAAGCCTTTTCCTGCCTCTCCTGCTCTTGCTGCCTCTATTGATGCATTAATTGACAATACATTTGTTTTATTTGCCATTTCAGATATTGTAATAAGAACTTTACCTGTTTCTGTTATGAATTTTTTCAGATCATCAAGATATGCATTGAAGGATTTTATAAAAAGGTCAAGTCTATTCACATTATTTAATGTATCCTGCATTATATGATTTCCTTGAATATATATATCTTTTGCTTTATCAGTCATTTCAAAAGCAGCTTTACTATTCTCTACTATCTCTTTAAATGATAGAAGGAGTTTCTGAATTATCTGAATTACATTGAGAGCATATTCTATCTGTTTTTCAGACTTATCTTTTGCTCTATTACTATAAAAGGTTATTTGTGCAGAGTATATTGATAGACTTTCAGTATTGTTTACTATCCATGATATTATTTCCTGCAGTGAGTCCAATATAAAATTAATATAATCTTCAATTGAAATTAGAAGCTCGTTTTTTTCATCTTTTTCTATTCTTTCTTTAAGATTAAACCTATTTTGTTTTATTATACTTTTTATAAAGTTTGTAATTCTATCTTCTTTTTCTTTTAGTTTATTTTTGTCTATTAAATTAGTTTCAAATATTCCACTATTTTTATTTATGTTTTTATCTTCAATCACTTTATCTTTTGATATAGAATAAAATATAAATAATCCTATTATTAATAGATAGGATATTATGTAAAAGATAACTGAGTTTAATAAAGTTGATAGGATTGCAATTATTATAATTATAGAAAAAATAATATACCTATTATTAAAAATCATTTTGATATATCCATTTTTTTATTGTTTAAATTTAAGTAATTATAATAATCGGAATAAGTTGTAGAATATTACAAAGTTTATTTCTTTTTACTTCTCAAATCATATAAAAATTTTTTGAATACGGCCTAGTTTTAGTTAGAATTTTATATAATTAAATTATAAATTTAAGTAAAAAGGATAACAATGAATAATGATAATTTTATAATAAATAATAAAGTTTTTAATTCAAGGCTCTTAATTGGAACTGGTAAGTTTTCAAGTCCTAATATAATGAGGGATGCAATAGAGGCAAGTGGTTCTCAGATAGTTACTGTTGCATTAAGAAGGGTTGATCTTGAACATCCTGAAGATAATCTTTTAAATTATATTGACCCTATTAAATATCAATTACTACCTAACACATCGGGTGCGAGAAACTCAATTGAAGCAGTAAGGCTTGCAAGACTTGGCAGAGCTGTTTCGGGTACAAACTGGATTAAATTAGAGGTTATTCCCGACTTTAAAAATCTTCTTCCCGATCCATTTGAAACTTTTGAGGCTGCGAAAATACTTGTAAAAGAGGGCTTTGTTGTTTTACCTTATATTCAGGCTGATCCTATACTTGCAAAGAAGCTTGAAGAGATAGGCTGTGCTACAGTTATGCCTTTAGGTTCACCAATAGGTTCAAATAAGGGGATAAAAACCAGGGAAATGATAGAGATAATAATAGAAGAATCTAATGTCCCAGTAATAGTTGATGCAGGAATAGGGACAGCATCAGATGCTGCAATAGCTATGGAACTTGGGGCTGATGGTGTACTTGTTAATACTGCTATTGCAACCAGTAAAGACCCTGTTAAAATGGCTTTAGCTATGAGTCTTGCTGTAAGAGCTGGGCGTCTTGCATATCTTGCAGGTCGTCCACCATATAAAAAAGCTGAGGCTTCAAGCCCATTATTAGGGTTTTTGGAGGAGTAAATGTATAAAATGAGGCTTACTTCTGGGTGGTATCCTAAAGAAAAGAGAAAGTGTGAAGAAGAGATAAAAGAATTTTCTTCTTATTATCAGAATGTCCAGGGATATAAAAGGGGTGGGCTTGTTCCTCATGCAGGTTGGTTTTTCTGCGGGAAACTCATATGCGGTGTTATACAGATTTTAAAAAACAATAATCCGGATCCTGATCTAATATGTGTTATAGGTGGGCATCTTACCTCAAACTCACCTGTCTTATATTTAGGATATAGTGAAGCTGAGACACCACTTGGTAACATAAAAATAGACAAAGTTGCAACTGAATGGATAACAGAGAGGCTTGAATTTAAGTGCCTTGAACCAAATAATGGTGATAATACTGTTGAAATAGTTCTACCTTTTGTTAAGTATTTTTTTCCAGATGTACCAATTATTGGTTTTAGAGCTCCTTCTTCTAAACTCTCTATTAAGCTTGGAAATATTATAAGAGATTATGCTGATAAAAATAACCTTAATCTTATAACCATAGGGGCAGCAGATCTTACACATTATGGTCCTAACTATGATTTTATGCCTGCTGGTTTTGGAAAAAGTGGGATTGAATGGGCCAGAAATAATGATAAAAAACTTATTGACAGAATATTATCTCTTGATGCAGAGTCTGTTCTTTCTCTTGCAAATAGTGAGTATTCATCATGTAGTCCTGGCCCTATAGCATCTCTAATTGAGTTTTCAAAAGAGAGTAAGCCTTTTTTACTTGACTACTATACAAGTTATGATATATATCCATCAGATAGTTTTGTTGGTTATGTAGGGATTCTATTTTAAATTAAAAGGGGCATTAATGAATATTATTGTTAATGGGAAGAGATTTGAATTTGAAAAAGAGATAAATTTATCAGATTTGTTAATTTTTTTAAATATAGATGAAAAAAAGTGTGTAATTGAGTTAAACAAAGAGATAATAAAAGATTATAATATAAAACTTTCTAATGGTGATAAAATAGAGATCATCAGAATGGTAGGTGGGGGATGAGGACAATATTTATTGATAGTGTTGATTCTACTAACGATTATCTTAAAAGAATTGTAGAAAAATATACTTATATATCTGATCTTTTAAGTGTTGTAGCCTATGAGCAAAAAAGTGGAAGGGGAAGGTTTGATAGAAAATGGATATCATCAATAGATTCTTTAACATTTTCTATTTTATTATCTTCTCTTGAAAATATGTATCAAGTTTCACTTGTTACGGCTAATTCACTTGTTATTACCTTAAAAAATTATGGGCTTAACAATGTTTATATAAAATGGCCTAATGATGTTTATTTGAATGATAAAAAGGTTTCAGGAATATTATTAGAAAATATTGGAAAATATGTTATTGTTGGAATAGGAATTAACGTTAATCAGTTGTCTTTTCCTGACGAGATTAAAAACTCTATATCTATAAGGATTGCTAAGGGTGATGTTATTGATAAAGATATTTTTTATCATGACCTTGTGAAAAACTTTTTAAAGTGTTATAAAGAGTGGATAATAAACCCTGCTGCCGCTATGTCTAAAATTAAAGAAAATATTGGATGGATTGGTAAAAAGGTTAAATTAGTTGGTATTGATAATAGTATAGAAGGTGTTATTGAGGGAATTGATATAAATGGTTTTTTATTACTAAAAAAAGATGATGGGAATATTGCTAAGATAACTTCAGGAGAGATAAGTATTTGTTTGCAGGCATAGATATAGGGAATACTACTGTGCGAATCTGTTTTTTTGATAATTTTGGTAACCTATTAGATAATTTTATTATTTATGAAATTAATAATATAGATTTCAAATACCTTATATCTGTTTTAGAAAATGTTAATTGTTCTGTTATTGTAAGTGTTGTTGACAGGATTGAAAATGAGTTTATTAAAATTTTTAAAAATTTTTCTATAGAATTTTATCAGATTAATAAAGATCAGATAGATTCAATAGACTTTTCATCGTATACTTCTTATTTGGGTTCTGATAGGGTTGCAACCTGTCTGGGCGGGCTTTATTATGATAAACTACCTTTTTGTATTATTGATATGGGTACTGCGACTACCTTTTCAGTTGTGGATAAGAATAAAAAGTATCAGGGTGGTTTTATTATTCCAGGTATTGGTACAATGTTAAGGTCACTAAATGAGTTTACAGCAAAATTACCACTTGTTAATATAAATGATGAGATAGAATTTAAACTTGGCCTTAATACTGAGGACAATATTAGAAACGGAATATATTTATTAAATTTTGAAGGGATTAAACATATTTTAAATAATATAAAAAAATCATATCCTGACATAACTTTTATAGGTACAGGTGGCTGGTCAAGAATTTTTAATAAAATTTTTGATATTAATGATCCTTTACTTATTTTTAGAGGTATGAACTACTTTATAAGGAGAAAAGTACTAAATGTTATATAGGTTTTTTTATAGTTTATATTTTCATATAATTAAAACTTTATTTACAATATTTTACTCTATACTTGTGTTAATATCTGGGTTTATTTTATTACCTTTTAGAAAGATTAGAGTTTCTTTTTTACACATTATTGGCAAGATATGGGCCAAAACAATACTATTCGTAGGCTTTATAAGACATAGTGTAAGTTTTAAAGAAAATATTGATAGGTCAAAAAAATACATTTTTGCTGGTAATCATCAAAGTTCAATTGATATATATCTATATTATGCTTACATACCGGTTACTTTCAGGTGGATAGCAAAAAAAAGTCTTTTGAAGATACCTTTTTTAGGATGGGCTATGTATGTTATGGGGCACATATTTGTTGATAGAGAGGACTCGAAAAATGCTTTTAGTTCACTAAAGAAAGCAATAAACGAAGTTAAGAGTGGATTTTCTATCGCTATATTTCCAGAAGGTACCAGGAGTAAGGATGGAAAACTTCTCCCATTTAAGAAAGGTGCTTTCTTTATGGCAAGGGCATCTGGCATACCTATTGTTCCTGTTGTAATAAAGAATGCATTTAAGTTTGCACCAAAGGGTAAATTTTTATTTGACCCACGAGAGAAAGTATATTTAAATTTTCTTAATATACTTAATTCAAGTAGTAAAGACTTAGAATCAACTTTTAAAGAATCTCTTTTATTGGAGATAGCTATTGTTAACAAGTGAATATTTTATGATATTTTTTGTATTTTTGTTGGGGTCACTTACTATATTTTATATTTTTTACCATATAAAACATAACAATGATTTTTCAAGTTTAAAGATAGAAAGATTTAAAAAGATAGCTTCTGAAGTAAAAAATATTAATAATCTACCACCATCACTGTTAAAAAAAGTAGAGATCTTTCTAAAATATGTTGATGAAAATACCGAAAATAATGTTTTTGAAATAGAAAGAAAACTTGGAATAGACATTGAGGTTCTTGAAAAAAAACTTTTAAAGGTTAATAATTTTAAGGATAATAAAATGGATAATTTCTCTTTTAAAAAAGAAGTTTATAAAGAACTTGCAACAAGTTTATTGGGAGTTTTATCATTTATCGTTGATAAAAAAATAGTTTCAAAAACAGTTTATTTTGTCTCTGAACCTAACGGTAATACTTTCTTAGTATCAAAAGCAGTAGATGAGTTATTGGAAATAAAGAATGATTGTAAGGTTACGCTTGCAATTATCAAAGAAGGTATGACTGCAGCAGATAGTAAAGAGATAATAATAGAGGGTAATGTTAAAGTTATTGACTATTCTGATAATGAAACATGGTCTAGAGCTCTTGAGTTATTCAAAAAAAAATCACCATTTATTTCAAATATTGAGGTTTTAGGTTCAAAAAAGGAATACATTTTGCTATGTTTATATCCAGTAGTATTGACATATAACACTATTGCAGGTGAAAGAGAGGGGAAGCCCCCCGTCATTATGCTTAAAAAGGGTGAAAACTTATGGGAGTAAAAGAGATTCCTTTATTATCAGATAAATATATAAAAAACCTTGAGTGGTTTAGGGAAAATAGGAATAAACTTTCAAAGTATGAGGGCAACTGGATATTAATTTGCGATAAAGAGGTTATATTTTTTTCTCCAAACCCTGTTGAAATAAAAGAGTTTGTAGAACAGAAAAAAATTAATTATGAGGAGTGTTTTATACATTATCTTGTTAATGCTAACTGTATTTTTTGAATATAAAAATAAAAAGAGAGAAAGATGAAGATAAATTTTTGGTTTGAAGTTAAGAAAAGACTTTTATCAAAAAATGTTGAAGATGAAGTTGTAAAAGTATATACAAATATAAGGGTATTAAACTCTGATAAAACATGGTCCTATTCAGTACCTGCAATAATTGATACTGGTGCTCATACAAGTCTTTTACCTAAGTACTTATGGGAAAACTCTGATTATGAATATATTTCTGATTCTCTATTTATGGGGGTTAAAAGTAATCTCTTATGTAGTTTACCATGTAAGGTTGGTAAAATAACTATAGCACTGTTAGATACTGAAGGTAACTTTCATCCTATAGATATAATAGCATATCTTTCTAAAACTAATGATACTCCTCCTATAATAGGTGTCTCAACATTAATGAACAAGGGTAAGGTTTGTATTGACTATAAGAATAGAAAAGGATTTTTGGAGTTTTAATGAAAAATAGTGATAATGAACTTGAAAAAAATCTTAAGTTAATAAAAGAGAGACTTAATAGAAGAGGGGTTGAGAGACTTACAGCAGAGTTTGAGTTTGATTATAAAATAAAAGATAAACAGGGTCTTTATCATGGGCGTGCCTTTAATATAAGTAGTTTTGGAATAGGTTTTTATGCTGATACTATACTTTATGAAGGTGAGGTATTATTATTTAAATTTACATTAAATGAAGAAGTTATGGTGATACCTGGTAAGGTTATAAGGGTAGGTGGAAAAGAGGTCTCATGTGAGTTTGATATCTCTGATGAAGAGAGAGAAAGATTTATAAGACTTTTTAATTCTGAAATTAAAAGAGATGATTCTAAAATAGTAATTTCAATAAGAGATATTAAAAAATCAATAGATTAGAGTTTTTCTTAATTTCATTTTCTTCTTTTGAAAGTAAATATAATTCATAGTTTAATTTATTTGTTATCTCTTCATTTGTTTTACCTATCTCTTTTATTTTCTTGATTATTGCCTCCTTTCTTTTTTTAATTTTCATTATTTTTAAAAATAGTAATGTATCTTTTATTTGTTTCTCTGGGTCTGTCATATATTTAGGATTCTGAATACCATTCTCAATTATTTTTTTTAATTCCCCGAGTAGAGAAATAAATAATTCAATTTTAAAAATACCCTCAATAAAAGAGTTTTTGAATGCTTCAAATATTTTTGCAGTATCACTGTTTTCAAATAATGATGAATCTATTTTATCATTATTGTCCAAATATAACATTGGGTTATTTATAATAATAAGTAATAATTCTATTTCTGTCTCTTTTATTGGATCTTTTTCTTCAGTCTTTTTTATATTTTTACTTATGTTATCATTGTTTTTATTTTTAATGTTTTCTATGTATTTTTCCATCTTTTCTATATTTATTCCAGTTATCTCTGAAATCTTTTTTAATATTATTGACTTTGTAAGTTCATTTGTGTCTTTTATTAGTTTTAAGACTTCTACTGTTTTTTTCTTTTTATCTATTATTTTGTCTGTTTTTATTATTGGCTCTAATAAAAAATCATCCCAATTTTTACTGTTTTCTTGAATGAATTTTTTAAAATTTTCAGATCCTTTTAATACAATAAAGTCAAAAGGGTCAAGGTTTTCAGGAAGTATTACTATTTCAGATTCCATATCATTTTCAATACATATTTTTACGCCATTTGTACAAGCTTTGTAACCAGCCTCATCTCCATCAAATACTAATACAACCTTTTCTACATATTTTTTAAGTATATTTATGTGTTCTTTACTTAAGGCTGTCCCCAGTGTTGCAATTGAGTTTGTGATTTTTATCTGATGCATCATTAAAAGGTCAAAGTAACCTTCAACTACATATATTTTTTTACTCTCTTTAACTGATTCTATTGCAAAATTAAGACCATAAAGTACTTCTCTTTTTTTAAATATCTTTGTTTCTGGTGAATTGATATACTTTGGTTTTGAATTATCAAGTACTCTTGAGCCGAATGCTATTATAGTATTATCTATATCAAATATTGGGAATATTATTTTATCTTTAAATCTATCAGTAAAAGTATTATTTTTTTTATTTATAGCCCCAGTTTCAAAAAGATCATCTTTAAAAGATTTGAACTTTTGAGTTATAATATCATAAGGTGGAGCATAACCTAACATAAACTTGTTTATTATAGCACTTTCTATTTTTCTTTCATCTTTTATATATTTTAAAGCTTTTTCAGTTTTTAATAGTAGTTGATAATATTCCATAGCTATTTTTTTGTTTATTTCAGTTATTTTCTCCTTAAACTCGATTTTTTTCTTCAGTTTTTTAAAACCTAATGAGTCAATTTCAATGTTAGCATGTTTTGCCACTTCTCTTAATGCCTGATTAAAATTAAGTCCCTTATACTCCATGAGAAAACTTATAGCATTGCCAGTCTTCCCACATCCGAAACATTTATATATTCTTTTTTCATCATTTATTGAAAATGATGGGGTTTTTTCATTGTGAAAAGGGCACAAAGCAAAGTAATTTGTACCTCTTTTTTTTATATCTATGTATTTCCCAATTATCTCTGATATGTTTACTTTGCTTAATATATTGTCAATTATATCTTTTAGTTCCATACTATTATTGTTTTAAGTTTTTATTTGTCAATATCGGAATATATTTGATATACTAAAATATTGAAATCATTTAAAAAATAAAAATTTTATAACTTTAAAATTTTCACAAACTTAAAAACTACTATTAAAACAGCTGATAATTAATTTTTATTTGATATAACGTAGTTTAATATTTTTATACTTTTTTAAATTTATTTTTGTAAATTTTAATTCTGCAATAAATAAATTAGAGAGGTGAAGTAGTAAATGGCAATGGTAGAAGTTAGAGATAACGAAAGTTTAGAAGAAGCACTAAGAAGGTTTAGAAAAATAACTGAAAGAGAAGGTATAAGCAGGGAACTTAAAAAAAGAAGTTTTTATGAAAAACCTTCAATGCTTAAAAAGAAAAAAAAAGGGGCTAGAGAAAGAAAATTAATGAAAAAGATAAGGAAGTTGAAAGCCAAAGGATTGTTGCCTTAATTTTATTTTTTTTATTATACTTTTAATTTTTTATTTTCTCTTTAAAAATTTGAGGATTTAATGATAGATAAAGAATTTATAAGGAATTTCTCAATAATAGCTCATATTGATCATGGAAAGTCTACTCTTGCTGATAGATTAATTGAAATAACAAAGGCTATTGATGATAGGAAAAAGAAAGATCAAATCCTTGACACAATGGATATTGAGAGAGAGCGTGGAATAACCATAAAAGCTCAGACTATCAAATTAGAATACAACTATAATGGTAAATTGTACGAACTTAATCTTATAGATACACCTGGACATGTTGATTTCTCTTATGAAGTCTCAAGGGCATTGATGGCTTGTGAAGGTGTACTGCTTCTTGTTGATGCAAGCCAAGGAATAGAGGCTCAGACACTTGCTCATTTCTATTCTGCACTTGAACATAATCTTGAAATTGTTCCTGTAGTTAACAAAATAGACCTTCCTAATGCTGATATAGAAAGGACTCTTAACCAGATAGAAAGAGAACTTGCATTGGATAGGAAAGATGCTGTTCTTGTTTCTGCCAAAAAGGGAATAGGCATTGATGCTCTTATGAAAGCTATTATAGAAAAGATACCTGCTCCAAAGGGAGATATAAATAATCCTTTGAAAGCTCTTGTTTATGATGCTTATTATGACGATTACAGGGGTGTAGTAGTTTTAATAAGGGTTTTTGATGGTATAATTACAAAAGGTATGAAAATTAGATTTATGCAGACTGGTTTTGAACATGAAGTTGAAGAGGTAGGGTTTTTAAGAATTGGAAATATACCTACCAATGATTTATCAAGTGGTGAGGTTGGATATCTTATAGCAAATATAAAGTCACTTGAAAATGTGAAAATAGGTGATACAATAACATCTGTTGACAATCCTGCTACTGAACCGGTTCCTGGTTTCAGGGATGTAAAGTCATTTGTTTTTGCAAGTGTGTATCCATCAGATTCTACAGAATATTCAAAGTTAAAAGAATCACTACAAAAACTTAAAATAAATGATGCTGCTTTAACATTTGAACCAGAGACATCCATTGCATTAGGTGCAGGTTTTAGGTGTGGTTTCCTTGGATTATTACACTTTGAAATAATTCAGGAAAGGCTTAGTAGAGAGTTTGATCTTAATGTTATAGTAACGACTCCGACTGTTGAATATAAGGTATTACTTAAAAATGGTGAAGAGATACTTGTGGAAAGTCCTATAAAGTTTCCTGATCCTTCTAAAATAGAAAAAATATATGAACCATTGTCGAGAGTAACAATATTTTCACCAAAAGATTATATAGGTAATGTAATAACCTTATGTCAGGAAAAGAGGGGTGTTCAGGAACATATGCATTATATTGACGATAAGATGGTTGAGCTTATATATACAATACCACTCGCAGAAGTTATTTATGACTTTCATGATAAAATAAAATCTATATCAAAGGGATATGCAACTTTTGATTATGATATAACAGATTTTCAGGAGTCTGATATAGTTAAGGTTGATATATATATAAACAAAAACAAGGTTGATGCGTTTTCTTTTCTTACACACTCTTCAACTGCATATCAGAAATCAAAGGCAATAGTTGAAAAGTTAAAAGAGATGATACCCAAGCACCTTTTTAAAATACCTATTCAGGCATCCATTGGAAGTAAAGTTATAGCAAGAGAGGACATAAGTGCTTTACGTAAAGATGTTACTGCTAAGTGTTATGGTGGTGATATCACAAGAAAAAGAAAGTTACTGGAGAAACAAAAAGAGGGTAAGAAAAAGATGCAAATGATAGGAAAGGTTGAAATACCTCAGGAGGCTTTTCTATCAGTTTTTAAAGCTGATATGAATCAATAATTTTTTTAATTTTCTATCTATTATTTTTAAATTATTTACAAGTTAATATATAGTTAATACCCAAGTCTAATCTAATTTTGATTTTATTTATATTAAAAAAATATTTATATAAGTTTTTTATAAGTCTTAATAAAATTAAATTTATTCTGTTAAAATTTTACCATAATTTTTATGGTCTAAAAAAATCAGGAGAATAGTATGGCTTTTGATGTTATAATTGGTGCTCAATGGGGTGATGAAGGAAAAGCAAAAATAATAGACTTTTTAGGTAAAAATGCTGATGGAATTGTTAGGTATCAAGGTGGGGCTAATGCTGGGCATACTGTAATTTTGGATGGAAAAAAGTTTGTATTTCATCTTATACCTTCAGGTATTTTAAATCCAGAAGTTAAGTGCTTTATAGGAAATGGTGTTGTTTTTGATATTGAAGAGTTTTTTAAAGAATTAGAACAGCTTGAAAATTTTGGTATAGATTATAGAGGTAGGATAATGGTATCTTATCAGGCTCATCTTATTATGCCATATCATAAAAGAATGGATATTTTGAGAGAAGAGGAGAGAAAAGAGAAGATAGGAACTACAAAAAGAGGGATTGGGCCATGTTATTCTGATAAGTTTTCCAGGTTTGGTATAAGAGTAGGGGATATATTTAGCTCTAATTTAAAAGAGAGAATTGAAACAAACTTAGAAAGGATAAATTATCTTTTGTCTAACTATTATAAAAAAGAGCAAATGGATGTGGATGAGGTTTTTGACTTTATTGAAGGTTATAAAGAAAAATTAAGGCCTTTTGTTGGTAATACTGTTTATGCTCTTAATAGCATGTTGAAAAATAATAAAAATATTATTGCTGAGGGTGCACAGGGGCTTGGTCTTGATATAGACTTTGGGACTTATCCGTTTGTAACATCATCTAACCCAAGTATTGGTGGGGCTATAACAGGTACAGGTATAAATCCTTTTTATGTTAATAAGGTTTATGGGATAGCTAAGGCATATACAACAAGAGTTGGTGCAGGACCTTTTCCTACTGAGCTTTTTGATAAGATAGGAGATTATTTACAAAAAGAGGGGGGTGAGTTTGGTGCAACTACCGGAAGACCAAGGAGGTGTGGCTGGCTTGATCTTTTTATGTTAAAGTATTCAACTCTTGTTAATGGTTTTACTGATATAGTTTTAACAAAAATAGATGTACTTGATGGACTTAAAGAGATTAATATATGTATTGGATATGAATATAATGGTTCTACTTTAAATGAGTTCCCTTTTTCATCAGAAGTCCTTGAAAATGTAAAGCCTATTTATAAAAGCTTCAGAGGTTGGGAAAGAACAAAAGGTATAAAAGATTTTAATCAATTACCTGTTAATGCTAAAGACTATATAAAGTTTATTGAAGATTATCTTGAGGCAAGTGTAAGCATTATATCAACTGGGCCAGATAGAAATGATACTATTGTAAGATAGTTTTGAAATTGAAACATAAGAAAAAATAAAAGGGGTGGATTTATATTTATAATAATACTTTTAATAATAATCCATCTTTTCCCTTTTAATTTCAATTTTCTAAAATCATACGATAGTACTGTTATAACTGATAAAAATAATAAAATAATTGACTTATTTTTAAGTGATAATCAACAGATATGTCTTGCAAATTATAAAAAGTTTTTTATTCCTTATAAACTTAAAGTCTCGGTACTTGAGCTTGAAGATAAGTATTTTTATTATCATATAGGATTCAATCCATTTGCAATTATTAATTCTGTTATAACCAATATAAAAAAGGGTAGAGTTTTAAGGGGTGGCAGTACTATTACAATGCAGCTTGCTAAAATAATTATGGATAACAAGGAAAGGAATATTATAAATAAGTTTTTAGAGATACTTTTCTCTTTAAGGATCGAGTTTTATAATAAAAAGAATAATATTCTCTATTATTATCTTTCCTATGCACCTTATGGGTATAATGTTAGGGGATTTCAGGCAGCATCTCTCTTTTATTTTGGTAAATATCCTGAAGATATTACATGGGCTGAGGCAGCAACACTTGCTGTTATCCCAAATAAACCTAATATTATAAATTATCCTGAAAAATTAAAAGAAAAAAGAGACTTGTTACTTCAAAGACTATTTAAAAAGGGTTTTATAAGTAAAGATATTTATCAATTTTCTTTAAAAGAACCAGTTATAATAGAAAAGAGAGTCTTTAAAAAGATTGCACCACATCTCTCAACAAGGCTTTATCTTGAAAACTCTGGTATTGTTAAAAAAGAACTTTTAAATAGCAGTTTTGACCTGAAAGTTATTAAAACAACTATTGATACTGAACTTCAGGAAAAAGTTGTATCAATTGTAAAATCTTATATAGATAATTTTAAAGATTTTGGGATAAAAAATATTGCTGTGATTATTGGAGAAACAAAAACTGGTTATGTGAGGGTTTATATAGGTTCACAGAACTTTTTTGATAAAGATGAGGGTTTTGTTGATGGTGTTTTATCAGCTCGTTCACCTGGTTCTACCTTAAAACCATTTTTGTATGCTCTTTCAATTGATGAGGGACTTATAACCCCGTTATCACTTATAAGGGATGTCCCTAGTTTTTTTAAAGACTTTAGTCCTGCGAACTTTGATAGGAAATATAGAGGGCTTGTTAGGGTAGATACAGCTCTTATTGATTCTTTAAATGTCCCGGCAGTGTATCTATTAAACTCTTATGGATTAAGCGACTTTTATAGTTTTTTAAAAGAATCTGGTGTATCAACATTATTTAGAAAACCTGAAGAGTATGGATTGTCTTTAATACTTGGATCATGTGAAATATCATTGTTTGAACTTGCATCTTTATATAGAGAACTTGGGAACTATGGGGTTTTTGGAAGATTAAGTGTTATTGAAAGGGATGAAGGGGAAAAAAAGAGACTTATAAGTAAGACAGGTTCTTATCTTATTTTAGAGGTTTTAAAAGAGGTAAAAAGGCCTGATTTTGACTATTATTGGAAAGTACTTTCAAAAAAACCTATTGCATGGAAGACAGGAACAAGTTATGGGCTAAGAGATGCTATTGCTGTTGGAGTTACTCCTGATTGGGTTGTGGCTATATGGATGGGTAACTTTACTGGTGAGGGTAATCCGATGATAGTTGGTAAAAGAGCAGCCCCATTACTTTTTAAAATATTTGATATATTGCCTGGTGATTCATGGTTTGAAGTACCATATGATGACATAAAGATCATAAATATATGTACTAAAACAGGATATCTTGCTACTAATGATTGTCCTGATTCCAGACAGTATATATATCCTAAAAGTGCAAAACAACTTAAGAAATGTCCCTATCATAAGTCTTTTTTTGTTACTGAAGATGGTAATTTTAGAATAAAAAACCCTATGAACTATAAAAGAAAATACTACAAAAAAAGTTTTCTTATATTTCCACCATCAATAGAATATTTTATAAATAGAATAGTTTTGGAAAAAGTCCCACCTTTTATTGATTATGATACTGATAACCAGCTTGAGATAATATATCCACAGAGTGGTATAAAAATATTTATACCAAAAGATTTAACTGGGGTTCAGAGTGTTAAAGCAAGAGCTGTATCGAAAAAAAATGTTAAATTATACTGGTATATTGATGATAAGTTCTTAGGTATTACTAGATATAAACATGAAATACTTTTTAATGAAAATAGTGGTGAACATATATTGACAGTTATTGATGAGAATGGGAATAAAGCATCAGTTAATTTTTATATAGAATGATTTATAAAAAATAAATTTTTTTAAAAAAATTTTGTAAATCTAAAATAAGTCATTTGAGATGATCCTTTAAAGTACAAGTAAAAATCTCCTTTCATTATTATGCTTTTTTAATTTTATCCGATTTTAAAAATTAAAGGAAATCCTATGTTTGATGAATTTCTTAAAATAGGCTATATAAACAGTCATCTTTATGGGACTTACGAAAAATATGATAACTCTGATTTTTACTTTCATGACAGCAAGTTTATAAATCTTCACGGCGATAAGACTCACTATATTGAACTTTTAAATCCAAATAGTAAAAAAAGTATAATACTTTTGCATGGGATAATGGTTAACCTTAATACATGGAGAGACCATTTAGATATTTTCAGTAGTGATTATAACATATATGCACTTGACTTTTTGGGGCACGGACTCTCGGATAAAAGAGATATAACACTTAAAGACATAGTTGACCAAGTACATTATTTTATAGAAGCTAAGAAAATAAAAAGACCTATAATAATAGGTCATTCTTTAGGTGGCCTTGTTGCAAGTATATATGCCTCAGTATACAGGTGTGAACTTGATAAACTTGTTATAGTAAGTAGTGTTGATTATGATTATTTTAACAGAGATATAATAAATAAAATAGGTGGATCTATTTTAGGTTTTATTGACCCTTTTATAAACTCTTATACTATGCCGTTTATTATTCATACAGTATCTAAAAAAGTATATAATGAACCTGATAGATTTTTAAATAAAATAGAGGAGTATCTTTGTCATGTTAAAATAAAAGGTTTTAAGAGGTCTATTTTATCTCTTATGAAAAATCATGATTATCCTGGTTTCTCATCATCTAACTATTCAGATATAAAATGCAAGACCCTTATAGTTCATGGTGATAATGACAAATTAATATTTCCAGATAATGCTAGAAGACTTGGAAAGAATATTCCTAACAGTGAAGTTATTATGATAAAAAATGGTTCTCACATGATTGTTGATGAGTTACCTTTTGAGTTTATACAGGTTGTAAGTCAGTTTTTAGATTCTTAATAGTTTTATTTTCCTACACAGAACTTTGAAAATATATTATCAAAAAGGTCTTCTTGAAGATTTTTTCCTGTAATATTATCTATTAAATTAATAGAGTCCTGTAATTCTATTGATAAAAGATCAATATCTTCATTTATCATATGTTCTTTTGCAGTCTCAAGTTTATTAAGAGCTTTTTCAAGCAGGTCCTTGTGTCTTGAGTTTATATAAAAATCTGTCTCTTCAATATTTCTTATACTCAATTCTTCCTTTATTTTTTCGATTAGTGTTTCTATATTACTTCCATTTTTTGCACTTATATATATTGCGTTTTCTACTTTATTGTTTATTCTAATATCAGACTTATTTCCTACAAGTATTATATTTTTATTATTTATCTTTTTCAGTATTTTATTGTCTTCTTCTGTTATTCCTTTATCTGCTTCAAAAACAAATAATACAAGATCAGCTTTTTTTATATTTTCTTTTGCTTTTATTATACCATATCCCTCTATTTCATTATCATATTCTTCTCTTATTCCAGCAGTATCTATCAATACTATAGGTATGTTTTTAATGTTTATTTCAACCTCTATTATATCTCTTGTTGTTCCGTGTATATGGGATACTATTGCTTTTTCTTCACCTGAAAGATGGTTTAAAAGGCTTGACTTACCTACATTTGTTCTTCCTGCTATTACAACCCTGAAACCTTCAAATATTTTTTTGTTTAATCTATTTTTTTTCAGTATATTTTTAATATCATTTATTATTTCTATTAAAACCTCTTTGTCATTTTTTTCAATTTCTATCTCTTCTTCAGGATAGTTTATTACTACCTCAACTTTTGAAAAAAGGTTTAATAGTCTTTTTCTTATCTTTTCTATTTTTTCTGAAAATGATCTGTTAAGATTTTTAATTGCAATAGATGTCCCTAATAGTGTTGTTGAGTTTATTATATCATTTATTGCTTCTGCCTGGATTATATCAATTTTTCCATTTAAGAATGCTCTTTTTGTAAACTCACCATTATAGGCTAATCTAGCCCCATTTTTTAGTAATAGTCTTAATATAGCATTTGGTATTACAACACCACCATGACAATTTATTTCGACAATATCTTCGCCTGTAAAACTTTTTGGGGCCTTAAAAATTGATACTAAAACCTGGTCAATTGGCATTTTATTTTCATCAACTATTTCACCATAGTATATTTTGTTAGGTTCAGCGTTTTTAAGGCTCTCTTTACCTTTGAAAATAGAGTCTACAATCTCTATTGCCTTTTGTCCACTTAATCTTACTATTGCTATAGCACCTTTGCCAATTGGTGTTGATATTGCTGCTATTGTATCATTAATATCGTTTATCACTTTTTTATACCTTCATGTGATAGTGGGTGATAAGTATCTATAAATTCTATTAAGTTTCTATAATCAAGGTGTGTATATATAGATGTTGTGGTTATACTAGAATGGCCTAACAACTGTTGAATAATCCTAATGTCGGCACCACCTAATAATAAGTGTGTTGCAAACGAGTGTCTGAAAGTATGAGGACTTACGTTTTTATTCATATTATCTGTATATTTTTTTACAATTTTCCATACTGCTATTCTGCTGAAAGGTTTTTTTAGTCTTGTAAAGAATAAAAAATCTTTTTTTTTACCTAAAAAATATGGTCTTGATTCTAAGATATATCTTTTGACAAGATTTAAAAATACAGAGCCAAAAGGTACAATCCTTTCTTTGTTTCCTTTACCTATTATTCTCACAATTTTTTCATCCATATCTATGTCATCTATTTTAAGATTTATCATTTCAGAGACTCTAAGCCCAAGTGAATATAAACTCTCAAGCATTGTCCTATCTCTTAGACCTTCTGGAGTATTTATGTTAATTCTTTTATTTATCTCTTCAATCTCTTCAATTGTAAGGTATGTGGGTAATTTTAGTGGTTTTCTTCCAATGTTTATTTTATCATCATCCAGTTTTATATTAAGTCCTTTGAATTCTGCCAGAAAGTTTAAAAAAGAGTTTATTGATGATAACATTCTGTTTCTTGTTGAAAACTCTTTATATAAACTAATGAACTCTAAAACTATTTCAGTATTAATATTGTTTAACTCTATGTTTTTATCGTTAAGAAATTTAAAAAATGAGTTTATATCATAAGAGTATGATAAAACTGTATTTTCACTTGCTCCCTTATATGTCTTAAGATAATATTTAAAGCCTTCAATATATTTATTCATCAAGTTCTTTTTTTATTTTGTTAAGTAATATATTTATGTTATTTGCTTTTTCTATTGTTTCATCAAGGACAAAACTCAATTTTGGTATTTTTCTTATATGAATCTTTTTCCCCAAGCTATGTCTTATAAATCCAGCTGCTTTTGTTAAAGCTTCAATTATTCTGATTTTATCACCTTCTAATATACTTATCATTATATTTGATGTTTCAAGGTCAGGTGTTGTATCAACAGATACTATTGTGAAAAAACCTTTTATATTTGGGTCTTTAAGTTCGTTGTGTATGATTGAATCAATCTCTTTCATAAAAAGTTTATTTAATCTTTGTATTCTAAAACTCATTTTCTAACCTTTATTCTTTTATTTACAAAAAAATTTTAAAAAACTATTTTATTGCTTCAATACAATCAGGGCATATATATTTATGTTCTTTGTTTTCACCTATTTTAGTACTGTATTTCCAACACCTTGGGCACTTTTCACCTTTTGCTTTTTCTATCAGTACTTTTGAGGTTTCACCTTCATAAGTGTATGTATCTAATTTTTCAGAAATAATAACTTCTGATGCTATGAAATAGATATATAATTTATCCTGGTATTTTTTAAGTATTTTTTTGAATTGATCTATTTTAGGTTCTATTTTTATGGATGCTTCAAGGCTTGTGTTTATTTTTTTATTTTGTCTTTCTATTTCAATTGCCTTAAGTACATCCTCTCTTATCTGGATTATTTTATTTATTTCTTCCAGTTCATCTTTATATATTGGGAGTTTTTCCGGCATAAAATTTTCATGGACAGAACCATCAACACTTTTAATATATTGCCAGACTTCTTCAGCTGTAAATACTAATATAGGTGCAATTAGTAATGTAGAAGTTTTTAATATATTGTAAATTGCAGTCTGTGCACTCCTTCTTTTATGTCCATCCTTCTTTGAAGTATATAAAAGGTCTTTTAGTATGTCAAAGTAGAATGCTGATAACTCAAGATTAAAAAAGTTATACATTTTCTTAAAGACTGCATTGAAGTTATAATTTTCATATGATTCTTTTACTTCTTCTATTATAAGTGATAGTTTTGAGATAGCCCATTTATCTATTGGTTCAAGTTCATCAAACTTAATTGCGTTCTCTGGTTCAAAGTCATATAAATTACCGAGCATGAACCTGAAAGTATTTCTTATTTTTCTGTAAGCATCTGCTGTTTGAGCAAGTAGGTTTTCACCAATCCTCATGTCTTGAGTATAGTCTTGAGTTGTAACCCATAGTCTTAATACGTCAGCACCATACTTTTTTATTATTGTTTCAGGTGGTATTACATTTCCCAGGCTCTTACTCATGGCTCTTCCATTTTCATCAAGCATAAAACCGTGTGTAAGTACCTGTTTATAAGGAGCTTTTTCATCTATTGCAACACCTGGAATTAGTGATGATTGGAACCACCCCCTGTGTTGGTCAGAACCTTCAAGGTACATTGTTGGCTCTCCTAAGCCCCTCTTTTTTATAACAGCAAACCAGCTTACACCGGAATCAAACCATACATCAAGTATATCTGATTCTTTTGAAAGGTTTTTGCTTCCACAATTTGGACATTTGTAGTCTTTACCAAGGAAGAAATCAATGTCTTTAGTAAACCATGTGTCAAGTCCCTCTTTTTTTACAACTTCAGCAACTTTATATATATTTTCAGCACTTAAGTTTGAAGTATTACAATCTTTACAATATACAGCTGGTATTGGTACTCCCCAACTCCTTTGTCTTGATATGCACCAATCTGGCCTGTTTTCTATCATTGCTGTTATTCTGTTTTCACCCCATGATGGTATCCATTTTACATTTTTTATCTCTTTTAATAGTTTCTTTTTAAAGTTTTCATCTACTCTAATAAACCATTGTGGGGTAGCCCTAAATATTACAGGTTTTTTACATCTCCAGCAGTGTGGATACGAGTGTTCTATTTCACTACTATGGAGTAAAAGATTTAAGTTTTTTAATTTTTCTATTATTTTTGTGTTTGCCTCAAATACATTCATTCCATGCCATTCAACTTCTGATGTAAATCTTGCCTCATCATCAACAGGAGATATTACAGGAAGGTTATACTCAAGCCCTATTTCATAGTCTTCAGTACCATGCCCTGGTGCTGTATGGACTGCACCTGTACCAACATCAAGAGTAACATGGTGTCCAAATACTGGTTTAACATCCCTTTCTATAAATGGGTGTTTTATGGATAGTGATTCAAGTTCACTTTTCTTTAATCTTTTAACCTCTTTAAAACTAAAACCTATCTCTTCTGAGACTCTATTTAGTAAAGCAGTTGCTATTATATATAATTCATTAGATACCTCTATAAGAGAATATTCTGTTTCAGGGTTAAAGGATATAGCAACATTTGCAGGTAGTGTCCATGGAGTTGTTGTCCATATTATTACATAAGTTTTTTTACCATAATCCTTATTTATTACAGGAAACTTTACATATATTGAAGGTGACTTATGGTCATAATACTCTATTTCAGCATCAGCTAATGCTGTTATACAATGCCCGCACCAATAGACTGGTTTAAGCCCTTTGTATACATATCCTTTTTCTACAAGTTTTGCAAGAGCTATTAAAATATCAGCTTCATATTCATTATCCATTGTTTTATAAGGATTTTCATAATCACCGAGTACACCTAATCTTTTAAACTCTTTCATCTGAATATCTATAAACTTCTGGGCATAGTTTCTACATTCTTTTCTTATCTTATCAAGTGGGGTTGTTTTAGCTTTTTCACCTAAGTTTTTCATTACCTGAAACTCTATAGGAAGGCCGTGACAGTCCCATCCTGGTATATATGGGCTGTAATTCCCTGCCATTGTTTTATATTTTACTATTATATCTTTAAGTATCTTGTTTAAAGAGTGTCCTAAGTGTATATGCCCATTTGCATAGGGTGGTCCATCATGTAATATAAATGGTTTATTATCTTTTCTTGATTCTATTATTCTATAATAAAGCCTCTCCTTTTCCCACTTTTCTAATATTATTGGTTCTCTGTTAGGTAAATCAGCTTTCATAGGAAAGTCAGTCTTTGGTAAGTTAAGTGTATCTTTGTAGTTTTCCATATCTTATTTTCCTCTGAAATAAAATTTTTGTATTAAAAATTTAAGATAAAATAAGATTTTTTAATAATTTTTAGTTTAAAATCATAAGTTTAATTAGACAATAACTTTTACTAAGTTTTTAGTAAAATATAAAGTGCTATTTACTATAGATAAACTTTATTCTCCTGGTAATTAAATATTTATTTTAAGCGATTAATAAAATATAATATAAAAATTGTTCACACTTATTTACAAAAATGGATACAAAATATTTATTTACATTTAAACAATTCTTTATTTATTTTTGTAAATGTATTTCTAGTAGTATTATCCCCAGTTCCAAGTTGACCGTAATTATTATAACCCGTAGTCCAGACAGTTCCATCATTTTTTAGTATTAAAGAATGGTAGATTCCACCATCAATCATTTTGACATTGTCAGCTACTTTTGTAAATGTATTTCTATCAGCATTATCCCCAGTTCCAAGTTGGCCGTAATTATTATAACCCGTAGTCCAGACAGTTCCATCATTTTTTAGTATTAAGGAATGA
>JAKPDD010000026.1 GCA_029552945.1 Spirochaetota bacterium
TTGTTTGTGCATGTGTTTACGATTAGTAAATGGGGAGGGAAGAGTATAATAGGTGGCACATGGTCAATGGTTGACCCATTGTTGATAGGATTACCAATATCAACAATAGTTTATATTGTTGTTAGCTTGTTTACTGCTAAATCCGAGAGAAGTAGCTAGAGTCATATAATTATAGAGAGTGGGGGCTTTAAAATCTCCCACTTTTTATAATTTTTTATAATAATTCCTGTGTTTTAATTTTGAAGTAATTTCAGTTTTAATATATAATTTTTTATCAGATAGATTTCAAAGTAAAATTTAATTTATAAATCGAAATTAATAAGATTTTATGGGCTTATGTCTATAATTTAAAAAATTTTTAATTTAAAATTTAAGAAATAAAAGAATAAAATTTTAATAAAAAAGAGGGCAAGCCCTCTTTATAATTTTCAAATTAATTAGAACTTTAAGAAAGAAAAATAATTTTTCATATTTTCTTCAATTTTCTTCATCATATCTTCGAATTGTGCCTTAAATGGGAAGTTTATATCAGTTATGTTTAATCCTTCAAAAAGAGATAAAACTTTTTTGTAGTTCTCTTCAAATATGTTTTTGAACTCATCTCTTAATTTTATTCCACTTTCTATCCATTGTTTTACTATGTTTACATTGTCTTCTTGTAATGTCTTGCTTTTTTGAGCAAGATTAGATATTAGTTTTTCAGTTTCTTCTTGAAGCTTAGTTAAGCTCTTTAAAGAAGCCATGTAACTATTTCTTGTTGCTTCAAGAATTTCTTTCCATTGATCATTAGATCCTTGTGTTGCTTTTGCAGTAGAACCTGCATTAGTAGAAGTAGTAGCAGTTTTTTTAGCCTCAGCCATATTAAACCTCCAAGTTTTTATTTTATATCTTGGTAATATTGTAAGCAAAAGATATGCCATTTTAAAATTATATTGTTATTTTTTTCATTTGTATAAATATTTTCAATTAATAAAAATATAAATCATTGATTATCAATATTTAATTAAGTTTATATAATTTACTATTTTTATTTAGAAATTATTTATGATTTTTTTATTAATTTTAAAAGAATATAAAGTTAATTTAATTTTTTATACTTTTTATGTATTAAAATGACACATATATTAAAAAATACAGACTATATGTGTTAAAAGTATACAACAAAGGTTTAAAATGAGGTATTATAACATATTTATTGTTTCGGATGCTACAGGAAGAACAGCAACATTTCTTGTTAAGTCTATAATTGTTCAGTTTAAAGGAATGGAAGATAGTTTTGTTTTAACTCATTTTAGTTTTGTAAGAAAAAAGAAAAAAATTGATGAGATTTTAGAATCAGCAAAAAAAAATAATGCAATGATTGTTCATTCTTTTGGTGACCCAGAGCTAAGATCATATATAAATAATTTACTTGATACTGATAGTATTATATATCTTGATGTATTTAAAGTGACTATGCCTCAGTTTATAAGATTCACCGGTAAACAGCCTATGGGGCGGCCTGGTGGTCAGTATTTATTAACTGAAACATATTTTAAAAAAATAGAGGCTATGGAGTTTACTATTACACATGATGATGGTCAAAATGTTCATGATATTAATAAAGCTGATATTATTTTAATTGGCCCATCCAGAACAAGTAAAACTCCGTTGAGTATATATCTGGCAAATGAAGGCTATAAAGTTGCGAATGTGCCATTGGTTTATAATATACCATTACCTGATGAGGTTTTTCAGGTTGAAAGGAAAAAGATAATTGCTTTAATAATAAGTTATGAAATAATGGTTGAAATAAGGAAAAAAAGATCCAATTATCTTGGAGATGAAAGTTTAAAATACTCTGATCCTCAATATGTTTATAATGAACTTGAATATTGTAGGGAGATCTACAGAAAACATAGGTGGAAAGTTATTGATGTGACTAAAAAAGCTATAGAAGAGACTGCTACAGAAATTATTAATATTGTTATTGGTGGAGAAAAAGAGTTTGTATAAGATAGGAATTTTAGGGGGTAGTTTTAACCCTATTCATATTGGTCATCTTATAATTGCAAATGAAGCTATTAATAGATTGAAACTTGATAAGGTTTTTTTTATACCAACTATGAATCCTTTTAAAAATATCGATATTTTACCTTTACACAGATATAATATGACTAAACTTGCTACATTTGATAATCATATGTTTGAGGTTCTTGACATTGAGATAAAAAATAATAAGCCATCATATACTATAGATACTGTTAATTATCTTTTTTCTAATTATAAGGATACAGAATTTTTTTTTATTTCTGGGAGTGATATAGTTGATAATTTTGAGAAGTGGAAAGACTATAAAGAATTAGGTAATATGTTAAGTTTTATTATTTATAAAAGAGAACATTATAACATAGATAAAATAAAAAGTTTTTATAATATAGTAAGAGATTGTATATTGATAGATGGTCCACTGATAAATATATCATCATCAATGTTAAGGCAATATATAAAGAATGGTTATAATATAAAATATTTTGTTACAGATTATGTATTGGAATATATTAAAGAGAATAAACTTTATATTTAAAAATGGAGGTTTTAATGAGAAAAACTATTATATGTATATTTTTACTTTTTTCTTTATTTTACTGTAAAAAAGAGTCATATTCAGAAAAGCAATTAGTTGAAATATATGCCAGAACTGAACTTCTTCCACCGCAGGAGGCAGCATCATATATTAAAAAATTTGGTCTTGATAACAAGGAAAATAGAGAAGAGTATTATAATATGTTAAGAGAACTTTCATCAGACAGAGAAAAATGGATTGAGTTCCTTGAAAAGGTTGATGAATACAAGAAAAATGTTATTGATGTTGAAAAACAAAAACAAAGAAGTATTAATGAGAATGTCAATAAATAATTTATATTTTATCAATAACCATAAGATAAAATTACTTTTTTTATAGTCAGATCAACTCTCTCTTTTACAGGTATTATTCCTATTCCCCAGAATACAACAGAACTTGATTCATTAAACTCTTTGTATACGTCAAGCGGTGGCTTCAAGATAAGGTAATAGTTTTCTTTTTCAGGTGTTACATTTATTTGCATTACAAAAAGTTTTTTCCTGTTATCTATTAAACCACCTATGACCTCAAGTATATATTCTTTATCAGATTCAAGCTCTAATATTATGAACTCATTTTTATCCAGTACATGCCCTCTGGAAAACCTATAGTAAGACGGTTTGTCAGTGATTATTTTTAATATACCTTTATTAATGTTTTTTTCTAACAAGAGTTCAGTTGGATTTATTATCCTTATATATTCTTTAATCTCCATTTCATCTATATATTCTGAGAAAAACTCTATATCTTTAGATAATGCTATTGTATTTTCAATTAGACTTGACCTCTTTCCTCTATTAATAAACTTTATCCTCTTTAATATGCTATTACTGGAATTATTTATTTTTATATTAAATCTTTTCCATTTATTATGATTTATTAGACCAATACTATATCTTACTACTTTTTCAGGATATTTTATGTATATATAACCATCAACCTCTGAACCATCATTTAATATCCACAATGTTATACAATTGGCCCAATCAGGGATATTTATTGATGATATGTCAAGTTCTATTGCACCACCTTTTGATATTGTTTTAAACTTGAAAATTATGGAATTTGATTCTTTTTTATTTCCTTTATTATCAAATATATTGATTTTTTCTTCAAAAGTTCTTAATTCAATTGAACTTGAATATTTAACTGATTCTTTTTGAAAAGTATAATTTAATTTTTTAAATTCAGGGGCTTTGTATGTTATTTTATTAAAAAACTCATTTTGATAATATCTTCTTTCAACTTTTCTATCAAAAAAAATTATTGTGTTATCTCTACTGTAACAGGGTATAATAAGGAAAATAATTAGAAAACTGTAAATAAAACTATTTAACATTTATTACTGAATAAAGTTCACCTAATGAGTTTACAACTGTTTCCATATTTAAAGGGTCTTTATAAAAATTACCATTTATAATATACCTATAATAGTAAGTACCTTCTTTATCGAATTTTATGTCTATGTACCATGTATTTTCATCCAATTTATTCATTTTTAAGCTATAAGGTTCCCAGTTATTGAACGTTCCTGTTATGTAAATGTATTTTATATCATCCCAATCAGAAGTTTTTCTATAAAAAAACCTATATTCTAATGGTTTGAGTTTTATCGGGCTATATTTAAAAAATATTTTTGGTTCTTCTATTTTAAAATAAGATATTTTCCCAATTATAGGATCAGTTATATAAAAAGGATTTTCAGGGTCATTTATATATATGTTATCGACAACAAGTTTATACTTATATGTCCCAGGTTTTAAATGATATTGAGGATCGTACAAAGGTATCTTAAGCTCCCAGCAATCTTCATTTTTTGTAAATACAAAGTTTTTTTCATAGTTATCTATGCTTATAAGCAGAAAAACTGATGTTGCAGATTTGTTATAATATTTAAATGTAAGATAACCGTCTTTTATTTCTGGATTTAATGAAAATATTATATTTACGAAAATAAAATTAAAAAATAGCAAATTTATTATTAAATTTTTTTTCATTTTGGCTCCTTCTGTTTATATTTTCCATAGCGTTGTTTAAATAAAAATTAACAAAATTAAGATAATTTTTTGACTTTTGAAACTCTTGAGATTTAATATTTTCAACAGCAAGATTATAATTAACAATAGCCATTCTTATATATTTTATACTTTCCCTAAGTTCTTTATTGACTTTTTTAATATTTAAATCTATTACTATCTCTTTATATTCATCTTCTAGTATTTTTATTTTTTCCAGTAGTATATTGTGATTTATATCCTTATTTTCCTGTATATTATTTAATGTACCTAGTGATAAGTCTTTAAGTTTATTTATTATTTCAATACTCTCACTCTTGATAATTGGTGTATATTTGTCTATTTTTCTTAGACTAAGAGATAATACAAAAAATCCAATTAATCCGCTTATTATTAATAATTTTATCAAAAGAAATTTTTGCATTTTTTATTCTCTTAATTTTTTATTTTTTTAATAATCGATTATATTTGTTTTTTTATAACTTTAAATTATATTTTTAATATATAGGTGGTTAGTATGGAATTAGGTTTAAAAGTAAGTGGTATATATTTTAAAAATCCTATTATAACTGCTTCAGGTACTTTTGGATATGGGATCGAATTTTTAGATTACTTTGATGTTAATCTTTTAGGAGGCATTACACTAAAAGGGATTTCATTAAATCCTAAAAGGGGCAATCCAACGCCAAGAATTGCAGAAACAGATAGTGGTCTTATAAATAGTATTGGTCTTGAAAACATTGGTTTTGATGAGTTTATTAAGACAAAACTGCCAATAATTAGAAATAAACTTACGAATACAGTTATTATAGCAAATGTTTTTGGATCAACTGTTGAAGACTATGTCAAAATAAGTGAAATGTTTGACAATGTACCCTGCATATCTGCTATTGAGCTTAATGTATCATGTCCTAACGTTAAAGAGGGGGGGATTGCATTTGGTCAGGATGAAAGGGTTTTAGGAAATCTTGTTAAACAGGTAAGAAAGGTTGTTAAAAACAAAAAGCTTATTGTAAAGTTAAGTCCTAATGTTTCTAATATTTCTGAGTTTGCCTATATATCTCAAGAAGAGGGGATAGATATGGTATCACTTATAAATACAATAAGGGCTATGAAAATTGATATAAAGACAGGTAAACCTATACTTGCTAACATTATAGGTGGTCTCTCTGGTCCTGCTATAAAACCTATTGCTATAAGAATGGTTTATGAAGTGGCAAAAAGAGTAAGTATACCTATAATTGGTATGGGGGGAGTATCAAGATATGAAGATGTTATAGAGTTTCTTATGGCTGGTGCAAGCCTTGTCTCTATAGGAACACAAAATTTAATTAATCCTCTTTCTTCTTTAAAGATACTTAATGACTTTTCCGATTATATCATAACTAATAAAATTAAAGTCTCTGATTTAATAGGAAAAGCATTATGAGATTATTGTCAGTTTTTTTATCTTTTTTTATTTTTTCGAATTTTTTATCAGCATATCCAGGTCTTGATGAACTGTTAGATAAAAGGGATAATAAAGAGAAAATAATAGATCATTATATTAATGAACTCTCAGAAAACATTTCCAAAACTAATGATATTATTGAAATAAAAGAATATGATGATGATAAAGCTAGTTTTGACCCTAACAGTTTTTCAATTAATTTTACAATGAATGAACAAATAGATTTTTTTGTCAAATATTATACAGGTATAGGAAGACCTTCATTACTTCTTGCGTTAAAAAGAATGGAGATCTATTATCCAACAATATTGGAAATATTAAAAAGGTATAATATGCCACTTGATCTTATTGCACTTCCAATAATTGAAAGCCTTTATAACCCGAGTGCTGTATCCCCTAAGGGGGCAAGAGGAATATGGCAACTTATGCCTATTACTGCAAAAATGAATGGACTTATAATGAACTCTTATATTGATGAGAGAAGTGATATATATAAAAGTACAATAGCTGCCATGGACTATATTAAAAGTCTTAGAGAAATGTTTAATGATAACTGGGACCTTATAATTGCAGGCTATAATGGTGGTGGAGGTTATATACTTTCTCAGGTAAGGAAACAGAATACACTTGATTTTTGGGAAATGTGTAATGCAAATGATTTTAAAGGAGAAACTCTTGAGTTTGTCCCAAGATTTTATGCAGTTTTACATATACTTAAAAACCTTGATAATTATGGGATAGAAAAACCTAATTTAAGTGAAATCCCTAATTATCAGATAGTAAAAAGCAACAAAACAATATCAATTGCAGAGTTTGCTAAAATTATAAGATTGCCATCAGAACTTATTGAAGAACTTAATCCTCATTTTTTAAATGGTTTTATATTTAAAGATTCTAATATTTATGTTCCTTATGGACTTAAAGATGAGGTTGTAAAAAATATAAAATTAAATAATAGTTTTGCTAAAAATTATTCAGTTTATGAGAATAAAAATACTAGTTACGGAAAAAATAGACAAAAAAATAATAACAGAGCAGAGAGAAAATATTTTTTATATACTGTAAAAAAGGGAGATACTTTGTATAGAATATCAAGGAAATATAATATTGATTTTAAAGTTATAATCAAGTCAAATAATATAAAAGATCCTTACAATATTAAACCTGGATTTAAAATAATTATACCATTTACAACTTATACAAATCAACCTAAAATTGATAAATATATAGTTAAGAGGCACGTAGTTAAAAAAGGAGAAACACTTTTTAGAATATCAAAAAATTATGGCATTAATATAACCAGATTAATGAATTTAAATAATTTGAAAGACTACAATATAAAAGAGGGGCAAATTATAAAGATACCATTTGATGAATCATAAAAAATTAGATTAATAAAATAAAAAGTGAATATCGATAATTTTATATAGAAAAAAAGAATTAAGGAGATATAATATGAAAAAGAGTTTGATTCTGAGTTTTTTGGTTTCTATGATATTTATAATTTCATGTTCAAAAGAGAGTAAGCCCCAGAAAGATATTGATAGAAAAGATATTAATGAAAAAGAGGCTGTTGATTCTAAACAGGTTTATATCCAGTCAATTAAAGAAGATTTAAATATTGATGATAAAGAGGGTTATGGTATTTTGCTTATCAGGTTCAAGCTTGATGACTCTGATAAAAATAAATTAGCAAAACTTCCAAACTTTAGAATAACAGGTGTAAAAAACTTTGAAATTGATAATAGTCCTTCAGCTATACAAAAAGATGCTATTCATATATATACTTTGCCACAGGGTAACTATTCTATATCCTCATTATATGCTGTAAATAGCCTTGGTCAATATGAGTTTGATAGACCTTTCCCTTCAAATAATTTTTATATTGAAGCAAAAAAAGTTAATTATATTGGAGATATAATTGTTTTGCTTGAAGAAGAAGAAAAATCTGCAGGTGTTATATCAAGAAAACTTAAATTAAAACTACCTAGTGATAATGATAAAACTATTGAAATAATAAAAGATAAATATTCAGATATAATCGAAAAATATCCACTCTTAAGAAGAATAATATCTTTTAGATAATTCTAGAAAAGAGGGATATTTTCCCTCTATATTTTATATTTTATTTGATAACCTAATACATTTCTTATTTTATGCTTAACAATCTCTTTTACTGCATCTCTTGCTGGTCCTAAATATTTTCTTGGATCAAACTCCTTAGGGTCTTTTGCTAACTGTTCTCTTATTGTTGCAGTCATAGCAAGTCTAAGGTCAGTATCTATATTTATTTTACATATTCCCATCTGTGCTGATTTTCTTAACATATCTTCAGGGACTCCCCTTGCATTATCGATTTTTCCACCATAATTATTTGCTCTTTCAACTATATACTGTGGTACTGAAGATGCTCCATGAAGTACGAGAGGGAAACCTTTTAATTTTTCTGCTATTGTTTTAAGCCTTTCAAAGTCTAATCTTGGTTCACCTTTAAACTTATAAGCTCCATGACTTGTTCCTATTGCTATTGCAAGTGAATCAATACCAGTTCTCTCTACAAACTCTACTGCCTGCTCAGGATCAGTAAATGTTGCCTCTCTCTCACTTACTTTTATATTATCCTCTACACCAGCTAATTTACCAAGTTCAGCCTCAACAACCACACCTTTACTGTGAGCGTAGTCTACCACTTTTTTAGTTAGTTTAATATTTTCTTCAAAAGGTAGTTTAGAGCCATCTATCATTACTGAAGTAAAACCATCATCTATACATTCTTTACAGATTTCGAATGTTTCACCATGGTCAAGGTGAATAACTATTGGTAATTCTGGATACATTGCAACTGCTGCTTCCGCAAGTTTTTTAATGTATATTGGACCTGCGTATTTTCTTGCTCCTGCTGATGCCTGGAGTATTACTGGTGATTTTTCTTCATAAGCAGCTTCAACTATTGCCTGAACTATTTCCATATTATTTATGTTGAAAGCTCCTATTGCGTATCCACCTTCATAAGCTTTTTTGAACATCTCTTTTGAAGTTACAAGTGGCATTTATACCCCCTTAAATTTTTACTAATTATAATTTAACTATTTTAAATTTTATTTTAAAATTTGTAATAAAACTATACCTACATCTCTTACCAGTGGTGCTGCTATCATCCCGCCTGTATAGTCTCCCACCGGTTTTCTTAGTACAGAGTATATAATATAGTATTTATTATTTTTAGGATTTTTTATTATACCAATAAAACTTGTGTTTGTATATTTGTATTTATTCTCTTTTGGATCAAATATTTGAGCAGTACCAGTCTTACCAGCAAGCCAAACTCCTTCAATGTTAGCATTTTTACCAGTTCCTCTTGTTACTACCTCTCTCATAAAACTTAAAATTTTATTAGTAGTTGAAGTTTTTAATATTTTTTTTTCTTTTTCTATTGGGAATATTTCGATTGTGTCCATATTATATATTGTTCTATCAATTATTCTTGGTTTTACTATTATTCCACTATTTGTTATTGCTGTATATGCTTTTACAAGTTGTATTGGTGTTACTCCTATTTCTTGCCCTATAGATATAGCAATTTTTGAAGCATATGTCATTTTTTGAGGTATCCTTAATATACCATTTTCTTCACCAGGCAATAATATTCCAGTTTTTTCTCCAAATCCATAATCTTTTAATATTGTGTAAATTTCTGTTTTTGTAAGTCTTTGTGAAAATAAAGCCATCCCTATATTACATGACTTAACAATAATATCTTTTATATTAACAATTCCGTGATTTTCCATATCTCTTATTATTACACCATTAATGTCTTCTGTTCCTTTACAATTTAACCTTTCTGTTTCATTAACAAGATTTTTTTCGATAAGGTATGCCATTATAAGTGGCTTGAAAGTAGAACCTGGTTCATCAATGTGAGAAATAGCAAGATTTTTAAATATTTCTATATTATATCTTTTAAAATTGTTGGGGTCAAAGTTTGGGAAATTTTCCATAGCAATTATGTTACCTGTATCTGATTCAAGAACAATAGTTGAAATACTCTCAGGTCTATATTTATTATAATAATCTTTCATTATTTCAAAGACTCTTTTTTGTAGGTTCATATTTATTGTTAAAACAATATCTTTTCCTGTTAATGGCTCATCAATTGTTATATTGGAGTTTCTAAGGTATTTATCTGCTGAATATTCTATTCCGTTTAGTCCAAAACCATCTATTCCTACAAAGCCTACAATATTTGATGCTATGTTTTCATATGGATAAACTCTAAGATACTCCTTTATAATACCTATTCCAGGGAGTTCATAAGCTTTTACGGTATGGTAAATATTTTCATCACCAAATCTTACTAACCATACGAATCTCTTATTTAAGTTTAAAAATTTTTCTTTAAAAGAAAAACTTAAATTAATATTTTTAATTAATTCTTCATATTCTTTTTCTCTATTCCAATCTATTAATTTTGGATCTATATATATAGAGTATTTCTTTAAACTAACTGCTATAAGATTCATATCTGAAGAGAATATTGAACCTCTTAAACTATTTATATTCTCATATTTATCATATTTGGCAGATGATAGAGAATGGTTAAGTAACGATCCAGATATTATTAAAAATAATAATGTAATAACTATCTCTAAAAATGAAATCCTAACTTTTTTTTTCATTTTACCTCTTGACTTTTTTACCAATTTTTATATAATTATTTTTTAGGTTATCAAAATTTATAATTATTTTTTAAATGATAATAATTTTTAAAAGGAGTGTATGTGTTAGAACAAAGATCTAGTGATAGATATAGAGTAATCTGGAAAGTTTATTTAAAAACAGATACAAAATACAAGTTTATAGGTTTTCTTATGGATATAAGTCAGGGGGGAGCAAGATTTTTTATAGAAAAAATAAGTGAATTCAGACCTGAAAAAGAATCTGAGTTTACTGTTCTTATAAAACCACAAGAGGACCTTAAAATAAAAGAACTTGTTATAAAAGTTAAGTGTAAGTGGTATAAAGAGTGGAGCAGTGACAGTGATACTTATGAGTTGGGTGTTGAGTTTGTAAAAACAGACCCTGGAGAAAATAATATTATTAGTAATTTTATAGAAGAGTTTAAGAAATTAAAGAGATAAATTATTATTAATATAAAGCTGAAATTTTTTAAATCATTTATTATTGTTTTTTTCAGAGTATTCTATTATAAGATATTTGAAGTTATTTATGGTTAGCCACTGGGTATCATTAATTTCTTTTGTTATGTTATTATTTAATAGAATAGCCTGGGTAAGATATCTAAATGCAGTATCTGGCTCTTTTGCTCTGTAATATTCATATAAGAAATAATTACAATAATCTTTTTTATAGTTCATTTGCATGGATTTTATAAAGTAATCTATTTTTTGATCATCGAGTCTATTTTTAGCCCTATAATATAGACCTAATATAAAATATGCTAATGCATAGTTTCTAGGGTTTATCAATTTGGCTTTATAACTTTTTTCTTTTAATTCCTCATACTCATTTATTATAGAGTTTAAGTTTGCTATGGCAAGATTGTCATTTTCAAGTTCAAAATATATTGTTGACAACATATATTTTGCTTTTAGTTTATCAACTAGATATTTAAAATATTTATCTTCTTCACAAGCAGACTTAAGGTCAGTAAGTGCCTCTTTGTATAATCCTTTTATATATTTTATCTCTCCTATTCTATAAAAACATTCTCCACACTTTTCGTTTAGTATTATAGCATATTCGTAGTTTTTTATTGCATTTTCAAAATCACCTTTATTTCTATACATGTCCCCCATAGATTTATAATAAAAATAGGGTTTATCTATACCAAATCTTTTTATTATGTTTTTCTTTACTTCAGCATTGACTGTATTAACAATATTAATAATTATAATCAGTAAGTAAATAATTCTTTTCATAAAATGTATACTTTTTTATTTTTTATTTTAAAAATATAAAATATTAATTTAAAATTAAACTACATATTTGGTATTAGTATTACTTGCCCTGGTAAAATAAGATTAGGATTAGTTAAAGTATTATTTACTGCAATTATATTAATAGTTTTAACACCCATTTTTTGTGCTATTTTCCATAAAGCATCACCTTCTTGTACGGTATATTCTGAAACTATATAAAGATTTTTGTCTGGTTTTACTTTATATCTTTTTAAAGCTTTCCAATTATAGTTTTTGTAATCTATATATTTTTTATCTACTATATTTTCTTTTATTGTTTTTTCTTGTTTTTCTACCTTTTTTGTCTTTTCTTTTTCCTTAATTGATTCTTTAACTTCTTTAATATCTTTTTCTGTTTTCTTTATCTCTTTTTCTTCCTCTTTTTTAGCAATAGTTTTTGCATCTTTTATATTATCTTTTTCTTTTGTAATCTCTTTATTTTCAGTTGGTTCAATTTTTTTAGGTTCAATTTTTTCTTCTGTATCTGTAATTGTTTTTTGTTCTTTTTCTGTTATGTCAGATATGATTGGCTTTATATCAACTACCTTAACATCTGTTTTATTGTTTGTAATTATTACAACTACCATTAATATTAATGATATAAATGCAAGAAGATATATTATCCAGTCAAGCTTTTTGCTTTTTTTTCTTACTTCAACTTCTTGTGTTCTTTTTTCTACCATTTTATTTTCCTCCAGATTGTTAAATATTTTTTAAAACTTAAATAACACATCAAACATTTTCGGAAATAATTCAAAACTGTTAATATTTACCCTAATTTTTATGAGAATAAAATACTTTTAATAATTTACTTTATATATTATTGTTTTAATTTTATAATTTTAATTTTTAAATTTTAACTTTAAAAGTTTTAATTTAAAATAAATTATTTAAAATAAAAATTTTAAAATTTTACTTTAACTTTTTTATTTCAAATTTTCAATTACATAATAAAAAATATTTTTTTATAATTTTTATTACATTAAAACTTATAAGCTTGAAAAGATGATATGAAAAGTATGGGAATATTTGATAACAATTTATTTTTTACTAATAAAAATATAGAACTCGATAAATACATAAATAATTATTGCTTTAATATTCAAATTTTTGCCTCACCTGAAGATGAAGGAAGAACAGAAGAACCGACTGAAAGAAAGAGAAGAAAAGCAAGAGAGGAAGGTAATGTTGCAAAGTCACAGGACCTTGTCTCTGCCTTTGTATTTCTATTTAGTTTCTGGACATTATGGTTTTTAGCTAAGACAATAATAAAAAGTCTTAAAGAATATTTTCTATACACTTTTTCTAACTTAAATCAACCATATTCATATAGTAATGTTACATCATCAATCCTTGACTTTTCATTTTTTTTCTGGAAATTAATAGGTCCAGTAATATTTGCTGCTGTAATAATTGGATTTCTTGTTAACGCTTTTCAAGTTGGTTTTATGTTTGCACCAAAAGCTATTGTTCCTAAGTTTAGTAAAGTATCTTTTACTTTATCTAAATTAAAAGAACGTGTTTTAATGTCAAAAACTGTTTTTACTAACTTTATTTTTTCTTTGATAAAGTTTATATTACTACCTATCATATTTTTTATAATCCTTAAATCAGAAATAACAGAAATAATGAACCTTGGATTTATGGGAATAAGTCCATCTATAGACTTTATTGGTAATATGATATTAAAGTTGTTTAATTCTACCGGTATATTGCTTCTTGCTATTGCTATTCCAGACTATTTTATTAAAAAGAAACATTATGAAGATTCTCTTAAAATGACAAAGGAAGAATTAAAAAGAGAGTTCAAAGAAGAGGAGGGAGATCCACTTATAAAGGCTGAAATAAGAAAGATGTATATGTCTATACTTAACAAAAAGAATATAAGAAAGAGGGTGCCTGAATCTGACTTTGTTGTAACAAACCCGACTCACTATGCTGTAGCAATAAAATATGATATGATGGAAATGAGTGCTCCTATTGTTATGGCTAAAGGTGAGGAGCAGGAGGCTTTATTAATCAAAGAAATTGCAAAAGAACATAATGTCCCTATTATAGAAAATCCACCTTTAGCAAGGCAGCTATATAATTCAACTGAGGTTGGACAGGAGATACCCCCAGAGTTTTATGTTGTAGTTGCAGAAATATTGATACAGATAGGTAAGTTTAAATAAAGAATTTTAATTTTTCACTTGAAAATATAAAAGTAAGGTTTTAAATTGAAATTAAATTACAGAAAAAACACTTTAGATATATCGAATAAATTAAAATCAGAAATTGCTATAAGAAGGGCAAGGTTTGCTAAAATTTATGATTATGATGGAAATAAGTTTTTTGACTTTTATCTTTTCGATGGAAGTATAATATTTGGATATAACTATAAGCCAATATCAAAGATTTTGAAAAATACAATAAGTTATGGTTTTTTAAACTATTACCCTAACCATCTTGAATTAAGGGCGAAGAAAATTATAAAATCAGTTTACCCAGGATATGAGTTCTACTTTTTTTATAGCTTGGATTCTATCAAAAAATGGTTTTATAATTCTGGTATAGAACCAGTTTTTATTACATACAATCAATATAGTGAAAATATTGATAATAGTTCTATTTTATATTTGGGAAATAGAACATTAAGAACAAATTTTAAACCAGAAATAAAATACATAATTTTATCACCTGCAATTGCTAATGGGCTTGAAGTTTATGCCTTTGGGATAAGGGAGTCAGAGGATTTATATGTTAAAGAAGACAAATTACCTCTTATATACTACCAGTCTATAATAACCACAATATCTGAGTACATTAAATATAAAGATATTTTTGACAATATATATTTGAAAAAACTTTTTGATTATAAAAATAATATTAACTATCTTGGGGGTGGTATTTTTACTTTAAATGACTTAAATATTTCAGAGTTTAGGGATATTTTATTTAAACATTGTATTTATATTGAAAAAGGACAGAATGAAATATTTTTATGTTTAAAGACTGAAGAACATCAAATAAAGTATCTTTTTAAAGTTTTAAAAAAAATAAAAAATGGAGTGATAGAATAATGAATAAAAATATAATAATAGCAGGGGGAGGGACTTTTGGGCATATAAGACCAGCCCTTACTATTAAAAACTGGTTGGAAGATATTGGTTTTAATGTTTTTTATTCATGTGCTGAAAGGGATAAAAAGTTTCCTTTCTTTCATAAGGAGAAAAACATTTTTCCAATTAAACTAACAGGATTGCCAAGGACAAAGAATATATTTAAATTGATACTATTCTTTTTTAAGTTGTTTTCTGCAATTTTTAAGGCTTTTTTAATCTTACTTAAGATAAAGCCAACTATAATAATAACAACTGGGGGATTTGTCTCTTTTCCTTATCTATTATTAGCCAAAATATTTAGAAAACCTTATTTTATATTTGAGCAAAACTCTATTCCTGGGCTTGCTAACCGTCTGTTTTTTAAAAGTGCAAAAAAAGTTTTTTTATCTATTCCGTTAAAAGGATATGAAAACTTAACTAATTTTATTTTATCTGGTAATCCTATAAATGTTAAAGTTTATAATAAAGAAGATGCAGCCAAAATATTGGGAATTGATTTTTATGATAATAAAAAATATATTTTAGTTTTTGGTGGTAGCCAGGGAGCTAAAACAATAAATAATATTTTTTTATCAAATATTGAGAGTTTGAAAAAATTATCTGATTATATGTTTATTTTAGTTACAGGGGATGATACTAAAGTAGTGGATGAAAATATTATTACATTTAAGTTTATAGAAGATATGGGTGCTGCTTATTCTTTATCAGATTTTATTATATCAAGAGCAGGTGCAAGCACTGTTTCTGAGGTTATATATTTTCAAAAACCAACAATTTTTATTCCTTATCCTTATGCTACTGAAAATCATCAATTTTATAATGCTAAGTTCGCTTTAGAAAATATTAATGGTATTATAATAGATGAGAAAGATATTAATTTTGATATAATTATTAATTCTTTAAAAAAGTTAGATAATACCGAAAAAATAATAGTGAATAAATATGACACAAAAAAAATTGTAATTGATGAGGTATTAAAATGGATTTGAGATCTTTTAATATAGGTGTATTAATGGGTGGTTTTTCATCAGAAAAGGATGTTTCTTTGAGGTCTGGCGAAAATGTTTATAAGACACTTAAAGCAGGTGGTTATAATGTTTATAAAATAGATGTTGGAAATGACTTTATAGACTCTATAAAAGACCTTAGTATAGATATTGCTTTTAATGTATTACATGGTTATTTTGGTGAAGATGGTAGAATACAGGCAATACTTGATTTTCTTGGTGTTGCATATACTGGATCTGGTTATGAGGCTAGTTTTATAGGAATTAATAAGGTTATGTGTAAAATAATTGCACAAATGATAGGAGTAAAAACAGCTGAGTTTAAGCTTGTGAATAAAATTGATGATATTTATTCTTTTGGATATCCTTGTATAGTTAAACCAATTAATGAGGGTTCGAGTATAGGAGTTACACTTATTGAATCTAATGAAGACTTGGATAAGTTTAAGAATAATTTTAAACCTAATAATTTTTTTGTTGAAAGATTTATAAAGGGAAAAGAGATAACAGTTGGGTTATTAGATAATGGTGATACTCTTATAAAGCTACCTATATTACAACTTGTTCCTAAAAATAGATTTTATGATTATGAAGCGAAATATGTTAAAGGTATGACTGATTTTATTCTCCCTGCAGAATTAACAAAAGAGGAAGAGAATAGGGCATATGACTATGCTCTAAAAGTTCATAAACACTTAGGTTGTTTAGGTGCAACAAGGAGTGATTTTATTGTAGGAAATGATGATATATATTTTCTTGAGATAAATACTAATCCAGGAATGACGGATACAAGTGATATTCCTGCCCAGGCCAAAGCTTACGGTATGAGTATGCTCCAGTTATGTGAGTTTATATTATCATCTTCTTTAAAGAGGTTGAATATTGAAAAAAAGTTTTATTAAACTCTTAATTATTTTTTTATTTTTTCTGTTTTCTAGTTTTATTTTTATTAATAATTTTTGCAAAATTAAAAAAATTGAAGTAACAGGTATTGAAATAATTCCTATTAGTTTTTTTGAAAATATTCCTATAACTGATAATAATTTATTTAGTGTTGATAGAGATGTAATAGCTGATTATTTAAAAAAAATAGATACTATTGAGAGTTTTAATATTAAGAGGGTCCTCTTTAATACTCTTGTTATAGAAGTCAAAGAAAAGAATATACTAGCGATAATAAATAATAATGATAATTTTTTTTATATAACCTCAAAATTCGAGTTAATAAGAAGAAAAAGTGGATTTAATGACAATTTTTTACCTGTGATTGAAATTGAAAAAAAAATTAGTTATGAGAGGTTAATTGGTATATTAAAGGGTCTTAATTTAATAAAAAATTTTAATAAAAATTTTTTTAACCAAATAGAAAAAATATCCTTGAAAGAAAATCAAAATACTTATATCTTTATTAGAAATAAAATGTATTTTTTATTAAACTCTATACCAACAGAGTTGGATTTTTTAAAAGTTTTTACTTTATGTAAAATTTTTAATTCTGGAAAGTTTGATTTAAGGGGATATTATATTTTAAACATTTGAAATTATTAGTCTAATTAGCAATTTGGTATTTTTGGGAGGGGAATTATTTATGGGTGAAGATAATATTATAGTTGGTATTGATATTGGTAGTAGCAAAACATCTGTAGCTATAGTTCAAAGAGATTTAAATGAGCTTTTAATTCTTGGTCTTGGTTCAGCTCCGAATGACGGTATGAATAAAGGAACCATAGTTAATATAGATCAGACTATAAAATCCATTAAGCAGGCAGCACAAGAAGCAACACTTATGGCAGGACTTGAGTTCAATCAGGTAAATATAAACCTTCCTGGTGAAGTTTTCTTTGAAAACTCCCAAGGCATTGCTGCTATATCAAGAAAAGATAGAGAAGTCAGGGAAGAAGATGTAAATAGAGCTATTGAACAGGCAAAAAGCAGGGACATTGGGAATAGATCTATTGTTCACGTATTTCCTCAATATTATAAACTTGATGATTATTCAAATATAAAAAATCCTATTGGCATGTCTGGTTTTAGACTTGAATGTAGTATTCATATAGTTACTGTTCCAAAAATAAATATATCAAACATAGTAAGAACAGTTACAAAAGCTGGGTTTAAACCTTATCAGGGTTTTGTTAATTCCTATGCATCATCAAGAGCAGTATTGGAGGAAGAGGACAAAGAGGGTGCTATTGTCCTTGACATTGGGGCTGGTACTATTGATATAATGGGATTTAAGGATGGATATCCGGTATTATCATCTGTGGTTGCATTGGGTGGATCTAACCTTACAAAAGATTTACATAAATGTCTTGGAACTACCTTTTCTACAGCTGAAAAAATAAAGATAAAATATGGTTCTGTTGTTCCTGATATGGTAACTGATGAGAATATTGAGGTCCCCTCTTATGCCAAACATGGTATTGATAAACTTAATAAAAAAGAGATAGCAAGAATTCTTGAACCAAGGGCTATTGAAATACTTGAAATAGTTAAAAAGAATATAAAAGATAGGGGATTTGATATTGAAAAGTTTAGTTTTTGTGTTTTAACCGGGGGTGGTGCAAAAACAAAAGGTATTGCAAAACTTGCTCAAAAGATATTCGGCATACCTGTTAGAGTAGGTTATCCTATAAATGTTAAGGGGGTAGTTGATGAGATAAATGATCCTGCATATAGTTGTGTGATAGGCCTTTGTCTTGGGGATGAAGTTACATTCACATCAGATAAAAAAGAGGATGCAATACTTGCTGAAAAAGACAGTGTTATAAGAAAAATTGGTAATATTATAAAAGACATATTAGGTTAAATAAAAATTTTGAAAAAATTAAAATTTTATTTATAAAAATTTTTTTGGGGGGCTTTATAAAATGAATATTAAAATGGAAAACGAAAACAGTTGTATCACCAGAATTAAAGTATTAGGAATAGGGGGTGGTGGATGCAATGCTGTAAACAGAATGATAGAGAAAGGTTTTAAAGATGTAGAGTTTATAGCAATAAACACTGATGTTCAGGTTCTTAATAGTAATAAGGCACATAAAAAAATTCAGATAGGTTCTAACCTAACCAGGGGAATGGGTGCAGGTTCAAATCCTGAAACTGGGGAAAAGGCAGCACTTGAAAGTAAAGAGGCTATAAAAGAGGCTATAGAAGGTTCTGACATGATTTTCATAACTGCTGGTATGGGGGGTGGTACAGGAACTGGTGCAAGCCCTGTAGTTGCTCAGATTGCAAAAGAGCTTAACATATTAACAGTAGCTGTTGTTACTAAGCCTTTTATATTTGAGGGTAATATAAGAATGAAACAAGCTGAAGAGGGAATAGAAAAATTAAGAAAATATGTTGATTCTATAATAATTATACCTAATGAAAGATTACTGGAAATTGCAGAAGAGAAACTAGGTGTTTTTGAGTCTTTTGCTTATGTTGATGATATATTAAGACAAGCTATTCAAGGAATATCAGATATAATAAACAAGACTGGTTATATAAATGTAGACTTTGCTGATGTTAAAGTTGTAATGCAGAACTCAGGTAATGCTGTTATGGGAATAGGACATGGTGCAGGTCAGAATAAAGTTGAAAAGGCTTTAGATATGTGTTTAAAGAATCCATTACTTAATGTTGATATAGAGGGTGCAAAAGGAATACTTGTTAATGTTACTGGTAGTAAAGACCTTACTATAGTAGATTATAGTAAAATAATGTCAACAATAACAAAAAAAGCTCATACAGAAGCACGAATAATAGTCGGCTACTTATATGATGAGTCATTACAGGATAGTGTAACAATTACTCTTATTGCAACAAACTTTGATGAAAACAAGAAATTAAAGTCAAATAAGATTGAAAGTAATATAAAAGAGAATAGGGTCAAATTAGTTGAAGATAATATGAATTTTGATATAGAAGATAGTTTTTTAAATTTTAAGTCTATCTCAAAAAGTGATAAATTTGATATAACTATTGATGATATTTCTAATTTTGATGAGGATATTCCTGCTATTATGAGGAAAAGATGAAAAAAAAATTTTTTTCTATTGTATCTTTTACTCTGTTTTATTCTGTAATTTTATTTGGTGGTGAGGCATATCATGGTGCCAATTTTATTAAAAATAGGGTAGGAGCAAGGTCAATAGCTTTAGGTATATCCTATGTGGGTTTTATTGATGGGCCTTATTCACTCTTCTATAACCCTGCAGGGCTTTTAAACTATGATTCTATTATAAGCTTTGGTGGGGGGTATGATGAATACCAGAATATTGAGTCATCAGGGGTCTTGTCTTTAATTTCAGAAGATTTTGGTATTGCGTTTGGTTTTCTATATAAAAATTATGATGATATTTTTAAGTATGATTCTTCAGGAACAAGAGTATCTCCTATAAAAAATGATAATATTTTAGGTGTTTTTGGTTTTGCAGCATCTCTTACAGACTTTTCAAGCCTTGGGCTTAATTTCAAGTTTGGATACAGGACTATTGATGATATCAAATATATGGTCCTTGCATCAAACTTTGGTTTAATGGCAAATGTTCTTTTTTTCCAAATAAGTTTTGGTATTGATAATATTGGTGTAAATTATGAAAATGACTATAAAACATATAATTTTGTAAATCCAGATTTTTATCTTGGTATAAGCTACATAGATACAAATCAAGAAAACGAAAAAGTTTTTGGAGTTGGTTTTGGTATAAAAAGAGGGGTAGACCTTCCAAATGAAGAAACAAGAATTGGCTTTGGTAGTTTTATAAGACTATTTTCTGCTGCACCAGAACTTATTGCTGTTTTAGAAAAAAAGGATAAAGTTACAGTGCCAAATAGTTTTTATCTTAATATAGGTATTGAAAAATATCATGGAATAAACTTTTCAGTTGGTTTTTCTCTTATTTTATGGGGCTTTCAAACAGATTATGCATTAACATTCCCAACAGAAGATAAGAAGGAATTTTCTCACTATGTCACCTTATTATTCAAGTTTTAAAGATTATTTTAAACTTCTTCAGGTAGACCCTGAGGCTGAACCAGAGGTAATATCAGCAGCATATAAAGCATTAATGAAAAAGTATCATCCGGATTTAAATGCAGATACTGAAGATACTTATGTTAAAGAGATAAATGAAGCATATGAAATATTATCTGACCCTGTTAAGAGAGAGGAATATAAGAAAAGGTATAAAGAGTTTATTTCTAGTAATGATTATAAATCTCCCTATATTATTATGGAAAGATTAAAAAGAAAAGAGGAGGAACTAAAAAGAAGAGAAATACATATAAAAATAAGAGAAAAAATACTGAAAGATATTAATATATATTCTAATGAAAATATTAACTTAATAGAAAAGACTAAAAAGTTTATTTCTGATTTTATTGATTCTAAAAGCTCAAAAGAAAAAGAGGTATTTCAGAGAATAGATAATTTTGAAAATAAAGAGGAGATTATAAGACAACTTCTTTCATCAAGACTTACCTTATCAAAAGAGTTTATTATTTATGAGTATATACTTGATAATAATATAGAGTATTTTAAAAACATGATTGCACCAGCATTTAAGTTCAAAAATCTTTATCCAAAGATATTTGACTATTTATATAATTTTAACGTAAAGGACTATAATACAAAAATAGAACTTATAATAAACTCACTTAATTTCGATATGTTTGAATTAGAGATTCATACTTTTATTAAAATTATAAAACTTATATCAAAAATATTTGAAAAAGAAAAAGTTATAGAATTTATGAAAAGACTTGAGAAGCCAGTAGAAAGATATATTAAAAAAAGTCCTAAGTATAATTATGATTTTATAGATATTCTCTATAATACCATAAAAGGACTTGAAATTACTCAAAATTTTAGTGCAAAATTTATAAAAAAAATCGAACAATGCCTTACATCACAACTATCCCTTCATGATACTGTTTATTAAATAATTATTCATTCTGTGAACATTAACAATTGTCATTGAGTTTGCCTCTGTTAAAACATTGTATTTAATATATTCTGAAAATTCTTTTGCCATATCTGTATCGAGTATTCTTGATTGAGAGCTTATTGTATTCTCTCTATTTATCATCGTACCTTTATAAGCTTTTTCAAGTCTATTAAGAGAGGCTCCTATTTTTGCTCTTATTCTGTTAATCTCTTTTAGAGCTACGTCTATCTTTCCTATTGAAATATTTGAAGATTCTATATTTTCAAAGCTTACTTTATCAAGTCCAAGGTATTTTGTGTCTATCTTTTCCAGGTATAATTCCTCATACTGATCCATATTTGCACCTATGTGAAATCTGAAAGTATTATCGTTAAAAAGTTTTAACTGATTGAACTCGGCATAGTCAATAACTTTATCAAAAGCTTGTATTAATCTGTTTGCCTCAATTCCAATAAGCTCTCTATCGTATGTTGTTAATATACCATTACTTGCCTGTACTGCCAATTCTCTTATTCTCTGTATTAATGAAGTTACATCCTCAAGATATCCGTCAGCAGTTTGAAGTAAAGATATATCGTCTTGTGCATTTTTTCCTGCCATAAAAAGACCTCTTATCTGGCTATTCATTTTTTCAGATATAGCAAGACCTGAAGAATCATCACCAGCTCTATTTATCTTTTTTGCTGAACTTAGTTTTTCATGAGTTTTATCAGATACGTATTCAATATTTTTTATGTTTCTACTTATAAAGTCTGTTTTCATATTATGATTAATATACATATTATTATCTCCTTCTATAGTTTTTCTTGACTTATTTTCGGAAATTTGAACATCAAATCTTAAATATCTGAAACTTTTTTTCTTTTTCTGAAATTGGTATTTTAAAACTTAAAAATTTGAATATAATTTTTTTGTCTAAAACAATTTTTAAGATTATAAATAAGACTTTTTATCAAAAATAGATATAAAAATCTATTTTTATTAAATTTTACTTTGAAATTTTGGATTATTTTAAGGAGATTTTATGGAAAATATTAGTAATGAGAGAGATATTAGAATAGAAAAAGTTAAAGAACTTAAAGAAAAAGGTATAAACCCATATCCAAACTTATACAAATATACTGATAATTCTTCTGAGATAAAGGATAGATTTGAAAAATATAACACAAGTTTTAAGGTAAATATAGCAGGTAGGGTGATGCTAAAAAGAGTGTTTGGAAAAGCACTATTTATGACTTTAAGAGACTTTAAAGGCGATATTCAAATATATGGCCAGTCATCAGTATTAAATGATGATTATGAGTTATTGAAGAAAAAAGTTGATACGGGTGATATAATAGGTGTTGAGGGTGAAGTATTTAAAACACATAAAGGTGAGATAACAGTTAATATATTATCTTTTAAGATACTTTCAAAATGTATAAATCCATTACCTGAAAAGTTTCATGGTATAACTGATATAGAACTTAAATATAGGCAAAGATATCTTGATATGATAATAAATACTGAAGTTAAAGATAGATTTTTTAAAAGAGGACTTATAATAAAAGAGATTAGAGAGTTTCTTTACGAAAGGGGTTTTATTGAGGTTGAAACACCTGTGTTACAACCTATTCCAGGCGGGGCAAGAGCAAAACCATTTATTACTCACCATAATGCACTTAATATGGATCTATATCTTAGAATTGCACCTGAACTTTATCTTAAGAGAATAATAACAGGCGGTATTGAAAAGGTTTTTGAACTGGGTAAAATGTTCAGAAATGAAGGTATATCAACAAGACACAACCCTGAGTTTACTATGCTTGAATTATACCAGGCTTATGCTGATTATAAAGACATGATGGAGATAACTGAAGAGCTAATATCTCGTCTTGTCTATAAGTTCAATAATAACTCGTACGTTATTGAATATGAAGGTAAAAAATACGACTTTACAAGACCATGGAAAAGACTTACTATGATTGAGGCGATAAAAGAGTATCTAGGACTTAATAGTCTTGATTTTGATTATGTAAAAGAAAATGCTATAAAACTTGGTATACCAAAAGATATAGTTGAAAAGAGTAGTTATTACTCTTTACTTAACCTTATGTTTGAGGAATTTGTTGAAAGTAAACTTGATGGACCAATATTTATTACAGAATACCCGGCTGAGACAAGCCCTCTTGCAAAGAGTAAAGAGTCTGACACTAACTTTGTTGAAAGATTTGAGTTATTTATTGCAGGAAGAGAACATGCAAATGCATACACTGAGCTTAATGACCCTATAATACAGAGAGAAAGGCTACTTGCACAGGCTAAGGCTAAAGCTGGCGGGGATGATGAGGCTATGTATTTTGATGAGGACTTTATAAATGCACTTGAATATGGTATGCCGCCTACGGGAGGGCTTGGGATAGGTATAGACAGGCTTCTTATGATACTTCTTAAACAACCTTCAATAAGAGATGTTATAATATTCCCTCATATGAAACCGTTAAAGGAGAATTAGAATGAAGGTTAATATTGTTGATTTTTATCCCTCTGATAAAAAAATGACAAAAAAGCTGTATAATTTTATAATTGAACATTATAAAGATGATCCTTATTTTGTTCCAACATTAAAAATAGACCTATTAGGGAGTAAATTGCTTGGTATAAAGGGCTTACTAAGGAATGATCACCCATTTTTTGAACATGCTGAAGCTAAGTATTTTATGGCATTTGATGAAAATAGTAGGCCTGTTGGTTCAATTGCAGCAGTAATAAACCATGCTCATAATCAATACCATAATGAGAATATAGGTTTTTTTGGTTTTTTTGAGTGTATAGAGGATTATAAGGTAGCAAAAAAGTTACTTGATAGTGCTAAAGAGTTTTTAAAGTCTAAAGGTATAAAGATAGTAAGAGGCCCTGCCAATTTTTCAACAAATGAACCTGTAGGATTAATGATATCTGGTTTTGATAATATACCATATATGTATACAGCGTACAACAAAAAATATTATCAGGACTTTATTGAAAAATATGGTGGAATTAAAGTTATGGATCTTATTGCAATGCTTATGCCGGTTGTTATTGAAGATGAGGAAAAGGAAAAAGAGAGAAAAGAGAGAATGGCAAAGCTTGTTAATAAGATAAAAGATAGGTACAATATAAGGATTGAAAACTTTAAAAAGTCATCAAAAAAGCACCTTGAAGATATTGAGTTAATATATAGAGAAGCATGGAAGGATAACTGGGGTTTTGTTCCACCAACAAAAAAAGAGTTTAAAATATTGGCAGACAGTTTAAAAATTGCAGCCGATCCATTACTAGTAAAAATTGCATATATAAACAATGAACCTGCTGCATTTATAGGTGCATTGCCTGATATTAATGAAGTTGTCCATAGAAAGAAAAAATCTAATGAGTTTATAAAACTTTTCTCACTAATCTGGTATCTTTTTAGAAAAAAGTTTACAAGGACAAGACTTATGTTGTTTGGAATAAGGGAGCAATTCAGGAGAACAGGTGTTGATTCTGTTCTTTTTTATGAAGAGTTTGAGTCTGCAAGGTATAAGGGAAGAAAATATAAGGACTGTGAGATTTCCTGGTTACTTGAAACAAATACACTTATAATAAATGCTGCAAAAAGACAGAATGCAGAGGAGTATAAAAGGTGGAGACTGTACGATATAAGTATTTAAAGATAAAATTTTGTATTAATACTCTAAACTTCAAGCTATTTAAGATATAATTTTTGTTAATTAAAATGTTTTTTGTTATTTTCAGTATTTATACAATAAATTTAAACTTTAAAAATAAATTTTTCGATTATAATTTTTTTAAACCACACCTTAAAGATATGGAGCATTAATTATGAGAGTAAAAACAAAAGTATATTTAAATAACTTTTCTCTTTTTCTAATACTTCTTATAAGTTTTATAATAATATTTACTATAGTAAACAATCAGCTTAAAAAAGATATTGATGAAATTTTACATGCTAAGATAGATGGTATTTTTACTCTTGTAAATGACTCACTTAATGTATCAATAAAAAATTATCTTAAGGGTATAGTTGAAACAAACAAGAAAGTAATAAAAGAATATCACTACAAAAGGTATAAAAATGGAGAACTTAAGGAGGATGATGCAAAAAAGAGGGCAGCCCAACTTCTTTTATCTCAGGTAATAGGTGATATAGGGTATATTTACGTTGTTAACTCTTCAGGTATTATCTTAATACATCCAAAAGAAAGTCTTGTTGGAAATGATGTTTCTAAGTACGATTTTGGAAAACTGCTGATGAGTTTAAAAGAGGGTTATATTGAGTATAAGTGGAAGAATCCTGGAGAGGAGGTTGAAATGGATAAAGTTTTATATATGAGCTACTTTCCTGAATGGGACTGGATAATATCAGCATCAGCATATAAAAGTGAGTTTATAAAACTACTTGATAAGGAGATAATAAGACATAAGATAATAGATACAAAAATCGGAAAGACAGACTATTTTTTTGTTCTTGATGATAAGGGAAATGTTGTTTTTCACCCTGACTTATCACTTGAGGGGAAAAATCTTAAGCACATCGCAGATGCTGATGGGAATTATCCATTTAAGAAAATTATTGAGTCAAAGGAGGGAAAATTTTCATACAGGTGGAAGGATCCTGAGGGGAGTATAAGAGAAAAATATATGCATTTTAGGACAATAGATTCACTTGGCTGGAGGGTATGCTCATCTTATTATGTTGATGAGGTTGAAGGCCAGATGAAATCAACTTTATACACAATGATAATAATACTTATCTTTACATTTATAATAGTACTTGCTACAACATCTTTTAGTATAAAGTCTATCTTAAATCCTTTAAAAGAGATGGGTGACATTATATCAAACATTTCAAAGGGTGAGGGTGATCTTACAAGCAGGGTATTAAGGAATAATAACGATGAGTTTAAGAATATTGGTGATTCACTTAATACTTTTATGGATAATTTACAAAAGATGGTTAAAGAGTTAAAAGATCAGGCAAAGTTTTTGCTTAATGTATCGGAGGAACTTGCTGCAAACTCACACCAGACAGCCTCAAGTGTGCAGGAAATAACAGCAACAGGGCAATCTGTTGCAGATAATACGCAAAAACAGAAGAGACTTATTAGTGATGCGGTAAGCAGGGTTAAAAAGATAATAGAGTCAATAGAGTATCTACATAAGAGCAGTGAGACAATAAATGATGCAATATCATCAGCCTCAGCTGCAATAGAAGAGATGGCCTCAAATATAGTAAGTGCAGCAGATATGGCAAGAAATGGGGATAAGGCATCTGAAAAGCTTATGAATGCATCAATAGAGGGAAGTAATGCTATGACAACACTGGTTAATGCAATAAAAGATGTTGCATCAAGTTCATCACAGATAGAGGAGATGGTTAAACTTATAATGGATATAGCAGAGCAGACAAACCTTCTTGCTATGAATGCAGCAATAGAAGCAGCCCATGCAGGTGAGTATGGAAAAGGATTTGCTGTTGTTGCAGAAGAGATAAGAAAGCTTGCAGACAAGAGTGCAAAGGGTGCAAAAGATATACAGAACATTGTTAAGGTTATATCTGAAAATCTTAATAAGAACATATCACTGGCAGATAAAACAAATGAGAGTTTTAATCTATTGAAAAATAATATAAACGATGTTAAAAGGATAAGTAAAGAAATAGATTCTGCAATGGAAGAGCAGAAGAATGCAAACAAGTCTATACTTGAGTCTATTATGAAGATTAAGGATTTAAGTTATAAGATGATGGAAAATATGAAAGAAGAAGTTAAAAGAAGTAATGATGTTGAAAAGGGACTTGAGAACGTATTAATTATGAGTGAGGAGATAGCAACCAGTATGGAAGAACAGAAAAATGGATTAATTGAGGCATCAAGTGCAGCTGAACATATAAGTAGTATATCGAATCAAATAAAAAATATTGCTAAAAAGATGGAAGAGGACTTTAACAAGTTTAAAACTGAGTAGGATACTAAATACAAGCCTCTTCCTTGTATATCCAAAGCAATTTTAATTTTATTTTTTAATTTTTTAAATAAGTTTGGTAAATAAAATCACACTAGATAGTTCTGTTATCCTATAAATACAAATCTATTTCTTATTTATAAATTTAATTTTTTAAAAATTTCTTTATTAATTTTAAATAGATTTTTTAAAAATAGATGGGAGTTCTTTTTATGAATATATTGGTACAAAAATATGGGGGAACCTCAGTAGGTTCTATTGAAAGGATAATGAATGTTGCAAAGCGGATAATAGAGTATAAAAACCAGGGTTATGCAATGGTTGTTACTGTTTCGGCAATGGCAGGTGAGACAGACAGGCTTATTAACCTTGCTAAACAGATAACACCTCAACCTGATGGAAGAGAGCTTGATATGATGGTATCAACGGGTGAGCAGGTTTCAATTGCATTGCTTGCTATAGCTTTGCACTCTATGGGATATAAAGCAATATCAATGAACGCGTATCAGGCTGGTATATATACAGACAGTGTTTATACAAAAGCAAAAATAGGCAAGATTAATACAGAAAGAATAATAAAAGAACTTGAGAATGATAATATTGTTATAGTTGCTGGGTTTCAGGGTATAGATGATAATTACAATATAACTACACTTGGTAGAGGTGGGTCTGATACAACAGCTGTTGCACTTGCTGCTGCATTAAAAGCAGTTAAATGTGAAATATACACTGATGTTGATGGAGTATACACTGCGGACCCAAGAATAGTAAAAGAAGCAAAAAAACTTGATGAAATAACCTATGATGAGATGCTTGAACTTGCGAGTCTTGGTGCAAAAGTATTACACTCAAGATCGGTTGAGTTTGCAAAAAAATATGATGTAGTATTAGAGGTAAAAAATAGTTTTAACAATAATTCTGGAACTATAATTGTAAAGGAGAGTAAAAAAATGGAAAAGTTTGTTGTTTCAGGAATAACTTGTAAAAAAGATGAAGCAAAGGTAAATATTATTAATTTACCTGATAGACCTGGAATTGCTGCAAGAATATTTTCTGAACTTTCTAACAACAATATTAATGTTAATATGATTGCTCAATCATCCCTAGATGATAACAGTGGCATAAATAATATATCGTTTACTGTTTCAAGAGAAGACCTTCCTAAAGTAGTGAAAATAATGGAAAACTTAAAAAAAGAACTTGGAGCAAAGGATGTAATTACTTCAAATAATATTGCAATAGTTTCTGTTGTTGGGATAGGTATGAAAACAAATCCTGGTGTTGCTGCAAGAATGTTTAGTATACTTGGCAATGAAAAAATAAACATTGAGATGATAAGTACATCAGAAATAAAAATATCAGTAGTAATAAAAGAAGAGTTTGCAAATAAAGCTGTTCAGTTATTACATAAAGAATTTGAACTTGATAAGGTGTAAATAAAATTGGATAGAAATCTTCCTATTGGTATTTTTGACTCAGGTGTAGGTGGCCTTACTGTTGTAAAAGCAATTAGAGACTTACTACCATCTGAGTCTATTATCTATTTTGGTGACCTTGCTCATATGCCTTACGGTAGTAAAGGAACAAAAACTGTAAAGACTCTCGCTTTAAATGTTGCAAAGTTTTTATATAATCAGGGGATAAAGATACTTGTTGTTGCATGCAACACTGCAACAAGTAATGCATTACCATATATAAAATCAGAGTTTAGCGATATACCTATTATTGGTGTTGTTGAACCTGGTTCAATTGAGGCTTTAAATATAAGTGAAAATAAGAGAATAGGTGTTATAGGTACAACAAGAACTATAAACAGTAATGCATATCTTGAAACAATAACATCAATAATGCCATCTGCAAGAGTATTTCAATATGCAACACCAACACTTGTCCCTCTTATTGAAGATGGTTGGATAGATCACCCAGGAATGTATCTAATATTAAACGATTATCTATCATATTTTGAAGATAAAGATATAGATACACTTCTTTTAGGCTGCACCCATTATCCATTAATAAAAAAGAATATAAAACTTTTAAGACCTGCACTTAAAATTGTTGACTCTGCTGAATCTACAGCTAAGAAAGTCAAAGAAACACTTGAAAAAATAAACATATTATCAAATAATTCAGAAAGTTTTATAAAGTTTTTTGCATCTGATATAAGTGAAGTCTTTATTGACCTTACAAAAAAGATAATGGGTGATTACATAGAAATAAATATAGTAGAAGGTGCAACATGAAAAAATATTTTATTTTTATAACTCTATTAATAATATGTTCTGTTTATAGTGCAGAATTATTTGATAAGATAGAACTAAAAGTAAATGATAAGTTTGCAACAAAAAGGATGATAGATAAATATAATCAATTCTTAAACCTTATTTCTCAGGACAAATTATCAAGAGATGCAACAATAAAAAATCTTGCAAATACTTTTGTGCTTGAATATTATCTTGAAGAAAAGAGTATAAATATATCAGATAAAGATGTTAATAGACAAATTGATGAACTACTTGAAAATAACAAGATGAGTGATATAAATACTATATTGTTGCAATTAAAATCAAAAGGGCTTGAACTTACTGAGAAAGAGTTTAAGGATTTTATAAGAAAACAGATAGTAATAAAAAAAGCACAGGAATATGTTATTTTGAAAGATATGAGGGATAAGCTTACAATTCCATCAGATGATGAACTAAAAGACTTTTATAATAAAAATAAAGAATATTTCAAAGACCAGACTACAATTAAAATTTCTCATTTAGTAAAGACAGTATCTGATAATATGGGATTAAAAGAAAAAATAGCAATTGAAGAGAACCTGAATAATATAGCGAAAAAATTAAGAAACATTAAAAACATTGAAATAAGAATAAAAGAGTTTGAGTCTGAAGTACAAAAAAATGCATCAGAGATTTATAAAAAAAATAATGGTGATTTAGGTTATTTTGATGAGGAAAAATTAAAATCAATATTCCCTCAATATATAACTGCATTAAAAATGAATAAAGGGGATCTATCTAATGTTGTTGTAACTCAATATACAAGAGCAATATTTATAGTCACAGATAAAAAAGGTGGTGAAATATTACCTTTTGAAAATGTTAAAAACAGAATTATAGATATACTTCTTTATAACAAAGGTGCAAAAATGTTTATGGAATGGCTTGATAAATACTCAAAAAAATATGAAATAACAGTAAGGTAATAATACATTGCCGGGTGGCAAAACACATGATCTTTTAAATATTATTTTCATAGTTTTTGTTTTTGCTATAATAGCTGTTTATAACATTGTAATAAGTTTTGACCAGGATAAAGTACTGGTCGCTTTTTATATTTTTATAGGTTCTTACATTTTTTCAACATTTATGCTAAGTCCAGACCTTGACCTTCATAAAAACAGATCAAAAATAAATTGGGGTATATTAAGGTGGATCTGGTATCCATATTCAAAGATTTTTAAACATAGAGGCATTTCACATTCTCTTATTTTTGGGCCTATTACGAGAATTATATATGTTTATACAATGATTTTGTTATTTCAGATAGCTTATTTTTATATAAGTTCGAGAGATTTTGACGATTTAAATTTTTTTATAATTGATGAAGATTACCTTAATACTTACAATATATTAAGTTTTATATTAGGTATATACCTCCCATCAATTATTCATACTTTATCTGATAGGCTATATACTTCTCTTAAAAGAAAGTTAAGAAGGTAATGTCTTGGGATTACTATTATTTTTTATTGATGGAATTGGAATTGGAAAAAAGTCAAAAAATAATCCATTGTATAGATATGGATTATGGAAACATATTATAAGTCTTAAAGGTATTACAACATTAAAAAAAATTATGACAAAAAATTATGTAATTATCCCATCTGATGCCAAAATGAGTGTTGATGGAATTCCTCAAAGTGCAACAGGACAGACTACAATTCTTACTGGTATAAACGCACCTCAAAAGATTGGGGGACATATAACAGGTCTTCCTTCAGACACTTTAAGTAAAATTATACTTGAACACTCCATACTAAAAAAAATAAAAGAGATGGGGTTTAAAGTTACGTCTGCAAATGCATATTCACAAGAATATTTTAAAATGGTTGAAGAGAAGAAAAGTAGGGTATCTGCGACAACACTTGCAATAAAAGCTGCTGGGGTTGAGTTTAAAATGCTTGAGGATATATATAAAGGTAGTGCTGTATTTATGGATATTACAAATCATATACTTATTACACGATATAAGAATCATAAAAAAATAACTATAAAAAAAGCTGTTTCAAACATAATTAATCTTATAAATAAACATGATTTTGTATTATATGAGTATTTTCTTACTGATCATTTTGGTCATAAAGGAAAAATGAAAGATAGAAAAAAGATAATAAAGCATCTTAACACTTTTCTTAAACAACTTGTAAAAAAAATTGATACTAAAAAAAATATAATAGTTATTACAAGTGACCATGGGAATATTGAAGACTTATCAAAGACTCATACTGAAAACATGGTGCCAACTATAGTTTTTTCTAAAAATAAGGAGATTTTAAAATTATTTTATAGAAAAATAAATACTATTCAGGATATACCTAACACAATACTAAAGTATTTTATGAGTTATAAAAGAAAGATTTAACTTCACATAACCTATATTATGTTAACTTGATACTAGTATCAATATTCAGTTAAACTGTAAGAATTAGTTAGAATAAAATTTGTTAATATAAAATTTTGATAAATTGATTTTTTTTATAAAATTTAAAAAAATAACATAAAGGAAATATTATGAAAAATTATCTTGAAGACTTAGCTTATGCTTTTATGATGATAAGAAATAAGGATGACATGTTAAAGTTTTTTGATGAGATATTTACAAAAAATGAAATAAAAAAGTTTGAAGAAAGATGGAAGCTTTTAACTCACCTATTCTTGGGCGAAAAACAGAGAGAAATAGCAAAAAAGTTTAATCTAAGTCTTTGTAAAATAACACGTGGTGCAAAGATATTAAAGAATAAAAAATCAATTACCTATCAACTCTTATCAGAAATATATAAAGAAAAATAATTTCATATTTTCTTTAAAACCAGCATTGTAATATCATCTTCTTGATCAGCCATCCAAGAATCAACTGCTTCAATAACTGATTCTATAATCTCATGTGGAGTTTTATTTCTATTTTTCATTACAACATCAAACAGCCTTTTTTCACCAAACATTTCAGCTTCTTTGTGTTTTTTCCTTTCATTTTTTAAAATATTTTTAGCCTCTGTTATACCATCAGAATAGAAAAATATTAGGTCTCCCTTATTAAGCTTATACTTTTCAGATTCTTGATTTAGGACTGCATCTTCCATAATTCCAACTAAAAAACCAGAGGATGGTATTGTTTTAATTTCACCATTTGAAGTGCATATAAAGGGTTCAGCATGGTCATTACCAAATATTTCAAAATTACCATCTTTATCAAACCTAAACAATCTTAATGTCATATACATATGGGAATATTCATTTTTCATTGTTCTTTTTGAAATTCTTTCCTGAATATTTTTGTAGAGTGTTCTATTTATTATTTGATACAATTCATGAATTGGCTTTTTCTTAATATCATTATTTTCAATTATAGTATTAAAAGACACCTCAGCCATCATCATAACAAGACCTGACTTTAATCCATGACCTGATACATCTCCAAATACACCAAAATAAGGTTCTTCATCAAGGTATATGTCATAATAATCACCCCCTACTTCAGCTGCTGTTCTCATAAAAGCGGCAACCTCATAGTATTGATTTTCTTTAATGAATGGTAGAATTGATGTTTGAATATTTTTTGCTATCTCCATCTCCTGTTCGATTTTTGCCTTTTCTTGCATTTTCTGATACAGTCTTGCATTTTCTATTGATATAGCAGCCTGAGTTGCAAATGCTTTTAAGAGTTCAAAATTATCTTTTGTAAAAACACCCTTTACCTCTCTATTATCAAGATAGATAGCACCTAACATTTTCTGTGATGTTCTTATTGGGACCGTGATTATTGATTTTATTTCTGATTTTATTTTGTTATCAATATTATCATAATTTTCAAGGTCTTCAATAATCTGAGCTTTTGATGTCTTTATTGTTTTCTCTACTATATTTTCTGGATAATAAATTTTTTCTTTTATCTCAAGCCCATCAGCACCAACCATTAATACTGGAGAAAAATTAGATCTTTCTGGATCATCAAGGTTATCATACAAAAATAGAATACCTATTTGAGCACCTGATGTTTTCATTGCAAGAAACATTATTTTTCTTAGAAGTTCATCCATATTATATGACTTTACAAGCTCTTCTGATGCCTGTAAGAGTGCTTTTAACATGATTTGTGAAGTAAATTGTGTCTGAGTTTTTGTATAAGTATATGTTTTTGTTGCCTCAAAATCTTTATCTTCTGTTTCTTCTGAAATAAAATCTTCATTATTTCCTGAGATAGCTTTTATTATATTATCAATATTTTTAATTTCATTTTTTAGGTCTCTTGATATGTAAAATTTTTTTATCTCATCATAGAGTTTATGACCCTCACTTATATTACCTTTAAGTATTAAAACTTGAGCTTTTAAGCCTAAATTGTAATGGTAAAGATATTCGTAATACTTACCTATTGATTTCACTATTCCAAGTATTTTATCAATAATAGATAAACATTTGTCAAAGTCTGGCTGTAATTGAGAAAGTTCATCATAAACTTCAAGCCTTAATTTCCATTGTTCAAATATTTTTGGATTTGATATACCAACATACTTTAGACCCTCTTCAAAATACTTTTTTCCTAATTCTTTTTTGCCAATAACATAGTATGTTTCTGAAATTGTAAACAACAACATCCACAAGCCTATAATTATATTATGCTCCTTAGACATTTCGATAGAAGATATCATATATTTAATACCTTCTTCAAATCTTAACATATTTATGTATGCCCTTCCAATATTGAATGTTATATTACTTTCAAGTGTAATATTTTTAAGTTCTTTAGCCATCTCGAGTGCTTTTTTATTGTATTCTAGTGCATCGAGTGGATCACCAATCATAGAATAGACACTTGCTTTGAAAAAATATATATATAACCTATTAAGATTATTTCTTACTATATTTTTGCCCTCAATTAAATTGTTTATCTTTGTGATAATCTCTATTAATCTATAATTATTTTTTAATAAACTTATTATATTTTCTCCCTCCAGTATTTTCTTGTTAGTTATTGTTAACCTTTTGTTTATTTCATTAATTATAGTAATATAAGTTTCTTTTAATCTATCTTTTTTTCTTTTATTTTCTCTGTTTAATATAATGCTATTAATTATAAGTTCATAATCCAACAATTCTTTAGAATCTTCAGATAAAATAGATTCTAATATGTTTTTTGCTTCCATTAATTCTTCATTAAAAATGAAAAAAAGATCATCATATGGTATGTATTCATCTGTAAGCTTTTTTATTATTGAAATAGCATCTTTTTTAAGACCTACTGCAGCATAAGATTGTGCTAATATTCCAAGTGAGTATATCCATTCAAGCTCTTCTTCTTTGGAAAGGAGTTTAAGTCCTTTTTGGATATTTTCTATAGCATCACTAAAATTAGCCATATAACAATGTGCCCTTCCTATTGCACAATAAGGTATTGCAAGAAGGTTATTAAGTTTTAATTCTTCAGCAAGTGGAATTACCATAGAATAAAATTGCATTGCTGATACCTGATTACCAACAAAATAGTAGTTTTTTCCAAGCATATAGTAACAGTATGCAAGTTCTTTATTTAATTTGTTTTGCTGAGCTATTTTTATTGTCTCTTCAAGTAATTTTATACTTTCTTTATACATAGCAAGTTGAAAATATATTTCAACTATTTTTATAGTAAGATTGATTTTTCTTAGACTATTCCTTTTGGTTGTATTTTTATCTTCTTCAAAAGAATCTAATATATTTAAAGCATTCAAATAAAAAGAGCTTGCTATTTTAAGAGCAAATGAAGATAATGCAATATCCCCTGCTTCCTTATTGTAAATATAAGCATCACTCTTTTTATCTGCCTCCATATAATGGTAGGCAAGCATAAATACTTTTTCATTTCCTTTATAAAAGTCTTTTATAATATCACCTGCTATTCTGTGAAGGGTTTTGTATTCGTTAATATCTATTTCCGAAGTCAGAATACTTATCATTTTATCATGAGAAAAAGAATATAAGATGTCACCTTTTTCTGTTATCTTTTCTTCTATAATCCTTGATTTAATTGCTTCATTAAGAGAGTTTAAAACATATTCTTTTGAATATTTTTCTAAGTTATTTAATTTAGAATATTTTTCTATAAGTTCATAAAGTATTTTAAAATTAAACTCTCTGCCTAGTATTGATGCAATTTTAATAACTTTTTTTGTATTATCATCAATATTTGAAAGTCTTATCAATATATTGTCAACTATAGTTCCCGCGAGTTTTTTATTAGCCATTTTTTTAAGATCAACAACCCACTTATCAGAATCCTGTTTTATTATACCATCTTCAACTAAGTTTTTTATATTTTCTATTAATATAAGTGGGTTACCACCTACTGACTCATAGAGCTTTAGGGCAAGTTCAGTAATATTATCTATTTTACCAAATATTTCAGTTATTAAATCTTTAGTTTCTTCAAGATCAAAATCCTGAATATTCAGTATAGACATTCTATTCTCAGAAGACTCTCTTTTAATAAAATCTATAAATTCTTTCAGTTCAAGTGATAAATCTTCACGTATCAATAAAAGTATATATATTCTTTTATTTAAAATTTCATTATGAAAAATTTTAAATAACTGGATAGTGTCATCATCCCAGAAATGTACGTCATCAAACACAAGTGTTAAAGGAAATATCTCTGATACTGATTTGAAAAATGTTATTATGCTATCTAAGAAAACTTCCTTTTCCTTTCTTGAGAATAAAAAGTTTTCTGGCAACTCTCCTACTATGTTTTTCATCGCTAAAATAAATTTTGATAATATTTTCCCATCTTCTCCTAGATCGTTTTTAATTTTATTTAGTATTTCATCTTTTCTATCTTTTGAATATTTGAATATTTTATTTATTATATTTTCAATTGAATTAATTACAGGAAAATATGGATATTTTTTGTTTCTCTCATCGCTTATATTGTATATATACATAATTTTTTTATTATATGCATATTTTTCGAGTTCTTGAACAAGCCTTGTTTTTCCTACTCCTGACTTTCCTATTATTAAGGTTGAAAAACCTTTATTAAGTAATATGCTATTGATCTTATCTAATAGGTGTTTTATCTCTCTTTTTCTGCCAACAAGAATGGTTGTATAATTTATTTTTTTTATTCTATCTTTAAGACCTAAATCAAGATAGACTGTCATTTTTTGTTCATCTGTAAGAGACAAATATTTTTTTAAGTCTTCAGCAAGCCCGTAAGCAGTCTGATACCTTTCGTCCGGGTCTTTTTTAATAAGTTTAAGTATTATCTTATTTATTATTGGGGAAAGTTCTGGGACAATATTTTTCGGTTCCTCAGGAATTTTTGCAATATGCTGGTAAATAAGTTCTTCGGGGGTTTCAGAATAATACGGTAATCTCCCAGTAATAAGCTGATAAAGCAATATGCCTAAAGAATAAAGGTCAGAACGTGTATCTATAGGTCTTTTAAGAATTCCACTTTGCTCTGGAGACATATATGCAAAACTACCCTCAATCTTGTAGTTAAGACTTGTTAAACTTTGAAAGTCTATAAGATTTGCTATACCAAAATCCAATATTTTTATACTATTATCTTTCTTTACCATTATATTACTTGGTTTTATATCTCTGTGAACAATATTCTGAGAATGTACATAATCAAGTGCCTCCGCTATTTTGATAATTATTTTTATTTTTTCATCAATAGACACTTTACTGTTTATGAAATCTTTAAGACTTACACCTTCAATATACTCAGTTACTATATAAAGGTATTTATCTTTTTTTATAAGTTCTATAAACTTTACAATGCTTGGATAATTAAGCTTTTTAAGATTATCTGCCTCTCTTTTAAACCTCAGAAAAGTTTCGCTCTCAACCTCAACATCTGTTTTTAATGTTTTAATTGCAAAAATATTTTTACTATTTAAATTAATTGCTTTATAGACAACACCCATACCACCTGATGCTATTTCTTCTATTATCTGATAGTTATCAATAATTTTTTGCATTTTAAGTTTTCTCCTTAAAATAAACTCAAATATCTATAAAATGATCTTTAACTGAATTTTATCAGAGTAAAGTATAAAAACATATTATTTTTACCTAATTTTATTTTTTCTTTATTATAAGCATAGTAATGTCATCTTCCTGTTCAACCATCCAGGAATCAACAGCATCTATTATAGAGTTTATTATTTCTGATGGCGACTTATCTCTGTTCCTGGCAACTATATCAAATAACCTCTCCTCACCAAACATTTCTCTAGCTTTTTTGTTATTTCCTTTACTCTCATTTTTGGCCTCAGTTATTCCATCTGAATATAGGACAAGTATATCTCCGCTTTTAAGTTTAAACTCAGTAGGGTTACCTTTCATGACTGCATCTTCTACAATTCCAATTAAAAACCCTGATGAAGGTATTGGAGTAATCTCACCTGTATCTTTTCTGCAAATAAAAGGTTCTGCATGGTCGTTACCAAACATCTGGAAGTTACCGTCTTTATCAAATCTAAATAACCTGAAAGTCATATACATGTGTGAATAACCACCCTTTTTACTTTTCTTTGAGAGCCTACCCTGTATATTCTCATATAGTGTTTTATTTATAACTTGATAAATATATTCTATCGGCTTATTCTTAAGGTCAGTGTCTTTCATAACTGTATTAAAAGATACCTCAGCCATCATCATAACAAGACCTGACTTAAGCCCATGTCCTGATACATCCCCAAAAACACCAAAGTAAGGTTCATTATCAAGGTAAATATCGTAGTAATCACCCCCAACTTCTGTTGCTGTCCTCATAAAACCAGCAATGTCATAATACTGGTTTTCTTTTATAAAAGGAAGTATGGATGTTTGGATATCTTTAGCTATCTCCATTTCCTGTTCAATTCTTGCTTTTTCCTGAACCTGTTTATAAAGTCTTGCATTCTCTATTGATATAGCAGCCTGTGTAGCAAAAGCTTTTAATAGTTCAAACTTATCTTTTGTAAAAACACCCTTTACTTCTCTATTATCAAGATATATAGCACCTAAAATTTTCTGTGATGTTTTAACAGGAACAGTTATAACAGACTTAATTTTTGTTTTCAATTCCTCATCAAAATTTTCTTTTTCAAGGTTTTCAATAAGTTGAGCTCTTGAAGTTGTTATTGTCTTTTCTACAATTAGTTTAGGATATAGCAGTTCATCTTTAATTATTTTACCGTCTTGATCAACTTTTAAAGCTGGTATAATACTGGAGTTCTTAATATCATCAAGATTTTCATACAAAAATAGTATTCCGTATTGAGCACCTGATGTCTTCATAGCAAGAAACATTATTTTATTGAGAAGTTCTTCCATTTGATATGATTTTGCAAGTTCTTCTGATGCTTCAAGTAATGACTTAAGTTGTAATTGTGATGAAAATTGAGTTTGAGACTTTGTAAGTGTTGCAGTATATGTACTTGTAACTTCCATATCTTCCACAGCAGGTATTTCAGTTTCACCCAAAATTCTTTGTTTTAAATACTTGGCTTTATTTATATCAATATCAAGGTCTCTTGATGCATAAAATGCTATGACCTCATCATAGATCTTTTCAGCCTCTTGCCTATTACCTTTAGAAAAAAGAATAAATGATTTTGTTAAAAGATTGTAATAATAAAAGTATTCATAGTATTTTCCAACTTCTTTTGATATTTCTAATGCCTTTTCAATAAGATTAAAACATTTATCATAATCAGGTGATAATAAGGATAATTCATCTAAGGCTTCAAGTCTTAGTTTCCACTGTTCAATTATTTTTGGATTTGATATACCTACGTATTTTTTCCCTTCCTCAAATGCCTCTTTAGCTGACTCTCTATTACCAACAGTATAATAATTTTCAGCAAGTGCAAACATAAGCATCCATATACCAATTAATGTATTATGTTCTTTTGCAAGGTTTATAGCAGATGAAATATTTTTTATAGCTTCCTGAAAATTAAGAATGTTAGAATAAGCTCTTCCTATACTAAATATAGAGTTTATTTCAAGAGTTGGATTTTTAAGTTCTCTTGACATATCCAGTGCTTTTCTTGACTCAATAAGTGCATCTTTTGGATTGCCTATCATTGAATATACACTTGCTTTAAAAAATTGAATATACAGTTTATGTATCTCATTTTTTATTATTCTTTTATTTTTTATTTTGTCTACAATATTTTTTACAGAATTTGCTATTCTATCCTTTTTACCAGAAAATTTTGAAAAATTATCTAATATTTTTACATCAGTTTTTATGTCTTTTTGAGAAGCTTTATTTTCAATAGTATTTATTATTCTTTTTAGAAATTGTTCAATTTGAGATTTATCAATGTTTGAAGTTTTAATATCTATTATATTGTCAAATATAACGTTTAATGAAAGAAAATCCTTAAAATTTTCTGGAAGAACTTCATTAATCTCTTTTTCTATCTCTTTAATCTCGTTTTCATTATTTTTTAGTTCATAATCATAAGGAGGAAAATCCTCTAAAAGTCTTGAAATAGTATTTAAAGCCTCTCTCTTAAGACCAACAGCAGCATAAGACTGAGCTAATATTCCAAGAGAATAGATCCATTCTATCTCCTCATCTTTTGGTAAGATAGCTATTCCTTTCTGTATATAATCAATTGAATCATCAAATTTAGCTATATAACAGTTTGCTCTTCCAATAGCACAGTAAGGAATAGCAAGTAGTTTATCAAGTTTAAGTTCTTCAGCAATCGGGATTACTTTATAATAAAAATCCATAGCAGCAACTTGATTTCCAAGAAAGTAGTAATTTTTTGCAAGCATATAATAACATTTTGCAAGTTCTTCTTTAAATTGATTTTTCTCACTTAATTTCATAGTTTCTTCTAGGAGAGCAATATTTTCTTTATACATTCCTAATTGAAAATAGATATCCACTATTAAGAGAGCAAGTTCTATTCTTGTTGATATAGCTTTTTTTGTTTCTTTTGCAAACTGTCGGAGTATATTAAGTGAATTCATGTAAAAGTTAGCAGCCAGTTTTAATGAAAATGAAGATGAAGCAAGGTCACCTGCCTGTTTATTATAATGGTATGCTTCTGTTCTCCTATCTCCTTCAAGATAATGATATGCAAGCTTGTATATTTTATCATTGCCATGGTAATTATTTTTTATTACATCCCCTGCTATTCTGTGATAGTCTCTATAGTCTTTTCTTTCAATTTGAGATATTAAAGATTCAATAACTTTATCATGCGAAAATGAATATATTACCTTTCCACTTTCAGATATTTTCTGTTCTATTAAATAATTTTTAGTAGCTTCCTCAAGATTATCAAGTAGTTTTTCTTGGGAAAATTGAGAGTATTTTATATTTATTTTCGAGTATTCCTTAATTATCTGAAAAAGCGTTATAAAATCAAACTCTTTCCCCAATATTGATGCTATTTTTAATATAGATTTTGTTGAATCAGATATTTTTGATATCCTTGATATTATATTATCAAGTATTGAAGATGAAAATCTAAAATGGGACAATTTTTCAAGATCAACAATCCATCCTTCATTTTTTTGTTTTATAATCTCTTCTTCTACCAGGACTTTTATGTTTTCTATTAGGAGGAGTGCATTTCCGCTTGTTGCTTCATAAAGTCTTGCTGAAACTTCAGGTAGGCCCAAATATACATTTCCAAATATTTCCAGTATGAGAGAATCAACATCATCAGGAGCAAAGTTTTTAATATCAATTATTGACATATTGGTTTCGCCAGCTTCTTTTCTTATGAAATCTATTAAGTCTTTCATGTTAATAAGGGATTCTTCCCTTATTGAAAGTAGTATATATATACTATTTTTTCTAAGAGAGCTTTGAATATGTTTAAAAAACTGGATACTACCTTCGTCCCAAAAATGGATATCATCAAAAACAATTATTAATGGTCTTATCTCTGATACTGAAATAAAAAAGTTTTTTAAACTGTCCAAAAAAACTTCACTCTCTTTTCTATTAAAAACATAATTATCAGGCAATTCACCTAATATATTTTTTAAAACTGGTGATATTTTTGATAATATTTTACCTTCTTCTCCAAGGTCTTTTATTATTTTTGAAATTGCCTCATTTTTCTTTGATTGCCCAAGTTTTGAAAATAGCTTTATTACACTTTCAATTGATGTAATTACAGAATAAAAAGGATAGGTCTTATTTCTTTCATCACTTGCAACATATATATAAAAAGCATTTTTTGTGCTGGTATATTTTTGTAATTCCTGTAAAAGTCTAGATTTTCCTACCCCTGACTTTCCTATTATTAATGAGGAGAAACCTTTTTTAAGTAGTGTATTGTTTATATTATCAAGTAAGTGTGTAAGTTCCTTTTTTCTATCAACAAGTGTTGCACTATAATTAACTTTTCTTGTTTTATCTTTTTTACCTAATTCAAGATAAAATGTTTTTTTCTGCTCTTCGTTGAGTTGAAGATATATTTTCAGGTCTTCAGCAAGTCCATAAGCAGTCTGATACCTTTCGTCCGGGTCTTTTTTAATAAGCTTAAGTATTATCTTATTTATTATTGGAGAAAGCTCTGGAACAATATTTTTTGGTTCTTCAGGTATTTTTGCAATATGTTGATGTATAAGTTCACCAACATCTTTTGCATCATAAGGTAGTTTACCTGTAATAAACTGATAAAAAAGTATCCCAAGTGAATAAAGGTCAGATCGTGTATCTACTCCTCTTTGCAACATTCCACTCTGTTCAGGTGACATATAGGCAAAACTGCCCTCTATATTTTTAGATAATGTTATCATATCCTGAAAGTCCATAAGATTTGCAATGCCAAAGTCGAGTATTTTCACAGTATTATCTTTTTTAACCATTATATTACTTGGTTTTATATCTCTATGAATTATTCCATTCAAATGAACATAGTCAAGTGCTTCCGCTATTTGAAGAATTATCCCTATTTTTTCATCAATTGTAAGATTTGAATTAATAAGATCTTTTAAATTATATCCATCAATATATTCAGTTACTATATACAGTCTTTTATCTTTTTCCAACAAATCAATAAATTTTAATATGTTTTTATGATTAAGTTTTTCAAGATTTTCAGCTTCTTTTTTAAATCTTATAAAAGCTTCACTACCCACATCAACATAATATTTTAAAGTTTTTATTGCTACAACAGTCTCATTTTTTTCATCAACTGCTTTATATACAATACCCATACCACCTTCAGATATCTTTTCTATTATTTTATAACCATGAATATTTTCCATAAATTGTCTCCATGTATTATTTATATACTATATATACAAAAGTCTAAGATATAATAAAAAGTAATTTTCATAAAAAATTCAAGTATTTTTATAAAAATCTTTAGATTAATAATAAATAAAATATTTTATATTTTTGTTATTTAAATGAGAGTTAATAAAAAAATTATACCTAATAAATGTTATATTAATTTGTTTTAACTAGTTAAAATTATTCTAATAATATTTAAAAAATATGAGTTTTTAATAAGTTTTTGCTTATAGTATCAAAAATTTTATTAAATTTTAAGTCATGAAATTTAAGCTACTCAATATAAAAATAAATTTTTTGAGGTTATTATGATAATAGATACTTTAAAAAACTTTTTAAAAGAGGAACAGTGGACAAGAGCAACAATAGAAAAATATAACGAAAACGAGTTTAAAGAAATAGATATTTTTATAGAAAAAATTAAATCCTCAAGTCCTGAAGAACTTGATGAAGCCTATAAACTTATAAAAGGATTTGTATCACATAATCCAAGAACAATAGTCGGATTGTATATACTTGGGAATCTTGCATATTTTCTTGGTAAAAAAGATGATTACGATTCTTTCATAAGACTTATAGAAATTTTCAAAGAAAACAGAAAAATTAATATAGCAGATTTTTTGCTTAAAAAAATTCTCTCATACGATAAAAATAACATATATGCATTAAAATTGATAATAACTTTATATCAACAGGAATCTGGTGATAAGAAAGAGGAAAGAATAAAATATATGGAGGACCTTGTCAGAGCCGACGCTAATGATGGGGATACACCTTTTAAACTTGGAAAATATTATGAAGAGAAAGCTAAAAACGAAAAAGATCTTAATCTTAAAAAAGAATATGAAATAAAGTCTATAATGTATTATAAAGCATCTTTAAGAAGATTTGCTAAGTCTTCAAGCCCTAAAATAAACGATATATGGAATATACTTTCATATGAACTCCTTGAGATAGAGAAAGAGCCAAAAGATACTAAAAAAGATAAGAAACTTGAAATAAACTTTTTTTTAAACATAGCTTCTATAATAGCTGAAAACAATAAGGACATGGCAATTACAATATTAACCGAACTTCTTGGATTATATTATCAAGAAGGAATTAATGCAGAAGAAACTTTAAAAGATCTCTTTATAAATAGAGCTATTTCCCTTGCCAAAAAAATATTGGAAATGGACCCTGCTAATAGAAAAGCAAGGGATAAAATAATAGAAATATATAAAGAAAAATACAAAAATATAAACAATATTGATAAATATATAGAAAATTCTGGACTAAACGAGAAAAAAATTGATATAATTACTGCAATAAGAAGATTTGAGAAAGAAATACAATTTATGACCTCAAATTATGTATATCATAGGAGCTGGGGGATTGGTAAAATTTTAAAAATTGAAGAGGACTGTTTTATAATAATGTTTGATGACAAAAAAGAGCATAAAATGACCTATTCAATGGCATTAAAGTCACTTATACCTTTACCAGATAATCACATATGGGTATTGAAAAAAGAAAACAAAATACCTAAAATAGTATGGGATAATGTAGAAGAGGAAGAGAATATAAATAAAAATGTTGCTGAAGTAATAAGGAGTGTTGTACTTAGTTTCCCAGATAGAAATATAACACTAGAGGACTTCAAAATAGAACTCTTACCTGTTATATCTTCTCAAATAACAAAAAATATAACAAAGGATTCTCTATGGAACAACTGGTGGAATAAAGCAAAATCAATAATAAAGTCTGATAAACTTATAGGATGTATTAAAGAAGGAAGATTATCATATTTCCTTAGAGAAACTGAGATAAGTAATGAAGACGAACTTATAACAGCATTTAATGAAAATAAAGTATTTATGGACAAGTTTAAAGTATTTGACGAGTTTTATAAAGAAAAATATTATGCAGATTATCCAGATAATTTTAAAGATATGGTATCCTACTTTTATAATATAGCTCATGACCAAAGGTTTTACACTTATGAAAGACTTTTATCATATGCAGTTTTAAGAATAGTATCAAGAGATAAAGATGTAGATTGGGCTATTAGTTCACAAATAAATTTTGACACAAAAATTTTAAATGATTTAGATAAAGTTGTTGAAACACTTGAGATGACATATAGAAATGAATATAGAAAAGAGATATTAAGACTAATTGGTGATTACTTAATAGAAAATAAAGAAGATTATTTTATAGAAATCTTGAAAAGAGACCCAGCAAAGATAGTTGATCTTGTAATAGATGAGATAAAAAATATATACAAAAATTTAGATCAAGTAGCTGTTAATGAAAAGATTGAAGATTTTGTAATTGAAATGTTAACCACTAGTTTTAAATACAACCCATATCTTAATTTCTGGGCTGTTAGATATTTTCTTGAAAAAGAGTTATATAAAAAAAGAGAAATAAGTTTAGAATCCATATACCTTGAACTATTATACAGAATGGATACTCTCGCTAAACTTTCACTACAAAAAAAACTTGGTTGGTTTACTATTCCAGTTTCCCAAAATAATGTTAAAGACCTTATAAAATTTGGTGATAATATATTATTCTCGAATAAAAAACTTAACTTTAAAGATTTTATATTACAAAATGATATTATTAATAATAAAGAATATATTGAAAAAATATACAGGCTTTTAAGAGACCTTATGGAGTATGAATCCAAAGATAGAAAAAAGATAATTGAAGAACTTAAAATAAAATACCCAGACCTTGAAAAGAGAACAACAGAAGAGGAAATAATACTCATAAACTATTTAGATGAAAAAATAATATGGACGACAACAGAGGGACTTGAAAAACAAAAGAATAAACTTAAAATGTTAAAAACTGAAAAAGAAAAACTAGCAGAAGAATTGCAAAAAGCAAGAGACAAAGGAGACCTTCGAGAAAATGCAGAATATCAGGCTGCAAGAGAAAAAGAGAGAAATATTAATTCAGAAATAACACAACTTGAAGAAAAAATAAATAGATCAAAACTTCTGGACCTATCAAGTATTAAAGGAGATAAGGTTATTCCAGGAACTAAAGTTGTTATTGAAAAAAATGGTAAAAAAGAGGAGTATAAGATACTTGGTTTTTGGGATACGGATGAGACTAAAAACATAATAGCATACAATGCTCCTATAGCAAAAGCAATATTGGGGCTTAAAAAAGGAGAAACAGTTGAGGCTCTGATAGGTGGAGAAAAAATATCAATAAAGGTAATTGATATTGAACCAGTTAAAATCTAAAATAATAGAGGGGCTCTCCCCAGCCCATCTATTTATAATAATATATCTCTTTATACTGGTCTTAATGTCTCTTTTTTTTGGAGATTATAATTTTTCTTTATTTTACATTCTCCTTATAATTTTAACCAAAATAATTGCTTACTTCAATTCATCTTTCAAATATACTGTAAAAAATTACGTAGGAAAAATGACTATAGGATTAGTTATACTAGCTATTTTTTCTTCATTAGGTTATCTAATCCCAAAAATAAACCCTATATTATATGATACTCAATTACTTAATATAGATATTAAGATTTTCGGTACAAACTTAGTCCTTTGGGTATCAGAAAATATAAAAAATAGAATTTTAATTGAATGGTTCCAGATAAACTATCTCCTATATTTTTTCTTTGTTTTTGGAATTATTTTATATATGATAATAAATAAAAAAAATGAAAATAACATTGAATTTGTAATTTTTTCTATAACTTTCTCATATCTTATTTCATATACAGGTTATATTATATTCCCAGCACTTGGGCCACGAGACCCTAGCGAAGAAATAGAGCTTGCAAAAAAACTTATAGTAATATACTCTAATAAAATTGAAGGTATATTTTTTACTCCATATATAAGAGAGCTCTTAAATACTCTAGAAAAGATAAAAGTAAATGCTTTTCCAAGTGGTCATACTATGTTAACTTTAGTTGCTTTGAGCCATTACAAAAAATATGCAAATAAATTATTCTATTTTCTTTTACCAATTGGTATAAGTATAATTTTAGCCACAATAATATGTAGGTACCATTATGGGATTGATGTTATAGCAGGTATATTTTGTTTTATTATTGTTAAAATAACTGAAAAGAAGATATTTAACCTTATGTTAAAATTAAAGAAATTAATTAATCAGATTGCTTAGTTTATAATTAAGAATACCCCTCCTCCTATCTTTTTATTTTGAAAAAAAGATTGCAGAGGAGGCATTATTAATCAATATTATTTACTTTTTCTAATAAAGTTCTCCATTCCTTTAAATACTTCAAAGTATTTTTCAAGACTTTCCTGTATATTCTTATATATTTGTTCTAATTCTTTTTTAAGTGGGAAAAAATCAGATATATTTGAGAACATTTTTTCTACAGCTTTGTTTAAACCATCATTAATAGCATCCCTTATATTTAATTGAGTTTTTATCCATTCTTCAAAAAATTCTGTCACTTTTTTGTTAGATGCCATGTTACTATCAGCCATAGTAAAAAGTACCTTTTCTATTTCTTTCTGCATTTTTGAAATAGTCTGAATAACGGAAATATAATTATCCCTGCTTTTTTCAAGAATTTCTTTCCAATTACTAACCATTTATCCCCTCCTAAAATTTTTATTATTTTAATTCTTTTTCTTAAAGACTCTGGTAATAAGAGAAATTAAACCAACTTTCAAGCCATCTCTTATTCCTTTAACCCTTAAAATAATATCCTTTATATCATTGATAATTTCAAATATATTTTCTTTTAAAGTCTCTTCTATATTTTTTGCATCATCTACGATAGATTCAATCTTTTTTGTTATACTTTTAAATATTTTAATCAACTTAATTACTTTTGCTAAAAGTACTATAAAAAATATAAGAAAAAGTATGTTAAAAAAAAGATTTATTGATGTAAAAATTTCAAGAGTACTCATTTATTAAATCTCTTCTTTATTTTTAAAAACGTTTTTTCCTTTTTCTATAACATTTTGAGTCATTTCTTTTACTTTGCCCAATTTTTCTTTTGCTTTATCTTCTATGTCATTCAAAGTTTCTTTTATTTTTTCTCTTGTTTCTTTACCTGGTGCAGGTGCAAACAATACTCCTAATATACCACCTACTACAACTCCACCGACAAATATACCTAACTTTTTGAAAAACTCTCTTGGGTCCATAAAACACCTCCATTTAATCCTATATTTTTTATTTAATTTAATAAAAATTAACTAAAAAACATATTTTAAACAAATTTTTATTAATTATTTTTACCATATTTAATAAACTCTTTTGCATGCTCTATTGAAACATGCTTAAGTTTATCACCACTTAAGAGTCTACTTATTTCTTCAACAACTTCATCACCATTAAGTTCTCTTATAATTGTGTTTGTCCTACCATCTTTTTCTATTTTTTCAACCTTAAAATGTTTATCTGCCTTTGAAGCTATCTGGGGTAAATGGGTTATACATATAACTTGTTTTTCAGATGAAATCTGTTTTAATTTTTCACCAACAGAAAAAGCAGTATTTCCGCCTATACCTGCATCAATTTCGTCAAAAACCATTATAGGTACAGGGTCTACCATTCTTAAAACAGACTTTAGAGCAAGCATTATCCTTGATATTTCTCCACCACTTGCTATCTTGTTAAGGTGTTTAAAGTCTTCTCCTTTATTAGTAGATATAAGAAATATAGGGGCTGCAACTCCATTCTTTGAAAGTCTTACTTTTTTCCCCTCAATATCAATTTTCCCTTCATTATCCTCTATAAACTCAAATTCAACTTTTATTCTAGAGTTTTCCATATTAAGAAAATTAAACTCATTTTTAACATTCTCTTCAAATACTTTAGCTACATCCTTTCTTTTATTATGAATTATTAATCCTATCTCCTTTAATTTTTCTATATTTTTTTCCATTAATCTTTCTAATTCATTTAATCTTTCCCTAGAAGCTTCTACGTTTAATATTTTTTTCTCAAGCTCATTACGATGATTTAGTATATCATTTATAGTGTTACCATATTTTCTTTTAAGAGTATCAATAATTTCAATTCTCTCAGTTATGCTTTTTATTTCATTTGGGTCAAATTCGTATTTAAAAGACTTTAAATAGTCTATTACTGGTTCAAGTTTAATAATTGAGTCTTTTAGAAATGGCAATATCTTTTTTATACCTTTTTCCTTATCTTTTATTGATTCAAGAATAGAATCAGCCTTTTTAAGTTTAAAAATTGCCGAATCATCACCAGTTATAAGATTAACAACCTCATTAAATTTTTCATAAATATTTTGAATATTAATAAGTACATCAAGCCTATCTTTAAGCTCAACATCTTCATTTTCCTTTAATTTAGCAGAATCTATCTCATCGATAGCATATTTTGCAAAATCATAAAATCTTTCCTGCTCTTTCTCAGACTCAAGGATGAGTTTATATTCTTTTTTAAGACTTATAGCCTCGTTAAAAAGTTTTTTATATTCTTTTATTTCATTTATTCTCCCATAAGAATCAAGTATATCTATATGATTCTCAGGTTCAAGTAAACTTTGATTCTGGTGTTGTCCATGAAAATCAATAATGTTTTTAGTTACATCTTTTAATGTTTGAACTAAAACTCTTTTATTATTTATAAAAGCTTTCGACCCTTTTTCTTTATCAACCTCTCTTTCAATTATAATTACATTCTCAGAAGTATCTATCCCAAAACTTTCAAGTTTTTCTTTTAATTTCTTATTTTTACTAAATTCTATCTCAAAGACAGCCTCTATCTTCGCATAATTTTCTCCCCCTCTTATAACATCGCTCCTTATCTGTTCACCCAACAGGAAACTAATAGAGTTTACGATAATAGACTTTCCAGCACCAGTCTCTCCAGTAATTACATTAAATCCGCTATCAAACTCAATTTCTACATCTTCAATTATAGCTATGTTTTTTATTTTAAGTCTCTTAAGCATTAGTCCAACCAATTTAATTTTTCTTTAAGTACATTAAAAAAACTTCTATTTTCAGGTTTAACAATATTAACATAACCATCTTTTTTAATTGTTATAAGGTCTTTATTTGTTATTTCAAATGTTATTTGTCCATCAAAAGTAATTATTTGTGGAGTATTAGATATAACTCTTATCTGTATCTCTTTGGAAGCATCAATTACCAGTGGTCTTACCCGTAACGAATGTGGGCATATTGGAGTTATTATTATATTTTCAAGTTCAGGTTCAAGTATGGGGCCACCGGCTGACAGAGAATATGCAGTTGAACCAGTTGGTGTGGCAATTATAAGACCGTCAGCTCGGTATCTACAAACATATTCTTGATTTATGTAAAGGTCAAGATCAATTATTTTACAGACATTACTCCTTGTTATTACAATATCATTTAATGCTTTATATGTTTTTATTTCATTATTAGAAATTATATCTGATTTTATAACAATTCTTTTCTGTGTTTCTATCTTATTTTCTATAAAAGACTTTAATATATGTATTAACTCATTTTTTTTTATTTCAGTAATAAAGCCCAAATTACCAAAATTTACAGGAAATATTGGTATGTTTGTATTGGCAAGAAGTCTTGCAACATAAAGTACAGTGCCATCCCCACCTATAGAAATAGCAATAGATCCTTCAGAATAATTAATAGTTTTAATTTGATCTATTTCAATCGGTACTTTTATACTCTTGTATCCTAAAATATATATTTCATCTTCAAGATAATTTATAAAATCCAAAACCTTGCTATTAGTAGAAATATAAAATAAAAGAATTTCCATAAGTTCCAGTTTTAAATTTCTTAAAGAAATTCTTAAATTGATTTTAAAGCTTCATCAGTTGTTTCATGGATGTCAAAAATATCATCAAACTCAACTATTTTAAATATCTTTGCAACATTAGGTTGTATTTCAGCAATTTTCATAGTACCATCTACTTCTTTAAGTCTTTTTAAAGTTGAAATAAATACTCTTAAACCACTACTTGATAAATATGATAAGTCTTTAAGATTAAATATCAGTTTTTTTTCACCCGAATCAATTATTTCATTTATTGCTTGTTCAACTTCTAATGATTTATGGACATCAAGTCTACCGTCTAAATAAATAATCAAAAAATCATTTTTTTTCTCTGTTTTAACTGAAGACATTTAATTCCTCCTATATTTTAACTTATATTTATTTTAAATTGTTTTTAATGCTTCATCAACTGTATCTTTAATATCAAAAATATTATCAAACTCAACCATCTTTAATATCTTATAAACTGTAGGCTGTATACCTACTATTTTCATTACCCCCTCTTTTTCTTTAAGTTTTTTAAATGTAGAAATAAATACTCTTAAACCACTACTTGATAAATACGATAAGTCTTTAAGATCAAATATCAGTTTTTTTTCACCCGATTCTATAAGAGCATTAATAGATGACTCAAGTACAGCAGATTCATTAATATCTAATCTACCATTTAAATACACTATGGTAATATTATTTTTCTTTTCAGTTTTTATGTCCATAGCAATAACCTTTTGTATTACTTTAAGTATAAAATTTACCTAAAAGAATAATAAAACAAAATAATGTTTATTAGTCAATACTAATTTTTAATTGTAAAAAAATTTTATTTTAAAATTTTTTATGTTAAATTTAAATCTGTCCATTTTATGGAGAGATGGCCGAGTCCGGTTTATGGCGGCGGTCTTGAAAACCGTTGAGGGTTAATAGCCCTCCGGGGGTTCGAATCCCTCTCTCTCCGTTGTATTTTTATAGTCAAAAAGGTAATTTTGTGACTCTTTCTCAGATAATTTTAAAAAAATTTGGATCAGAAATAAATTTTGAGGAAATATCAACAGATACTCGTACAATAAAACCTAATTCTATTTTTTTAGCACTAAAAGGAAATAACTTTGATGGTAATCTTTTTGTTGAAGATGCATATAAAAAAGGTGCAAAAGCTGCTATAATAAACTCAGAATATGTCAAAAGATATTCTTATCTTCCTATAACTTTAATAGGAGTAAAAGATACTTTAGAAACATATCAGGAAATTGCAAAAGAATATATAAAATCAAAAAAAATAACTAAAATAGGCATAACTGGCACAAGTGGAAAAACTACAACAAAAGAATTATTAAAAGCAATTTTATCAACAAAATATAATGTATTTGCAAATGAGGGAAATCTTAATAACCAGATAGGAGTACCATTTTCTATTCTTAACATAAAGGATGAAGATATTGCTGTAATAGAGATGGGAACTGGTAAACCATCTGATATTGAAAGACTTACTTGGATATTTGAACCTGATATAGGAATAGTAACAAGCATCGGAGAAGCACATATAGAGTATTTCGGGAGTATTGAAAATATAGCAAAAGAAAAGTCAGATATAACTAAATATGGAGCAAAAGGAATAACTATTAAAAAAATAGAATATGAATATTTTAAAAATTATAAAAAAATTGGACTTGAAGTTTTTAAAGATATTATTGAAAAAAATGATCAGACATATGATATAAAAATAGATAAAAAATACTTTAACTTTAAATTCTGGGGTGAGTATAACTTATATAACCTTGCTATCGCTGTTTATGTTAGCAAAATGTTTGGTATTGATGAAGATCTTATAATAAAAGGGGTAGAAAACGTTACAATACCACCATTACGATGGCAGAAAATTGAAAAAAATGATATTGAATATATACTTGACTGTTATAATGCTAACCCTCTTTCAATAAAGGAGGCATTAAAGTCTTTTGATAAAATAAAAACTAATAAAAATAAAGTAGTAATATTAGGTGATATGTTAGAACTTGGGGACTTATCTTCATTATTGCATGCTGAATTAGGACATTTTATAAATAGCCTTAATATTGATTCTTTCATATTTTTTGGTAAATATATTGAAAACACTTTTAAAATTTGCAATAAAGAAAAATATTATTTCAATGATAAAACAAAATTAAAAAAATTTATATCTTCTTATATCGATAAAAACAAGATTGTTTTACTTAAAGGTTCAAGGGGAATGAGACTTGAGGAAATAATATCTTAAATATAAAAAAGCCCCATAAAGGGGCTTATTTTTTATCCTATTGCAACAGGTCCCTCTTCTTTAGTTCTTACTCTTATACAACGCTCAATAGGTAAAACAAATATTTTTCCATCACCTATATTACCAGTAAATGCACTTTCAAGTATTGTATTTATTGTAATATCTACAAAATTATCGTTTACTGCTATTTCAAGCCTTACTTTTTTTATTAAATTAACCTCTGTTTTAATACCCCTATAGGCTTCTGGATAACCACCCTGTTGTCCACAACCTATAGCGTTTGTAACAGTCATTTTTGCTACCCCAGCTGCTGTTAGTGCTTGTTTTACATCAGTTAATTTTTCTGGTCTTATTATTGCAATTATCAGTTTCATAATAACCTCCTTTATTTTAATTATTTAGTTAAAAATGATTGAAAGTCTGGGTATGCTTCCTGGCCATGTTCACCTATATCTAATCCCATTAATTCTTCATCTCTGCTTACTCTTATACCTATAGTCCACTTTAATATCAACCATACTATAGTGCTTATAATAAATACGAAGATACCCACACTTACTACTCCAATAAACTGATTAATTAATAGCTTAAAACCACCTCCAAAAAATAGTCCATTTCCAGTATTAGTACCAGTTATACCATCTTTTGCAAATAAACCTACAGCTAATGTTCCAAATATACCGTTAACAAGGTGAACTGATAAAGCTCCAACAGGATCATCAATCTTAATTTTATCAAAACTAATTACACTTATCACTACTAAAATACCTGCTATAATTCCTATAATTGCAGAGGAATAAACATCTACAAATGCACAACCTGCAGTTATTGCTACTAAACCAGCTAAACATCCATTAATTATCATAGTAAGATCTGGCTTTCCCTGAATTAACCATGAAGTAATAGTTGAAGATATTATAGCCATTATTGCAGCAGTATTTGTTGTAATAAATATATGAGATATAGCAGAACCATCCCCAACACTCATAGTAGATCCAGGATTAAAACCAAACCATCCAAACCATAATATAAGTCCCCCTAATGTCACAAGAGAAAGATTATGTCCCATAATAGGCCTTACTTCCCCATTAGGCAAATATTTACCAAGGCGAGGACCTAAAATCAATACACCAGCTAAAGATGCCCAACCACCAACAGAGTGAACAACGGTTGAACCTGCAAAGTCAAACATACCTAGAGTCTGTAAAAATCCACCACCCCAAATCCAGTGTCCTACAATTGGATAAACAAACCCAACTAGGAGTAAAGAAAATATTATAAATGATATGAATTTTATCCTTTCTGCAACTGCACCTGAAACTATTGTTGCTGCTGTTCCTGCAAATACAAGTTGAAAAAAGAACTTAGCCCATAAAGGAACTTGTGTCCAACTAATTGCACTATATCCTTCATCAACACCACTATTTACAAAAAATAGATTAGTTAATCCTATAAATCCATTACCATCTCCAAACATAATACCCCAACCTATAAACCAGAACATTAAACTTGATAAAGCAAATACAATAAAGTTTTTTGCCAATATATTTACAGTATTTTTTGATCTTGCAAGACCAGATTCAACCATAGCAAATCCAGTATTCATAAAGAATACCAATAATCCTGTTATTAGCACCCAAACTGTGTCTATCGCTATCGACACTTTTTTAACGTCTATTTCACCTGATGCATAAGCAGCAGGAACTATAAGGGTTATTAGTAACCCTAAGTATAACCATCTTTTCATGATCTCCTCCTCTTATTTTCATAAAGATGATTATTATAATGAAAAATTCATACCAATAATTATTATTAATAAAAAGATTTGATAATCAAAAGTTTATATTTAATTTAACATAAAAAGATTAAATTAAATGATTAAATTTTAATCAAAATCATATTTTAAATGATTAGAAAATAAACAAATAGAAGATTTTTAAAGTAACAGATTAATTTAAAATATAAAATAAATTAATTTAAAATGATTCAGAACAAAAAATAAAGAAACAACAGAGAAATTTAATTTCCCTGTTGTATAGATGTATAACAATCTTAACTATTTTTCTTTACCTGCAATAGCCCAATACCTATAAAAACAATGCCTCCAATTAAGCCTATCCATCCAACAAGTGAAAGTAGTTTTCCTAAACTATTCGATAATTTACCCAAAAGAGTAAATATACCAAGCAGGATTAAAACAAAACCAAGAAATGTTTTTTTCTTTATATAAGTCAAACCAAGTAGTATAAGTATTACACCTAATATCCAGTAAAACAAAAAGAAAGTTGTCAATACTTTAACAAACAATATTATTATCCCAATTATAAAAAGTAAGAGTCCCCAGGTTATATAGTTTACAGCATCTTTTCTATTCATAAAACCTCCTTAATTTAATTTTTTAACTTTAATTTAAAATATTAACAATTTTTGTAATTTTAATAAAATTTTTTAATTAAAAATTTAAAATATCAATATATAAGACTATAAACTTCAAATACAGGTAATATTAATAAAGTACTTTTTTAAAATAATGTGTATGCAATAATTTATGAGACTTTTCACTAAGTGGCTTACCCAGATATTTTTCATAAAGCTCAATAATATATGGGTTTTTATGCGATTTTCTTATTTCTTTATGCCTATCCTCATGATATATTGCTCTTGCTCTTGCTCTTATTATATCAAGATTGCCATGGTGATATGGTTGGCCACCACCACCTATACACCCACCTGGGCATGCCATTATTTCTATAGCATGGTAGTTTGACTTTCCACTCTTTATCTCTTCTAAAAGTTTTCTTGCATTACCAAGACCATATGAAATACCAATGTTAAGTTCAAATCCCCCAAAGTTTACTGATGCAGTTCTTATTCCTTCATCACTTCTTAACTGTCTAAACTCAACGTCTCTTAACTCTTTTCCAGTATACCACTCATAAGCAGTTCTTACAGCAGCTTCTATTACACCACCTGTTACACCAAAAATTACCCCTGCTCCAGTTGACTCCCCTAACGGCTTATCAAAGTCCTCTTCAGGTAACGACATAAAGTCAATATTTGCCTGTTTTATTAACCTCGCAAGTTCTCTGGTAGTTATTGATATATCTACATCTGGATTTCCATTTACTTTAAACTCAGGTCTACTTGCTTCATACTTTTTAGCAAGACATGGCATTACTGATACAACAACTATTTTTTCTCGTGGAACTTGAAGTATATCGGCAAAATATGACTTTGCTATTGCACCAAACATCTGTTGAGGTGATTTGGCTGTTGATGGCATATCTATTAATTCAGGGAAATGGTGCTCAAAAAACTTTATCCATGCAGGACAGCATGATGTAAGTATTGGTAACCTAACAGATTTATCACCATTTAAAAACCTTGTTAATCTATCAAGAAACTCAGATGCCTCCTCCATTATTGTAAGGTCAGCAGCAAAATCAGTATCAAACACATAATCAAAACCTAACCTTTTTAATGCAGCAACCATTTTACCTGTAACAGATGTCCCAGGCTCAAGCCCAAACTCTTCACCCAGTGCTGCTCTTACTGCAGGTGCTGTTTGAACTATTACAATCTTATTTGGATTTGCAATAGCGTTTATAACATCCCATGAATAGTCAACTTCAGTTAAAGCTCCTGTTGGGCATACAGCAACACACTGCCCACAATATGTACATGTTGTATCTTCAAGGTTCTTTTCAAAAAATGTTGCAACAACTGAATTAAATCCCCTGTTAATTCCAGATAATACACCAACAGTCTGGACCTCATTACACATAGTCTCACACCTTCTACACATAACACACTTATCCATATCTCTTATTATTGATGGTGAATAATCTTTTCTATATCTTGACATCTCACCTTCAAACTCTATCTTTCTTATAGCAAACTCTTCAGCAAGTTCCTGCAGCTCACATTCTCCAGACTTTGCACATGTTAAACACTCTTTAGGATGATCAGATAAGAGTAATTCGAGAACAATTTTTCTTGCGTTTAAAGCTCTTATTGAATTAGTTATTACTTTCATTCCATCAAAAACTGGTGTTGAACATGAAGGTGCAAGGTTTTTTCTTCCCTCAACTTCAACAACACATACACGACATGAAGCTGCTTTATTTACCATCTTTATATCATGAAGATCAAGATGGCATAATGTAGGTATTTTTATACCAATTTTTTTTGCAGCCTCAAGTATTGTAATACCTTTTTCAACTTCTATTGTTTTACCATCTATTGTAACTTTACATTTCTCCATTTTTTAAACCCCTATTTTTTATAAATAGCATCAAACTTACATGTATTATAACATGCCCCACACTTGATACATTTATCCTGATCAATAGTATGAGGTTCCCTTACTTTCCCGCTTATTGCATATACAGGACATACCCTTACACACGCTGTACATCCTACACACTTATTATGGTCAATAATATACCTTATTAACTCTTTACACTGTCCTGATGGACAACTTTTTTCATTAACATGAGCTACATATTCATCCCAAAAGTTTGTTATAGTAGATAAAACTGGATTAGGTGCAGTCTGTCCCAATCCACATAAAGCTGTATCTTTAATAACATTCGATAAGTTTTTTATTTTATCAAGATCAGAAAATGTTGCTTTCCCAGATGTCACCTTCTCAAGTAGTTCATATAACCTTTTATTTCCCACTCTACAAGGCGTACACTTACCACATGATTCATCAACTGTAAACTCAAGATAGAACTTTGCAACAGCAACCATACAATCATCTTCATCCATTACAATCATTCCACCTGAACCCATCATTGAACCTTTTGCAAGCAGTGTGTCATAATCAATTGGTGTATCAAGGTCTTTTTCAGTTAAACAGCCCCCTGATGGTCCACCTGTTTGCACAGCTTTAAACCTCTTCCCATCCTTTATACCACCACCTATGTCAAATATTATCTCTCTTAGAGTAATACCCATAGGTACCTCAATAAGTCCAACATTGTTTATTTTACCAGCAAGGGCAAAAACCTTTGTCCCTTTTGACTTTTCAGTCCCAATTTTATTAAACCAATTAGCTCCTTTGTTTATGATAACAGGAACATTTGCAAATGTCTCAACATTATTTACGTTTGTTGGTTTATCCCAGTAACCAGACTCTGCAGGATAAGGTGGTTTTGAAGTAGGTTCCCCTCTTTCACCCTCCATTGACCTTATTAAGGCAGTCTCTTCCCCACATACAAAAGCACCAGCACCATACTTTATCTCAATATCAAAATTAAAGCCTGATCCCATAATATTATTACCTAAAAACCCATACTCTCTTGCATCTTTTATAGCTTTAGATAATCTCTTTACTGCCAATGGATACTCTGCTCTTGTATATACAAGTCCTTTATTTGAACCTATAGCATATCCGCATATTAGCATTCCTTCAATAACTGAATGTGGATCGCCTTCAAGAACTGACCTATCCATAAAAGCACCAGGATCCCCCTCATCCGCATTACAAACAACATACTTTTGATCCGAATTCTGTTTATAAGCATATTCCCACTTAAGTCCTGTTGGGAAACCACCACCACCCCTACCTCTTAAGCCAGACAGTTTAATTTCATTTATTACATCCATTCTTGACATTTTAAGTGCTTTAGCAAGTGCAAAATAACCATCTTTCTCAATATAATCATCTATATTTTCAGGATCTATAAATCCACAGTTTCTTAAAACTATTTTAAGTTGTTTTGATTTTTTATTTTCATGTACAAGTCTTGACACAACCTCTCCATTAATAAGGTGCTTTTCAACAATTTCTTTGGTATCCATTGGTTTTACACCAGAATAGACAATATTATCTGGCATTATTTTAACAATAGGCCCCTGTTTACATAAACCAAAACATTCTGTCATTACAACTTTAATATCTTTTATATTATTTTCTCTTAAATAATGTTTTATATTATCAGCAATAGCCTTTGAATAATGCCCACACTTTGAAGAATTACAAACAAGACAATATCTTTGATAACTCATTTTAACCTTCCTTACTAAATAGTTTCATAATTTATTGGTATTATACCATCAACAATCTCATGATTAATTAAATACTTTTCAATTATTTCATCAATTTTATGTTCATCAACATTACCGTAAACAACTGGTTGATATCCAGGTAAAGTTATCTCTATAGTAGGTTCAAGATAGCAGTAACCCATACAACCAACATCTTTAATTATATACTCTTTTATATTCTCTTCCTCAAGTCTTTTTATAATATAATCTTTAATATGTGATCCACCAGCTGCAATACCACATGTTGCAAGTGATATTTTGATTATTATTTTATTTAATTCAGACCTTTTATTTTTTTCTATCTCTTTTTTATGTTTAATTAATTCATCATAACTATTTATCTTCTTCATACAACCCCCAACGCTTTATATTCAGAAATTATCTTTTCAACCATATCAACAGTAACTTTGCCATATACTTTATCTTTTATGATTACAACAGGTGCTAAACTACAGGCACCAACACATCTTAGTCCATCTAATGAAAACAATCCATCTTTTGTAGTTTGACCTATATCTATTTCAAGCTTTCTTTTAAACTCATCCAACAATTTTGCAGCACCTCTTACATAACAAGCAGTACCAAGACATACTGATATTGGATATTTTCCCTTTGGTGTCATTGTAAAAAATGAATAAAAAGTTACTACACCATATACTTTTGACCTTGGTATACCAAGCTTTTTTGCAACAAAAGACTGTACCTCTTCAGGAAGATACCCAAATATATCCTGAGCTTTATGAAGTACAGTAATAAGAGAGCCTTTCTTATCTTCTAATGAATCAATAAATGATTCAAGTCTTGAAAAATATGACTCCATTTTTACGTGTTTCATTTAAGAACCTCTTAAGAAATTTTAATCAGAATTTTTATAATTTAAATTAAATAATTATTTAATATTTTTGTCAAGTTTTAAATTATAAAATTTCATTAATAGATTTTTTTTTTATATATTTAAAGAGCTTTTTTGATATTTAATCTTAAATTAAATAAATAATTGGAGGTTATTGTTGGGTTCATTAAAGAAAAAAAGAAAATCAAAAATGAATAAGCATAAAAGGAAAAAAAAGTCAAGAAAAAATAGACATAAAAAGAAATA
>JAKPDD010000027.1 GCA_029552945.1 Spirochaetota bacterium
GAGTAAGAAAAGAAAGAAATAATATAAAAGAAAACAAAAATACTAAAAATTTTTTTATAATATCTCCTTTCATAATTTAAAATTATACCTTTTTATTAGTTATAAATCCTAAAAAAATTCTAATAATTTACTAATTTTCGTGGAAACCTTAAATTTGAAAACTACAAAAATCTCTATCATTTTATTTATATCTAAATTAATAAAAATATAAATGTCCAATAAATGAGGGCATATCTTGTTGACTTTTAAAATTTTAATTGAAAAAATTTATAAAAATAAAAATGGTTTTGGATAATTTTGTGGTTAATAGTGTACAATAGTAGACTGTCTGTTTTTGTAAACATAGGAAGAATAAAAAAGGGCTGGTTATATAATCAACCCTTTATCTTATTACTATTATTTATTATTTACTAATTAGCAATTTTAATTGAGATTCTTGTTACTCTATCATCAAAGATTATATGATATCTACCTGATGAATAGAAATCTATTATAAAATGGTATCTTGTATCAGCATATTCACCCCAGAAGTGGTTATTAGTTTTTGTATATCTTTTGAAAGACATCCATTCAGTATCATAACCTTTAGATGGAATAACTACTCTCCATCTTGGTGCAAGAGATGTAACTAAATCAATATAAATTCTTGCACCTGATTTAGTATCAAAAAAGCAAGTACTATCAACTTCAAACTCTACATGAATTGTGCCATTACCCGATACAGAGCATGTTATATTGGGAGAATTTGGATCATCAACAGTAATACAACCTTCGACTTCCCATTTTACAAACTTATAACCAGTAGCAGGATTCGCAGAAATATTATATGTATTAGGAGGTTTAGATACTGAATCACCATCGCTATAAGATACACCATCAAATGTTATTGTTCCACTATTTGAAGGAACTGTATCAAAGGTAATAGTAATAGTACCAATGGCATAAAGTTTATCATCAAATGAGCCAACATATATTGTACCATCACTTCCTATTGCTGGGGAAGATATTATAATAGCACCTGTAGTATAGGACCACTTGGATGTGCCATTTTGGTTAATGGCATAAAGATTTTTATTATATGAGCCAACATATATTGTACCATCACTTCCTATTGCTGGGGAAGATTCTATATAACCACCTGTAGTATAGGACCACTTGGATGTGCCATCTGGGTTAATGGCATAAAGCTTATGGTCATCTGAGCCAACATATATTGTACCATCACTTCCTATTGCTGGGGAAGAATATATATAACCACCTGTAGTATAGGACCACTTGAGTGTGCCATCTGGGTTAATGGCATAAAGTTTATGGTCATATGAGCCAACATATATTGTGCCATCAATTCCTATTGCTGGGGAAGATTCTATATAACTACCTGTAGCATAGGACCACTTGAGTGTGCCATCTTTGTTAATGGCATAAAGTTTTTTATCATATGAGCCAACATATATTGTACCATCACTTCCTATTGCTGGGGAAGATAATATAGCATCACCTGTAGTATAGGACCACTTACGATTGTTGTCCTGTGCCCCAAGATAAGGACTCTGACCTGTATGTTTTAGGTCATGGTGAAACATTGGCCATGGTGTATTTGCTAACTCTGCTTTTACTTTTTCCACCATAGGTCCTACGCTTATTATCAATACTAACAATATTATTATTAATGTTGATTTTAATAAATTTTTCTTTAAATTCATATTCTTCCTCCTTTTACATTTAAAATTCTTAGATAATTTTTTACTATTTTGTTTACCTCCTTTGGTGATTTTCATATTTTTTATATGAAAAAAAAATTCTCTATAATAAATTTATTTCTTAGTATATTTCTTCAAATCTTCTTTTTGTCTGTATAATAACGAATATTTAAAATTTGTCAATATTTTATCTCTGAAATTCCTGCAGTAGTTCGGAATAAATTCTATAAAAATATTCTAAGGTCACCTTAAAATATTAGAAAGTGTTGAATTTTTCTTATTCATAAGAGTTCTTATCATAACTCTACAAGAATTTCAAAATTTATCTCTTTCATTAAAGGAAGAAATCTTAATTTATAGAAATAAATAAAAACTTCCTTTAATTAAATTAAAGTAGTTTTAAATTCTATGATTAATTCTCTTTCTAAACTTTATCTATGTAAACCTTTTTAAAACATCTACTTTTAATCTCCTTTTCCTTAGAGAAGAGATAAGATGCATAAACAATTCCAATTTTTCTTAGTTCTTCTCCAACTATTAGACCAATCATATATGAGATGAATGCTATACTCATCATCTTTTCCATTCTATCTTCTCGCATACACATGTTTTTATCAATTCCAAGCAAACTCTTTAGATCTTTATAACTTTCCTCTATTAACATTCTCTTCTTATATATTTCTAACCCTCTTTTAGATTCTAAATTTGTCATTACATATAGTGGTTCTTTAAATCCTTTTTCCCAACATCCTATAATATTTACCTTTATTTTTCGCTTGTAGTAGACATCTTTCCAAGTTTCTACCTCTCCTCTCTTCAAAACTAAACTAACCTCTCTTTTGAATTCATCTGTTATTTTTACATTGTTTTTTGTGTTGAGTCTTACTACAAAATTCATTTTATCCTCAATTAAACAAGATAGAAAAAGCTCATAACTAAATTCCCTATCAAACACTAAAGGTATATCTTTTATGATTTCACCTATTTCTGCTATAACTCTAATATGTTCCATATTTCTTGAACTCTCTTCATTATTTAATGTATTTGAGGAATATACTGTAAAGTAGCAAAGTATAGCTCTTCCTTTGTAAGGAAAGCTTACTCCAATTAATAGAAATCCCCTTCTTTTATCCTTTATATAACCAACATAATCTGTTTTTTATGCCTCTCTTCTTTCTATTTCAGTTGGATCAATAATTAGAAATTCTACCTTATCTGGTATAAGTCTCTTTAATATATCTTTAAATGAAGAAACTTCATGTCTATCAAGTAAGTTTTCTATTGATTTGTAGTTTCCTTCATAACTACCATCGATTGCTCTTGCAATTTCTGATATTCTAAGTTTTTTAACTTTAAGGTAAGCCTTAATTATTTTTGATAAAAGCTCTATTTTTTCTTCCTGAAATGGAACTATCTCTTTTAGAACTTTTTTTATATAATTTACTTCCATTTAATCCTCCTTGTAGTATTTTATTTATATATGATAAAACACTTAAGGAGGTTTTTAAATAGTTTTCCGAACTCCGATATGGACTTCAGGTTGTATAGAGGTTTCTGAAAAAGTAAAAAAATAGTTTACAAAAGTAGGCTGTCTGTTTTTGTAAACAATAAAATTCAAGACCTGATCTAAAATGAGACAAAGGTGTCAGGCACCTTTGTCTCATAAATTTTTTTCTTCAATAAATTTACATTCAGTTAATTTTATTTTGTTTAAAACAACATCTTCAGCAAAAGATCTACAAGATGGGGCTCCGCAGGAACCACAATCAAGTTTTGGCAGTAAATCATAAATAGTGTTTACCTCTTGAAATATCTTTGCTGCTATATCCATATTTTCTGAAAGAAGGTATTGAGGTCTTGGGTTTATCTTTTCAGTTAATAATAGGTTTTCATCTTTCAAAAATTCATTAATGTCCTTTTCAACAATTTCTGACATTAAAGATTTTCTTCTTTTTTCTTCTTCTCTCTGGTTATAAAAATTTAATAAAAAATTTTGATTTTTTAAAAAAACACCCCCAACACATCCTAAAGAACATGCTTTTGCATCTATATAATCAAAATATGGAATTTTTTCTTCTTCCATCTCATCAAAAAATCTTTTTATATTCCAAATTCCATCTATTGAAATCACTTTAAATTCTTGTAAAAATTCCTCTTCTCCTCCTCTTCTTCCAGAACTTACACCAACTTTACCAGATTTAAAAAATTCTCCTGAACCCTCGTTTTTTTCTATCAATACCTTTTTATAGATATCAGAAAGTGAAAATACACCATTAAATGGTGAAGATTTTAAGCCTAATGGATTTTTCAATGCAGTTACTTTGCAAGGGTATGTGGATAAATAAAATAAACCTAAACTCTTTATATTTTTTCTTTTTTCTTTTATATAGTTGCCAAGGATATCAAGAGGTAGATTTATTACTGTGAGATTATTAATTAATAGAGGATAATTCACCTGTAACAATCTTACAATTGCAGGGCAGGAAGTTGGAATAATTGGTTTTATAGTATCTTTTTTTTCTTTTAATGTTCTTTTTAAAGCAATTAGATATGCTTCATTTCCAATTCCCTCTTCCCATATTTCGTTAAAACCAAAAGAGAATAATCTTTTAATAACATCTTCATATGATAACATTCCAAAATTAACAGAGGGAAGAGTATTTGAAATAATTAATATTTTATAATCAAAGTTTTTAATAATTTCTATATTATCATAAAAACTATATATAGAACCTGTTGGACATACTTTGAAGCATTCACCACAATCTATACATTTCAAATCATAAAGTTCCATTTTTCTATTTCTAACTCTTATTGCTTCAGTAGGACATATCCTTAAACAATGTGTACAACCTATGCATTTCTCTTTTATTGTTCTAATTGAGTTTATATAATTTTCATCTTTTTTCATTTAAATCTACCTCAAATGTTAATGTTGTGCCTTTGCCTATCTCAGTATCTATTTCCATTCTATCACTATTATTTTTAATATTTGGCAAGCCCATCCCTGCGCCAAATCCAAGTTCAATTGCTTCAGGTGGTGCTGTTGAATAACCTTCTTTCATTGCTAATTCTAAATTTTCTATTCCAGGTCCAATATCTTTTGCCACAACTTTAATTCTATCTTTATAAACATTTAAAGTTATTTCACCTTCAATAGCATAGATAACAATATTCATTTCAGATTCATAAGCACAAATTGACACCTTTTTTATTATTTCTGGTGAAATTCCTAATTTTTTTAAAATTGATTTAATTTTGGAGGATGCTTCTCCGCCATTTTCATAATCTTTTCCAGTTATTTTAAAAGATTCAACAAGAAGAGGTTGATTCTCCACGAGGTTTTATTTTTGCAGGTTTTATTCCATTTGTATATAAGATTCCAGAGGTTGTAAAAACTATATTTTTTGTACTAATTATTATAATTCCTTTTTCATCAGCAAGCTTTATTGTCTCCTTAGGAACTGTTTTCCCCCTTGCAACGATTATAACTGGAATATCAAGCATTTCAGCTGTTCTAACAATTTGAGGATTAGTTATACCTGTTATCAATATTACATCATTGTTATCTGATTCAACATAAGCGAGAACATCACTCATCAAATCTGCAGCAAATGCAGTTTTTACATCTATTTTATCTAAAAGATTTTTTCCAGAAAGAATAATTCCATCAATTAATTTTGTTACTTCTTCTACTTTCATTAAATTAAAATAATTATATTAAAATAAAGAGTTTTGTCAAATAGATAAAATTGAGGTCTCTGAAAAAGTCATTCAAATTCTCATTCTTGGAGAAGCAGAAATCTATATTGCAGATTGAAAGACTGGATTCCCGTTTACACGGGAATGACAAAATGGATACATTTACACAAGAATGAGAAAGTAAAAATACTGGATTCCCGTTTTCACGGGAATGACAAAATAAAAAGAATGGATTGCCATACGCACAGGAATAACAAAAGACTTACACGGGAATGACAAAGTACTCTATATTATAGATTGAAAATACTGGATTCCCGTTTACACGGGAATGACAAAATGGATACATTTACACAAGAATGAGAAAGTAAAAATACTGGATTCCCGTTTACAGGTCAACGACAGAATAGAGAAACTGGATTCCCGTTTACACGGGAATGACAATAAAGAAGCGTTTACATTAGAATAACAAAATAGGTATACTGGGTTAACATTTTCCCCGCTTTTGCGAGGACGGGAATGAAAAAATAGAGGGTTTCGCAGCAATCTCAAAATTATCTAATAAATATGTTATAATAATCTATATTTTTTTAGGAAGGATTAATTATGGCTTTTAAAAGATTTGAAACAAATGTTGATATACCAAAAAAAGAGGAAGAAATT
>JAKPDD010000030.1 GCA_029552945.1 Spirochaetota bacterium
CTTACACTTGAGTTGATAGACACAAGCCAGGTAAATTTTAGAAAAGCTTATCTATTTAAAAAGCAGCCAAAAACTGTATGTATAATAGTACCTGATGCTTGTTTTACTACTATTGAATATGAGCCCCTTAATGACAGTCTACTTATAACCGGTAAAATCTCCTACAAGTTCCGATATAAAATCTACCGCAAGACTATAGAGGTAATAACAAAGATTGGCTTTAAGGATGATATGAGTGATGGTACCCCTGGAATAATCACAGCTATAGAGGAGGAACTTAAAAATTCTCCTTACTCTAAGCCAAGAAAGGTGGTATTCTATGAGTACACTGGAACCCAGCTTATACCTCACTATTATAAATGGGAAAATGGAAATCTTTTTGAGGTAAATGAGTAAAACCTTTATTAAAAGCCCCTTATGGGGCTTTTTTTGTTTTATCTTTAAGATTTTAAAATAAAAACCTTACTTTATAATAAAGTTGTGTGGTTTAAATTATGATTTAATCTATTACAATTCATATGGTTGTGTTACTATTTTTTTATTGTATTACTCTTTTTTTATGTATTTTATGTTTTTTGTTATATTTTATTATGTTGAATTAGTTTTGCTTCAGAAATAATCAATTTTTATGAGGTTTATATGCTTTCTAAAGATGTAAGAAATGCGTTTATTGATTTTTTTAAAGATAAAGGTCACTCTTTTGTCCCAAGTTCACCACTTGTGCTTGGAGATGATCCAACACTATTGTTTGTAAATGCTGGTATGAACCAGTTTAAACAAATATTTTTAGGCAATGAAGAACCTAAGCATAAAAGGGTTGTTAATTCACAAAAGTGTCTTAGAGTAAGTGGAAAACACAATGACCTTGAAGATGTTGGTTATGATACATACCACCATACATTTTTTGAGATGCTTGGTAACTGGTCTTTTGGTGATTATTATAAAGAGGAAGCTATAGCATGGGCATGGGAGCTTTTTACAAAAGTCTTGAAACTACCTAAAGATAGGTTATATGCAACTGTCTATAAAACAGATGATGAGGCCTTCAGTATATGGGAAAAGATGGATATAGATAGGTCACATATATTAAGGTTTGGAGAAAAGGAAAACTTTTGGGAGATGGGTAATACAGGGCCATGTGGGCCATGTTCTGAAATACATATAGACCTTGGATACTGCCTTGAAAAAGATAAGGATCATGAGTGTGGTGTTAATAAGTGTGGAAGGTTTGTTGAACTCTGGAACCTTGTATTTATTCAATACAACAGAGAGGATGATGGGTCACTTACTCCACTTAAAAGTAAGCATGTTGACACAGGTGCTGGACTTGAGAGGCTTACTGCTGTTCTTCAGGGCAAAACATCTAACTACGATACTGACCTTTTTAAACCTATATTAGACTATCTTATGGAACTTAGTGGGAAAAAGTATGATGGTAATGATGCTGTTGCTATGAGGGTAATAGCAGACCATATAAGGGCCCTGGTTTTCAGTATAGCAGATGGTGTAACACCATCAAATGAGGGGCGAGGATATGTTATAAGGAGGATTTTAAGAAGGGCTTACAGGTATGGACATAAGCTTGGGTTTAAAGAACCATTTTTATATAAGATTGCTGATATAGTCAAGGATATAATGGCAGGTGCATATATATTGGACAATATTGATACTGTAAAAAAATTAATAAAAGTAGAGGAAGAAAAGTTTGCAGCAACACTTGAAAAGGGACTTGGCCTTTTTGACCAGATAGCTGGTGAGGTAAAAGATATATTTCCTGGTGATAAAGCTTTCATATTGTATGATACTTATGGCTTCCCTATAGACCTTACAAATGTTTTATGCAGGGAAAGGGGGATTAAGCTTGATGAAGATGGATTTAATAAGTGTATGGATGAACAGAGAGAGAGGGCAAGGAGTTCAGGAGCTTTTGAATACGATAAAAATATAGACTTTATTGAGGTTAACAAGGGAGAGACTACTTTTGTTGGTTATGATACTCTTGTGTCTGAGGCAAGGGTTTTAAAATACTCTTTTCTTGATAATAACAGGGTTGCTATTGTTATTGATAAAACACCGTTTTATGCTGAGTCTGGTGGACAGGTTGGTGATAAAGGTGTTTTTAGAGGTAAGAAAACAGAGGTATATATTTATGATGTGAAAAAGATTGGATCTGATTATGTTCATTTTGGTGAGGTAAAAAGTTTTTCCCCTGATGATGTTTTAAGTGTTGAAGTTGATTTTTATAAAAGAAAGTCAACAGAAAGGAATCATACTGCAACCCACCTTTTACATAAGGCTCTAAGGATAGTGCTTGGTGAACATGTAAGACAGTCTGGTTCGCTTGTTGATGAGAATAGATTAAGGTTTGACTTTTCACACTTTAGCAGGATGAGTGATGATGAGATAAAGAGAGTTGAAGATATAGTGAATGATGCTATATTTAAGGCTTTAAAAGTTGAGACTATAATATGTGGTATAAATGAAGCAAAGTCAATGGGTGCTATGGCTCTATTCGGTGAAAAATATGGGGATACAGTAAGAGTTGTTAAATCTGGTGATTTTTCTATTGAACTTTGTGGTGGTACTCATGTTAAAAATACATCTGAAATAGGTATATTTAAAATAGTATCAGAGTCTTCAGTTGCATCAGGTATTAGAAGAATAGAAGCTGTGACAAGTTTTGAGGCTTATAAGTTACTTTCTACTTATTATAATGGTTTTAGGAATGTTATTTCTATACTTAATGCTACTCCTGAGAATGTTGTTGAAAAAGTTGAGTCTCTTATAAAAGAGAATAAAAAACTTAAAAAGGGTCCAAGCGGATTTTCTGGCAATAGTGATATAAAACCAGTATTTAGCAAGGATGGGCTAAATATATATATTGAGAAATTAAATGTTCAATCTCCAAAAGAACTACTCTCTTTTAATGATATGATCAAGTCTAAAGATAAAAGATATATAAGTATAATTATTGGTGATAGTGGTGATAAAATATATTATCTTTGTAGCACTTCCTCTGTTGATATTAAAGCAAAAGATATATCTGAATTAATAAATAAAAAGTATAATGGTAGAGGTGGGGGCAAGGATATTATTCAGGGTGTTATTGAGAGTAGTGTTAGTAAAGATGATATTTTAGAATTATTAAAAAATTTTATTAAATAATAGTATGAATTATTGACTTTTGATTGCCGATATAGTAATTTTGTTTAAATAGTTTTTTAAAGAATCTCTTTGATTATAAAATATAAATAACAAAGGGTCTTTAATTGGATAATTTAAAACCATTAGTTAAAAGTAGTATTGAAGAGAATAAAACAAAGTATAATAAAAAAACGATTAATCTTTATTTTTCAGATATGTTGAATCATTCATTGTTATCAGAAGAAGAGGAATTAAAGATAATAAAGGAACTGGAAGATAATGAGATATTTCTTATAAAATATCTTGTCAATAATAAAAAGTTTATATCTTATCTATATTACCTTGCACGTAATAAGACAAAGAGGTTTATAAAGAAATATTGTGACAGCTCTAATAGTAAGAACCTTAAAGTCTTTATTTTGAAAATATTAAATGAGATAAAGAAAACAGGTAATTATCTAAAACTGAAAATAGTATTTAAGATACCAAGGACAGACCTTTTAAAACTTGTTTCAAAAGTAGTAAAGAATGATGAGAAAGAGATAATTGAAATAAAAAGAAATGTAGAAAAACTGCATGAAAGACTTATTAACTCTAATTTAAGGCTTGTTTTAAATATTGCAAAAAAATATTCGAGGAGTAATGTAGCTAATCTTTTTGATCTTGTTCAGGAAGGTAATCTTGGTCTTATAAGGGCTGTTGATATGTTTTTTTACCATAAGGGTGTAAGATTTGCTGCTTATGCTAAATGGTGGATAAAACAGGCAATAATTAAGACTATATATGAAGACAATCATCATATAAAGGTTCCATTACATTTTGTTGAGGATATAAAAAAGGTTGAAGAGTTTATAAAAAACTTTTTTAATGAGCACCAAAGGAATCCAAAAATAAAAGAGATAGAGGATGCAACAAGGTTTTCTCCTAAGAAAATAAAAAAGATATTAACAATTCTTACAAAGCCAGTATCTATTGACTCACCTATAAACTCAAAAGATGACTTTATTAAGTTAAGTGATATTATAAAAGACTTTAAGAACATTCCAGAGACAGGTGTTTTTGAGACATCATTAAAAGATACTGTTAATAGTATTTTAAATAAACTTAATGATAAAGAAAAACTTATAATAAAGAAAAGGTTTGGTCTTGAGGACGGGATTCAAAGAACTCTTGATGAGGTTGGGTATTATTTTAACCTTACAAGAGAGAGGATAAGACAGATAGAACAGAGGGCACTTAATAAACTTAAAGTGCCGAGTAGGATCGAGTTCTGTAAAAAAATTTTAAAATAAAATTTTATTAAAGAAATTTTTATGAAAATTGGAATTGATGTTGGTGGTACTCATACAGACGCTGTATTAATAGATGATAGTCTATCATTAATAAATAAAATAAAAGTAAAAAACAATGATATCGAAAACTCAATAATTACATCAATAGAAAGTTTAATAGATAAAGGTAAGTATTATAAAGATAATATAGAGATCTCAATAAGTACAACACTAGTTACAAACGCTATATCAAAGAATGAACTTGAAAGAGCAGGTGTTTTTCTAATACCTGGTTTTGATCCATTATCCTTTTTATATAGTAGCATACCATACATATATAAGAGTAGTAGTGGCTATATAGATCATAGGGGCCAGATCATAAACAGAGTTTCTTCTAATGATCTTGAGAACGCTCTTAAATATTTTAAGGATAATAATATCAAAAATATTGGGGTTATATCCAAGTTTTCTACAAGGAACCCTGAACTTGAAAAAGAGGCTGCTCTATTTTTTAAAAGGAACGGCTTTAATGTTATTGAAGGTAATAGTTTGTCAGGTAAACTTGATTTTCCAAGAAGAGTTATGACAACTTATCTTTCATGTGGTGTATATTCGATATACCAGAATGTTATAAAAAAGATTGAAAAGAGTATAAAAAATATATTACCTAACTCAAAGATTAATATTCTTAAAGCTGATGGTGGTTCTATCCCAATTTCTGAAGCTATCAAAAAACCTATTGATACTATTCTCTCAGGGCCTGCTGCAAGTATGATGGGGTTTATTTTTCACTTAAGGTCAACTTATGATGATATTATTGTTATGGATGTTGGTGGGACAACAACAGATGTTGGTTTTTTTATAAACGGTTCTCCTGTTATTCAGAGAGAAGGTATATCTATAGGTAATATTAAAACTCTTGTAAGAGGTTTAAAAATATTTTCACTTCCTATAGGTGGAGATAGTTTCTTTGTAGTTGGTGAGGATGGAAATATATCTATAAACAATAAGAGATTAGGGTTACCTTATTTTTTTGGTGGACCTAAACCTACAATAACTGACCTATCTTTATTTTTAGATAATAACAATAGTGTTTTATCTGCTTTTCAAAAGGAGGGTTTTAATAAGGATGACCTTTATAAACTTGAGTGTATTGTAGTAGATTTTTTAAGAGAGAGAATAAAAAAAGGAATTGAACTTGTTAATACAAAACATATATACACTATAGAAGAGTTTTTTGAAAAGAGAGTTTTTAATCCTAAAAAAATAGTTGTTGTTGGTGGTGGTGCTCCATACTTTAAAAGGTTTTTAGAAAAAACAGGTTATGAGGTTATTATTCTGGAAAACTACGAGGTTTGTAATGCGATAGGGGCTGCTCTTGCAAGGCCAAGCTATGAACTTACACTTTTTGCTAATACACTTGATTCAAGGCTCTCTATACCAGAAATAGATTATTATGAGGAGATTGATTATTACTTTAATGAAAATAAGGCAAAGGAACTTGTTATTAATAAACTAAAAGAACTTGCAAGTTTTGAACCTGAGATAGTTGAAGAAGAATCTTTTAATATGGTAAGGGGTTTTAATAGGATAGGTAAGAATATAAGAATAGTTGGACAAATAAAACCTGGACTTTTATTATGACAAATGTTGAAATAGTTATAGATATTGAGACTGTTGGTAAAAGTAAAGATGATTTTAGTGAATATGAGTATGAAAAAATAGAAAAAACTTTAGGTGAGGAACCTGAACAGTATTTTGCTCTCTATCCCCAAACCGGGTTTATTGTCTGTATTGCATGTAAAAATATTATCTCTGGCAAGGGTTTTGTAATTCATATTAATGATATTAACTATAAGGAGAGCGATAAAAATAATCCATTTACATATTATGGTGTGCCTAATGAAAGAGAGGTTTTATCTTTATTCTGGAACATGATTGATCTTATGCAAAAGGATGGGCATAATTTATCAAGACTGATAAGTTTTAATGGCAAAAGGTTTGATGTGCCTTTTATACTTTTAAGGTCTGCTGCAAACTCTGTAAATATTACCCATTCTCTTGGGTATAAAGGGGGGCCTGAGTTTCACCTTGATCTCTGGGAAGAGTTCAGTTTTGGTAGGAAAATCAGAGCTTTTAGTATAGATATTATTGCTAATATGCTTGGCCTTAACTGTCATAGGAATAATGATTATAATGGTAAACTTGTCTGGGAATGGTATAATAATAAAGAATATAAGAAGATTGCTGAACTCTGTATATCTGATGTTTTACTTACTGAGAATATTTATAAAACTCTTAAGAATAGCTGGGGAAAAATTATTTTTTTATAAAATATAATGGCCTATATTTTTGTAATAAAAGTTATAACATTATTGATATTTTCTTACTTTAACCTTAAAATAGGGTATGCTTCATTAATTTTTATTATCCCGACTATTGTTTTATTTATCTTTTTAAGAAACAAGATTTTTAATAACATGTATATTTTTTTTATCTGGCTTCTTTTATTATTTGTTTCGTTTGACTCTATATATACTAACTTTTTGCCAGAACATAAGAGTATAGAGAGGGTTGAAGGTATAGTAAAATATATTAAGGCTAATAGTGAGAGGACAATACTACATATTGAGAATAAATATTTTAAGGTTCTTGCATATATTAAAAGTTATTTAGTTAGAGAGAAAATTAATAAAGGTGATACTCTTATACTTGAGGGTAGTTTTAAACCAATAAATGAAAAAAATTATTTTTATTCAGAGAATTTTACTCATAAGGGTTATGCTAAAAGTGTAAAAGTTATAAGTAAGTCTTTTCCAGGCAGATTGGATTTACTTTTTTCGAATTCAGATTTTAGTTATATGTTAAGAGGGCTTTTATTAGGTGATAGATCCAATATTCCAGATACTATTATGAATAAGTTCAGGTCAACCTCTCTTATACACCTACTTGCAATAAGTGGTTTGCATATAGGTATAATAGTAAGTTTTATATACATTATTGTTATGTTTTTACCGATTGCAAAGAGGTATAAAATGTTAATAATTTTTATAATTTTACTCTTGTATGGTTTTTTACTTGGTTTTATACCATCTGCTGTCAGGGCAATAGTGTTTTCAGGGCTTATAATGATAAGTTATTTTTATAATAAAAAGATAAGTCTTGTAGATGCACTTTTTGCAACTGGTTTTTTAATATTTTTTTTCAGGCCCCAAACACTTTATTCAATAGGGTTCTGGTTATCTTTTCTTGCTACACTTGGTATATTGTATTTTATGCCGGTTTTGAAAATGGTTGATAATAAGATTAAAAACAGGATATTAGCTTATACTGTTAATGGTATACTTGTAAGCATAGCAGCACAGCTATTTATATTTCCTCTAATGCTTTATGTATTTGGTCGTCTTAATCTTGTAAGTATATTTGTATCACTTCCACTCTCTTTAGTACTTACTTTTATAATCTATTGGGCTATAATAGGTTTGATCTTATCTTTTTTACTATTTTTAAATCAGATATTTATAAATGCAGCAGACTTTGGGATTCTTGTTTTTATAAAGTTGCTTGAGATTATTGATAGGTTAAAGTTATTTGAGATTAATACTAAAATAGGGGTTATTTCTCTAGTACTGTTTTATATTGTTATTTTTATAGGTGCATATTTTATTGTAATTAGAATAAAGAAAAAAGAAAGTTATGGTTTTGTCTAGAACTCTTTTATAAACTTTCTTCTATAATCTTTATCTCATTTTCAGTTAAGCCATACAATTCATATACTAAAGTGTCTATCTGTTTATC
>JAKPDD010000034.1 GCA_029552945.1 Spirochaetota bacterium
TTAAAAATTTCTTTTTTAACCTTTTTGTCTTTATATTTTAAAATACTACTAAAAAAATATAGTTTTGGAGAATTTATATGAAGTTTTATAATTCAATTACTGAGCTTATAGGAAATACACCTATTGTAAAGATAAACAATATAGATACTTATGGAGCAAATGTGTTTGCTAAACTTGAGATGTTTAATCCTCTTTCGAGTGTAAAAGATAGGATTGCATACTCTATGATAGAAGAGGCTGAAAAAGAGGGGAGAATAAAAAAGGGGGATACTATAGTTGAGCCAACCAGTGGGAATACTGGTATAGGGCTTGCATATATATGTGCTGCAAAGGGCTATAAACTAATACTTATTATGCCTGAGACTATGAGTATTGAAAGAAGGTATATACTTAAAACATTGGGGGCTGAGATTGTTTTAACTCCAGGTCAAAAGGGAATGGCAGGTGCTGTTGCAGAGGCTGAAAGGATTGCAAGAGAGAAAAATGCTTTTATGCCATTACAGTTTTCAAATCCTGCTAACCCAAAAATACATTATAAAACAACTGGACCTGAAATATATAGTGATCTTGATGGCAATATAGACTTTTTTGTTGCAGGTATTGGTACAGGTGGAACAATTACAGGGGTAGGTAGATTCCTTAAAGAAAAAAAGAAAGATATAAAGATTATTGGAATTGAACCGGAAAAGTCAGCTGTTTTAACAGGAGGTAACCCAGGTCCTCATAAAATACAGGGTATTGGTGCAGGTTTTAAACCAGAAGTCTTGGATCTTTCTATTATTGATAAAATATATAGGGTTAAGGATGAGGATGCAAGGAAGACAGCATTGTTACTTGCTCAAAAAGAGGGCATTTTTGTTGGTATTTCATCAGGTGCTGCAATGTATGTTGCGTTGGAAGTTGCAAAAGAATATAAAGCTGGAAATATTGTTGTGATTTTGCCTGATACTGGTGAAAGATATCTTTCGATGTGGTTTGAAGAATGGTAGGAGGAAAGTATGGTATATCTTGATAATAATGCTACTACTCCTTTATTGCCAGAAGTAGCTGAGGAGATGAAAAAATGTTTTAATATGTATGGCAATCCATCAAGTCTTCATAGTTTTGGAAGAGAAATTAAAGAAAAAATTGAATATGCAAGGTTTCAGGTTGCCAGGTTTATTAATTGTAATAAAAATAATATAGTATTTACAAGCGGTGGAAGTGAGGGGAATAACTGTATTATAAACTCTTTTTTTTCTAAATACAAAAATAATGGTAAGTTGCTTGTTTCTAAAATAGAGCATCCATCTATACTGAATTATGCAAAATATCTTCTGAGTATTGGTTATGATATTGATTTTATTGATGTTGATAGTAAAGGAAAAGTGTTACTGGATAGACTTGAGGATAAATTGAAAACAGAAAAAAGGGTTATGATAAGTGTTATGATAGCAAATAATGAGACAGGTATAATTCAGGATATTGAAAATATTAGCAGTATTGCAAGAAAATATGGTGCTTTTATACATAGTGATATGGTACAGGGTTTAGGTAAAATGGTGATTGATCTTGAGAAGATAGATGTTGATTATGCAACTTTTTCATCTCATAAGATAAATGGACCTAAGGGTATAGGTGCTATTTATATTAAAGACATAAAAGATTTTATGCCTTTTATTCATGGTGGCCATCAGGAAAAAGGGCTTAGGGCTGGTACAGAAAATACACTTGGTATAATAGGATTTGGTAAAGCATGTGAAATAAGAGAAAAAGAATTATTTTCGTATATTCAAAAAATGAGCAAACTAAGAGAGAAATTATTAGATGGAATAATTAACAATATAAATGATATTTTAATAAATACAGATATGGAGAATAGTGTACCAAATACTTTAAATATTTCGTTTAAAGGTGTTGAAGGTGAGGCTATCATGTTATATCTTGATATTGAGGGTATTGCTGTTTCAACAGGTTCTGCGTGTTCTTCTGGTGAGCTTGAACCATCACATGTATTACTTGCCATGGGACTTGATCCTGAAATTGCACACGGCTCTATAAGATTTAGCCTTGGTATTCAAAATACTGAAGAAGATCTTTTTTATGTTGTTGATAGACTTAAAAATGTAATAAGCAAGTTAAGAAAAATTTCAAGTGTATATAGTAAGGGGGCAGGTGTATGAGTAATTGGGTCTATTCGGATATAGTAAAAGATCACTTTATTAATCCCAGGAATGTTCTTTATGATGAATCATCTTTTGATTATGATGCAAAGGGAGAAATTGGTAATGTAAAGTGTGGCGACCAGATGATAATGTATATAAAGGTAAGAGATAACGTTATAGTTGACTGTAAATGGAGAACTTATGGTTGTGCAAGTGCTATAGCCAGTACATCTATGTTATCAGAGGCTGTTAAAGGCATGGGGCTTAAAGAAGCTTATAATATAAAACCTCAAGATATAGCAAAGAGACTTGGGGGCTTACCTGAGAATAAAATACACTGTTCTGTTCTTGGCGATAGGGCTTTAAAGGAAGCTATTAAAGATTATATAAAAAAGAATGGAATGGATATTAATATGTTGATAGAAGAGAGAGAAGAGATAATATGTAAATGTCTTAATATAACTGATAAAGATATAAAAGAGGCTGTTTTGGGTGGTGCTGATACATATGAAAAGTTACAGGAAATGACTAAAATAGGAACAGTTTGTGGCCAGTGTAAAGAAATTACAATAGATGTTATGAATAAGTTTTTAAATAAATAGGATATTAACAAAAATTTTTAGATAGGTATTTAATTATTGTAAACCTTTTGATTTTAAGAAAAAGCTGAATTTTTTATCAGATATTGCTATATGTTCAAGGGTCCAATCTCTTAAAAATCTTGCGAAGTTGTTAGGAACAAATTTTTTCCCTGTTTCGAAGTTTTTTATTTCTAGAATTATTTTTTTTATAAAATCTTCATGCTCTTTTCTATGTTCATTAATTTCAGGATAATTATATTTTGATAGTAATTCTTCTTCAAACTTAAAGTGTGATTTTGCGTAGTCAACCGCTTCTTTTATAGCATTTTTAAACTCCTCTTCTGCTATATCTTTTCCCTGAGTACATGCATTAAAAAGCTTATTGGCCAAATTTATAAGTTTTTTGTGTTGTTCATCAATCTCTTTAATTTTAAGGCAATATTTAGATTCCCATTCAATAAGATTCATTTTTCCCTCCTTATTTTATATTTAGAGTATTAATCTATCTTAAATTTATTAAAGTCTTCACTAACATTTTTTGAAATTTCTTTTATCTTTAAAGTTATATTCTTTATATCTTCAATTCCTCTTGCTATATCATCAATAGCATTTTTCTGTTCTTCTACAGATATTGTTATTTCACTTATTGCTATCCCTGCATTTTCAAGTTTCTTTGTTATATTTGTTCCTTTTTCAACCTCTTTTTTAACATTTTCGAAAATTGAGTCACTTATAGTATTTAATTTAGTTGTTGCTTTTAATATTGAATTATTGGCTATCTTTTGTTCATCCATTGCTGATGATATTTCATGATTTATTTGTTTTACCTTTGATATTTCATTGCCAAGTGTAGTAAAACTTTCTCTTGCTTTATTTGAAATAGAGAGTGTTTTATGTATGTTATTTGATATTGTCTTTACTATATCTTCTATCTCTTTTGCACTTTTTGTACTTTTATCAGCAAGTTTTCTTATCTCTTCAGCAACAACAGCAAACCCTTTTCCATATTCACCTGCATGAGCTGCTTCAATTGCTGCATTGATTGCAAGTAAATTTGTTTGTTCGGATATATCCATTATAAGTTTTACCATCTCAACAATAGTAGATGAGTTTTTTGACACTTCTTCTATTGATGTATTTAACTCTTTTATTATATCTTTTCCATATAATGATACTTTTTCGAGTTCTTCAGATGATTTGGCAGCTTTTGCTGTCATATCAGCCGAACTTGTTATATTTGCTGACATTTCTTCTATTGCACTTGATACCTGTGTTAACTGGTCTTTCATTTCTTCAGTCATCTTATCAATTGTGTTTATATCTTTGATTATTTCTGACATTGTTTCTATAGATAATATTATTGTGTCTTTACTGTTTATTACGTTTGATAGAGTTGTTTTTGAGTTTGTTGATATTTGATAAATACTAGCTGATGTCTGCTGTGTATTAGTTGAAAGTTTTTCTGCTATTTCTAATAGCAGATTTGATTGTGTCCTGATTTTTTCAACCATATTTCTTAACTTATCAACAAATTTATTGAATGAAGTTGCAATTATTCCTATCTCATCTTTTGTTTTTATTTCTATTTTTGTTTTTAGATTAGCTTCACCTTCAGATATATCTTCAAGAGTTATAGACAATTTCTTTAATGTTTTTGTTATTAATTTGATGATTTTGTAGGAAACTAATACAAGAATTATAATTATACTTAAAATTATAATTAAATTCAATATAATCTCTTCATTATTTTCTTTAATATATCTTTTGTTTATTTTATATATATCCGATAAATCTTTATCTATTATTTCTTGAATTATTGATATAGTTCTTGTTGCAGTTTTAAAATGTTCTATAGGATCAGTATTAAAATTTCCTTCTTTATATTTATGCATAATTAATTTGTATATCTCCTGTATTTTTACAATATCATCACTATTATTTTTTATTTTCATTCTATTTTCATCAGAGATCAATAGGTTTTTTAAGTTTATAATTGCATCAAACTTTTCATATGAAAGCATCATTATGTTTATCTCTTTTTCTAAAACTGATTTATTTCTTGCAAGTAAGCCTGATGACAAGCCTCTGAATCTTGCCAATCCTTCTTTAGCTTCTTCAAGAAAACTTATGTTTAATAATACTTTTCCAATTTCTCTTGTTGTTTTTAAATTAACAAAATAAACAAATCTTTCTAATAATAACTCTATAATATCAGTATAGTCTAAAAATATTTTTAATGGGTCCTCACTCTTTTCTTCAACCAACTTTCTTAATCTGTATATCTGTTCAATCTTCTCTATTGTGCTTTTGTCTAAAAAATTCTTTACTTTACTTATTGTAATATCTGTGTTTTTTATTTGATCTTCTAACAACTTTTTGCTATCTTCTGAACCGTTTAAATAAGAATATGTAAGCCCTCTTTCTTTTTGTATGTTTAATATTATAGTAGATATTTTTTGTAAATATTCAATATTTTTATCTTGAAAATCAAGTATAATTTTTTCATCTAATTTATTTTGTATAAACAGAAATGATATAATAATTGAAGGAATTACTGTTATTATTAATGTTATTATTAACTTATGAGATATTTTAAGATTATTGATTAATTTCATTTATCCTCCAAAATATTAAAGTTTATTTTAAATTAATATATTATAAATTAATTCTGATGCCTTTATTATTGAGTCTATTGATATATGCTCCTCTTTTGAGTGTGGATTTATCATACCTGATGCAAGATTGATTGCTTCTATACCGTATTCTCTTAATATATTTGCATCACTTCCACCACCACTTTTTAAAAAGTATGGTTTTATACCAGTCTCTTTCATTTTTTTTGCTATATATTTTACAAAATCACTTCTTGTGTCTATTTCATATCCTGGGTAATCAAGTTTTAATTCTATACTTATATCCTGAAATATGTTTTTAAGATTTTCTATTTTATTCAATATAGTATTTATATATTTTTCACTTGTTGACCTGAACTCACCATTTATTACAACAAAGTCCGGAACAATATTTGTTTTTTCTCCACCATGTATATAACCTATATTGAACGTTGTATTTTTATTTAACCGTCCATCAGGTAGTTTAGTTATTATCTTTGACGCTTTTACTATTGCATTTTCCCCTTTTTCTGGTTCTATACCAGCGTGGGCTTTTTTCCCATATACTTTTATAGTAAAAGAGTAATGTGAAGGTGAGGATTTTATAATTCCACCGACTTCACCTGCTGCATCCATGAGTATTGCTTTTTTGTATTTTAAATTATTTATATCTAGTTTTTTTGCACCATCTAAGTGCTTTTCTTCACCGTATGTAAGGAGTAATAGAACTGGTCTATCTATTTTTTTGTTCTCTATTGCTGATATTATTGCTTCAATAAATGCTGCTATTGTTGATTTATTGTCTGCACCAAGTATTGATCCCTCTTTTGCCCATATATAACCACCATCTATGTAAGGTACTATTTTTTTTACTCCATCTTCTACAGTATCCATATGAGCAGATAGTATTATGCCTTCGTTTTTTGATTTCTGATTAAAAAAAGCAAGTAGATTTTTACCACTATTATTTTCTTCTGTGATTATTTCATCAGCTATATCTATTAAGATTGAATGTAAATATTCACGGAATTTATCTTCAATAAGTGATGGTGAAGGAATTGATACAAAATTAAGGAAAAGATCTATTGCTCTTTTATTATTTATCATATAAAACCTTTTTTAATAAATTAAATTTTATTTTAACAAATTTAAAAAATTATCATTATAATTTTATAGGAAATTAATTTAATGAAAAAAGAAATAACTGATTTTTTAAATAGTCTTGGGCTTAATTTAAAAAATATTGAAAATATAGAAAAAGCATTTACTCACTCATCTTATGCCAACAGAATGAATTGTGAAAGTAATGAGAGGCTTGAGTTTTTGGGTGACTCTGTGCTTTCATTATGTATTTCAACTATTCTTTATGGAAGATATAAATATTTAGAAGAGGGTGAACTTACTAAAATAAGGGCCTATATTGTGTCTGAAAAAACATTATCAGATATAGCAAAAAAGATTGGTATTGATAAACTACTTATAATAAGTTATGGTGAAGAGTCTTGTGGGGGAAGAGAGAACCCTGCCAATCTTGCAGATGCTTTTGAGGCTTTTTTGGCTGCTGTTTTTCTTGAAACAGGATTTGAAAATACAAAAAATTTTGTGGAAGATTTATTTGTTGAACTTATAGAAGAGATAAAAGACCAGAACTTTATATCTGATTATAAAACAGAGTTTCAGTATTTTATTCAGAAAAAATATAAAAAAACACCATACTATAAGATTATAAGAGAAGAGGGCCCCCCACATAAAAAAGTTTTTTATTCTGCTTTATGTTTTGAATCGCGGGAAATATCGATTGGTATTGGAAAGACTAAAAAGAATGCTGAACAAGATGCTGCTAGAAAGGCTCTAGAAATGATAAAGTGTGGTAAAATTGATATTTAAAATAAATGTAGGATTATTATGAAAGCTTTATTTGTTTTTTTAGGTGGCGGGGTGGGGGCTCTATTAAGGTTTTCTATTACCACAATTTTTCCTACCATAGAAGTTAAACATTTTTTTATTTTTCCAGTTGGAACATTACTTGTCAATATTATAGCAAGTTTTATAATAGGTTTGCTTGTGGGATTTGATTTTGTTAATCCTATGCCATCCGAATATAAACTACTTATAGGCACAGGTATTTGTGGCGGACTTTCAACATTCTCAACTTTTGCTATAGAAAATCTTTTTATGTTATCAGAAAAAAGTTATATTTTATTTATATTTAATCTTATATTAAACAATTTTCTTACTTTATTATTTGCTGTGTTAGGTTATTTTTTAGGGAAATACCTGGGAGTTATTAATGGATAATTTTTTTAATAGCTTGAAAATGTCTATATATCTTTCTGAAGAAAAAAAGCATGGGAAAGTAGTTCTTTACAAATATATACTTGAGAAGATTGAGAAGTTTGGGATAGAAGGTGTGAGTGTAATTAAAGGTATGGCAGGTTATGGGAGAAATCATCATATACATACTATTGAGGTATGGAGATTGTCAACTAACTTACCTGTTATAATAGAGGTTGTAAGTGATAAAGACAAAATAGTATCATTAATAGATGAGCTTAAAAAAGAGATTAAAGATATTCTGATTGTTCTTGAACCAGTACATGTTATAAGGTTGTAAAATTGATAATAAAATTTTTTAGGTTAGTTAAAAATAAGGTTTTTTATATTCTTGAGATATTTGATCTTTTAATAGTATCTTTTGAACTTTTCATTATAAAAAGAAAAGAACTAAGAATAATAAGACCAATAATAGTAAAGCAAATAGCTTTTACAGGAGCCTATGGTCTTAGAATAATAAGTATAATCTCTATATTTATAGGTATAATTATATTGTTATTGGTTGAAACAATATCAAAAAATATTGTTTTTGATAAGAATCTTCTTGGAACTATCATGTCTAACATAGTTTTGGAAGAGATAGGGCCTCTTTTGACAGCTATTATTGTTATAGGTAGGAGTGCAACAGCAATTGCAGCTGAGATAGCTAATATGAATGTTAATAATGAAATATCAGCACTTGAAACTCTTGGGATTGATCCCATACACTTTCTTGTAGTGCCAAGAGTTATAGGCATGACTATTTCTATGTTTTTTTTAGTTATATACTTTTTTTTTATAAGTGCTATTGGTGGATTTATTTTTTCAAAGGCAATTTTTGAACTACGTTTGACTACTGATGAATATATAGACATTATTTTTAAAGAAATGGATGTTATAACTGTTGTTTTTGCTATATTAAAAAGCATATTTTTTGGTGTTTTTATTTCAGTTATAGCCTGTTATAAAGGAATGAATGTTGAAAAGTCTATAAACTTTGTTCCTGTTGCTATTACACAGACAGTAGTAGCTTCACTGATTGCTGTTATGTTTCTCTCTTTATATTTTACTATTTTACTGGTTATATAATTTTCAAATTTATATCTATTTTTGTTATATTTATTATGCTTAAAATAGAAATAAGACTAATTATTATAAATTAGGAGTTTATATGAAAAGAACATATCAACCTAGTGATTTGAAAAGAAGAAGAAAATTCGGATTTAGAGAAAGAATGAGCACAAAAGATGGACAAGAAGTCCTTAATAGAAGAAGAAGAAAAGGTAGAAAAAAACTTACTGTATCTGATGAAAAGAAACTTAAAGGAACAAGAATTCCTGTTTAATAAGATAAAAGGGCTGAAAAAGTTTGAGTTTATAAAAAATAATGGGAAAAGATTAAAGGGAAGATTTTATATTCTGAACTTTATAAAGGGGAATAAGTCTTTTGGTATAATAGTATCAAAGAGGGTCGGGAATTCTGTTCAAAGAAATTATGAAAAAAGAATTATTAGAGAACTTATAAAAAAACATATAGATAATATACCAAATTGTAGTATTATATTTATAAGAATACCTGGTAGAAATGGTAATTTTGCTGAAAAAAATGATGATTTCTTCAAACTTATACAAAAAATTGCTTATGAGTGTAATAGATGAAGATATTAAATATAATCTTTATAATAATTATAAAATTTTATCAAAAAATTTTATCCCCTTTATTAGGCAATAACTGCAGGTTTTATCCTACCTGCTCCAATTACGCAATTGAATCTTTTTCAAAGCATAATTTTATAAAAGCTTTTTTGTTGTCTATATTTAGAATATTAAGATGTAATCCCTATTCTAAAGGTGGATATGATCCTGTACCATTAAAAAAAGAAGGGAGAGAAACTTATGAATAATAATGAACCAAAAATGGGCCTTAGAGTTGTTTTGGCAGTTTTTTTGAGTTTTCTTGTAATACTTTTTGTAAATATATTTTTCAGACCCCAACCTGTTGAAAATAAAAATCCAACTCAAGACACTTTTGTAAAAGATGAACAGAAGGAAATAAAAAAAGAAGTTGAAAAAAATGTTAATAAATTGCCGAACCCTCAAAAAGAGGAAAAAATAAAGGAAGAGAGAACAAGTCTTGAAACTGATAAGTATATCATAGAGTTTTCAAATAAGGGTGCTATCATAACAAAGATTTATTCAAAAGAGTTTCTCTGGAATAATCAACCAATAGAACTTACTCCATTTATTGATGAAAGTAATGGACCACTATTTCTTTCCTTAGGTGATTATACTCCAATATTTTATAATTTTGAAAAAAAGAATAATAGCTTACTATTCTATACTGAGAATAATGTTTTAAAAATTGAAAAAGAATATAATTTTAGTAATGAATATACTATAAACATTACTATCAGGATTTACAATAAGACAAAGAGTAATATAATTACTAAAATTTTCCTTTTATGGGGCCAGGGCCTTGGGCCTATAATTGAAGATGATAAGAGAACAAGGTATGATGAGGAGATAGTAACTTCATATTTTGATGTTGATAAAAATAGTGAAGTTAAAATAGATAAAAGTATAGAAGAGATAAAAAAAGTAGATTGGGTTTCTATTGATAATAGATATTTTATAGCTGCAATAATTCCTCTAAAGTCTGATAGTTATATAGTCAGGATAAATAATAATGGGCTTTATAAAGAGGAGATAGGACTTGGTAAAGAGATAAATATTAATGAAAATAGCTCTTACAATACTTCTTATGATATTTATATAGGGCCTAAAAATGAGAAGTTTTTGAAAAAAATCAGGAATCTTGATGCTATAACTGAGAGAGGTTTTGCACCTATTATTTTAATATCTAAATGGATAAAGTCTCTTCTTTTCTTTTTAAACTCTTTGTTTAATAACTTTGGTATATCTATAATATTTTTATCACTTATATTTAATATAATTTTAAATCCACTCAGTCGTAAAAGCATGGAAGCATCAAAAAAAATGCAGGCACTTCAACCACAGGTTGAAGCTTTAAAGAAAAAATATAAGGACCCAAAAGAACTTAATGCTAAAATCTGGGAACTTTATAAAAGAGAAAAGGTAAGTCCTACAAGTGGTTGTCTACCAATTATATTACAGTTGCCATTCTTTTTTGCTCTTTATGCAGTACTCCCATATGTAATAGAACTTAAGAACACAACATTTTTATGGATAAAAGACTTATCTTCACCAGATACGGTTTTGTACATAGAATCTTTTAAAAATGTACCAATACTTCCTTATAGACTTAATATTCTTCCTATTATACTTACTGTAATATCATTTTTTCAAACAAAAATTTCACAGGGTGGGCATGCTAATACTGGGCAGGGGAAATTAATGGAATTTATTATGCCTATTGTATTTCTTTTTATTTTCTGGAATATGCCTTCAGGACTTGTTTTATACTGGATAATACAGACTATATTTACTATAATTGTACAATATATTATAAATCATAGAAAAAAAATTAAGTCTAAAAAAGAGGTGAAAAAATGATAGAAAAGGTTATAGAGGTTGAGGGGAAAACTCTTGATGAGGCAATTAATAATGGGCTTGAACTTATAAATAAAAAGAGGGAAGAGGTTGATATTGAAGTTATAAGAGATCCATCATCCACAAAGCTTTTTGGTTTTGCTTTAAAAGCGAAGGTAAAGATAAGGTATACCGAAAATGATATATCTAATGTTTCAAATAGGGCTATAGAAGGTAAAAAGTTTATAGAAAATATATTAAGAGAGCTAGATATAAATGCAAGTATTATATCTATTAAAGAGAGCGATGATGTTTTATCCTTTGAAATAGACTCTGATTCTGATGAACTTACAGCAAATAATGGGGAAATTTTAGAGTCTATACAGGCTTTAACCTATATTATTATCAATAAAAATGAGGAAAAATGGAAAAAACTGATAATAGATATAAATGAGTATAGAAAAAAAAGAGAAGCTCAGATTTTAAGTGAAGTTAAGAAAGCTATAGAGAAAGTAAAGAAAACAGGGAAACCCTATTGGATTGGGCCTTATGCTGCATATGAAAGAAAAATGATTCACATGTTTGTTGATAAAGAGAATGGTGTTACTACTGAAAGTGAGGGTAAAGGTTTATACAAAAAGGTGTGGATAAAACCAAAATGATTGGTATAATTGATTATCAGGGTGGCAACCTTAATAATGTTAAAAGAGCTTTTGAGTTTTTTGGTTTTAATGTTGAAATAATAAATGAACCTGTAAGTTTAAAGTCTTTGAATGGACTTGTTCTTCCCGGCGTTGGTGCATTTTCTTATGCGATGTCTCAGTTAAAGGAGAAAGGTTTTGTAAATTTTATAAGAGATTTTGTTGAAAGTGGCAAACCTTTTATGGGAATATGTCTTGGAATTCAATTATTATTTGAAAAAAGTTATGAGTTTGAAAAATCAGATGGTTTGGGTATTATAAAAGGTGATGTTGTAAAGTTTAAAAAAGTATCAAAAATACCCCATATTGGATGGAATCAGGTCTTTTTTAAAAAGGATTCTAAATTTCTTAAAGGTACTGTTAAAAACTCTGATTTTTTTTATTTTGTTCATTCATATTACGTTGTTCCTGAGGACAATGAGGTTATTCTTACAACTACCTTATATGAAAATGAAGAGTTTGTCTCTTCCATAGAAAAGGACAATATTTTTGCGTGTCAATTTCATCCTGAAAAGAGTCAGGAAAATGGTCTTAAAATAATAAAAGCTTTTGGAGAGTTTTGTGTTAATACCAGCAATTGACATACTTAATGGTAGGTGTGTAAGACTTTATCAAGGTGATTATGAAAATTTAAAAATATATAATAATTCCCCAGTGGAACAAGCATTAAGGTTTAAAGAGATTGGTTTTAAAAGATTGCATATTGTTGATCTTGATGGTGCAAAAGAAGGTTATCCTAAAAATATTGATACAATAAAAGAAATAGTCAAAATAGGCATGGATGTTGAAGTTGGAGGGGGTATAAGAGATCTAAATACTATAAAAGAGTATATTGATAGTGGTGTGAAATGGGTAATATTAGGGAGTATACTTGCTAAAAGAGAGGAGATTTTAATTGAAACAAAAGATTATATTGATAACATAATAGCAGCCATAGATTTTAAAAATGATTCTTTTGTAACAGAGGGGTGGTTCAATAAAACTGATAAGAAACCAATTGATTTTGCAACATATTTAAAGAATAGATATAATGTAAAAACTTTTCTATTTACAGATATTTCTCTTGACGGGACTCTTAAAGGACCTAATATAGAGTTTTATAAAAATGCTTCTAAATACGTAGATAATATTATAGCATCAGGTGGAGTTTCTTGTGATAAAGATATAGAAAAACTTATTAGAATAGATTCTGTTAAAGGTATTATTGCAGGAAAAGCAATATATGAAAATAAAATTGATATTAGAAGGTGGATTTAATTATTTTTTATTAGAGAGGAGGTAATATGAAGATAGGTGAAATGTTAATTGAGGAGGGGCTTATAACAGAAGAACAGCTTAAAGAAACACTTATACTTCAAAAAACAATACCTGATAAAAAGTTAGGGGAAATTCTAATAGAAAAAGGTTATCTTTCATACTCTGATTTTGAAAAAATTCTAACAAAACAGCTTGAATATTTGGATCTTGAAGCATTAAAAAAAGATATAGAAAATTAAATTATTTTTAATCTTAAAATAGTTTAAATATGTTTTAATAATTAGTCGAAATTTTCTTTGATTTTGGTTTAAATTGGTTATAATAGTATTTAAGAAAATATATTTTTAACGAAGGTTAAGAGTGAAGAGATTATATTTATCTTTATTTTTTTTCTTTTTTTCTTTTAATAATCTATTTTCTCAAACAAACTATCTTGAAGAACTTAAAAGAGAGATAAGTGAAGAAGAAAAGTTTCTTGAAAGTATTATAACTGAACTTATAAGCAAGGGAAACAGAGATTTTATAGAAACACTTATCTATAGAATGGGATATGAAAGAGCCCAGGATAAAATCCCTAAAATATTTTTTCCGTTGCAGTTTGGTGGGGGAGAAATGGTATCTTCTGGGGTTGGTCTTCATATTTATAATAGACAATTTTATACATACTTAACAGGTGGTTATACTACTTATGGTAAATATAAAGACTATTCTGTTAGTTTTATAAATGAAGTTAAGATGTTTGATATTTATTTTTATAAAAGGGATAGAATAGACTTTCTTATAGGTGCAAAGATAAGTTATTATTCTGAACCAGGTACTTTTATATCTTCAATAGAGATAAAACAGATAGTTTATTTATATGATTTTTTGTTTAATCCGTATCTTGTAATAAACTTATTTTTCGATAGAGACAAGGAAAAGTCAAGTCTTAAATATCAAATTGGATTGGGTGTTAATTTTTATCCATGGGATTAGCTAATAAATTAATTGATAATTCTGAAAAAGTAGGTTATTGTAAATAACCTATTTCTTGATTATTAATATTTATTGTAATATCTTAGAAATATGTTTATATAAATAAAGGGCTAGATTTTTTTACATAAAAATTTTGTAGAATAAATTTTTGTTGCCCCCCTGGATTGGGGGGCTTAAAAAATTAAAAGTGTTTTACGCGTCAGATAAGAAAGGTCGTAGTATCCCTTTCCTTGCGTGATTTTGAAGTTTTTTTATAGCTTTCTTTTCTATTTGTCTTATTCTTTCCTTTGTTAAATTAAAGTCTTCACCTATCTCTTTTAAAGACTTTGTCTTTTCCTCATTTATTCCATATCTATGGAGTATAACCTCTTTTTCTTTTTCACTTAGTGTATTTAAAACCTTCATTATTGTTTCTCTTAAAGACTTTCTTAAAACAGTTTCATGTGGTTTTGGTGCAGACTCGTCTTTTATTAATTCTAAAAGAATTCTTTCCTTTTTGTTTTGTCTTACTGGCGACTCTAATGCTACATAATCCCTAGCAGCATTTATTATATCCTGAGCACTCTCTTTGGATATATTAAGAGATTCAGATATTTCGTCTATAGTAAGGTCTTCTTTCTCTTTTAATTCTGTTTCCTTTCTTAACCTTTCTATCTGCATCAACTGGTTTGCTCTGTTTAAAGGCAGTCTTATAAGTCTAGTTTTTTCAGATAGTGCTTTTAGTATTGATTGTTTTATCCACCAAACAGCATAAGAGATAAAATGGTATCCCTTTGTGTAGTCAAACTTTTCTGCAGCAGTTATCAGGCCTAAATTCCCCTCACTTATAAGGTCTATTAATGAAAGGCCTCTTTTCTGATATTTTTTTGCTATATTTACTACAAATCTTAAATTAGCCTGTATCAGTTTTTTCTTTGCTTCTTCATCATTGTTTTCTTTTATTCTTCTTGCAAGTTCCACTTCTTCTTCTTTTGTTATTAATTTAATCCTGTCTATTTCTTTAAGATATTTTGCTATTGCTCCTTCCTGTGAGTCTAGATCTGTTTTTTTCTTCTTTTTTCTTTTACTTTTTAATTTTTTATTTTCTAATTTTCTTTTCTTTTTAATCATTCTTTCATATTCTATTAATGTCATATATTTAATTACCTCCTAGCTATCTTTTAAAGAAATTTATTTAAAAATAATTAAAGCAAAATCTGTGCCTATTTTTATATCTAATATCAATTTAGAATTAAACTAAAATGAATTTGTTGAAAATTTTAGAATTAAACTAAAATGAATTTGTTGAAAATTAAAATTTTGTATTAATATAATAAAAATTTTTATATTTTTTGTCAAGTATTTTTAATAATTTTTATATATTATTATAAATTATTTTTTTATTTTTATATTTTGATATTAATTTTTTGTTTTTATCTGACATGTTGTCAGACAAATTGTCGGAGGTGTTATGCCGAAAGTTTATAAAGAGAATGATATACTTTTTGATTCAACGGGTGAGCTTGAGGGTATATACTATATTCTTGATGGTGAGGTCATGATATCCACAAAGTTTGACTTTGAAGGTATTACTTACGAACTTTTTTTATCACCTGTTTCGAATAATACTTTTGTTGGTGTTGAAAATATTTTTAGTCAAATAAGTAATTATTATATTAAAGTTTCAAAAGACTCTTTTATAAATATTAATGAGATTAAAGAAAAATCTGCTTTGATTAATATAATTAATGAAAAGCCAGAGTTTGGCATTCAGATTTTAAGGTCAATGTTAAAAAATACTGCAAAAATGGCTGACTCAATTGTTCAGTTGAATAAGATTTCGATGAATATGCATAAATTGAATGTAATAGGACTGGGAACAATAGGTTATATTGAGAAGGAAATTATTAATAAAGTAAGTTTTACAAAAGCTGCTGATGCTTACAATTTTTTTAAAGATAATAATATAAGTGTATATCCTATTTCTGAAAATGTATTTAAAGCTCCATTCCATAAGTTTGTTGATGAAGATTTTTTTATATTAACAGATGTAATAAATAAAAATGATGTTACTTTTTTTACAAAGCTTTATATGTTACCAACTACTTTGCAGAATAATTTATATAATTCTGACCCATTTTTTATTTCATATTTTCTTGAAAAAGTCTGTTTATATTTTAAAGATATATTAAGTACAACCCAGTCATCTTTTGATTCAATTATTGCTAATTATCAACAGTTGGTTGGTGAGAATGGGATTTTACAGTATTTGAAAGATATATTAAAATATATTAAAACTGATTCTGATAAAGAGAATATAAAAAAGCTAATAAGAGTATTGGCTAATAACTTTAAAAAAGTATTATCTCCACTTGAAGAGTTTTCATTAGTTTTCCATAAAAAAATTATTGATGTTTTAGATAAAAGGATAAAAGAAGAAGAAAAAACAGTTGTTGAAAAAGAAGAGATAAAAGTTGAGGAATCGTATACTATACCAGATGAACTTAAAGACTCTATGCAAAAAATAATAGAATACTCTGAAATAAGTCAGGAAGATTATCAGTTGTTAATTAAGAGGTATGAAAAGTTTAAAAGACTTGAGAGTAAGCTTTCTGGTGATGATGAGGCAAAGAAATTAAGAGATTCTATATCAAATATCTACTGGAAAATATATGAGTCAAGTTTTATTAAGTTTTATCAGTCCAATAAGATAATAAAACCTGTTGAGTTAATGTTTAGATTTGGATTATTTGATGAAACTTTAATATCGAAAAAAACTTTAGTTGATATTTATAATTATAAACCTGAGCCTGTTAGTGAAGAACTCCCTGTTTATGATATGTTTGAATGGTTACAAAAGATAATATTTAAAGAGATTGAACCAAGTATTAGTACAATGGGGGATGATTATCAAAAGTCTCTTAATGAGGAAGCTAAAAGAAAGAGTGTTAAAACAGTTGTTACACCAGAGGAGATTGATAATGTTAATAAAAGGATTAATTTTGAAATTTCAAATCTTGTAAGTAATGCTGCTAAGGTTTGTAGTGGTGAGATATTTAACTATTCTCCTATATTAATGGAAGAGGCTTTTCCGGGTAGTTCTTATAATTTTATGACTACCAAAGATAAAATAATAAAAGAGTTTATGGCTGTAAAAAATATAGATTTTTCAATATTTTATCGTGAAGTCTCTTATAGAGATAAAGACAAAGATATGGAGACCTTTGTTAAAAAAGAGATATTACCTAATATAGTTCTTTTACCAACATGGGGTAAAAGAGGTATGGTATGGCAGGTTAAAGAGAGGCCAAGGACTAGTAGAGGTAGAATAGTGTTGCCACATTTTTTTACTGAAAATAATTTAAATGATATTATAATTGAAATATTTGGAATATATAGATGGGAAATTTTAAAAGAGTTATTAGGCCCATTATGGAATGATCTTACACAACTTAGTCTTACTGCAGAATATATGGATTATTTACATAGTTATAGAAAAAGTAAGGATATCCCATTAGAGTTGAAGGAAAAGATTAAAGAAGAGTTTAAAAAGTTTAGGTCTGATAGAGATAAGTTTGTTAATGATTATCTTAAATGGATAAAATATGATAGTCAGGGAAGACCTTCAGTAAATGTATTGGTAAGAAATATATTTTATAGACAGATTCCTTTTAAGAAAGAGATAAGGGATAAGATAAAAGATATGCCTGCATACGCTGATTTTCATAATAGGTTTGTTAACCTTAGAAAAAAAGACCTTATAAATCTTAGAAACAAGTATCATAAGTATACAAAAGATGGGCAGACACTCCCTAAAGAACTGCAAGATACTATTAATTTTTATATGAGGTAGGTTATAATGGATCAGGGAGAAATATCTTTTTTATTAGGTAGATTTATTATAGAAACTTTGATATTAAGTTCGCCTATACTTATTGTTGCTATTGTTGTTGGCCTTATTGTGGCTATATTTCAGGCTACAACATCTATTCAAGAACAAACAATATCTTTTGCACCTAAATTATTTGCTATTTTTTTAGTTATTATTATTGGTGGTGGATGGATGTTGACAAGGCTAAAAGAGTTTACTATTTTTATATTTTCATCAATAGCTAAATAAAGAATAGAATATGTTATTTTTTATAAAAGGTATACAACTTTTTTTCCTTATTTTTTCTCGTATTTTTTCTGTTTTAGCAACGACTACTTTTTGGGGTAGTCCTTTGATTTTCAACAGAATAAGGGTTTTATCTGCTTTTTTTATTTCTGTACTTATGTTCCCGTTATTAAAAGAGAGGTATTTTGATTTATTACCAATTGAATGGTCTATGTTTTGGCTATGGATTATACATAATATTATAATAGGGATTATTATAGGCTTCGGTATATCAATATTTTTTTCTATTTTTCAGATGGCAGGGCAATTCTTTTCTTTTCAAATGGGTTTTTCAATAAGCCAGGTTTTGGACCCAGTTTCTCAAGAAGAAATTCCAATTATAGGGCAGATGATAACTGTTATAGCACTACTTGTTTTTATTTCTACAAATGCTGATCTTTATGTAATAGACTTGTTATTAAATTCTTTTGCTAAAATTCCTTTAATAAAACCTGATTATCAGTTTTTTGTTAAAGAGATATCTTATTCATTTGGTTATATATTTTCTTCCAGTCTTCAATTTAGTTTGCCTATTGTTGGTAGTATACTTATTGCAACACTTTTTATTGGGCTTTTGTCTAAAGCATCACCTCAGATAAATGCTATGTTATTTGGTTTCCCAATATATATTGGAATAGGGTTTATATTGATAAGTCTTTTAGCACCAACTTTCATATCACAGATGAGTATTTATATATCAAACATATTTATAAAGATAAAAAATGTATTGCCTTAGATTATATATATAGAGAATATAGTACATAGTTATTTTTTTGAAATTTTTATTAAAAAAATTTAAGTATTGTTCTTTTTTTTGTTATTATTAACTTTAATGATTTAAATAAATAAATTAAGGAGGTTTTATGAAAAATATTCCAGCTCTAATTGAAGAATATCTTATTCGAGGGGCGTATATCTTTAAAAAGATAGATGAAAAGACATGGGTAATAGAAGACCAGTATGAGAATATTGATAATATGGTTATCCATTATCAGGATCCTCTTATTATTTTAAGGCTTAAACTTATGCCTATACCTGAATCTAATAGAGAAGAGTTTTATGAAAAGTTATTGAGGCTTAATGCAGAATCGTTGGTACATGGTGCTTATGCTCTTGAAGGTAATAATGTTATTATAGTTGATACACTTGAAGGAGAAAATCTTGATTTTAATGAACTTCAGGCCTCTATAGATGCTATACAACTTGCACTTGCAAATGATTATAATCAATTAAAAAAATATTATAAACAGTAAAGGAGGATAATATGGGATTATTTCAAAGAATGGCACAGGTTTTAAAAGCTAATTTAAATGATCTTATAAGTAAAGCAGAAGATCCTAAAAAGATGTTGGAACAGATAATAATAGATATGCAGGAACAACTTGCTGAAGCAAAAAAAGAGGTTGCTAAGGCTATTGCTGATGAAAAAAGACTTTACGCTCAGGTACAGGAACAGAAAGAACTGGCTCAAAAATGGGAACAAAGAGCAACACTTGCTGTTCAAAAGGGAGATGATAACCTTGCTATGGAGGCTTTAAAAAGAAAAAAAGAGGCTGAGAGCCTTGCGAGTGAATATGAGGCTCAATGGACAAAACAGAAAGAGGTTGCTGATAAACTTAAAATAGGAATTCAAGACTTACAAAATAAGATTGAAGAAGCTTCAAGAAAAAAGAATTTACTGGTTGCAAGACAGAAGAGGGCAGAGGCTCAAAAAACAATACAGAATACAATGTCGAAACTTACAGATACTTCTGCATTTGATTCGTTTGCAAGAATGGAAGAAAAGGTTAAACAGATAGAAGCTGAGGCTGAGGCTGAGGAGGAACTTAATAAGTCATTAAGTGGTACAAATCTTGATGATAAGTTCAAAGAACTTGAAAAAGGCGGCAGTCCTGAAGTAGCAGATGAGCTTGCTGCACTTAAAGCAAAGTTAGGCAAATAGTGTTCGGCAAATAGTAAAAAAGAGGGATACACCCTCTTTTTTATTCTATGATTAGACCTGTTTCTGGATCTTCTTTAAAAGTGGTAGGACCCAGTTTCTCTTTTTTTAGTTTAGTTACAGATTTTCTTATTTGTATTACAACGTCATAGTATGCTTTTTCTTTTACAGTGATTGTTGGGTTTTTTGTAAACTTTATTTTGTTCCTTAATTCATTTATTTCGTCTTTTAATTTATTTATTTTTTTATTAGTGTCACCAAGATTTGTTAAAAGTTCTATAAATTTTATTTTTCTTGAACCCCTTAATATGGCAAGAAAACCTTTTAAATCCAATAAAAATTGATTACCAAACTGCATTTTCATTGTTTCAAGTATATCCTGATATACTGCTTCAAGTTCTTTTTTTTCAGTTTCTTTTATATTTATTAATTCTTCTATTTCAGGGTCTATTCCAGTTATTAATTTAGTTTCAACACCTTTATCACTCCCTGCAACATTTACTATGACTCCATATTTACCTACTGTTTGTCCACCTATTACTGTCCCTTCCACATTTACTGTAGACTTTGAATACAATTGACACTGTATTAAAGATTCTCTTACTATTATATCTCCCTGAGCTTTCATTTTACAGTTTTGTGCGAACTTTACTGTTATATTTTCTCCAGCCTCAAGGTATGCTTTTTCTTTGCCAAGTACTCCATTATCTATTGAAATATTAGCACCTGCTATTAATATACTATCTTCTACATTACCGTGTACTATTATATCAGATGATGCCCTGACCTCAAAACCAGACTTTATATTGCCAAATATTTCAACCGTTCCTTCTACTTTAATGTTTCCAGTATTATAATCTATATCATTTTTTATTACTGTTCTATCTTCAATATTTACCTTTTTGTTTGATATTGAGATGACTCCATTTGTTGTTGCTATATATATCATTGGGTTATCAGGTGAAACTTCAAGGTTTTTTCCGGGAATAAATAGTTTTTCACCCAATAATTTACCTTTTATTATATTACCTTTTACATCATATCCATTTTTAGCAGGTATAAATGGTTTTTTTTCTAAAATTTGTTCTCCTTTCTGTATAGGGGTAAATGTATCTCTTTCTTTAAAATCTATTCTACCATCTTCTAGGATTTTTCCTACTTTCTTTCTTACTTCTTTTAACAAGATAAAATGCTCGATCTGGCCATCTTCTGGCTCAACACCTTTACATACTGTTATTATCCCAAAACTCTTATTCATTTCTTTTATTTTATTGATCTGTTCTTCAATTGTTTTATCACCAACATATCCTTTATAACCAAGTTCAACCAATGTGTCTCTTATATTAGCTATTGAGGGGTACTCTTTGTTAGCGTTAGGAACATAATACATGTATGCAGTTAAAGCATCTTTTGATACTTCTATTAGAGGTACAACATCTATTTTACTACCATTTAAAATAGCACAACCATATATTTTAGTTTTATATATTCCACTTGGTTCATCATATATAACAACTTTACTTACAGCATACTTTCTTAACTGTTCTCTTTTTATTATTTTGGGGTCAGATATATCACTTGTGATTTCTTTAGCAATAATTTGACCGGGAAAAACTATATTTTTTAGATCAGCAATAGTTTTACTCTTTTTTCCATCTTTTTCTATTATTTTAAATGGCTCGTCTATTAAATTGTTAAAATAAAATGCAATCTGATTTGTTTTTGCTTTCTCTTCCATATCAGAAATTATCGGAAATGATATTATTTTTCTAAAACAAAAATTGCTAGAGAAGCAAATAAATTTGGCATAAAACTTTTTATTTTTTTATCGAATTTTTTAAGATAAATTTTTTTTGTTATTTTTATACTTTTTTCTTGACAAAGAGCTTCAAAATCTTTTATACTACAAAAATGAATATTTGGGGTATTATACCATTCATAAGGTAAAAATTTTGATTTTGGCATTTTGCCTTTAAATAAGAGATAAAGTCTTATCCATATGTTACCAAAGTTTGGGAATGAGACTATTGCTTTTTTGCCAATTCTTATCATTTCTGTTATTACTTTATCTGGTTTTTTTAATGATTGTAATGTAAAACTTAGAATAACATAATCAAAAACATTATCATTTAGAATATTAAGATCTTCATCTATATTAAGATGCAAAACGTTAATACCTTTTTTTAAACATTCCTCAACTTCTTTAATATCTTTTTCTATACCAACTGCGTATTTGACTTTATTTTTTGATATTAAAAGTTCAAGTAATTCTCCATTTCCACAGCCTAGATCTAATATTTTTGAATTATCATCAATTAAATCAGCTATTATTTGATGGTCTATCCTAAATCTCATTTTTCAATCCTTCCAGAAATGATGATACTATTTTGCCCTGTTCTTCTATGTCTATTAAAAAAGAGTCATGACCTTTGTCTGAATCTATTAATGAAAAGGAAACATTGTTATTATTTTCTTTTAATAACTTTACTATTTCCATAGACTGCTCTACTGGGAATAACCAATCTGAAGTAAAAGCTATTATTAAAAATTTTATCTTTGATTTTAAATTTGGTAATTCTTTAGTTACGTCAAAATAGTCCATTGCTTTTGTTATATATAGATATGAATTAGCATCAAATCTTTCTACAAACTTTTCTCCTTGATATCTTAAGTAGCTTTGAACTTCAAACTCTATAGAGTGTAAGTCAAATAGGTACTTTCCACTTTTAAGTTCTCTACCAAACTTTTGATCCATTATTTTTTCACTAAGGTATGTTATATGAGCTATCATTCTGGCGAGTGAAAGACCTGTTGTTGGTTTTGTGTTATAGCTGTAATAATCACCATTATGAAAATTAGGGTCTAATATTATAGCGAATCTACCAGTTTCATTAAAAGCTATGTTTTGAGTACTCATTCTTGATGTTGCAGCAATCACTATTGAACTCTTGATTTCATTTGGGTATGTTATAGCCCATTCTAATGCCTGCATGCCACCCAAAGAACCACCTATTACTGAGTATAATTTTTTTATTCCTAAGTGGTCGATAAGAAGTTTTTGAGCATTTACCATATCTTTTACTGTTATTATGGGAAAATCAAGGCCATAAGGCTTTCCTGTTTTTGGGTTTATGGAAGATGGGCCAGTTGACCCATAACAACTACCTATAATATTTGAGCATATTATAAAATACTTGTTTGTATCCAGGGGGCAACCTGGCCCTATCATACCTTCCCACCATCCATCTTTTCCACCAGCATGACTGCTTCCACTTAATGCATGGAGTACTAGAATAGCATTTGACTTATCTTCATTTAATTGACCATATGTCTCATATGCTAATTCAAAACTTGGTAACTCTTGACCTGATACTAATTTTAAAGGTTTGTCAAAATTAAAAATTATTTTTTTCAATTATACAAATACTCCTCTTAAAATACTTTTTTGACTTTTTTTATTGTCTCTTTTGATTTTTTAGCTGTTTCTTCTGCTTTTTTAAATTTTTCTGGTATCTCTTTTAAAGCTTTTATTTTATTTAATGTATTGTTTTTATTATTTTCTAATGCTTTATCCATAGCTTTTTCATTTTTATTATCTTCTTTTATACTTTCTTCTGCTTTTTCACTACTACCTGATAGTATTCTTTTAGCATAGTCTTTTCCGTAGTTTACTGCGAAATCCTCAATGGTTTTTTTATCAAATACCTGATTGTTTAATGTGTATTTGTTTTCTTTTGAATCAAAAGATAGGCTAAGTGGTATATGTTCGTAACCATCCTCTTTTGCAAAAGGTGTAAATAATTTTATTTTATCAAGTTCCTGAGATATTTTAAGTATTATATCAACATTACCTTTTGAGTTTTTTACATCAAAATCAGCTTTTCCTTTTATTCCTATAATTTTACTATCAAGATTAATATCAGTAATATTTACAAACCAATTTTTCATATAAATTGATGCAATACCATTGTTTATTTCTATTCCAGTATTAAGTTTATCAAGACCAAGATCAGATGTTGAGAGTGACTCTGATAGCTTTTTTACTTGTTTTAACGCCTCATCTATTGCTACTCCAACTAGTTTATCAAAACCTTTTGCTATGTTCTCTTTAGCTTTATTAATAAGATTTTGATACTCTTTTTCAGCGTTTAGTATTAATGAGTCTAACGATTTTTCAAATTCTTTTCTTCCCTCTTTTTTTATTGTACTAGCTTCTTTTAATACTTCTTCTTTTGCTTTACCTCTTACTGCTTCTGGTAGAGAATTGACCTCCTGTAATATGCTGTTTACTATAGGTTCAGATTCTTTTTCAATTGTTTTATCGTATTCTTTTAAAGCTTCCTCTTTTTTCTTTTTTAATCCTTCAGTATTTAAATCGCTTTTTTTTCTTAACTCTTCTATATTTTTTTCACCTTCCTGCATATATTTTTCTTTGTAAGGTTCAACCTCTTTTGAGATTTTAAGTTTTATTATATCTTTATTTTGCTCGATGTATTTAGCTGTTTCAGATGCTATAAGTTTTAATCCATTTTCAAGTAATTTCATAAAAAATCCAGATGATAAAGACAGATTTTTTATACCAGTTTTAATATTTGCTTCCGGGTTTAATTTTACTTTATCGAATGGTTTTATAGAGCCGTTTAAAGTATACCATATATTAAAAGTTTTCTTAATATTATTGTCTTTTAGTATTTCAAAAATTGCTAATTCAAGTCCAGCATCTATTTCAAAAGGTTTTTCAAAACCATAAAAGTTTTTTATAAGCCCGTTTATTTTATCTACTGTAACTCCTGCTGGCATAAGTGGGTTTGAAAAGTCCCTTATATCTATTTTAAGATTTTGTACACCAACTTTACCTAGTTCCAATGCTATTGGGAGTTCTGGTTTCTTTATCTCTTTTGTTTCCTCTTTTGGCTTTTCTTCTTCTTTACCTTCAAGATCTATTTTAAATAGGTCATCAAAGTTATATCTTATATTATTATCTATTTTCTTTGTTACTATATATACTTCCGCACCTTTTAAAGTTGCTTCATTTATTTTAAGTTTTCCAAATAATAATGGTAAAATACTGTAATCAAGATTCAAGGATTCAATTTTGACAAATGGATTACCAGTATTGAATATATCTCTCTCTTTTATTACAAGTTCTTTTATACTAATTCCGGTGAACACATTAAAGTCAAACTCTTTTAGTGTTACATCTCTTTTAATATTTAATTGCAGATTTTCTACAATTATTTTTTTTACATAAGATGAAGGAAATAAGACGCTAAGTAATAGAAATATTAATATTATTAACAATAATAATGAAGTTGGCACCCATATCAGTATTTTTTTTATAAGTGATTTTTTATTTTTCTTTTTTTCTTCCATGATAACTCCTTTAAATATATTTGTTTATTTAATTTTACTAAGTAAAATATAATTTTAATAATAAAAATTTATGATTATTAAATTTAAAATATTTTATTTTTCAAATTCTTCTACTTTTCTTCTAAAAACATCTGGCACTGGTTTTATTTTTCTTTCTGTATAATTAAAAGAGACAAGTACAGTTTTACCAGTAGCACATACATTATTGTCTTTCTCAATTGAGTAATCCATTATAAAGCTTGAGTTTTTTATCTGGCTTATTTTGGCTTTTATTTCTATTTTTTCACCATAGAATAATTCTTTTTTAAAATCTATTTCCGCTTTTACAAGTATAATTCCGCAATTATCACCAATATTTAGTTCAGAAAATCCTATATTATTAAGATATCTTATCCTTGCTTCCTGAAATAGAGCAAGATAAACATCATTGCCTACATGCCCACCATAGTTTATATCTTTTATTGATATTGTATACTCAGTTTTAAACTTGAACTCCATAATTATTCCTCTCAGATTAAAATATTTTTTTAAAATTTAATATCTTGTTATCTATTTTTTCTTGTATTTTGAAAGATTTTTAAGTTTTTCTAAATTTTTTTAAAGAAATTTTTTAAAAAAATTTTGTTTTATTTATAATCTGTATTAATTTTTACTGATGTAAATTATCAAAAAATATAATACTTCATTCAATAACTCATTATAAAAGAATTTTGAAATAGTTAATAAATTGTTAAATTTAATTAGTCTGAATGAAGGTGGGGTATATAGGTCTTTGTTAATAAGGTAGTTAGGTTGCGTAAGCAGAGTAGGATAAAGACAGTTAATAACTGGTGAGGTTTATA
>JAKPDD010000038.1 GCA_029552945.1 Spirochaetota bacterium
ATAAAAGGATATAAAAGAATAAATAGCGTAGCTATAGAAAAAGTAAAACATAATGGTATAATATTCACTTTTAGTTGCTCTCAAGCTGTGTCTCCTTCGCAATTTGAGGGAGCTATAATGAGTGCAGCAATAGAACAGGGAAGAAAGATTAGAATATTACATAGACTCACTCAGGCTCCATGCCATGCTCCTTCATTATTTCATCCAGAAGGGTATTATTTGAAAGGATTAGTTTTATTAGTAGAATAGTTTTTTTTTGAAAAACACATATTTTTTTGATTGTATGAGATGTATATATGTTGATAAAGATTATTATAAAAAGTTTAATGGTTTAAGAGTTGATGAGTGAAATGAGGAGACTGGGTGAGGGGGAGACTGGGAGAATAGGTGATAGGTGATAGGTAATAGGTAAAAGGGATAGTAGTTGAGAAGATGATATTAGTTATAAGTTAATCTACAAAAGCACTTCAAAAAACTAAATCATTTGTGTTAATTTGTGTAAATCTATGGATGAAATTATATTTACTTATCCATTACAGCTTTGATTCTGTAAGTTACATTCTACATAAAGAATATACTTACATTCATAGTAAAATAAATTAAGTTGTAAAGATATAAAAATTTTTTAACATTATTTGTAAATTTTTATAAAAATTCCAATTAGTTTGTAAAATATTGATATTATTTTAGTTATTTAGTCATCCCTTAAAAAGTCAATTTGAATATTTTATTTGAAAAAAATAAAGAAAAATTGATAATATAGTTTTTGAAAAGATAAAAATAGCCTTTTCAAAATTTGGCAAAAATAATTTTTCCATTTATTCATCATCCTTTTGAAGTTAAAAGCTGCAGCAGCTAGCATAATATTGATATTATCTCTCACTATTCCCTTGTAAAAGTTTCGATTTAGCCTATGATCTGTCTTTAAGTGTCCAATAATCGGTTCTATTCCTGCTCGTTTTCTATGACTTTCACTTAATTTTTTCTGCTGATAGTAACTCATTGATTTATTTGGCGTTGATGGAATTAATATCTCTGTTTCC
>JAKPDD010000040.1 GCA_029552945.1 Spirochaetota bacterium
GGTCAAATGGACCAGGTTTTACATAAACAGAATAAATTGATTGAGTATGTTTATTTGTTTGTAATTTTATATTATAAAATCCTGATTTTTTTGGATTTTTAATTCCTGTTGTAGTTAAAAATGTTAAGGTATGATTTATATCTTTTGGTAAATTTATAGATGTTATAACAGCAATTCTTCTGTTTAATAAATCTACTTGAACATCTGTTATATTATTACTTCCATCTATTAAAACAGAGGTTTTTGGAATTGTACTTGGAATATAAAATTCATTATCTTGGTTTCCTAATGAATCAATTGGAAAATAAACTTGAAGATTATCACTATTAGCTAAAAGATCAGCAGTTTTTAACTCAAAAGTAATGTCTATTCTTGTTGTTTCATTAACTATGTCTGGAGTAAGTTTTATCTCTTTAACAATTGTTTCATTTGCAAAAGAAACGCCAAAGCTTAGGGGTATTTTTGGCAAGAAACTTACAATAAGAAGAAACATAATAAAACATGCTAAAATTTTTTTCATTCTTTCCTCTCCTTTCGTCTTTTTAAATACCATACTCCCTTTAGCACCTCACAATTTAAGTTTATTATTTAAAAAAATTAATTAATCTTCTTTTATAGTTTCTATATTTTCTATGTTTATATTATAATCCCTTATTTTATTAAATAAAGACTTTCTTGAAATTCCAAGAAGCCTTGCTGCTTTACTTTTATTACCATTAGTTGACTTTAATGCTTTAACAATCATATCTTTTTCCACCTTAGCGATTAAATCATTCAAAGGTACAACTCCTTCTTCTTCACCACTTATATCTTTAGATTCCTCTATCTTAATTTTGTTCCCTGTTATATTTTGCGGGAGATGTTCTTTTAAAATAATTTGACCATGAGATACAACAACTGCATGTGCAATAGCATTTTCAAGTTCTCTCACATTCCCAGGCCAAGAGTAATTATTTAAAATTTCCATTGCATCTGGAGAAATTCCTGTAATCATCTTTTGATATTTATGTGAATATTTAAAGATAAAATATTCAACAAGATCTGGTATGTCCTCTTTTCTATCTCTTAAAGGTGGAACTGTTATTGAAAAAACATTTAAGCTATAATATAAATCCTCCCTGAATTTTTTTTCATTTACAAGTTTTTGTAAATCTTTGTTTGTTGCTGCAATAACCCTTGCATTTGTAAAAATTGATTCTGTTCCACCAACCCTTTCAAAACATTTTTCCTGTAAAACCCTTAAAATTTTCGCTTGAAGTTGTAAACTCATATCCCCTATTTCATCTAAAAAAATTGTTCCATCTTTTGCTTGTTCAAATTTCCCAATGTGTCTTTCCTTTGCATCAGTGAAAGCACCTTTTTCATGACCAAAAAGTTCTGATTCAAGAAGCCCTTCTGGAATTGCAGCACAATTAACTGTTACATATGGTTTATCTCTTCTTTCAGAATTCATATAGATAGATTTTGCAACAAGCTCTTTACCTGTTCCACTTTCACCTAAAATAAGAACAGTAACATCTGAAGAAGAAGCCTTACCAATGAGTTTATAAACATTCTGCATATTTTGTGATTTTCCAATTAAACCTTCAATTATAAATTCGCCTTCAGGAAAATTATCTTTTGTTTTAATTTTTTCAGATAATTTTTTTAACTCTATTGCTTTTTTAAGAGTTACCCTTATCTCTTCAAGATCAAGAGGTTTTGTAACATAATCATATGCACCCTCTTTCATTGCTTGAATTGCAATTTGTGATGTTCCATAGGCAGTCATAAGAATTACTGGGATATCTTTATCAATCTCTTTAATTTTTAAGAAAGCCTCCATTCCATCCATACCAGGCATTTTATAATCCATCAATACAACATCAGGATAAAACTCTTGAACTTTTTTAATTGCCTCTTTCCCATTTTTACCTTTTATTATTAAATAATCCTCCTTTAACACCTCCTCAAGAAAATTTAAAATATTTTCTTCATCATCTACTATTAATATTGTTACTTTATTCTTCTTATCTATATTCATAAAACTATTATATCATTATAATATAGGTAAATACACAAAAAAAGATGTTCCTTCAATATTTGATGTAAACCAGATGCGACCGTTATGCATTTCTACAATCTTTTGTGAAATTGAAAGTCCAAGCCCTGTTCCCCTCTCTTTTGTTGTGAAAAATGGTGTAAAAATTTTTTCCTTATCCTCCTCCTTAATTCCGAAACCAAAATCTTTTATTTCTAATAAAATACCCTCTTCATATTTTTTCATTCTTACAATTATTTTACTACCATAATCTGAACTATCAATGGCATTCATAATTAAATTTAAAGTAACCTGCTCCATCTGTTTAGGATCAAAATTAAATTTTGGGTCAAAAGATGTATCATATTCAACCTTTAAATTTTTTTCTTTCAACTTATCTGATAGAAGAGAGATTGAATCTTTTATCACATTCGATAAATTAGATTGGATTTTATTTGGAGGTGATGGTCTTCCATAGGTTAATAGATCTTTAACAATATCTTCAAGTCTTTTTATCTCAGAAAGAATAGTAGATATATATTTCATCTCTTCTTCATTTGATTCTAATCTTTTTTCAAGAATCTGTGTAAATCCTTTTATTGATGTTAATGGATTTCTAATCTCATGTGCTACACCAGTTGTAAAAATTCCTAAAGTTTTAAGTGCCTCAGTTTTTCTTTTTTCCTCAAGAAGTTTAACCTCTTCTGTAACATCGTCTATTGTTATCAATATCTCTTCACTATTGAATGGAGATGAATTTATATTGAAAATTTTTTCTGATTTACCTATTTTTATTCTTTTCTCTTTAATATTGTCCTTTGTCTTAATATCAGATAAGAGCTCTTTTAAAATAGGAAAATCTAAAAATCTTTTATTCAAAACATCTTTTCTTTTTATTTCAAGAAGTTCCTCAACTGCTCTATTTATATCTTTGATAATTCCATCCTTTGATAAAACCATAACACCGGAGTTTATTGATTCTAATATTTTTTCAGAGTTACTTCTTGTAATATAAAGAGTTTGTGATAAATCATTTATCGCATAACTTATATCACCCAATTCTCCAGACATTTTTGGAAGTTTATATGTTAAATCAGATTTCAAATTTCCTAATCCATTTTTCACTACTGTTACCTTTCTTACAAACATAGTTGATATATAGAGAGAAAAGAGACCTGATATTATAACAACATAGATGATTATATTTCTCTGCGTTTGCTTGAGTTCATTGATTTTGGAATATATGATATCTTTTGGCTCTTCAATCCAAACATAGCCTATCTCTTCTCCTCTCTCATATAAAGGAAGAATCACTCTTGTTTTTTCAGATAAAAGTGATTCAGATTCATAAAATGCAACTGGCCTATTAAATGATTCTCCATAAATAAAAAATCCAACACCAAAGTCTGGATTTTGCTCGTGAACTGGTGAAGTGTAATCATCAAGTGACCTTTCAAGATAAAATTTTTTAACTGTTTCATAATCAACTTTAAGTGTTTCTGCCATTGTTGGAAACTTTTCAATCACTCTATCATATGCGAGAGCAAGTTGCTTTGCAATTATTGTTAATTTTTCATTTTCAACATTCAAGAGGTTTGTTTCTGTTTGCCTTATTAAAAGTGAACCTAAAAAAAATGTTGCTAAAACGACAAGAATAAAAAATGAGGCAACAACTTGGAACCTTAAAGAACTAAAAAATTTCATTTATATCTCAAAAACCTCTTTTAAATCTATCCAATATTTGTCGACCCTCTTAGTTTTTCCAAGAACCTCTTTTAAAGGTATGGAATCTATTTTTCCATTAATCAAAGTTGCCATTCTTCCAAATTCTTTTTCTTTCACCATCTCTACTGCCTTAACTCCAAGTCTTATTGTCAATATTCTATCGAACAATGTTGGTGGACCACCTCTTTGAATATGTCCAATCTGGGCAACCCTTGTATTTATTCCAAGTTTATCCTTTATCAATTTTCCAATAAAATTACCAACTCCCTTTTCTTGCAAAAGTTTATGTCCAAAAGCATCAACTTCAACTCCCTCTTTTTCAACAATTTCGACGCCTTCAGAAACACATATAACAGCATACTCTTTTTTGGTAAAGATTTCCTTAATTTTTTTAATAAATTCATCTTCATTAAGACCTTCTTCTGGAATTAAAGTTATATCAGCACAACCTGCAAGACCAGTAAAAAGAGCAACCCAGCCGGCTTCTCTTCCCATAACTTCAAGAATAATTATTCTTTTCATCGCTTTTGCAGTATCTCTAAGTTTTTCAAGTGCATCCATAGAAATTGTTGTTGCAGAATCAAAACCAAATGTATAATCAGTTCCATAAACATCATTGTCCATTGTTTTTGGAACACCAACAACTTTTACTTTATATTCTTCATAGAGTTTTGCTGCAACTGAAAGTGTATCATCACCCCCTATTGCAATTAAAGCATCTATTTTATTTTTATTTAATGTATCCAAAATTTTCTCAACACCTTTTTCCTCTTTGAATGGATTCGTCCTTGATGAAAAAAGAATTGTGCCTCCGAGATTCTCTATTTCTTCTACATCAGATAACTCAATCAACCTTCCACTATTTTCAATTACACCTTTCCATCCCTCAAAGAAACCAAAAACTTCATATCCATATTTTTTACTTTTATAATAAATCGATCTTATTGTTGAGTTTAACCCGGGGCAATCTCCACCACCAGTTAAAATTCCTATCCTCATATATACCTCCTTAAAATAAAATTTTTAAAAATGTTATGTTTCAAGACCTGACCCCACTCTCCTCATTATAATATATGTTTTCATTTCCAATTATCTTGTTCAGTTCAGATAAAACCTGAGGATTAAGATTCACTTTATAATCTTTTGATAGAGATATCTCAACTTTTTTTCCGTCTAATAAAAGATAAATAGTTACTGGTGTTGTCCCTTTGTTTTCCTTAATAACAGAAGACAATTTATCTAAAGTCTCCTCTTTTAATGAATCTTTTTTTAATTTAATGTAAAGATGAAAAAAAGTTTCGTTCATATTTTTTACCCTCTCTTCAAGTTCATTTTTTGAAACAAATCCATTAATTTTTGTAAGTCTAACTGATACTCTTTCTTCCTCAACTTTAAGTTCTCCTTCAATGTTTATAACACCTTCTCTTCTTAAATAAGTTTCAATATCTGTAATAGAATTATTAAAAACAAGTATATCAACTTTTCCAGTTTCATCTTCAAGAGTGAATTTTAGAAAACTATCACCTTTTTTTGTTGTTTGATGTCTATATGCTACAATTGTTCCAATTATATTGACAATCTTACCACTTTCTAAATTTTGTAAATCAACAATTTTTACCTCTTTATCTCTTATTTCTTCAAGATAAAATTTTAAGGGGTGACCTCTGAAATAGAAACCAAAAGCCTCTTTTTCCCATTCATAAATTTTACTTTCGCTTACTTTTTTCTTTTTTATTGGTAAATCAGAAAATAGAGTTGGTTTTGATTTCTCTTCGCTCGATAATTCATTTAAAAGTGAGTTTCTATCTTCATTAAATTCATCAAAAGCACCAGATTTTATCAATGATTCAATTACTTTTTTATTTATTCTCATACTCTTACATCTTGATAGAAAATCATAAAAAGATTTGAACTCTCCTTTTTCTCTTTCTTTTATAATATCTTTACTGGCAAGTTCACCCACATTTTTAATCGCAGAAAATCCAAATCTTATATTATCATCTTCAAGAGTAAAATATGTGTTGCTTTTATTTATATCTGGTGGAAGAATTTTTATACCAAGTCTTTCAGCTTCTTTTATATAAACCTCTTCTTTATCTTCATTCCCAGAAACAGATGTAAGAAGAGAAACAAAATATTCTTGAGGGTAATTTGCTTTTAAATATGCTGTTTGATATGAAATCATTGCATATGCAGCACTGTGAGATCTATTGAATCCATACTCAGCAAATTTTTCGATATAGTTAAAAACTTTTTCAGCAATATCTTTTTCGATGTTCCTTTCAATACACCTTGAAATAAAATCATTCCTAATGCCTTCCATTATATCTTTTTTCTTTTTTCCAATTGCTTTTCTTAATAAATCTGCTTCAGCGAGTGTATAACCAGCTAACCTTTGAGCAACCTGCATTACCTGCTCTTGATAAACCATTATTCCATATGTTGGTTTTAATATATCCTCTATTAAAGGATGTAGAACTGTATAAGATATTGTTCCATTTTTTCTTTTAATATACTCCTCAACTTGGCCAGATTTTAATGTTCCTGGTCTATAAAGAGATAAAATTGCTATTATATCTTCTATATCTGTTGGTTTTAAACCAGATAAAACTCTTCTCATACCAATTGATTCAAGTTGGAAAACTCCAATTGACTTTCCTTCTTTTAATATATTAAAGGTCTTTTCATCATTGATAGGAATATTCTCAATCTTAAAATTTTTATCCTTTCTATTTCTTATCAATTTAATTGTATCCTCTATGACTGTAAGTGTTCTTAAACCAAGAAAATCTATTTTAAGAAGACCAAGGTCTTCAAGTACATCTTTATCATATTGAGTTGTTACACCTTTAACTTTTGTAAGTTGTAATGGCACAATTTCTGAAAGTGATGTTTGACCTATAACAACACCTGCTGCATGTGTTGAGAAGTTTCTATTCAAACCCTCAAGTTTCATTGCTATCTCAAATAGTTCTCTTTTTTTATCGTCTTTATTCATCTCTTTTGTTAAAAGT
>JAKPDD010000013.1 GCA_029552945.1 Spirochaetota bacterium
TTTTTACTTGTAGAAATTTTTTCCCACCATTGGGTAAGCAGTTCATTTACTTTTTTGCCAAATTTTTCATAGATTTTTTTGTTATAATCTGTGGGGATAAAAAATACTTTATTTGGTGCATTCAAATAGTTGATTTGGGGAATAGTATACTTTTCTGGTTCTATAATACTTTGTTTTCCATCTAAAAATTTTATTGTATCTTCTTTAAGTGCTGGGGCTTTTTTGACAATAGTAATGCTAGTATCTACCATAGCGTTTTCAAAAGGGTTGGCTGTATCAAAAATTACAATTATTTTATTTTTTAAAAGTAGTTCACGCAAATTCTTTTTTGTTTGTATTGTCCAGAATGTTTTTGATGTAATAAATGTAAGTATTCCATTTTCTTTAAGGATTTCCATAGATTTAAAGAAAAAATGGTTGTAAATATCATCAGCAAAGCCATAGTATTTTTGCAATTGTTCTTTAATTTCTTGCTTTATCCCTTTTGTGGAAATGTATGGGGGATTTCCTATCACAATATCAAATCCTCCTTTTTGATTGAATACTTCAGAGAAATAGACTTTAAAGTCAAATTGAGTATGGCCGTAAGTTATACTTTCAATCAACTTATTAATCTGAGTGTTGTATTCCTGCTTTTTTTTCGAATTGGTTTCATTGAAGTGTAATGACTTTAATTTTTCTAATTCGATTAAATCATTATGATTAAACAAATTTTTTTCAACCTCTAAAAGTGAATTGCCGCAGACAATTTTGTAATCAAGGTTAGGTAGTGGTTTTATGTTATAAAAGTTTTCTTCATCAACAACCATAGAGAGCCAGAATCTTAATTTACATATTTCAACAGCACCAGGGTCAATATCAACTCCGTAGATAGAGTTTTCTATACAGTAGCGTTTTAGGTCATAAGTATTTGTCTGTTTTTCAAGATAAACGGCTAATAACTGTCTTAATTTCACTATTTCATGCATCATTCCTATTGGGAAAGCACCTGAACCTATTGCAGGATCACAGACTTTAACATTGCTTAAAAGATCATCTATTAATTTTGCGTTTTTAATTATATTTTCAGATATTTTGTGTTCATAAATAGTTTCTTTTATTTCTCCTTTCTGTATTTTATCTTTTTTCTGTATAGCTGTTTTTTCATGTTCAAAAATATTGTCAGCATACTTTACAAATTCTTCAATTTCTTTTATAGAAACACAATTTTCTTGATTATTGCCAGTATTGTTTTTGGTTTGTTCACTTGATCCGGGGGCATCAGTTAATGTTTTAAGGTTAGTTGCCAAGTAGTTTATCAAGCTTTCCTGGCACATATAATGGACAATTTCTCTTGGTGTATAATAGACACCATATTCTTTATTGAACTTTGTTTCATCACCCTTTTTACTTGAGTTTAAAGCTTCTAAATATTCATTAAAATTATCCTCTCTTATAGCATTTAGTTTTTCATAAATTTTCCCTAATAGTTCTGGGTCAAGGGCTATCTCTTTTTCAAGCGGCTCCTCTTCACTTACTGTAAAATTGTATCTATCAAATACATCTAATATACCATCGCCAATATCTTTCTCTTTTGTTGTTTTTTTGTTTGAGAATAGTTCATCTGGCAGGAAAATATCAGTATTTACCCAGTCAAAGTTATAATAAGGATCAAAGAGTCCACCGTTTAAGAAAGGTATTTTACAATTAAATCTGCTAAAGTAATGATCGTCTGTACTTCTGTCTGTTCTTAATGCTTCGTAAAAAAGTGGCTCAAGTATATCATTATAAAAATTTTTGTAGTCTCCAAATTCTTTATTAAATAATTTTCTTATAAAGTCTTTTGGTCCTGTCCCCCATTGGTTTCCTTTTTCTACACCAAACCAACCTTTTTTCTGAAGAAAGTATAAGAATGTTATTTGACCTAGGAGTTTTTTTGCAAAGTCAACAGTATTAATCTTTTTACTTTCAAACTCAGTTTTTACTTTTTGATTTTTGTTTACAATATTATCAAGTTCAATTTTTATTCTTATAAAAAGATCCCTGTATTTTTCATAAAAATCTTTTGTGACTACTTCAACATCAAAAGCTTTCTCAAGGGTTTCAATAGTAGGTCTTATATCATCATCCTCAAGTAATGGCAGAAACCTTGATTGTGCAGTATGGCTGTTTTCATTTTTTCCAACCAGAAATGACCATCTTTTTGCTGGTGTAAACTCCTCTTTAACCTTTATTCTACCTGAAGGTGTTTCTTCGAATTTATATTCCATTTTAACAAATGAAAATCTCCAGTCTTCAGATTCAGGCGATATGAATGCAACAAGAGCAGCATCTTTCAGTTTGTTTCTACTACCTTTTAAGTACCATGCAATAAAGTTTCTTTGAAGTGAACGTGAACGTTCAATCGAGTGTCCCTTTTTAAGTTCTACTATCAAAAGGTCAATTTCTTTATCATCATTGTTATATTTGCCTATCCTCTCAAATGAGTTTATATACTCTTTAAAAGAGTCAGGTATATATTGTCCCTGATATTTAAATGTTTTTTCTTCAAAACTCTTTAATAGATTTTTAAGGAATAGTATAAAATTTTCTTTATTAAAACTGTTTTCAAAAGTTTTTATGATAAGCTTTTTCATATCTTTACTTTTCATTTTAGTTTACCCTTTATTTATTTTAGTATTTTTTTAAGTTCCCAGAAAAAATGATAATATAACCTCTCTCTTTTCATCTGTTGTTTTTTCAACTCTTACATAATGGTCTTCAAGAAATTTTAATGGTATATTTTCATTAATAACTTCTATAATTTTTAAAGTATTTATTTTATCTTTTCCAAGTTTATTGATATTTCTCAATGTATCCTGCACACTCTTTTTAGGTATCTGGCTATTTTCAAGTTTATTTATTAGTGTTTGTATATATTTTTTTTGTTCTTCGTTTATTTTGCTTTTATCAAGTGCTTTCAGTATTTTCATAAGTTGTTTATAATTATTTTTACTGTTATAACTTAAGCTACTCATCTCTTCAGTTGTTGATTTAAAGAATGCAGTTTTGTTTTTATCCAATAGTTGATAATATTTTTCAATAGGTATCTCTATTTTTTTCTCTTCAATAGATGTTTCAAATATTTTTGCAGCATTTATAAAGTTAAGTTCAAAAGTTTCATTTTTGTTTGAAAGAAAAAACTTCATAAGTTTTCCTTTTCTAAAAAAAGTTAGCAATGATTCATGCATAATTTTTTCTTTAAGTTCTTGTTGAACTTGTTTTCCTGTTTTTGCTTTTTTGGGGAGTGACTTTATTTTTTTAAATAGTTCAGGGTTTTTCTCTTGGATCTCCTGAATAATTCTTAAATATTTAAGTTCACTCTCCTCTTCTTCGTATTCATCTTTTGTAATTGTTTTTTTGGATATAAGTTTGTCAAATAGTTCGTGTGATGCAACAGGTTCACCCTCTGTAAGTATTGAGCTATCACCACCTAGTAGTGTTAAGAATGCTTCTATTTTTGATCGTGCAATATTGGTGAGTTTTATCTCTGAGTCAGTCTCTTCAGTCGGGAAAAAATTAAATGTATATATTTTATCAAATGGAGTATCAACACGGTTTACTCTCCCTACCCTCTGAATAATCTTTGTAGGATTCCATGGTATATCGTAGTTTATTACTATATTTGATCGATGTAGATTAACTCCTTCTGAAAGAGCATCTGTTGTTATAAGTATTCTGTAATCATCTTTTTTGTTTTTTACCTTTGCATCAAAGTTTTCTATTACTTTATCTCTTATATCCTCTTTTAGGCCACCATAAAATGATAGTGCGATTTTACCAATATGATTATTTATGTTTTCAGCTAAATATTCGGATGTTTCTTTAGATTCTGTGAATATTATTACCTTATCCTTGCTAAGTATTTGATGGTTTTTAAGGTTGTATAGTAGTGTTTCAAGTTTTGGATCTCTCTTTACATTATTCCACATTAATTTTATTTTTTCTAAAATTTCAAGGTCATTTTTTAAATCTTTTTCAAAATCCTGGTCAAAGTCTGTACTTTTGAATATATTTACTTCACCTTTATCTATTAGTTCCTGGATCTCATCTTCATTATTTTCTTGGATTAGTTCAAATATTTTATTTATACGTTTACTTATATATACTTTTCCATTTTCATACTCTTTTATAAATAATTTATAAGAGTTTATGAATCTATCTATACTTTTTCTGAATGCATAAAAACTGCTCTCAAGACGCTTTATAAGAAGTACTTTCATGAAACATGCCATATTTTTTTGAGATTGCTCTATAAGAACATCAACTTTTTTATTAAGATAGAGTAATGGCATATACCTTGAATATTTCAATTTTTGAGTTATTAATTCAATAGTGTCCATAAAAATTTTGTTTTCTTCTTTGTTAAGTTTATAATATAAAGGTTTTGGGTCTTCCACATCCGGGAATTTAATATTATTTTTCTTAAGGTCCTCTGAAAAATATTTTTCTATCTCACTCCTTGTTCTTCTTACCATTATATATTTTAATAATTTATCCCTTATCTCTTTTGCGTTAATTTTTGTTATCTCAAGAAACTTTTGGTAATTATTCTGCATGTCAACTTTCTTAAGTTCTTTCTGTAGTTTTATAAAAAACTCTTCAATGTCTGTTAAACCTGGTATTGTGCTTTTTTTCACGTTTTGAAATAATTTAAGTTGTGCAAGTATGTCAGCAGGTGAGTTATTGTATGGTGTTGCAGATATAAGTATTACTCTTTTACCACGGCATATTTCAGCTATATCTTCATAACTTATTGTGTTTTCATTTCTGAAACGGTGAGCCTCATCTATTACTATGTTTTTAACAGGATGATCTGTTTCTTCATACTTGTTAATATATTCTTTTGCATCATCAAGTTTCCCAATAGAAAAAAATTCTCCCTGAATACGGAAATCAGAGAATACATTAGGCCATGAACCTGGGTTATTAATTGTAAGTAGTGCAGGCGGTGCAATGACTAGAGTTCTTCCATCAAGTTGACTTACAAGCATTGAAGTGATATAGGTTTTTCCAAGCCCAACTACATCAGAGATAAATACACCACCATATTCTTCAACTATTTTTTTAGCATTCAACACAGCTTGTCTTTGATATTCAAGCTTTCTAAAATCAGGTGGTAGATGTTTCACAAAAATATCATCATCTTTATTAAGCTCATCTTTAAAATATTCGTATAAAAACTTAAGATAAAGTTCATATGGGCTTATGTTTTTATTAAGATATGTGTTTTGATTTATTGTCTGTACATATTTTTCAGTAACATCAATAGACTCTTCCCATAATTTCTCAAACTTTTCTTTTGCAAAACTATAATCAGCAGGATTAGATAACTCAACGTTAAACTCTAAGTTGTCTACGAGTCCGGGGGCAGTAAAATTACTTGAACCTGTTATTACTCTACCTTCATCTCTATCTATTTCCTTGAATGTAAAGATATACACCTTTGCATGAAGATTGGCCGAAGGATAAGCTCTTATCTCCAGTTTTTTGGTTTTTATCCATTCAACAAATTTTCTTATACCTTCCTCAATACTTTGATTATCATCTGAGTCAGCAATCTCATCTTCTATTCTTTTTTCAACTATATTTTTTATTTCTGAATTGGAGAATGGTAATTTTTCTTGCTTTTCAGATTCAGCCTGTTTTATTAATTCGTAACTTTCTCTGTCTAAACCTATTCCAACAATTATTCTTATTTTTTTTGTGTTTTCTAATGTCTTATAAAGATGATGGAATCCACTAAGATAAAAATATGCAACAATACAATCAAGAGATTGAGCGTTTCCTATAAGTTTATTAAACCTTTCTTTAAGTGATTTTCCTTTTTCATTTATTATAAATGATCCATTTGACAAATTGTTTCTCCATTATTGTTATTTTTTCTTTTTGTTTTTCAATTTCTATTTTCAAATTTAATTTTTTGATTTTTTAATTAAAATTTGATTTAGAATCAATGATTAA
>JAKPDD010000014.1 GCA_029552945.1 Spirochaetota bacterium
ACCTGCAAGCACTTCTTTTGGCAATAATGTCAGTAAAATTGTCACAAGAATAAGAATCGTCAAAAAAGAAGGCAATATATTTATGAACAAATTCCAGGCAATCTTTAAAGCAGAAAAAGTCTTCTTTCTATCAAAAATAAGAGAAAACAAAAGCAATATTAATGTAATAATTAAAAGAAGTTTCATAAACTAACCTTCCCCATAAATCATACACATAAATAGTTTCATGGTTGAAAATTTTGTTTTTCAGCCCTTCCAAAATTATCCTTACAATTCTTCTAACACTGACAAAGACAATCTTTTTATATAGCCTCAAAGTAGATTTATTCCTCTTATTTTTTTATTAAAAGCTTCCCTCCTTCTTCCAGCACCTTTTTTACTTTTGACCAGATATTATTCTTTTTATAAAATTCTCTAAGCTCCTTAAGATCTGGAAAGCTTATGGCATTTCCAAGGCACAAATTCGCACATGTAGTACAACCAATCACACATTCATGAGGTCTTGCAACAACTGCTCCATTTTCAGTCCAATCATAAACACTTTTCCCACAATTCATACACATTCCGCATTTCACACACTTTTCAGGATCAATTGTGGGATACCACTTAATTTCTTCTCTTTTAACTCCAGCAAACCATGGCATAAAAACCTCCTCTATTTAAAATATTTTCTCAGGGAAAGTGAAATATCAACAAGTAGTATCATAACAGGTACTTCGATAAGTGGTCCTATAACAGTTGCAAATGCCTGCCCCGAATCAATACCAAATATAGCTATTGCCACAGCAATTGCCAGCTCAAAATCATTTGAAGCAGCTGAAAAAGCCACAGCTGTCGATTTTTCATAATCGGCACCAATCTTCTTTGCAAGAAAAAAGGTGACAAACCACATAATAACAAAATATAAAACATAAGGAATAGCAACCTTAATAACATCAAGAGGTGTTTTAATAATAAACTCTCCTTTCAGTGAAAACATGACAATTATTGTAAACAAAAGAGCAATCAACGTAATAGGACTGATAAAAGGCGAAAAAACATTTTCAAACCATTGTTCTCCTTTTATTTTTATTAATCCAAAGTGAGTTATAACCCCTGCAAAGAATGGAATCCCAAGATATATTAATACAGTTTTTGCTGATTCTGTCATTGAAATTGAAATATTTATCCCCGGTACAAGTTTGAAAAAATTAAGCAAAAAAGTGATAAATACAAAAATATAAACAGCATATAAAAGAACCTGAAAAATTGCATTAAAAGCTACAATCCCAACACCAAGTTCTCTATCCCCACCTGCAAGGTCGTTCCATACTATAACCATTGCAATACAACGAGCAAGTCCAACCAGAATAACACCAATCATGTAAGCAGGATAATCCCTTAAAAATATAATTGCAAGTAAAAACATAATAACAGGGCCAACTATCCAGTTCTGAATTAAAGAGAGAAAAAGAAGTTTTTTGTTCTTAAAAGTTGTACCCATTTTTTCATACTTTACCTTGGCAAGCGGTGGATACATCATAAGAATAAGGCCTATTGCAATAGGTATTGATGTTGAACCTACTTGGAATTTACTTATCCAGGTAGTAAACGGTGGATAAAAATAACCTAATAATACTCCAATAGCCATAGCAAGAAAAATCCATAAGGTTAAAAACTTGTCAACAAAGCTAAGTTTTTTAGAACTATTCAATTCCATAAAAACTCCTTATAATAAATTTTTATATTTTCGGTCCTATAAAAATGTAATGAATAAAGAATACTTACAATTCTTCCTTTTATTTCTGACAAAAGTCCACAAATCTTTTTTCCACAATAAAGATCTAAACACCTTTTATAATATTGCTCAAATAATGTTTTATATGCTCCTTATCCCATATATGCCCTTCACAAAGGATATGATTATCAACAATCAGGGCTGGCGTAATAATGATCTCATATTCTTCAAGTTTCATTATCTCCTTAATATCATGAATTACCTCAAGCTGACACTCACAATCAAGCTCCTTTATAGCCTCAAGCGTATTTTTAAGCAACCTTTGCTGAAAAACATTTTCCTGGCCAACAACTAAAATCTTCATAAGAACCTCCTTTTAATAAAACCTTATGCTAACATACCGAATAAAATCCCTGCAATAGTGGACATTACTACAACAATGCCAACATAGGTTAAAGTCTTTTTCCATCCAAGTTCACTGCCAATTACAAGTATAGATGGAAGTGATAATGAAGGTCCTGCAAGTAATAAAGCCAAAGCAGGTCCCTGTCCCATTCCAGCTCCAAGTAAACCCTGAAGTATTGGGATCTCTGTTAATGTTGCAAAATACATTAAAGCACCTGATATTGAGGCAAAAAGGTTTGAAAAAATAGAGTTCCCTCCAACAAGTATACTTATCCATTTTGAAGGTATTAAAGCCTCATGCCCAGGCCTTCCAAGCAAGAAACCTGCAACAAGAATTCCTACAAACAAGAGTGGTACTATTTGCAAAGCAAAGTCTCTTGTAGCAATAACCCACTCTTTTAGTTCATCCTTTTTAAACCATTTCCAAAGAATAATAATCAAAAATGCTCCAAAAACCCCAGAAATTAACCATTTATAAGAATAAAAAAGATCCCAGAATTTAATATTATCCTTAGATGGTGCCCAGTTTAAAAAAATAAGAATAAGGATCATTAATCCCATATAGATACCTTCCTGCCACAATTTCCTGCCCTGTTTTTCAATCTGAAAAGAAAACATCTTCTCATCTTTAAGCCTTGCCTCATCCTCTTTGCGGAATATTAAATGCATAATCAAACCAATTACAAATGCAAATAATATAGCACCTACAGTCCTTGCAACCCCAAGTTTTACCCCAAGCACTTTGGCTGAAAGAATTATTGCAAGGACATTTATAGCAGGTCCTGAGTATAAAAATGATATCGCAGGTCCAAGACCTGCACCCTTTTTATAAATACCTTTAAAGAGTGGTAATACTGTACATGAACAAACAGCTAAAATTGAACCAGAAATTGATGCTATAGTATAACTCACAACCTTTTTTGCTTTTGGCCCAAGATATTTTAAGACTGATTCCTGTTTAATAAAAACTGTTATGGCCCCTGCTATAAAAAAGGCAGGTATAAGACATAAAAGAACATGATCCTTTGCATACTCTAAAAGCATCTCAAATGCTTCAATCAAAGAAGTATGGATAACAGAACTTGATAAAGGGATAGAGTAAAAGACTAAAAAAAATATGGCATACAATAGAGTTTTTTTAGTCTCCTTAGATATATTATTCATAAGATTATCCTTTTTTTATAATATCTATTATCTGCTCTTTTGTTATTCCCTTGCCAGAAGCTTTCAGAACCCCATCAATTGCCATACCTGGAGTTGTCAATACACCCATTTCTATGATTTTATCAACATCTGTAACCTCCTCAATCTCAGCTGAGATACCAAGTTCTTCAATAGCTAACTTTACATTTTCTTTAAGTTTTTTACAATTAACACAACCTTTCCCTAAAACTTGAATTTTCATCTGTTCCCCCTTAAATATTTTTTTTTTAATTATAAAACCTACTTATAACACTTGATAATATCTCTCTCACTTAAAACTTTATTAATTTCTTCTATATTTATCATATTTGAACTATTTGCTATCTCAATTATGAACGAATTAAGTTTTGAAATAAAAGGATCATCAGTCTTTTTAGGAAAATAAAAAATATATTGACCTTTTCTTCTCTTTTCAAGAAGTAAAATATTTTCAAGTTCTTTCAAACCCTTTGACACTGTATAAAACGGTAAATTTAAAAGTAGGCTCAACTCACAGACACAAAAACCATCAGTACTTTGTAAGAGTGTAGTGTATATTCTGAACCTATTTATATCTGATAAAACAGAAAAAACTTTCAAAAATCTATCCACCATCTGGTTATATTCCTTATACAATTGCTTATTTGCACTTATTTGCAAATAAAAATATAATAAAAAATTAAATATAAGTAAAATTTTTTTAAAAAAATCTTCTTATGATTTTTTTAATTTTTGCAATGCCTCTCAAAATTGGTCTAATTGTAAAAATATCAATTTCTGTTTTTACAGAACCTATCTTCTCTCCTATTTCTACATTAATAGACTTTGACTTTTGAACAAGTAGAATCTGGGCTGGGAGAATACTTCTATGGCCTGTAATTATAAAAGATAATAATACAGCTATTGTTGAATATGTTGCTATTTTAGAACCAAAAAGTTCAACAGCCATAATGCTTGATGCTATAGGTGTATTTGTTGCCCCTGACAATAAGGATACAACCCCCATAGCAGCAAAAAGTGTCCTATCAAGATTAAAGATATCAGCAAAAAATGATCCTGCTGTAGCACCTATAAAAAGTATTGGTGTTATTACCCCACCACCACAAAAAGAGAGGGTAATAGCTGTAAAAAGCATTTTTGCCAAAAATGCATACCAGACTATACCTTCACCTTTAAGAGTAGAAATTATTGTATCAATTCCAAGACCAAGAAACTTATCTGAAAGTATAAAAGTTAAAATTATCAACACAATGCCAGCTAAAAATGATTTTAAAGGTTCATAAATCTTAAAATTATTATTGATTTTTTTTATTTTTTTATTAATTTCTATAAAAAGAACAGATATTAAACCAAAAAATATTCCTGCACCTGCTGTTTCTAAAAATGATAGACTTGAAAATTTTGTCGATACATCTATTTGATAATAAAAATAATTTAATCCCATAGAAGATGTTACATTAAAACTTATTATACCAGCAATAAATGATGGTAGTAAAACCTCGTAAAGTATAGAACCAACATAAAGTACTTCAACACCAAATATTGCACCTGCTACAGGTGTTCCAAAAACAGATGCAAAACCTGCACTTATGCCGCATATCACAAGTTTTTTAATATCATTTTTGTCTAATCTTAGGATCTTCCCCAAAATTGAGCCTGCAACAGCCCCCATATCAGCACATGGAGCCTCTTTACCAGCAGAACCTCCACCTGAAATAGTTATTATTGAAGAGAAGAAAATAGCTGGTATAATCTTATAACTTATTTTTTCATCTAAATGTAAAATTTCAATAATTCTGTTTGTACCTGTAGCATCAGGAGATATATATTTTATTAAAAGCCTTGAAATAAATAAACAAAATGGCAATAAAAGAAAATAGTATTTAAACCCTGTTGTAAAACTAACAGCTAAATGAAGTGTTTTTAAAAATATACCGGATAATATACCAACAATAAAACCTATTATTATTGCAAGAAAAATCCACTTTAGAACGCTTATAAAGAGTATACTCTCTTCAGTTAATGTCTTTTTCATTAATTTTATCCAAAAGCATATTTTAAAATTAGAATCCTAGGAATATGTCTTAAAAAAATATTTTTCTATTTTAAATTTTAAATTTAATATTTAATAAATGAAGGAGGTTATATTTAATGGAAATCTTAGACATTATAAAAGGTAGAAGAAGTATAAGAGACTTTGAAGAAAGAGAGGTTGAAAAAGAGAAGATAGAGAAAATAATTGAAGCAGGGCTCTGGGCTCCCTCTGCTGCAAATAGACAACCATGGAAAATTGTTGTTGTTCAGAAAAAAGAATTAATCAACGAACTTAAAAAACTAACTTTTAAAGCATTTAAGGAATATACAGAAGAAAAATTGTCAAGACTCTATCCAAAACACCCTTTTGTAGTAACATCAACAGGTTCTTTTTCAGAAACTCTTGGTAATGCACCGCTTGTTTTTGCAATTTTCAATGAAATACTTGAAAATGAGCACGAGACAATTCTTGGGATGCAAAGCACATCTGCATTAATTCAAAATATTCTTCTTGAATCTTATAGTCTAGGTTTAGGCTCATGTTGGGTTTCTGATATTATCTTATATTCTGATGAAGTTGCAAAACTGTTTGGTCTTGACAGTAAAAAATATAAACTAACAGCAGTAATACCTGTTGGGTATCCTAAAAAAGAGGCAAAACCTATTCCAAGGAAAGAGAGCAGGGTTATATATTTTTAACTTGAGTTTAGCAAAAAACCTTTAGCATTATATAATTTTTATTTATAAGCTAGAAGTCAAGATTATTTTTAAAACCACATCATGCCCTATCAAAAAATGGATTTTTGGAAGTTGCTGAAAGTGGTATACCAAATACAATTTTATAATCATCTTCAAAATATCCAAGTTCTCTTGCTGCAAAACCAATAGTATACATAATCCTGTTATCAACTCTAAAGTCTGCTGCAATAGATACTGCTGACCCGATAGCTATACCAAGATCAACTGTATTAAAGCTACAAGGTATATCAGTATGTTTTGACTTTTCCTCACAATTCTTAAAACCACAATACCCGCACTTTATTAATCCAAGTGGTCTTATCTTTGATGCTATTAAAACAATAACATCAGATTGAAGAATATTTTTGGCATCCCTTAACATTCCTTTATGAGAGTACTTTTCACCTATCTCTATCATCTTATCTGATACCTTTTTTATATCTTCATCAGTTATTATAGCAGAGTCTATTATATCAACCCCCCTTCCTTTAGGTGCAGTCTTTACAGAAATACATATTTTTCTTGCTATGGATAAAAGTTCATTCTTTGAAAAATCTTTGTATCTTTTTACCATTTTTAGCCCCTGAATAATTTTATTAATTATTTAAAGATATTAAAATAAAATTAAAACTTTAAAATCAAGATCTTTTAGCCTTTGTCCCACATACTCTTATGAATCTTATCAAGCTCTTTACTTCTTTCCTCAGCTAGTATTTGGATAGATTTTTCAAAACTAGGAAACTGTTTTATTATGTTATTAAATGTTTCTCTATCTAGCATATACATATCACAAAATGTTATTGCCCTTACACTTGCTGTCCTTGGGACACTTAAAAGTAGTGCAATCTCACCAAAAAACTGACCATCTCTTAAAGTTGTAATCCTCTGCCCCTTTACTATTACTTCAACCTCACCTTTACTTATAAAAAACATCTCATTTCCAATCTCACCTTCAACAACAATATAATCACCAGGAGTAAAAACAACAGGTATAAGATTAAGAATTATCCTTCTTATTATTGATTGGTTCGCACCTTTAAATATTGGTACTTTTTCTATTATCTCTTTATGTAAAAAAGTTGAAAGCTCAATTTTAATTGGCAGGGGAAGGTCTTCTAAAACACTTATTTCATCATATCCCTTTCTTGTCTGCCATAAATATGAATAATATTCATTTATTTTTTCCTGTAGCCTGTAAGGAATATTCCTGTACTTTAAGAATATATTAATTTTGTCAAGCTTTTCCTGAAATTGTCTTCTTGCAATATCTACATTTGCTAAAAGGCTTGATATATTACCTATTATAAATCCATACATACCAACACCAACTAATTGAACACATATAGTAAAAATTATCTGTACATTATTAGATGGTGTTATATCGCCATAACCTATTGTTGAAACAGTAGTTAAAGCCCAGTAAAAAGCTCTTAAGTAGTTTTCAGAGTTAGTAAGATTAGAGTCATACTTACCAACAACAATCCACCCACATGATATAAAATGAAGTATAAGAAACATCCAGAAACCCAATATAATCATTCTAAGTATAGCAGGATTAAAAATATTTTTTGATTTTATAAAACTAATTGAATATTTTATCTTATACAATTTAAAAAGTCGTGCAAGTCTAAGAACCCTAATTATTCTTAAAATACTTATCTCTTTTATCACTATTTCAAACAATTCAAATGGGATTACAGTCAGAATATCAAGCCAAAACCAGAATCTTAAATACTTTTTGTAAGGCTTTTCATTACTTTTGTATTCTGGAACAAAAAAATTAACAAATATATCAACCAAAAATATAACACTTATAATTATTGAATTTATAACATAGTAGTCAGACCTAATATTAAAAACAATCTGTAATGGGATTACTATCGCAAGATAAATAGTTATAATAAAAACTAAAAAATCCCAAAATATTCTAATATTGCTTTTAGTTCCTGGCATCTTTTTACCTATTAATTTTAATTACTGAAAAGATTATCGGAAATTTTAATCTAAAAATTTTTAAAATTAAAATTTCTAAATAACATAAAAATAATAGTCATACATATCTTCGTATATCTTGTTAATAACCTTTTTTAAAATCTCTACCTGTTTCTCAAACTCACCAAACCTGGTTTCAATATTTATATACTTATAATTGTTTTTTGTACAAAAATATCCTAAAGAACCATCATTATACTTTCCTTGAAAAAAAACAACATTTATGTCTAATTCAGATAATCTCTCAAATAATTTTTTATCATTAACAAGAACAAAGTTTTTAGATTCAAGAGGTTTTTTAATAATTACTTTATATTTAGATCTCTCAAATAATTTTACAGACAAATCAGAAGTCTTTATATTATTATGAAGAGAGATTATATAACTATTACTATTTTGAACTATGCCTAACTCTTTTATTATCATAACACTTATCTTCCTTAAGTATTTAATAGCATAATTTTTTATATAATAAAAATGACTGTTATAATACTTAAGTGTTTCTATAATACCTTCAAGACTAAAAATTCTGTTAGGGTCATACAGAAATGAAACTCTACCTTTTTTTACTCTTATTATTCTCTGGCCTGGTCTTGACCTGTTGATAAATATAAAACCCTTGCCACCATAATTTTCCACTGCAAGTCTTAATGTCTTTATAGCATCTCTTTCATTGTTATGAATTGCTACAAATATAAATCTATTTGAAATATCCCCCTTTTTTTCTATAATCTCTATACTTAAACTGTTATCAATATTTACTATTCCTGATTCTAGTCTTAAACTGATAAGAAAAAATATAATTACAACAAAATTAAAAATTATTTTCATAAAATAGCCTTTTATTTTAGGTAAAATTATCGAATAAGATATAACAAAGATTAAATTAACAAAATATAAAATAAAAAATTTGTATAGTTAAAAAACTTAGTTATATTTAATAAAATATAGAAAGGAATTAAACAATGAAAGTAGTAATTGCTGATGATGAATCATTAACTCTTATAGTAACAAAAAAAATGCTATCATCATTAGGGCATAATGTCGTAGGTGAAGCATTTACTGGTGATGAAGCTTTAAAATTAGTTAAAGATTATAAACCAGACATTGTATTCATGGACATAGCAATGCCATACGGTAAATTAGATGGTATAGAAGCTGCTAAAATAATACTGAATGAATATAAAATTCCTGTAATATTTATAACTGCTTATGCTGAAAAAGTTATGGAGGATAGATTAGAATCTATAAAATCATTATATGGTTACATTGTAAAACCATTCAGTTTAGAAGATCTTGAAAATCAAATAAAAAAAATACTAAATTAGAAGATATAAGTAGTATTTATGTTTTTTTATGATATATCTTTAAACATTCCTGTAGATGATTTTTTTACCTACAGTTATGATAAAGAGATTAAGATTGGTAGTAGAGTAAAAGTTGAGTTTAAAGGGAAAATAAACAAAGGAATTGTAGTAAAAATCAAAGATAAAAAGCCTGAATTCGAGACCAAAAATATATTAAAAGTAATTGATGATGATGTACTTGTCCCAAATTACTTTATAACAATAAGTAAATGGATATCAGAATATTACGGTTGCTCAATAAATGAAGCTATCCATCTTTTTGTAGCCCCTGGTATAAAACCAAAAAAAAGTAGAGAATACAACTCAGAAATAAAAAACCTACCAGAGCTAAATAGGGAACAAAAAGAAGTATATAATAAAATTAAGGTTAATATAAATAAATTCTATCCTTCACTTATTTTTGGTGTAACAGGTAGTGGTAAAACTGAAATATATAGATACCTGGTAAAAGATGTAATAGAAATGGGGAAACAGGCTCTAGTATTAATCCCAGAAATTTCACTTACTCCCCAGACAGTTGAAAGATTTACATCTATAATACCAGATGACAAAGTTTCAGTTATACATAGTATGATAACTCCTTCTAACAAATTATACGAATTTCAAAAAATAGCCAAAAAAGAATCTATGCTTGTTTTGGGGCCAAGGAGTGCACTATTTTCACCCTTTAAAGACCTTGGTATAATAATAATAGATGAAGAACATGAAAGAACATATAAGTCATCTGAAAACCCATGCTATAATGCAAGGTCTTTAGCTTTTAAAATTGGGCAAATACTTAAAATACCTGTAATACTTGGAACAGCAACTCCATCCCTTGAAACATTTTATGCTGCAAAAAATGGGAAAATAAATTTATTTTATTTAAGAGAAAGATTTTTTAATACTCTTCCTGTTGTTAAAATAGTCGATGTCTCAAATAATGATTCAGCTTTATCATCAGAACTTGTAAAAAAGGTTATACATTATAAGTTAAATGGATTCCAGAGCATCCTATTTTTAAATAGAAGAGGCTTTGCACCATTTGTCTTTTGTAGCAAATGTAAAAAAAGTTTATCATGCCCAAATTGTTCAATATCACTTAATTATCATAACGACTCTGTATTAGTATGTCACTATTGTGGCTATCAAAAGATATTTACTCCTAACTGTGAAGTCTGCGGTTCAAAACTAAAACTTATTGGTTCTGGTACACAAAGAATAGAAGAGATAATAAAAGATAATTTTACAGGATTTAATGTTATAAGAATGGATGCAGACTCTATTAAGAATAGGGAAAGTTATGAAAAGATACTCAATGATTTTAAAAATAGTGGTGATATACTTATAGGAACTCAGATGATCGCAAAAGGGCTTGACTTTGAAAAAGTAAAAATGGTTGGAGTTGTACTTGCTGATATTACTCTTAACCTGCCAGACTTTAGAAGCCTTGAATATACTTTCTCATTACTAAACCAGGTATCAGGTAGGTCAGGAAGAAGAGAAGAGGGTGAAGTCATTATACAGACCCTAAACCCTCACCACTATATTTTTGAATTCCTTAAAGAACATGATTATGAAAAGTTTTTTAATAAAGAAATTGAAAGCAGAAAAAAATACAACTATCCTCCTTTTATCAAGATAATAAGACTTATCATTAGAGGAATTGATAAAGATAAAGTTGTTAAGATAAGCAAGAATATTTCTGAAAAACTAAAAAAAGAAGAAATAAACTTTATTGGCCCTGCTCCCTGTCCTTTTGAAAAATTAAAGTCATATTATAGATACCATATAATAATAAAGACAAAAAATATAAAAGAAATTGTAAAAAAAATAAAACCAATTATTCAGAAAATTAATAGGAGACCATCTATATTTTTTGTAGAACTTGATGTTGATCCGGTAAATATGTTATAAACCAAACCACCAGTTATTTGTAAACCTTTTAATTATACTAGAAGGATCTGTTTTAATTTCTTTTATCGCCTCTTCTGTAAGAGGTATTTTAAAATTCAAAGCAAAATCAATAAGTATCTCATAAGATTCTTTTATTTTGTTAAACTCTCCCTCTTTACTTACATCAGGATGATATTTTTTTGCAAGCTCATGATATCTTTTTTTTATTTCATTTGCACTTGCATAATAACCAAGACCAAGCGTTTTTGCTGCTTTTTCTATTTTTCTTATATAATCTGATATCTCTGAAATTTTTATATCCCTTATACAACATTTTTAGTTAAATTTAATTAATATTCTTTTTTATTAAAAAATAAAACAAAGTTTGTCGAATATTATTTTAACTTTTAAACTATAAAATTAATATGAAAAGTTTTAAGGAGATTAAAATGAGTATGATTAAAGATATTGATCTCTTAAAAAAAGAGATAAATGAGAATATTAACTCTGTTAAAGAATCTATAAGTTTGCTTGAAAAAATATTTGAATATCAAGCAAAAGAGATACTTGACAGAGATTATAAGTGGAGTGTTTAAATATTTTTAATAAAACACTTGACTTTAAGACAAAATTGAGTTTTATTTTTATTAATAAAATAGAGAATAAAGGTAAAACCTTAACTTGAATTTAAGGAGGGCTTAATGGAGATAAATCAAAGAACAGCAAATGATGTAGTAATACTTGATATCAATGGTGAAATAGACCTTTATAATGCACCAGATATTAAGGATACTATAAAAAACCTTATCGATTCTGGTAAAAGACAAGTAATAATCAACCTTGAAAAGGTAAGTTACATAGATAGTTCAGGTATAGGTGTATTAATTTCAAGCCTATCAAACCTTAAAAAAGTAGGCGGTGCATTAAAAATAATTAATGTATATGCCTCTGTTAAAAAAGTTTTTGAACTTACTAAGCTTACCAGCTTTTTTGAAATATATGATAGTGAAGAGGAAGCTTTAAAAACTTTTGCATAATACTGCTCCTCTTTTCAGAGGGGAGCTATTTGATATCTTCTGTATAAAAAAGTGTGATAATATAAAATTTTATATTAGGATTTATATCTTTTATTCTATTAATACATGCTTTAATTGTATTTCCAGTTGTCACAAGATCATCTACTATTAATATAGATGATGCTTCTCTTATCCTTTTGTACATACTTCTCTTTAAATAAAAAGGATTATTTTTTACAATCTGGCTTCTCTCCTCTGCAGTTTCTTTCAAACTCTGCTTTGAATATTTTGACTTGCCAAGTATAGGATAAAACCTTTTTTTTATTTTCTTACTTATAATCCTTGCAATTACCCTTGATTGGTTAAAACCCCTTAATATAATTCCTGATAAGGACATTGGTACATATGTTATTAAATCTATATTATATTTATGTAAAAAACTAAAGTCTATTCTGCATAATATATCATCTATATAAAATTTTTTTTCCTCAAATTTTATTTGGTGCAGTATATATCTATGTTTCTCACTATAAGGTAAAAAAGAGTAAATTATCACACCCTTCAATACATCTCTTTTAATTTCAACAGGCTTTAATTCAGGAATACATTTTTTACATATAAGTAATAATGGATCACTTTTATTATTACAGAGGGGACAATAATCAGGAAGTAAGAAACTCAATAGATGCCTTAACACTTTAAATTAACTACAACCTCTTTATTCTTTCTTCAGAGCCTGTCTTGCTACAACAAGCAATGGGTCCCAGACTGGAGAAAAAGGAGGACAGTAACCAAGGTCCATACTATAAAGGTCATCTACAGTTGCACCCATATATATAGAAGCAACAACAGTGTCAATCCTTAAAGCTGAACCATCATTCCCTATTATTTGAGCACCAACTATTTTTTTATTTTTCGTATTAAAATACAACTTAACCCATATTTTTGACCTCTGAGGATAGTAACCTGCTTTAGCAAAATATTTTATATCTGTTGATTCAATATCTTTAAGATTATATTTTTTTATCTCATTCTCACCTATTCCTGTCTTTGCTATCTCAAGATCAAAAGTTTTTGTCATAGAAGTACCTATTATACCCGGGAACTCTTCTACTTTTTCACCTTTTATAATAGCTGCTATATTTTCCCCACACATTCTCCCTTGTCTGTTTGCACCAAGAGCAAGGGGTATATATAAGTCTTTATCAAGTAATTTATGATAAACTGTTGCACAATCCCCTGCTGCAAATATATTTTCATCACTTGTTCTAAGAAATCTATCAACAAGTATAGCATCCCTTTCACCAAGTTCAAGTCCTGCATTCTTAGCAAGTTCTGAGTTTGGTTTAACCCCTATACTAACAAGAACTAGTTCTGTTTCAATCTTTTCACCACTTTCAAGTACAACCTCAGAAACATAGCCTTCTCTATTTTTGTTTATCTTTTTAATCTTAGCATTTTTTATAATATTTACACTATTTTTTACTATACTATCCTCCGCAATCTTACTGAAGTCCTCATCAAGAACAGTTAGTATTCTCGGAGCAGCCTCAAGTATTGTGACATCCATCCCTCTTTTTACAAAAGACTCGGCAACCTCAACACCTATAAATCCACCACCTATTATAATACTCTTTTTAGGCTTTTTCTCTTCTATATAATTATTAATCTTGATACCATCAATAAGCTCCTTCAATACAAAGACACCATTTGCATCTATACCATCAATATCAGGTACTATCGCTGATGAACCTGTTGCAATAACAAGTTTATCATAACTTATTGCAAAATCCTCTTTATTTTCAAGATTTTTTACACCAACAATCTTCTCTTTAGGATCTATATACAATGCTTCATGTCTTAATTTCAAATTGATTCCCCTCTCACTTTCTGCCTTTTCTGGTTTTAATACTATAAGTTTATTATAGTCTTTTATTTCACCAGAAACATAAAATGGCATCCCGCAAGCACCATAAGATATATAATCTCCTCTTTCAATTACTATAACATTTCTATCAGGAAGCTGTCTCTTTAATTGACTTGCTGCACTCATTCCAGCAGCAACACCACCTATTATAACTATTGGTTTTTCAGGCAACATATATCTATCCTAAAATTTTTATTTAAACCAAAAGAAAGGATTGTATGACTTTATAACCATATTAACAAAATTAGAATATATCTGGTTCAGTAGTGAAAAAGCTTCATGTTGAGTTTTTAAATTTATCTCCTGTATATCTTTATAGAAAGATTTTAATGTTATAATATTATCTTTCATAAGTGAAGTCATTTCATCTCTTATTTTATTTAGTTCCTGTATGTATTCTATTGTATTATTTATAGTTTCACCTGCCTTTGTTTCACCAAAGTTTTTAAGATAAAATATTGTTCTTTCTATTTCCTCTTGAATTCCTATAATTTTCTTAAGAGTCTCTATATAATTTTTTCTTATTTTATCAATCTCTCTTATTAAAGCTTCATAATTATTCATAAATTCTCCCTTGAAAAACATATTAAATAAATTAAAGATAATAAAAACTAAAATATTTATCAAGAATTTATAAATTTTATAATAAAGTTTACCCACAGGATTTTATAGATGAAAAAAATAGGCTTCCTATTGTCAGGTTCAGGATCAACCCTCAAAAATCTTATTCAAAAGATAAATGAAAAATATTTAGAAGCACAAATTTCTGTTGTAATATCAAGTAAAAGTAATGTATATGGGTTAAAAATAGCAGAAGAGAATAATATCCCATGTTTTGTTGTTGAATACTCAGAACATAAAAAAGATTTAGATGAATACAGTAAAAAAATAACAGAAATACTTAAAAAATATAATGTTGATCTTGTTGTAATGGGTGGTTTCATGTCATTTTATAAAGTACCTGAAATTTATACTAACAAAGTATTAAATATACACCCTGCTCTTATACCTTCATTCTGTGGCAAAGGAATGTATGGTCTGAAAGTACATAAAGCTGTTATTGAATATGGTGTTAAAATAACAGGATGTACTGTACATTTTGTTGACAATGAATATGACCATGGTCCTATAATATATCAGGAAGCAATAAGAGTTTTAGATAATGATACACCTGAATCTTTAGCTGAAAGAGTAAAAGAAGTTGAAAAAAGGGTTTATCCTTATGTTATAAAAAAAATTTTAGAAAACAAATTTAGAATAATTAATAGAAAAGTCTTTTTAGAGGAGGATTAAATGATAAAAGAAATCTCTATATTTGTTGAAAATCAAAAAGGAAAACTATCAACAATATCAAAAATATTAGGTGACAATAATATAAGCATAAAAGGTTTTTCTGTAGATGACACTGGTGAAGGATATGGAATATTCAGGATAGTGCCAGATTATTGGGAAAAGGCTGAAGAACTATTAAAAAAAGACTTTACAATATCAGTCAACAACATTATTGCTGTAAAAGTAGAGGATAAAGCAGGGAGCCTATACAAAGTTCTTAAAATTCTTTCAGATAATAAAATCAATCTTGAATATACTTATCTTCTTGCAAATTCAATAATCGCTTTAAAGGTTGATAATGAAATAAATGGCATAAAAGTTCTAAAAAATAATAATATAGAATTAATAGAAAACAATCTTATGATATAAAAGGAGTTTAAAATGGCATGGGATGATAAAATAGAGTTTATGAGTGAAAAAGAAATAAAAGAGTTGCAAACAGAAAGGTTAATAAAAACTGTTGAAAAAGCATATAAATCACTTTTTTACAAAAAAAAATTTGATGAGGTTGGGCTAAAACCATCTGATATTAAAGACCTTTCTGATTTAAAAAAAATACCTTTTACAACAAAAGATGACCTTAGAGCAGCATATCCTTTTGGGATGCTTACTGTTGATAAAAATGATATTGTAAGAATACATTCATCATCAGGAACAACAGGAAAAGCAACTGTTATTGCCTTTACTAAAAAAGATATTGACACATGGGCTGATTATGTTGCAAGGTGCCTTTATATGATAGGAATGAGAAAAGGTGATGTATTTCAAAATATGATGAGTTATGGTCTTTTTACTGGGGGGCTTGGTTTTCATTATGGAGCAGAAAAACTTGGAGCAACAGTAATACCAATAGGTGGTGGTAATACTGCAAAACAGATAAGAATGATATTGGATTTTAAGACTTCGTTTTTACACATTACCCCAAGTTATGCACTACACGTTTCAGAAGAAATAATTAAAGATGGGATTGACCCTAAGGCTCTAGGGCTTAAAGGACTTATAGTAGGAGCTGAACCTCATTCAGAAGCAACAAGAAAAAAACTTGAAGAAATATACAATTGTCCCGTATTCAATTCATATGGTTTATCTGAAATGAATGGCCCTGGTGTAGGATTTGAATGTGAATACAGGGATGACCCACATATATGGGAAGATGGTTATATAATAGAAATAGTCAATCCTGAAACAGGTGAAAATATGCCAGATGGGGAAGAAGGTGAACTTGTTATAACATCAATTAATAGAGAAGGTATGCCTATACTAAGATACAGAACCAAAGACCTAACACATATAAAAAAGGAAAAATGTAAATGTGGCAGAAATCACAAAAAAATAGGAAGAGTTGTAGGCAGGGCAGATGATATGCTAATAGTTAAAGGGATTAATGTATTTCCTTCACAGATTGAGGATATTCTTATGTCTATACAGGAAGTTGGAAATAATTATCAAATAGTTGTTGACAGGAAAGAAGATTATATAGATACAATAAAAATAAGAGTTGAAATATCTAAAAAGTTTTTCCATGGCAAACTATCTGAATTAAAAAATATTAAAGAGAAAATTCAACACTCTATAAGAGAAGAAATAATGATAAACCCTGAAATTGAACTGTTAGAACCTCAGGCTTTACCACCATCTGAAGGAAAAGCAAAAAGGGTTGTTGATTTAAGAAAAATATGATTTACAATAATAATTATAATTATATATAATCGTTTATTTTATAATTTTTGGAATAAATTAAAATTGTTTATAATTTTATAAGTTATTATAAAAGACTGGAGGGGTTATATGGACAACTTAATAACCTCTCTGCTTGCTGGCATTTTTGGGATAATAATAGGTTATTTAATAAGATATATATATGGTGTAAATAGCTTAAGATCATCTGACCTAAAAGCAAAAAACATAATAGCCGAAGCAGAGAGAAAGAAAAAAGAGATTGAAGAATATGTAAATAATCAAAAAGAGTTAATCAAAGAGGAAAGAAAAAAAATAGAGGCAAATAAAGAGGACCTCTATGAAAAAAAGAAAGAACTCCAATCAATTGAAGTAAGGTTACTTAAAAAAGAAGAAAATCTTGAAAAAAGAGAAGAAAATGTTAATAAAAGAGAGTTAGATATAATATCCCAGGAAAGAAAGATTGAGGAAGCATTAAAAGAAATTGAGACAAAAAAGAATGAAATAAAAAAAGAGATTGAAAAAATAGCAGGAATTACAAGAGAGGAAGCAAAAAAAATATTAATCGAAGAAACAAAACAGGAAATAACAAAAGAAACATATGAAATTATAAAGAAAAAAGAAGAAGAAATAAAAGAGATTGCTGATAAAAAAGCAAAAGAAATAATTGTATATGCAATACAAAAAATAGCATCAGAAGTAACTTCAGAAACAACAATATCAACAGTCAGTTTGCCAAGTGAAGAGGTTAAAGGTAGAATAATAGGAAGAGAGGGAAGAAATATAAGAGCATTAGAAACTGTAACAGGAGTTGATGTTATTGTTGATGATACCCCAGAAGCAATAGTCCTATCAAGTTTTGACCCTATAAAAAGAGAAATAGCAAGAAAGTCAATTGAGGTCCTTGTTGCTGATGGAAGAATACAACCTTCAAGAATAGAAGAAATTGTAGAAAAAGTTAAAGAAGAGATTAATGAAATCATATATTCTGAAGGTGATAATGCATGTTATGAACTTGAAATCCACAATATGCATCCAGAATTAAAAAAGTATATAGGGAGGCTTAAGTTCAGAACAAGCTATGGACAGAATGTTCTTGCACACTCAAAAGAGGTTGCAAGGATAGCAAGTATAATTGCTGTTGAATTAGGTCTTGATAAAGAGATATGTAAAAGAGCAGGTTTACTCCATGACATAGGCAAAGGAGTGATAAACGAGGAGAAAAGGCATGCAATAACAGGAGCTGAACTTGCTAAAAGATTTGGTGAATCTGAGGCAGTTGTTAATGCGATATTATCACACCATGATGATGCACAACCATTAACACTTGAAGCACTTGTTATACATATATCAGATACTATTTCAGCATCAAGGCCTGGTGCAAGAAGAGATACATTTGAAAACTATATAAAAAGACTTGAAAACCTTCAGAATATAGCATTATCCTTCCCTAAAGTTGAAAAAGCTTATGCTATACAGGCTGGAAGAGAAGTAAGAGTAATAATAGACAGTGAAACAACCAATGATGAAGATGCAAAAATACTTGCAAGAGAAATAGTAAATAGAATAGAAAAAGAGTTAAAATACCCTGGTCAGATAAAAGTGAGTGTAATAAGAGAAACAAGAATAGTTGAATACGCTAAATAATTTTAGTAATTTTACTATTTTATATAGTATAACCAAAATACTGTAAGGAAGGGGGAATTAATGGCAAAAAAGAAAAATGCTCTTGTAATAGGTATAGCAAACAAGAGTAGTATAAGTGCTGCTATAGCAAAGGAATTATACAATAATGGTTTTAACATAATAGCAACATACCTTAATGAAAAAGCTCTACCCTATGTAAAAGAGGTAACTGATAATCTTGGTGTTGAAAAATTATTCCCATATCAAGTAGGTAATAAAGATCAATTAAATGATATAATAAAATACTTAAACGATAAGGATATAAGACTTGATACTTTTGTCCACGGTATAGCTTTTGCTTCAGAAATAAAAAAACCTTTATATGAAGTTTCATGGGAAAGTTTTAAAGAAACAACATTAATATCTGCATTTTCTATGGTTGACATAGCAAGAAATTTAATTAAAAATGATGTTTTTAACCCAGATAGTTCAATACTTACAATATCATACAGGGGTTCACAGGTTGCTGTTGAAGGTTACAATATGATGGGACCTGTTAAAAATATACTTGAATCACTGGTAAGAGGACTTGCAAGTGAATTAGGTGAAAAAGGAATAAGGGTTAATGCAGTTTCACCAGGCCCTGTATGGACAAGGGCTGCAAGTGGAATATCAGGTTTTGATAAACTAATAGAAGCTGTCAAAAAAACGTCTCCTATTGGAAGAACTGCAACACTTGAAGACATAGGAGCAATAGCTTATGAAATGATAACTAACTCTTCCATAAATGGTGCAGTCTACTTAGTAGATTGTGGTGAAGGTGTAGTATTTACTGCTAAATAAAGTAAATTAGGGGGTTAAAAATGAAAAAAAATGCATTAATTATAGGGATAAGAAATCAGGATAGTATATGTTACTACATAGCAAAAGAGCTAATTAAAAACGGGTATGATATTTATGCAACATATCAAAAAGAAACTGAAAACTCTGTTAAAGAAATAGCAAAAGATATTGGCATAAAAAAAATTTATCTTTATGATGCAAGATATACTGAAAGTCTTGATAATTTTACAAACGAAATAAAAAAAGATGATATAATGATTGATGCTTTAGTTCATGGAATAGCTTACTCTGGATCAGCTACATCACCTATATCTTATCTTATGGATGTAGAATGGGAAGAATTTGCAAATGCAATAAGAATAGGAGCATTTTCTTTAGTTGAAATTGTTGGAAGATTAATTGACAATCTAAGAGAAGGGTCATCAATTATTGCATTATCAAGTAGGTTAGCAAGACTTGCTGTTCCAGGCTTTAATATAATAGGTGCAACAAAGGCATCCCTGGAATCAATAGTAAGAGGTCTTGCAGAATCACTTGGCAAAATTAAGAATATAAGAGTTAACTCTATTGCCCCAGGCCCAATACCAACAAAATCACTTTCAAAACTTGGAAATGTGCTTGAGATACTTGAGGCTACAAGAAAAAAGTCTCCTCTAAAAAGAAATGTAAAAAAAGAGGATATTGCAAGTCTTGCTGTGACAATAATAAAAAATCAATCAGTTACAGGTACTCTATATACAATAGACACAGGTATGGATATAATGGGATAATACAAAGTTTATAAGAACTTAATATACAACAAAAGGTTAAATCCTTTTGTTGTTTAAATATATATTTACAATCTTGATTCAAAATAAGTCAAACAAAAATGTAAGATTTTAGATCTTTATTATAAAAAAGTATAATCAAAAAAGTTTATTCTCAGAATACTTTACAGCAACCTCTCTTGCCATACTATCACACTTTTCGTTAAAAATATCTCCATTATGAGACTTAATCCATTTAAAATTAATTACTCTATCTCTCATCTCATTTAATAAATTATATACCTGAACCCATAACTCTTTATTTGCAACATCTTTTTTACCCGTAGTTTTCCACCCGTTTTTATTCCACTCAATAAGCCAGCTATTTAAAGCATTACTAACATACTGACTATCTGTAAATATAGTAACAGTTTTATAATCAGTATCTTTAAGGTATTTTAAAGCTTCAAGAACAGCCTTAATTTCCATTTTATTATTTGTAGTTGTTTTCTCTCCATCAGATAAAGAGAATATTTCTTTATTATCTTTTACAATTATAAAAGACCATCCCCCAGGGCCAGGATTACCTATACATGAACCATCAGTATATATTAAAACATTATCTTTATTTCCTATTTCTTCAAACAGAGTTTTTTTGCATTGCTCATTATTAACACTCTCCTCCTTTAACAAGACAACACTTGAAGCTGCTATACCTTCCTCTCTACCTATAGCACCCATCTTTTCAGTAGTAGTTGCTTTAAGCCCTATTCTGCTCTTTTCTATACGTAATAAAGAAGCAAGTTTATTTATTATCTTGTCTCTAAAGTCCTTTATCCTTGGGTTTTCTGCTAAAAAAGTTATGTCAACATTAACTATATTAAAACCTTTTTTATAAACTATTTCCATAACTTTTTTTAACATAATAGTACTATCTATACCTTTTAAACTCTTATCAGTATCAGGAAACAATAATCCAATATCATTAAATCCTATTGCACCAAGCAATGAATCAATTATTGAATGTATTATTACATCCCCATCAGAATAAGCAATCACTCCTCTATTAAAATCGATTTTTATACCGCCTAAAACTATAAAATTACCATCACCAAATTTATGAAAATCAAATCCCTGACCTATTCTATACATGTTTTCCCTTTTTTGAAAAAAATGGTAAAATTTTAGAAATAAAATTTTTACTTTTTTTAAGTTCAAGACTATTAATAAAATTAAGCAAACTATTATTAAACTCATTCGGTTTTTCAAGCTGAGGCATATGTCCGGCCTCACTTATTTTTATAAATATTGAATTTTTTATATTATGATTAAACTTTGAACCATAATATGAAGATATAAACTTATCATTCATACCCCATATTATTAAAGTTGGGACATCTATCTCACTTATTATATCATCCAGTGGTTTTTCTATCATAGCTTTAACAGACTTTTCAAGAGCATGACAATAGTTTTTATAGTCCTCACTTTTAGAATAATTTAACTGCTCTTCTGAAAAAAACCTGGCATTTTCATGACGAGGATTATGAAAAAGTGTGATTGGGAAAACATTAATAAGATATTTAAATAGTTTATCAAGATTTTTTTTATCAAAAGCAATATTAAGAAGTATTTCTTCAATAAAATTAGGATTATTAAGTCCCGAACTATTAACAAGCACAAGTGCCTTTAATCTAGATTTATATTTTGCAGCATAAAAACTCGATATATGCCCCCCCATAGAATTGCCTACAAGTATTGGATAGTCTCCTAGTCCAAGCTCAATTATAAACTCCAAAAGTACTTTAGCGTAATACTCTATAGAATAATCTATTAAAGGTTTCTGGCTCTTTCCATAGCCTGGCAAGTCAATACCTATAGCTCTATAACCATTTGATTTAAAGGATTCATATGAGTCTTTCCAATTATTTAAACTGCCCCCTAACCCATGTACAAATACAATAGGATATCCTTTCCCATACTCTTCATAATGTATTTTAATATCAAATTTTTTTAAGTAAATATATTTACCCATACAATTCCTTATTCACTTATTCCCAAAAGATTCTTTGCAATTAAACCAATCCCAAAACTTATACCAGCAACACTTAAACCTATAAAAAGCATTTCAAAAAAACTCTTTTTAAAGTCTTTATCCTGAGCAACAGAGGTATAGTAGTTAAAAATAAGTATTAATAAAACAACAGTTAAGAGACTAAAAACAAAACCTAAATATACATTACTAAAAAAAATAAAAGGAAAAACAAGCAAAGAGACAGTAAAAATATATGTTATACCTGTATAAAAAGAAGCAATAAATGGAGTCTTTGAGCCCTCAGACTTTTGAGACAAATATTCTGATGCTGCCATAGAAAAAGATGCTGCAATACCTGTTATTATACCAGCAAGTGCGACTATTTTTGAATCTCTTATTGAAAAAGTAAGGCCTGCTAAAGTCCCTGTAAGTTCAACAATAGCATCATTCATACCTAAAACTATTGAACTTATATACTCTAGTTTTTTTTCATTAAGCATAGAAATAAGTTTTTTCTCGTGTTCATCTTCCTGTTTTATAATATTATTTATAGAAGGCAGATATTCTTTAAAATCTGAATAGTTAACTTGTGCCCTCTTCTCACCCTTTTCCATTAGTTTAATACCAAAGTTAAGGCCTAAAAATCTTATAAGAATATAATAGAAAAACAATTTTAATTTACCTATTTTTATATCTTTTTTAGTAATATCCTTCCAAAAGAGATAATGAGAATATTCATCTTTTGATATTTCTTCAAGTATATGTGCATTATTATTCTTTATTTTTTTTGCTAATTTACTGTATATAATAAACTCAAAAAACTCTATCTCCTGAGCTTTTAAAGCTTTTCTGTATATATTCTCTGGTAAAGACATATTTATTTCCTTAAAATAAAATTTTATCAATAAAATTTATTCATAATCCATAAGTATTAAGGAATTAAAATTAACATTTAAAAATTATAGTCTTCAATAATTAATTTGATACCTTTATTCAGGTAATAAAACTTTTTTTCAATCAGATAACTCTTTAAAGCCTGGAAAAAGTTATAAAAAAAATTAGTTTGATATAAACTCTCTTTTACAATCAAATAACCTTTAACTTCTATATCCTGGTTAACTATTTTTATAGAAGTATTATAATCAGAACTAAAAAAAGGTATAGGAACATATCCAATAGCATTTTCAGAGTTTTTTACATAATCTTGAATTGCTTTTGAATGAGGAAAAAATTTAACATCAAGATAAAAATCAGCAATACCAAGCTCAGATCTAACAGAATAGTATTCACCATTTCTTTTATCCAGACTACAATACTCTATAGAACCAAAAACTGGATTATTTCTTATTAAAGCTCTTGTCTTTTTATCCCCTAATTGCCACCAGTATTTATAATAGCCACTGAATATATTCTTTAAATCAATCAGACTCAGCTGTTCAGTAGGATTTTTAATATTAACAATAAAAACAAGTGGAACTTTTATTATTGGGATAACTTTAACATATATTTTTTTAGAATTAAGTAATAAATAGTCTTCATTTGAAAGTTCTTTAAAAGAGAAAACAATATCCACTGTCTTATCTATAAGAGAAAATAGAGCAGACTGTGCCCCCCCACCTTTAAACTCAACAAATTCTCCTTGCCATACAGTTGATAAAAAATCATTAAAAATAATTTCACCAAGACCATCACCCTTTATAATTATTTTTTTCTCCTCATTATTATTACAACCAATAATAAAGAATAAAAAAATAAATAAAATAAACCCCTTCAAATTATTTTCCTTTTATTTTTATACTATCTACTTTACCAATTCTTGATATAGGGAAATGTCTGAATAAAGGATTGCCAAGAATTAATTTAGCTGGAACAAATCCCCAATACCTACTATCAAGACTGTTATCTCTATTATCACCAATAACAAAGTAATAATCATCTTTAACACTCACCGTCACTTTACCTTCTACTAAAAGTTTATAAAGGTCATGATTGCTAATTATTGAGTTCCTAAGACCAGTAAAATATAAAGACCTTAATATTCTTCCACTTAATTCTATGATTTTTTCTCCAACCTTAAGTTGAACCCTTGTTGACGGATTTATATCAAGTAAAAGACCACTTTCATAACTTTTCTTTACATCAGCAATATTATCAAAACTTTCGATTATTGAAAACTCTATAACATCCCCCTCTCTTGGTACATAAAACTTCCCCTGAAGTTCTCTTGGGATATATACACTAGAACTTGAAAAATATCTTTTCATAAATTGGACATAATGTGTTTTATCACCTATCGTTTCAACAAAAAATTTATATTCAGACTTTTCTTCAAAATCAGGGACAGAAGACTCATCAATAGGCTTTAAAATACAAGGTTTATCATTCAAAACTATATGGTAGCTAAAGTCACTAGAACGTGGGTCAAGAATTGTTATAACATCAGATGGTTTCCCAATAACCCTCTTTATAAAATACTTTGGATTTTCTCTTGTATTATCAAGTCCGAAAATACCAAAAGTTATAAAATTAACAATCTCTCTAAACTTGCCGGGACTTGAATACGTAGGAGTTTCAAAAAGAATTATATCCCCATTAGTAGGTGACGAAAAAGATGGTAATTTAAAGTTTATAATGGGCACTAAAACCCCATACCAGAACTTATTTGCCATAAGCATATCACCTTCAAGTATGGTAGGATACATACTTGGTGTTGGAATTCTATAAGGTTCAATTAAAAAAACTCTTATAGCAAGAGCAATAAGTATAGCAGAAAAAAACTCTTTAATCCATTTCTTTATTTTATCCCATTTTGTTTTCTTTACATAATATTCATGTTTAAGCATATATTTTTCTCCTTAAAAAACTAAATAAAAATGCTAATATAAATGGTAAATTTTTAAAACTATAAAAATTAAATTTAAAGATAAAATTTATTTTTTACTAATATTTTCAATATTATATTAATAAAAAAGGCAGATAAATGAAAATAATAACAAAAAACAAAAAAGCAAGTTTTAATTATGAGGTCCTTGAAAAAATAGAGGCAGGCATAGTACTAAAAGGTTCCGAAGTAAAGTCAATAAGAGAAAATAAAATAAATATAGATGATGCATATGCAAGATTTATAAAAGGTGAATTATATCTTATAAATGCTAATATACCAGAATATAGTAAAAAATCTGTATTTTCTCATGACCCAAAAGCAAGTAGAAAATTACTTCTGCATAAAAACGAAATAAAAAGGCTTATAGGTAAAACAAAAGAAAAGGGGCTTACTTTAATTCCTTTAAATGTTTATTTTAACAATAAGAACAGAGTAAAAATTGAAATTGGGCTTGCAAAAGGTAAAAAAGTTCATGATAAAAGAGAGGATATAAAAAGAAAAGACCTTGAAAGAGAGTTTAAAAGAGAGTTTAAAAATCTTATAAGATAAAAATTTATATAATTATTTATTTATACCTAATTAAAATTTATATTTTACAAATTTTAAGTTAAATAAAAAAGTTGATAACAATATCAAAAAATTAAATCAGTATTTTTATGAATAGAAGAATATAAACGATTAAAAGGCTGGCACAGGCCTACTTTCCCGGTAGGCGGCCCTACCAGTATCATCGGCTAGGTACGGCTTAACTTCCGAGTTCGGGATGGGATCGGGTGTTTCCCGTACCTCTAAGCACCAGCCAAAATGTATAAAGACAT
>JAKPDD010000022.1 GCA_029552945.1 Spirochaetota bacterium
CATTGCTTTAATAAATACTCCTTTTTGATTTTTAGCACTCTGCAAGTTTATCTGCTAATCTTAATGACATATTAATCAAAACTATGAAATTGTCAATTGAAAAGTGAGACTGCTAATTTATTTTTTTTGATTTTTCTGCATCTCCTGTTCTTGCGCTAAATTGAAATTATATTTAAAAGAAAAAATAGGTCTTTAACCTTTATTGAATCTGAGTTTATGAAAGTATAAAGACCTACGAAAAGAATAAAATTTAAATATTTTTTAAAAATCCTATATTTTTTTCTTGACAAAATTCTTAATTAAAAGAATCATAAAAATATGAATCTGCATCTTCAAATATAAAATGGAGTTTAATTTTAAACCTCGTTTTACTTGAAGATGCAAGAATAAAAATAAGAGGTGTACAATGAAAAAGAAAACTTTTTCAGTTCTGTTAGTTTTTCTTGTTTTACTTCCTTTAATGGCAGTAGATGATGTGGTAATCAATCTTGATGGTTCAACGAGTGATCATAATTTTAAAGTGAAAGACAATTCTTCTTCTCAAAACAATCTGTTTCAGGTTAGTGGTGATGGAAATGTCTTGATTGGACCAAGTAAATATCTAAATTTTGGGTCTACTGCAGGAACTAATGGTTATGGCTTTAGGGATAATGCTGGAACTATGGAATACAAGAATTCTGGTGGTTCCTGGACAACTTGGACTACACCAGTTAATAGTCCTTATGACTTCCCGAGTTCAGCATATAGTTATGGAGAGATATCCTATAATCATGGTCCTTATGGTGCTAATCAAACGACTGTATCTCTTGGCGTAACAGATAAATCTGAAATATATGCAAGTGTATTTCCTTGCACAATTAATGATCCTTATTATACACCAAGTCCATATTCTTCAATAAGTACAAATGGAGTATCGGTGATAAATAATACTTCAGGTTTACCAATTTATTTAAAAATTAATGATCCAGGAACTTATAGAGTCTCAGCATCTTTTTCTATTCAAGGAATAAATAGTGC
>JAKPDD010000039.1 GCA_029552945.1 Spirochaetota bacterium
TCCTCTATTATCCTTATATATAAATATAAAAATTTTAAAAAAAATTAAATTTTAATTAAAAAATTTGTCTTAATTTTAAATAGTATCAAGCAGGGTAGTTATGAGAGTAGAGACACTAAAAACCGAGATAAAGCAATTTAAATATGAGTTGCAATCTTATCAAGAGGAATGTGTAAATAATATTATTAGTATATTTGAACAACTTTATCAAGGAGAAACATTCAGCAATGTTTTAAAAATACATCAAAGAAAAAATAACTATAACTTTCCTGTTAAAGAAGGCAGCAAAAATATTGACATTATGATGGAAACAGGAACAGGTAAAACATTTACCTATATTAAGACTATTTTTGAACTTTGTAAACATTTTGGCTATAAGAAGTTTATAATTCTTGTTCCATCTGTTGCTATTCGTGAAGGTACAAAAACAAATTTAGATGACACTAAAGAATATTTCAGAAGTTTATATGCTAATGAAAAAGAAAAGATTATTGAAGTTTTTGTGTATGAAAGTGGAAATGTTTCAACAGTTAGACAATTTATAAATACTTCACATTTGTCAGTTTTAATAATGACACCAACTTCATTTGCTCATAAAGATAATATTCTTAACCGCCCTTTAGAAAGCGAAATTTATGCTCCTAATTTATTTGAGTCAAATTCAAATCCACCTAAGACCTACCTTGAGTGTTTAAAACGATTAAAACCTATAGTAATAATTGATGAACCGCATCGTTTTGATGGTGATGCCTTTAAAAAATATTTTGAAGGGTTTGACAATTATTACTTACGTTTTGGTGCAACTTTCCCAAATAAAAAAAACAGCTTGCCTTTATCTAATGTTGCATATGTTTTAGATAGTATTTCCTCTTTTAGACAAAGTTTAGTCAAGAAAATTGTAGTTTATACACAGGATATAGTTCAAAATAAGGACACACTTATTGCTATTGAAAATAAAAAAGCTATTGTAAATACTTTAATTAATAATATTCTTGTAAGACGTGAATTAGGTATTGGTTCTATTTTCAATGGAAAAAGCATTAAAAAAATAAACAAAGATTCTATTGTTCTGTCTGATGATACAATTGAGAAGGTTGACTATTCTCTTTCTGACCAATCTTTACGTACAATGATTAAAGAAACTATCAAAATTCATTTTAAAAAGGAAAAAGAGCTATTTGATTATGGAATAAAACCACTCACATTATTTTTTATACCAAATGATATTAGCCTTTACAGAGGTGAAAATCCCAAGATTAAAAATATTTTTGAAGAAGAGTATAAAAAGATAAGAGAAGAAGTTATAAAAAATCTCGATCCTTTATCTGATTACTATCAATACTTACAAAAAGATTTTGATAATGAAGGTAATTTAATTATCCATCGTGGATATTTTTCCGGTGATAAGGGAAATGCTGATGAAAAGATAAAAGAAGGAGTTGATGAAATTTTAAAAGACAAAAAGAGACTACTTTCCTTTGAAAGTACTACACGATTCATTTTTTCTATATGGGCATTGCAAGAAGGTTGGGATAACCCAAATGTTTTTACTATTTGCAAGCTTTCAAATCAAGGTAGCGATATTTCAAAACTTCAACAGATTGGTAGAGGTTTAAGAATTTGTGTAAATCAAAATTTGGAACGTCAAACACTTAAAAAATTAAATTATGATCAAGAACTATTTTGGAAAATAAACAACCTTGATGTTGTTGTATCAAACAAAGAACAGGGTTTTGCTGAGGCTATTCAAAATGAAATTTTAACCAATTCATTTCTTATTCCAGAAACATTTACTGAACAAGAACTTAAAATACTTATTAAAGAAAAAGGAGAATTTGATGATTTTACTATTCGTAAAATCTATAAAACACTTGAAGACAATCAAATGATTATATTCAAATCAATTATAGATGGTATTGATGTTTATGAAAAATCACCTGATTTCTTTAAAAAGCTAAGAGAGTTAAACCTGCCAAAAGAACAGGTAAATGTGCTTGAAAATCTATTTGCTACTGATGCCAATATTTATATACAGGATGCTAAAAAGAAAAAAGAAAAAAAGAAAGTCTATATTAAATCAACACATTTACAGGAATTTCAATACCTATGGAATACCATCAACAAAAATGCCTTTTATGTATTGGATAATTTAGACCCAGAAGAGGAGAGTCAATTAATAAAAAACATAAAAACAGATATTGAGAAACTTAATATTGAAGAGATTATATTACAAACTGTACGAGCAGAACTAAAAGTGAATAGGCTTGAAAAACAGGATGCTATTACAAAAGAGATAAAAGATACAATAACTTACAAAAGTAAAGTTGATTATTTAGAATTTGTAAAGACATTATCAAATAATACCAAAACACCATTATTATTTATTGTTAAAGTGTTTAATTCGTTAAGTAATGATTTTAAAAAGAAAATGATCTGTAATAATCCAGAACAGGCTCAAAGAGAAATATCTGATATTATCAAAAAGCACCTTATTGCCTTGCTTAAAGCCAACATCAAGTATGACGGCATTAATGGAGCTGTTTTGGCGGATATATTCAAAAAAGAAAACGATAAAACCTATTTAGATGCAGGAAACACAGGAAGATTCCAGAAAGATATTGACAAAGATTTTTCTTTAAAAGCAAAATGGGTATTTGAAGAAGTAATTGAATACGATAGCGATTTTGAACTTGAAATTGTTGAGCATGACCCAGATATTGATAGTATTGAAATTTTTGCCAAATTGCCACGCCTTAAAATAAAAACTCCATTAGGCGATTACAACCCCGATTTTTGCTATGCTGTAAAAAGCAAAAAAGGTAATAAACTATTTCTTGTTGTTGAGGCTAAGGGCTATAAGTCATCAACAGATATCCCAGAAGACGAAAAATCAAAAATTGATTTTGCCAAAAAGTATTTTGAGGCATTGTCTGAATACTATAAGAATAAAAACATAAAAATTTTATTTAAAGAACGTATAAATAGAACACAATTAGCAGAATTGATAAAAAGCGAGGTTGATTATGAACAGTAAAGAGGATTTTATAAAAGCAGGTTTTAATGTAGTTGGAACAGAAAACAACGAAAACAAATTATTGAAGTTTTTAAAGGAAAATTACCCGTCTGTAATTAAAGACAATGAAATAAACATTCAGGAACTTAAAGCTATTGCAGGTTTGCCCATAGACGAAAAAGTAAACGGTTACGGGCTTAACTTTGTTGGGCGTAATGTTGCAAGAGCAAAGTATGCCAAAAAGACAGATAAAGAGTTAAAACTCAATACTGAATTGAGTAAAGATATTGATACAACTCAAAACTTAGTTCTTAAAGGTGATAACCTGGATTGTCTAAAAATACTTAAAAATTATTATAGCGGAAAAATAAAATGTATTTACATAGATCCGCCTTACAATACAGATAGCGATGAATTTGTTTATCCCGATAAATTTGACAGAGAAGAGGCTGAAGTATTGGGTTTACAAAATTTAAGCGATGATGATTTTGCCCGTATGGAATTTGCTTTTAAAACTAAAAAAAGCCACAATGGTTGGCTTGCCTTTATGTATCC
>JAKPDD010000044.1 GCA_029552945.1 Spirochaetota bacterium
TATATACTATTACCATACATCTGACATGGTTAGACAAAATGGTTCAAAGACATATTATAGTGCACCTTATGGACACATGGGTGTAAAAGAATATACAGCATCAGTACAATACAATATGGTAAAGAACCATACTTATTAAAAAATAAAGACTTTTACTATTGAAAAAGGCCTAGGGTTAGCCCCTAGGCCTTTTTTTATTTATTCACAAGGATATATATAATAAGTTTTTTATTTATTTCTATTTTCAACGTCTTTTAAAATTTCAAAGAGTTTATATTTAACATTATCGAGTCCTAACTTTTTAAGAGCAGAAATTGTGAATATTTTTTCTTCTTTTATGCCTTTTCTTATAAAAGTCTCTTTTGTACTATTAACCTCTTCCTCAGGTAATGAATCTATCTTATTAAGACATAATATATATTTCTTTTTTATAAGCTTTTCGTTATAATTTTTAAGTTCTCTCCTTAATATTTTAAACTTTTTCAGTGGTTCATCATTTATATCAAGCAAAAAAAGTAATATTTTTGTTCTCTCTATATGCTTTAAAAACCTTAATCCAAGACCCTTCCCCTTTGAGGCACCCTCTATTATCCCTGGTATATCTACAATTACAAAGTGGTTTATCTCATCTATATCAACTATTCCTAGATTAGGTGTTATAGTTGTGAATGGATAAGGTGCTATCTTTGGCCTTGAATTTGATATTGAAGATATTAAAGTTGACTTGCCAGCATTTGGGAATCCAACAATTCCAACATCTGCAATTATTTTAAGTTCAAGCTTAATATGTCTTATCTGCCCATCTTTCCCTTTCTGAGCATATCTTGGAGCCCTGTTTGTCGATGTTTTAAAACTCGCATTCCCCTTTCCTCCCTTTCCACCCCTTGCAACCAGTACTTTTTCACAATCTTTTTTAAGGTCAGCTATTATTTGACCTGTATCCTCATCTCTTATTATTGTGCCAACAGGAACCTTTATAACTATACTCTCTCCATTCTTTCCGTGTCTGTTATTCCCTTTACCGTGTTCCCCTTTACTTGCTCTGAAAGTTCTTCCGTTTAATCTGCTTAAAGTCTTTATTCTTGAATCAGATTCAATATAAACACTCCCCCCTTCTCCCCCATCACCACCATCCGGCCCTCCCCTAGGTATATACTTTTCTCTTCTAAAAGATACACATCCATTTCCACCATTACCAGCAACAACAGTTATTCTTGCCTCATCTATCATTGAACTTTCTCTAAATACTTATATATTAAATTATCATACTCTGAACTTGTTTTAAATGCTTTTATCGCAAGTTTTAACCTCGTTTTATAATCAATTTCACCTTTTAATAATTTCTCCTCTATTATATCATAATCAGCAGGATCAGTAATAACTGTTATATACTTAAAATTTTTGGCACTAGCTCTAAGTAATGCTATGCCACCAATATCAATATTTTCTATAGCCTCCTCTAATTTAGTTGCTTCTTTACTTATAACCTCAGCAAAAGGATAAAGGTTAACCACAACTATATCTATTGTTTCAATCCCCATCTTTTTAATTTCTTCAAGATGTTTAATCCTGTCTGCTAATATACCACCATGTATCTTAGGCTGCAAGGTTTTAACTCTACCATCAAGTATTTCAGGAAATCCAGTATAATCTTCTATCATTATAACTTCTATACCATTACTCTTTAATATTTTAGCAGTGCCACCAGTTGATATTATTTGATAACCTGCCTTTACTAAGGCTTTAGCTAATTTTACTATACCAGTCTTATCAGAAACACTTATTAATGCTTTTTTACTCAATTTATCTCCTTATCAGTTTTATAATTTTTAAAAATTTTATTAGTAAAATTTAATAACTGCAATTATATTTTGCCTCTTATATAGTGAGGAAATAGATTTTTCATAGTATCAGAGTATTTCAACCATCCGATAGGATAATTTTTATAAGTTACTATATAATAGCCTTTCTCCAATTTTATATCTAAAATCTCCCCTCTAAGATACTTTATAGCATATTCATCGTTTAATTCAACACTATTATATTTATCTATCTCATCTGGCATAATTGACATTGCAAGAGAGTAATCTGGTTCTACTCTATTCTTTTTATTTTCACCTAACTTTACACCAGAATAAATAATCTTAATTCTGTTATCAAGAAACTTATTTAAAAGACTTATATCTATATTACTTACATCATAAATATTATTCCAAAGAGTTAATATATCCATATTTTTTCTAAGTCTTATCCCAATATTTTCAAACATTTCAAACAACTTTTTACTATCCTGTTTCTTACTAACTTTATTGCTATAAGATACTCTAGACCTATTATCTGCAACATTTCTATCATTACCAATTTTTATCATCTTAGCAACAAAAAAAGGATCACCCATTTCATTAAAAGGAAATATTCTCTTTGTTTTTTTTATCTCTTCACTGAATACTTTATCTTGAAAGGAAGTAAAACCACTTACACCATACATTACATCTTCAAGTTTAAAAGGAAAGTTCTTTATAAACCAATCAATATTTTCCTCATTTTCTTCAACTGACATAGTACATGTAGAATATACAAGTGTTCCTCCCACCTTAAGCAGCGGTGCAATATTTTTAAGTATCTGTTTCTGTATTCCTGATAGCATTCTAACTAAATTAGGGCTCCATGCTTTTATAGCATCATCATCTCTTTTAAACATTCCTTCCCCAGAACACGGTGCATCAACAAGAATTTTATCAAACAATCCTTCAGCAAAATAAAACTTACTAAGGTCACTGCTTGTTACTATACAATTTTTAATTCCGGCTCTTGATATGTTTTCCAAAAGTCTTCCAGTTCTTGAATGTTTTACCTCATTTGCAACTATTACTCCCCTATTAAGCATCCTACCTGCTATTTGTGTTGTCTTACTACCAGGAGATGCACATGCATCCAATATAATTTCACCTGGCTTAGGATCAAGGAGAGCCACTGGCAACATAGATGATGCTTCTTGAATGTAGTATATACCAGTATGATAGTATGGAGTTTTACTGAAAAATTTTTTATCTTTGACTAAAAATCCTGTTTCCCATTTAATTCTATTAGATATCTTATCTTTAAATATGTTTAAAAAATCATTTTCGGTTACTTTAATAAAGTTAGGTCTTACAAATGTTTTATTTTCATCATTAAAGTAATTAAGATAATTCTCAAAACTATTACCTAAAAGTATTTTAGTTTTTTTTACAAACTCTTCTGGAAGTTTTCTAATCATTTTAAAATATTTTTATCCAATAAATTTTATGAGGAGTTAAATTTATTAAATATTTTTATCGATTTATTAAACTGTCTTACATATTAAGAACTGGAGCTATTTTTGAAAAAATCACATATTATAATTTTCCTTACATTTATACACATAATATTATACTCCTCTGAAGTAACAATTATCGATATCATAAATAAGGGTAAAATTATATATCCTGAATTATCAAGAAAAATCAATGAACTCAATCAGGCATATTTAAAAGAAGAAGAGGTGAAACTAAAAAAATTACCAGATATAAACTTCAATATTTATATGAACTATTTACCCGAAATATACAAAGAAGACAGGAATAAAAATGGTATGGCTGAGTTTTACATAAACACAGATAAATGGACACCATTTTTAAACCCTAATATAACTATTGTTTTTCCAATCTATACTTTTGGTAAGATTTCAAAGGGTGAGGAAGCAGCAAAATATAATATAGAACTTAAAAAAGCAGAGGTAGAAGAAACAGAAGCTTTTGTAGAATATCAGGCAAAAAAAATATTTTGGGGTTATCTTTTAGTTAAGTCAATCATAGATTATGTATTATCAGATACTATAAAAAAATATGAAAAGATTGTTGACGATAAGAAAAAAAGCTTTGAAAAGGGTAAAATAACAAGGTCATCATTAGAAAACTCTATAATAAATTACTATAATCTAAAAATAAATGAATCTGAAGCTTATAAAAACTATAACGAAGCAAAAACATGGATTGACATTATAGTTGGAAATAAAAATGAGGAAATAATTACAAATCCAAAAATAATTGTACCATTAAAATTTGATATAAAGTCTTTTGCATACTACCTTGATATTGCTAAAGGAAATTATTACGGGTTTAAAAAAATACAATATGGATATCTTGCAAGAAAAGCTTATGCTGATTATGAAAAAGCATCATTATTACCAGATATTTTTATTGCAACAAACATAAATTATATATACCATAATTTCAACGAAAGCGTAAAAGATACAATACTACCTGATAAAACATTTGACTTTTATTTCGCTTTAGGCTTAAGATGGAATCTAAGCTTATGGAACAAGTATAACCAGAAACAACAAATAGAAACAAGATTTCTTGCTGACCTTGAAAACATAAAAATGGGATACAAATATAATGAAATAAATCTTAGAAAAGCTTATGATAACGTAATTGACAAGATGAAAAAACTAACATATAAAAAAGAACAATACAAAGCAACAAAAAGATGGGTTATTCTCTCTATAAACGCGTATGAAGCTGGCACCGGAAACCCTGATGATGCTCAGAATGGGTTGGTTGAGTTTTTTACGAAGAAAAAAGATTACTATTATGCAATATATGAGTTTAATATCGCAATAGCTGAGTTTGAGATGCTTCTTGGTATAAATATAGTAGATTATAAAAATATCAGGGATGAAGACATTGAAGACTAAATATTTTATTATATTTTTGATGTTTACTACTCTAATATACCCACAGTCTAAGACACAAAAGGTTAAAACAAATATTTCGAATAAAGAAATAATAGAAAAAATAGAAGAGAGCATATATAACCTGAAATATTCACAAGACTTTTTTAAAAAAAGAGACGCATTAAACTATATTTTTGATAACATAGATAAAGCAAAGAGCATAATTGAAGATACTCTTGAAGAAGAAGATGATGATATCCTTATAGCAAACCTTGTTCAATTGATTGACATTTCTGAGAAGAACTTTACACCAGAATTGATAGATAAACTTATAAAAAGATGCAAAAATAAGCCGTCTTTCGTATATAATATTCTAAAATACTTTAACAACAGAAAAGATTATGAAAGAATTGACACTATATTCAATAATGTTTTTAAAGAGAAAAATAATCTTGAAGCCAAGTACTCAGTTTTAATGTTTATAAAAGAAAATAATTTTCAAAAATATAAAGAGTTACTTATAGACTACTTACTTAAAACAAAATCATTCTTTCTTTCTCAGGAAATAATTAATACATTAGCAGCTTTAAAAATTGAAAATCAAGAACTTATTAAAATGATCCAATTTCTGGGCTCTATTGATGAAGGAGTAAGAAACTCAGCAGTTAATCTATTCGGGCAATATCCTGAACTTGCTGCAGTACTAATTAAAGAGTTTGATAATAGTAATGACTTTTTTTTCAAAGACTCAATAATAAAAACATTAGCTTATTATGATAGCAACGAAGAAGTTTTATCATTTTTCCTTGACAATCTTGAAGATAATTTATATCAAAAAAGCATAATAATGGGTCTAATAAGTTTTAAGATTGACAAAGCAGAAATAATAAATAAGTTAATTGACTTTTACAATAATAGCGATATAACTGTAAAGTCTATAATAATGAATGTATTTTCTCTTAAATATAATAATTCCTCAGATGACACAAAATACATAATATTCAATTTCATAAAGCATGAACTTACAAAAGCTTATAATAATAAAGACGTACATTCATTATATTTTATTCTCAAGAGTATTTTAAATATAAGCTACAATGACAGTGATGTTGATAAAATTATTTTTCTATTAAAAGAAAATCCATTATCATGGATTATAGAAAAAACAGTTATACAAATACTTGACTTAAAAAGATAAAATTATTTAATTTTTATGGTAAATTTTATAGAATTTTTATAAGGAGGCCCGAATAATAAAAGAACTTAATATTAATAATCAAATAAAAGCTAAAAAAGTAAGATTAGTTGACCCTGATGGCAATCAGTTAGGGGTTGTAGATATAAACGAAGCACTTTTAAAAGCAAAAGAGTTTAACCTTGACTTAGTAGAAATAGCACCACAGGCAGAACCACCAGTATGTAAAATAATGGATTATGGTAAATACAGGTTTGAACAGAAGAAGAAAGAAAAAGAAATGAAAAAAAAACAACATATTATACAGGTTAAAGAACTTACTCTTACTCCTCTTATAGAAGAACATGATTATCAGGTTAAACTCAAAAAAGCAAAAGAGTTTTTAATAAGAGGTGATAAATTAAAACTAACTGTAAAGTTTAAAGGGAGAATGATTGCTTACTCTGAAAAAGGGGAAGCAATTCTTAATAGATTTATTGAAGACCTTCAAGATATTGGAATTGTTGAAAAACAACCAAAACTTGAAGGTAGAAACATGATTCTTGTTATGGCACCAAAAAAGTAAAAAGTAAGTTTAGGAGTTTTATAATGTATAAGATGAAAACAAAAAGTAGTGTAAAGAAAAGATTTAAAATTACTGGAACAGGAAAAATTAAAAGAAGTAAAGCAGGTAAAAGTCACCTTTTAGGTCATAAAACAAGAAAAAGAAAAAGACATTTATCAGTACCTGCTTTAGTTGATAAAGGTTCTTTCCATAGAATTAGAGAGTGTTTACCTTATCAATAAATAAAAATTTTATAGTAAAATTTTAAATTAAGGAGAGATAGTATGTCAAGAGCAGTCAATGGTACAATAAGAAGAAAAAGAGTCAAAAAAGTACTAAAGAGAGCAAAAGGTTTTCATGCTAGAAGAAGTAAAATATTTAGTATAGCAAATGAATCTATTTATAGAGCATGGGTTAATGAGTTTTTTGGTAGGAAACAGAGAAAAAGAGACTTAAGAAGATTATGGAATATAAGAATAAACATAGCAGTTAGAAAAGAAGGTTTAAAATATAGCACATTTATATATGGATTAAAAAAAGCTGGGATATTAATTAATAGAAAAATGCTTGCTGATATGATAATAAACGATCCTAACTCATTTAAAGCTATAGTTGCTAAAGTAAAAGAAGCATTAAAATAACTATGAGTTAAGGATAACTATAGAAATGGACCTTAATAATATAAAAAATATAGAAAAAGATGCTATATCATCTATTGTATCCGCAACACTTGAAGAACTGGAAAATATAAGAGTAAAATTCTTAGGCAAAAAAGGTTTACTAAAAGAAGCTTTAAATAAAATCAGTGGTCTTTCACTTGAAGAAAAAAAAGTTATAGGCAAAGAGATAAATGATCTTAAAGATAAAATAGAATCATATATCGCGAATAGAAAAGAGGAATTAATAGCAAAAGAAAAAGAGGAGCAATTAAAGAAAGAAAAGATTGATATAACATTACCTGGTAAACCTTTTAAACAATTTAAAATACACCCCTTATCTATTGTAATATCAGATATAATAAAAATATTTACCAAATTAGGTTTTTCTGTAGAAGAAGGCCCAGAAATAGAAGAAGAATACTATAATTTTGATGCTCTAAATATTCCTGATTATCATCCTGCAAGAGATGATCAGGATTCATTTTATATCAGAGATAAAAAGCTCTTAAGAACCCAAACATCAGGTGTTCAAATAAGAGTTATGGAAAAACAGAAACCCCCAATTGCTATAATTTCACCTGGTAGATGTTACAGAAAAGATGATGTTGATGCAACACATTCCCCTATTTTTCATCAGATTGAAGGTTTAGTTGTTGACACTGATGTATCATTTTCAGACTTAAAAGGTATTTTAAAACTTTTTGCCAAAGAGATGTTTGGAGAAGGAACAAATGTAAGATTTAGACCCGACTTTTTCCCATTTACTGAACCATCTGCAGAAGTTGCTTTTACATGTATATCATGTGGTGGAAAAGGTTGCTCTATGTGTAAAGGAACAGGCTGGATTGAGGTTGCTGGTTGTGGTATGGTTGATCCTGAAGTATTTAAAAACGTTGGGATAGATTATGAAAAGTATAAAGGATACGCTTTTGGTATGGGAATAGAAAGAATAGCTATGATAAAATACAGAATACCTGATATAAGACTATTTTATGAAAACGATGTAAGGTTTCTTGATCAGTTCTATAATTTTTAATTATAAAATGATTAATTTTAATTCCTAAGAACAGTGTAAATAAAATTATAAATATTTCATGTTATATTTAATAATCATAATTGTTATATTATTTTAAAAGTTTTTCATATTATAAGACAAAAAAGTTAAATTTAATTAGGTTTTAATTTAATTAATTTTTAATGGAGATATTCATTGTTTGATTTTTTCCAGAAAGTCTTCCTTCCATTTTTTTTTGAAACAAAAGAAAAAAACAATTTTGTTAATCAGGTAACTCTTTACGTTGTTAAAGAAATAAAATCATATATAGAAACTCCTGAAGGCAAAATAAAAGAAGTGATAAATAGAGTCGAAAGCCCAAAAGTTTTAATATATGAGGGGAAGGTTAAAATAAATCCAAACAAAATAAGGGAAATTATTAATGACCCTATAAATAATCCTCAAAAAGATCCATCAATACTTGAAAATGCTATAACTTTTGAACAAAAAGATATGATATCATCTATCCATGATATCATTAATAATACACTTGAGAACTTTACAACTTCAAGCAAACTCTTATTAAACTCTTTTGGAATATTTATAGATTAAAACAATTTTAAAAAAATAAAATATATCAATACATTAACAATTGTTAATGGTATTCCAATTTTTGCAAACTCAAAGAAACCTATTCCTATTCCACTTCTTTTTTCAGCATTATGTATTATTATAACATTGCTAGCAGCACCTAATATTAAAAGATTACCTGCAATAGTACTGCCTGCAGCAAGAGAAATAATCTCCTTTATACTACCAATATCAGCAATTAAAGGAAGATATAATATAACAAGGGGGACATTTGAAATAAATTGACTTAAAATAACACTTATTATAAAAATAGATGGAATAGAATATATATTAATATTTGATTCTTTTATTAAAGACTGAAATATGCCAGTATTCCAAACACTCTGCATAAGTATAAACATGGAAACAAAGAATATAAGTGTATGCCAATCAACTTTTTTTACTATTTCAAATCTTCTTTCACTAAAAAACAGAACTGGAATTGTTGAGACTATTATTATAGATATAAGTGGTAAATTAAGAGACGGCTTTACGATACCTAATATAACTTTAAATATTATTAAAACAATAAGCAAAATAATAGATAATTTAGCAATATGTGCTAATTTATAGTCTCTTATACTCTCCTCAAGTTTTTTGGTATCTATAGTCCCAATAAAATCTTTTTTAAAAAAGTACTTAATGATCAAATAAGAAATAAAAAGATTTATTAAGGTAGGAACTAAAAGGTATTTAAAAAAATTAATAAAAGGATTTTCCAATTGAGTTGCAATTAAAAAGTTCTGAGGATTACCTATAGGGCTTGTTAAACTTCCTATAGTAACAGAAAAAGCAAGTGCTAAAAGTAGTGGCTTTATATTTAAACCATTCCTTGCAAGGTGTATAACAATCGGAGTACCTATTATTGCTATAGTATCATTCATAAGCAAAGCTGATAGAAGTCCCATAACAAATATTAATATCAATAGGATATCATTTTTATTCCTTGCTTTTTTAAAAAGGTGAAAAGATATATATTCTAGATAGCCACTCTCCTCAAGTGCAACACCAATAACAAACATACAGAATAAAAATAAAATTACCTCAAGGTTTATAGAATATATTGCATCTTTTATACTTATCTGTTGTGTAATAATAACACCAATTGAGCCAAGTAGCATTATTTCCCATATTTTAAGTTTACTTAGAGTTATTTCAAATATTTTTAATCTTACAGTAGTGATCTCCCTTACTGCTATAAATACAAAGACTATTATAAGTATAATTAAAGAAATCACAAAGTATCCTTAAAATTTTATTTAAAAAATTTAGTAATTTAAAATTTAATAAACTGCTACAATGTATAAAGATAAGCTCCATTCTCTTTAAGCCATAATCTGCCTTTTTCATAATCAGGGTATACGTCTTTGAGATAATTCCAGAAATTTTCAGAATGATTTGGAAACTTTATATGAGATAATTCATGAATTATTACATATCTATACACATATTCTGGAGCCATTATAAGCCTGAATGATAAATTTATATTACCTTTCGATGAACAGCTTCCCCATCTTGATCTTGCATCTTTTATTTTAACACTACCAACACTTATACTAAGTCTCTTACTCTCCTCCTCTACTATATCTAAAAACTCTTTCCTGGCAATTTTTCTTAAAAAATCTTTAAGTAAACTTTCTAACTTCTTTTTTCCATTATATTTTATTATCAATCTGCCATTTTTTAAGTATGACCTATTAGAACTACTCTTTTCAGTAAAAAATGGAACATAATTACCTTTTAAAAGAATAAGATCTTTCTTAATATTGTTTCTTACATTAAAATAGTGGTTATCATATTTTTCAAATATATCTTTTATTTTATTAATATTATTAACAATATACTCTTCTATATTTTTAGGGTTAGGAGTTTCTATTATAAGAAAATTATTTGGTGTTGGGATAAGAGTTACCTTTTTTTTATTTTTTTTCCTTACTATAACTTTAATACTATCAAGACCAAAATCTGATAAAACTATTCTCATCTATTTATATTTTCCTTTATTTTACATACTTTACAGATATCAAGATATGTGGGAGCACCGCAGATTTTACACTCTTTAATCTCTAATTTACTACCTTCAATTTGTAAACCTTTTTTACTTTTAGAATTAAAAAAATTGTTAAGAAAAAACCTTAATATACCTGGGTGTTTACTTTCAAGCATATTAAGATTTTCTTTATAAGATATACTTGTAGCATGTTTAGAATATGGACACTCATCCATAATATAATCTATACCAGTTGTTAAAGCATACATAGCTGACTGTTTTTCCGATATAAATACAAGTGGCTTAACTTTTTTAGCAAACCCATCACCAGAAGGCATTACAGGAAACTGCCTATCAAGATAACTCTCATCCCACTGTATAAGGTTACCAAAGAGAGTTGTAACTTCATCATCCATATTATGTCCTGTTGCTATTACATTAAACCCCTCTTTAACAGAAATTTTATTCATGTAATATCTTTTTATAGCACCACACGCTGAACAGGTTTTTCTATATATTTTGCTTATTCTGTCTATTGAATCAAGTCCTTCATCTTTAAGGCTTATAATATAAAAACTTGAATCAATTTTTTTTGAAAAATTTATAACCTTCTCTTTAGACAACTCAGAATAATTATTATGTTTTATACCAAGGTCTATGTAAAGACCAGACACATTGTAACCTAATTTTTTAAGAATTTGCCATAAAGAAAGACTATCTTTACCGCCTGAAACAGCAACAAGGAGTCTATCATCTTTATTTAACATATTAAACTTTTTTATTGTCCTATCAACCTGTTTCTCAATCCATCCCGGATAACAATCCTCACAAAGTGCAAGCCTGTGCTCCCTTAGAAATATGCCTGTTTCTTTACCACAGAACTTACATTTTCTCACTATTAACCACCAGATATAACCTTAATCACTTCTATTTTATCTTCAGGGTTTACTCTTTCATTTAACTCAACTATTTTACCATTCTTAAGAACTATAACTGTATTTGGAATAACTTTAAGTATATTGATAATATCAATCACACTCTTTGGATTATCTATATTAATCTCTTTTTTATTATAAAGTATTGTCATACTGCCCCAGGGCCCTTCTCTCCTGTTCTTATTCTTATTACTTCTTCAACAGGCAATACAAATATTTTGCCATCACCTATCTGACCTTTTTCACCAGTTTTAGCAACCTTCAATATTGTGTTTATAGTAGGTTCCAAAAAATCATCGTTTACTACAATTTCAAGTTTAACTTTTCTTATAAACTGAATTTCATATTCCTGACCCTTAAATATTTCAGAGTGCCCCTTCTGTCTGCCAAAACCCTGAACATCACTTACAGTAAGTCTACTCACCCCTATCTCTGATAAAGCCTCTTTTACCTCTTCCAACTTAGATGGCTGAATAATAGCCTCTATTTTTTTCATTTTATCTCTCCTATTACAAGTGGCTCTTCATTTTTAAGAATATTTAATACCTTATTAAGGTCATCTCTATCAATTATAAATATAATTCCTATACCAAGATTAAATACTCTCCTCATTTCCTCTTCTTCTATATTACCTTCCTTTTGAATAAAGTTAAATATTGCTGGTCTATCCCAGGCACCCCAATCTATAGAAAGAATAAAGTTCTCTTTCAAAAGCCTTTTTGTGTTACCTTCTATTCCCCCACCTGTTATATGTGAAATACCTTTTATATCAATATTTTCTTTCAAAAGTTCTATCTGTTTAAGATATGATTTATGAACAGCAAGAAGAGCCTCTCCAATAGTCTGCCCTAATTCTTTAATATATGTATCAACTGTATACTTACCTAACAATACTTTTCTTGCAAGAGAATAACCATTTGTATGAAGGCCTGTTGACTTTAAACCAACAAGAACATCACCTTTTTTTATTTTAGAGCCATCAATTATTTTAGACTTCTCAACAACACCAACAATAGTCCCTGCAATATCATACTCACTATCTTTATAAAATCCTGGCATCTCAGCAGTCTCACCACCAACCAATGAAACCCCATTCTCTCTACAAGCCTTAGCCATACCTTTGATTATCTGATTATGAATAGACTTCTCTAACTTACCAGTTGCAAGATAGTCAAGAAAAAACAATGGTTTTGCCCCAGAGGTAGCAATATCATTTACACAGTGATTCACTATATCTTCACCCACACTATCATGCCTGTTCATCAAAAAAGCTACTTTAAGTTTTGTACCAACACCATCTACACTTGACACTAAAACAGGTTCTTTATATCCTTCAGGTAATTGAAAAAAAGAACCAAATAGCCCAATACTCCTTAAAACATTTTTGTTAAACGTTGACTCAACATCTCTCTTAATTTCAGATACAAACTCATCACCAGCGTTTATATCTACCCCACTTGACTTATAATCCATATACCTATACCCTGTCCTTTAATTTCATTCTATAATTCAATAATAAACCTGTAATACCTAAAATTATCATTGGTATACATAACCAATGCCCTTTAGTAAGGGGCAATCCTAAAAAGTTAGTTTTATAAACATCTTTTAGAAACTCTATAAAGAATCTAATAATACCATACAGTAGTATAAAAACCCATAAAATAATACCATTATTATAATTTGTATGGTAAAGATCTATCTTATTATTCTTTCCATACAATTTTTTATAAAGGTAGAAAAGTACAAAAAATATAAATAGATTTTTTAAACTTTCAAGTATTTGAGTAGGATACCTATATAAACCAAGTGGGTCAGTTCTTAAAAACTTTACAGCATACCAGGGTGGATTTACTTGATTATCAACAGGTATACCATAAAGCTCACCATTTATGAAGTTTGCTATTCTCCCAAAAAATAATGAAATTGAAGCAGTTAAAGATAAAAGGTCACCCATTACCTTTATCGATATTTTTTGTTTTTTACAGAATATTAAAGTAACTACAAATACCCCAAAAATACCACCATGAAAAGAGAGCCCACCTTCCCATATTGCAAATATTTTAAAAGGATTTGAAAAATAGTAAGAAGGTTCATAAAATATAACTTCAAAAAGCCTTGCCCCTAAAACAACACCTATTACAGAGTAGAATATAAAGTCATCTATATCTTTTTTAGACAAAGATATTTTTCCTATTTTTGATAATCGGGATAAAAAAATATAGGTAATTACAAAACCAGCCATATATAAGAGCCCATAATATCTTATAGATAATGGGCCTATTTGGAATATAACAGGATCTATATTATGAATCATTTTTTCTCTTGACTATTTATTTTCTTCTGCTGGTTTTTCAATATCTTCAAGAGTCTTTATCTTAGTCTCTTCTTTTTTTACTTCAAGTCTTTCTCTTAAGAATCTAGATTTTATTATACTTATTGAAAATGTTCCTATCATTATTATAGTCATCAAAACAGCTGTTGTCCTGGTAAGTACATTCCCTTTCTGGCTACCAAAAACCATATCAGCACTCCCACCAAAAAGACCAAGGTCTGATCCTTTATTTGACTGAACAAGTACAAGTAATATTAGTAAAATAGCAGATATTGTTATAAACACATATAAAAGAGTTATAATAAAACCCATTTATTTCTCCCCATTATCATTTTTTTTATTTAAATCTCTTTTAAAGAGCTTTGAAGTTTTAAACTTTATATCAAAAAAATCACCAAAATTAACAACCTCTCCTGTTTTTACCCTTCTTCCTTTCTTTCCTTTTCTCTTAACCTTCCTAAAAATACCAAAACCTCTTATTTCAATAGACCTTCCCTCTTTTAAAGAGTTTTTAATAAAATCAATAGTTTTATCAACAATTTCATGAACACTCTCTAGTCTTGCTGATTTTGTTAACAATTGTAACTCAGGTATTTTATTATACAATTGTTTTTCTATAAATGAAATAATCTCATTTTTTTTAATTTTTTTCATTTTGAAAGATTCCCTTCTAAGCTGTTTTTAACACAAAATTTTTTATTTTTTTATTCATTCTTGATTTTTTTCTCGCAGCATTATTTTTATGAATAATATTCTTTTTTGCAGCTTTATCAACACATTTAGTATACTCTCTGTATGCTTCCATAAGCTCTTCTTTAGTTGCGTTATCAGCAATAAGTTTTTCTATTTTTTTCCTTGCCTTCTTTATCTTTATCTTATAAGCAAGATTAATTTCTCTTCTCCTCTCATTCTGTCTTACTCTTTTAATTACAGAAAGACTCTTTCCCATAATTCCTCCAACTATTTTTTAAAGATTAAAGTAAAAATTTTAGATAATAAATTTTATAAAAATATTATGCTAATGTCAAGGATTATTTTATATAAAATAAAGTCATTTTAAAAGATTATAAATTATTTAATATTAAATTTTAAAATTATATACTCAATTAATTTATTGAGTTTTTTTGTATATTAAACTCGACCTTCTTTATACTTATTTTTCCAAGTTCCTCTTTTAACGATGTTAAGCCAACCCATAAAAACCCAATAGAATATATGAATGCAAAAAAACTTATTCCAGGAAGATGTTTCATACCACCTATAAGTGTATAATAAGCAACATATATTGCCCATAATCCTATTATAATTTCTATTATAGATTGTATTAAGAACTTACTTGTTTTGTAAATTTTCTTTGTATTCCCACTATACTTTGGCGTTCTTACAAACTCACTCTTTTTATTTAAAAAGTAAACTTCAAAAAATGCTTTTATTATTGTAATAGTAAGCCCAAAGTTTAAAATTATCAAACCTATAAGATTTACTATTATATATAAGCTTTTAAGGCCTCTCTTTTTCTGAGATATATAAAAGTATGTGAGGGGACCTAAAATACCAACAACAAAAAATAAAACAGAAAAATATATTGGAACAATATCCCATGGGTTATAATTATAAAGATTCGCAAAATAACTTAAAGGAAACATTAAAAGAAAATTAATAAATAGAAAAATATAAGCTGAATAGTTTATCAGATGGACAAGAGCTTCTAATTTACTTTTTAAAGGTGCTTTTGCTTTAACTATTTTTGGTAATAACTTTCTTAAACATTGAAATGCACCTTTGGCCCATCTGAACTGTTGAGACTTATAAGCATTCATTGTTATTGGTAGTTCAGATTCATTACCAAGTTGAGCAAGATATATATTTTTCCATCCTTTTATTTGAGCCCTATAACTTAGGTCAAGGTCTTCAGTAAGTGTGTCTGTCTCCCAGTTACCTGCATCTATTATAGCCTCTTTCCTCCAGATACCAGCAGTACCATTAAAATTAAACCAGAGGTCAGAATCAGATCTTGCTTTTTGTTCTACTATAAAATGTCCATCCAGAGCAGTAGCCTGTATCCTTGTAAGCAATGAATAATCTCTATTGTAAAAGTCCCATCTTGTCTGAACTAACGCAACTTTAGCATCAGAAATTAAAAATGGCAAAGTTTTTTCAAGAAAATCTGGATTTGGAATAAAATCAGAATCAAATATTGCTATAAACTCACCTTCCGCTCTATCAAGACCATACTTTAATGCACCTGCTTTGTAACCCTGTCTGTTTTCTCTTCTTATATATTTTATATTATATCCTTTTTTACTAAACCTTTCACATAACTCTTTTGCAATATCTCTAGTTTCATCTGTTGAATCGTCTAAAACTTGAATCTCCAATTTATCCTTAGGATACTTTAAATTAACTGATGCTGTTATAAGTCTCTCAACAACATTAGCTTCATTATAAATTGGAAGTTGAACTGTCACATAAGGAATATTATTAGAGTTAGTATATTTTATTCTCTTGTAGTTCCTTTTATAAAGGAAAACAAGCACATAAAAGTGTAAACCGTATAAAAATAATACTACTGTTGTTAAAAGGTAGAGATATGAAATAATATTGTTCAAGAACTTAACCCTTTTATTAGAAGTTTTTAAAATAAAAATTTTACTAAATAAATTTAATATGAATTAAATTAAAAAATTACAAAAAAAATATATCTAAATAAATAATTTTAAAATTTAAAAAAAATTTAAATAGGGAGTATTTGTTTGAAAAACTTTATAATGTATATAGGTATAATATATATAATTTATACTGTACTGAGAATTAAAATAGAAAGAATAGCAAAAAAAAGGAAAAAAATAGAATTACCTGAAAAGTTCAAGAAAAAGATTAATAGAGACAAATACTTACTAAAAACACTAACTATTACTGAAATTATAATAATATTTTTATATGCTCTAAAAATTGATTTAATATATTATTTCAACTATTCAACTCCCTACTTTTTACAGTTAACAGGTTTAATACTCGGATATATAGGTATTCTAATAATCTGTATAGCAACAATAACACTTGATGGAGAATACTCTGCAACACTCGAGTTTAAAGAAAACCACAGACTAGTAAATAGGGGAATCTATAAAAAAATAAGACACCCAATATATCTGGGATTCATAATACTACATATTGGTGTTTCTCTTGCACTCTCAAATTATATTGCTACAATAATATGGATTGGTGGACTTACATTTCTGCTCATTCTTAGGGTTCCAACTGAAGAAAATTTATTACTCTATTTATTTAAAAATGAATTTATAGAATATAAAAGAAAAACAGGAAGATTTTTACCTTTAATCTGTAATAAAAGAAAGTGAAAAAATCAAATATGATTGAAGTTCTAATAAGAAAGGAGAAGCCCCTTTAAAAGGCCCCCCATTTTTATTCTATACTACTTATTTTACCTTTTTATACCATTGAGTATCGTTATCACCAAACTCTTCTGGTCTTGGCAAGAACTTTTTGTTATAGAATATAGTTTTTAATTTTCCACCTTCAAAATCAAATATACCTGCTGATTCCATTTTTACTTCTGCTAAAGCCTCACCTTTTTTACCAGTTTTTTCTTGAATAAAGTCTATCTTATATGGTTTAGATGAAGCATCAACTAAAACATATTTTCCTTCAGCAACAAATAGAGCACCACCTTTTGTAAACTCCCAAACATACTTGCCATCCTCTGTAAAAGTAAACTTAGCAGGCAATGCAAATCCATATTGAGCTAAAACAGCTCCTAACTCTTCAGCTTCCCACTCACCAGCAAGTTGTTTTACAACATCACCAGAAGCAGCAACAGTTGCAGTTCCCTCATCTTTTTTTACTGTTTGTTGTGAACCACAAGCAACAAAAAATATTGCTATACCTAATAATAGAGCTAGTTTTTTGATCATAAAATATCCTCCTTAGAATTTTTTAAATGGTTATAGTATTAAATAAATATTATTAATTATTTAAAGTCAAGTATTTTTTATTTTTTATTTAAAAATTTGAGTCTAAAAATTTAAATTTTATAAAATTGTTTTCTAATATTCTTTTGGTTTTTCAATACCTTTTAAAACTCTATAAGCACCTTCAGCAAGTGCCAGCATCTCATCCTCACCCGGGAAAACAAGCACCTCTGCTATAAAAGAGACCCTCTCTTTTATTAGACTTATAAACTCATCATCATATGCAATACCACCTGTTATAACTATAGCATCAACCTTGCCTTTTAATACTGTTGACATAGCCCCAATATCTTTCGAAACCTGATAAGCCATTGCCTCATATATAAGTTTAGCTTTTTTATCACCTTTTTTAATCATCTCTTTCACTTCTATCATACTATTTGTCCCTAAATAAGCAACAACCCCTCCTTTACCTGTTATCTTTTTTTTAAGCTCATCATATGTATACTTACCTGAAAAAGCCATCTTTAAAAGAGCCCCTACCGGCACCTGCCCCGTTCTCTCAGGTGAAAAAGGACCATCCCCATCAAGTGCATTATTTACATCAATTATCCTTCCATTTTTATGTGCTGCCACAGATATTCCACCACCAAGATGGGCTAGTACAATATTTATCTGATTATACGGCTTCCCAAGTTTTTCTGCAGCTCTCCTTGCCACTGCTTTTTGATTTAATGCATGAAATATAGACCTTCTCTCAATCTCCGGCATTCCAGATATTCTTGCAATATCATCCATCTCGTCAACAACAACAGGATCAACTATAAAAGCCGGACACTTATATTTTTTAGATACCTCTTCTGCAATAACAGCCCCAAGGTTAGATGCGTGTTCCCCATTAACAGCCTCTTTAAGTTGATTTATCATTTTTTGATTAACTTTATATGTACCACTTTCAATAGGATCCAACAGTCCACCCCTGCCAACAACAGCATCCAATTTTTCTATACCATTATTTTTAAGCTCCTCTTCAATAAGATTCTTTCTAAACTCATATTGAGAAATAATTGTTTTAAAACCTGACAACTCCTCTGAAGTATGTCTTATTGTTTTTGTGAAAACTTCCTTAAGCCCATTATCATCTTTAAAAACAGCTATTTTTGTTGAAGTTGACCCAGGGTTTATTGATAATATTAACATATTCTCTCCTTAATTTTATTTTTTATTAATCTAATTTAATATTTAAACGATTCTTATATTATACGAAGATACTAAAATTTATAAAATAGAGGACTTTTTTGAAGGAAATCATTTATATTATTATTCTCATGTTTTTACCAATTAAAATACAAGAAAATATAAAATTCATATTTTTAAACAATGAGACCTTAGATAATTATATAATATATAATAAAAACTCAATAGTTATCAACACAAAAGAGTATCAAGAAGAAAAAATAATTAAAGACTACTTTGATATATCAAACAATTATTACATAATATATGACAAGATGGGAACAAACCTTGAACTTTATAAATATAAAGATGTTATAAAGTCTTTCAAGTCTTCAAATAATTATCCAAGAATAATAAACAATTTCTTATTCTTATTTTCAAGTGATATGATGTCTGTTAAAGTTTTCAGTATTGATGAACTTAAAGAGCTTTTCAACATATCAACAAACGATATAATAACATCATACAATGTAAGTAAAAATAATAAATATATTATAATAGGAAACATGAGCGGTGATCTCTTTATATATGATACTTATACTAAAAAACCATTTAGAATATCTATTAAAGAATCAAAAAACAATTACATACGCTCACTCTATATAGATGATGAAGGAAACTTTACAGGAATTGGCGGCATATATCCAGACATAATTTTTAAAGGTTCTATCACAACAATTGAAAAAAACAAAATAAAAACTATTAAAATGCCAACCCTACCAAGGAAAAAAATATATATCAAAACGTTTGACAGAACTATATTTACTGAAGACCAAAATTTTATTTATATCATAAACGATAAAAATGAAACTATGAACAAAATACATAAAACTGGTACTATATTTGATATACTCAAAAAAGATAACAACGAATATGTTATAATAGAAAAAAAAGAAAATATATTTTACATCAAACATCTTATAAACACAAAAGTAATTTATATAGTTGAGGTAAACTCAGATTACTATCCTTTAGCAGATGACAAAAACAATTTAAAAATACTTTTTCACAAAATCGGGAGCCTCACATGGTAAAGCTAAAATATAAATATAAAATAATTTTAATTATTTTATTTCTTCTAAGTATTACATTATTTTCTGCTGATTGGCCTGTTAAAGATATAACATATAAAAACTTTACATCATTTTTTGGTGAAACAAGAGGAGATCATTTTCATAATGGTGTTGATATTGTAAAAAAAGGAGCCAAAATATACCCTATAGAGAAAGGTGAAATACTGTTTTATTATGACGAGGATGAAGAACCAACCAGAGCAACTATAGGAATAGGTAAATATGTAATAATTGACCATTATGAATACAGGTCTTACTATTGTCACCTTGATAAAATAGATATAAAAAATAAAATATTGATAGATAAAAATCAGAGTATAGGTATTATAGGTAATACTGGAAGATCATCAGGAGAACACCTACATTTTGCTATAAAAAAGAATAACTTTTTTATTGATCCTTTTGAAATATTAAAATTAAATATAGAAAAAACTAATAACAGCCCAATAATTGACAATATACTATTTAAGTCTGGCTATTATATGAGTTTTGAGAACGATAAAGAGACCTCTTTAACACTTCCTTTTAGAGAGGTTTTTGATATATACATTTTGGCAAGAACATACGATGATCGAGAAATGCATAAAGGAATAAAAGAGGTAACTATAGATATAAAGGACAATAATGATAAAAATGTTTTATCTAACTTAATAAAATTCAATTATATTGAAAATAATAAACTTAATGGGAAACATTCTATAGATGAAATATATACAAAAGTCTGGGAAAGGAATTATATCTACCTTGGTAGATGGACTAAAAAATATAGAAGAGAAAATTATACACTTATAATAACTGTTAAAGATATATGGGGAAATAGCAAGGTCTTAAAAAAAAGTATAAGTTTCAAGTAGTTTAAAAAAATAATAATTTAAAAAATTTTTTTAATAAAATTTTGATTTCAAAAATTGTTTTTTTTAAATTTTAATTATCTAAAATAATTCCCTGATAGCTCAGTCGGTAGAGCGGGTGGCTGTTAACCACTAGGTCGCAGGTTCGAGTCCTGCTCGGGGAGTTT
>JAKPDD010000009.1 GCA_029552945.1 Spirochaetota bacterium
ATGAGATAGCTCCCAAAGTAGTAAATAGACCTGGAGGATATACTCGTATCCTAAAAACTGGATATCGTATTGGAGATGCAGCTCACATGTGTATGATAGAATTAGTTGATTTTAACGAAGAATATACTCAATCTAAAGCTGCTAAAGCTGCTGCTAAACCTAAAACTAGACGTGGTGGTGGTAGACCTAAGAAATCTACTCCTACTGATACTGAATCTAAAGATAAAGATATCGATACAAATCAAACAGATATAAATGCTGAACCTGCATCTACACCTGATGTAGAAAATGAAAATAAAGAATAATTGATAAATATTCCATTTTGATATAATGGATCTTCTTAAAAAATATTAAAAAAAATAATACGAGATAGTGGTATCTATGTATCTTAAGGGGTATTAGGCTTTAATTTTAGGCAGGCAATAAGTTAATAAAATAAAAACTTGAATAACTCAATAGCCTAATGGTTATTGAGTTATTCAAAATTTATTAATTTTGAAGAAGATCCATTATATATTTATGTTTAACTTTTCATGTTTAATATTTTATTAATTTTGTAAAAAATAAAAATTATGGAATATACAGCTGAAAACATAGAAAAAATGTTATCTCTAACAAAAGAAGGCAAACGAGAATTTTTAGATAATCTCTATGAATTCCTCAATGAGAATAGATTGACAGCATTAGATTATCAGAGAATCAAGATTTTATCAACTGCTCCCATTTGTCCTAGATGTAATTGCGAATATGTAACTAAAGCTGGTATAAGTGATGACAGACAAGTCTATAAATGCAAAAAATGTGGTTATAGATTTAGAGAAACTGCAAAATCACTTGTCTATTATTCTCATAAATACTATCTTTTAATGGATTATATAAAATGCATGTTAGAAGGTAAAAGTCTTCGGGCTTGTGCAAGAGAAGTTGGTATAAGTTTACCAACAAGTTTCAAATGGAGACATAAGATTCTATCAGCTATTCAAGGATTAGAGGGAGGGATTAATTTCTCTGGAATAACAGAAGCTGACGAACTATTGATGCAATATTCAGAGAAAGGACGTAGATATAAAACTCTAGAAGAAAAAGAGCAAGCTATGAATACTGTTCATACCAAGGTAGCTGTATTAGTAATGACAGACAGAGAAGGTAATTTGCTTTTCAAACACACTGGAGAAAATAGAGTTCAAAATAGTCAAATAAAAGAAGAGCTAAAACGAAGAGTATCAGAGAAAAATTTGATATGTTTTAAACCTAATGATGAGTTTCAGCAAGCAGTGTCACAATCACCAAGCAAAAAGGTAATAGTTAAATCACCTACCGAAAAGGTATTAATTAGACGTAAAACGAAAGGATTAGCAGTTTATAGTGTAAACATAGTAGAGAAAAAGATCACTGATTTCCTAATTTGGATGATAAGATTCAGAGGAGTAGCCACAAAATATTTACAGAACTACCTAATGTGGTTTGTAGTGATGAATAAGTACTTGAAAGCCAACGTAGAGTCGGACATTGGACGACTATTGAACTTGTCATCGCACGATAGATGGGCGTGGGAGCGGTATTTTAGATTGATAAAGTTAAAATATTAAATATCATATAAAGTTAAACAAAGTAATTGACTGAACCTTCTTGAAAAATGTTAAAAAATATGACTGTTTAGTCGACCTTTAAAAACACAATAAGTATTAGTATGTTAATAACTTATAGATAATTTTTTATTTAAAATAATGCAAATTTTTGTAAATTTACACCATAAAACTTGCAAATTTTATCGCAGAAAAAAGATAGTAAAAAGAAAATTTATTCTATTCACGAACCAGAAGTAGTGTGTATTTAAAAAGGTAAAGAACACAAGAAGTATGAATTTGGCAACAAAGCCTCGTTTGCTAAAACTGACAGTGGAGTGATTGTTGCAGCACTTGGTTTTAGAGATGAATACGACGGACATACATTAAAACCAACGTTGGAACAAATAGAACGATTAACCAGCAAAACACCTAAAAGAGCAAAAGTGGACAGAGGTTACTGATGCTTCAGTTCACGATTCACAACCATTAGATGATTTATTAACCGAAGAAGATAAAGGGCAAGATTTTCATGCTGATAGTGCGTATACAGGCGAAGAACAAGAGAAGGTGATTAAAAAATATAAAATGAACAATAAAGTAAACGAAAAAGGATACCGTAATAGACTATTGACAGATGAACAAAAATCAAGCAATAGAGAAAAATCAAAAACAAGAGCAAGAGTGGAACATGTATTTGGTTTTATGGAACAAAGTATGAACGGTTTATCTGTACGTTCTGTTGGTATTATCCGAGCTAAAGGCATTATTGGGTTAATAAATTTGACATACAATTTATTTAGATATGAACAAGTTGTTCGGTTAAATATATTGCAAAGCTAAATAGTTAATAGATAAATAATTAGATAAATATGTAGATAAATAGAAAAAATTGTAAAAAACAAATTTTTTGATATAATTATTCAAAAAATTATAATAATATTGCATTGATTTGAAAAAATTGGTAGATAGGTTATTTGATTTTTTTTAATCAAAAGAAAAAAAATGAATTTTTAGAACCCACCTTAATTTTGTTTGTTTTCAGGGCTAAAGCCCATACCCCTTTATTTCTTCTAACCTGACCTAAAGGTCGGGGTTAATATCTGGGCTTCGAGAATTATCATAGCTTATCTAAGTTTTATTTAACGACAAAGATATTATTAAATTGTTTCTATTTTATTTTATTAAAGGATGCTATTTCAATAATTATAATAATCTAAAATATTACATATTTATCAAATTATTTATATGTAATATATTAAATTTAATAGAAAAATCATTGTTGTCCGATAAAAAATTTTTAAGAAAAGGAATTAAAAAACTTTCATAATATATAGTATTTTTGTTTAAATAACACAATACTATATATTATGAGCAAAAGTAGTCATTTTTTTGGACAATCTGTTTTCGGACA
>JAKPDD010000041.1 GCA_029552945.1 Spirochaetota bacterium
TTATCCCAGTCAAAAGCATTAATTGTCCTCATATCTTCATTTGTAAATAATGAAAGGTCCTTATTTTTATAAAAATCACTGCCTATTAAAGAGTTACCACATTTTATATTGTTATCAAGGTCTGGCAATAGTTTAAGGTCAGAGTGTTTAAAAAGATATCCTTGGAATTCTAGCCCCTCATTTTCAAGCAACTTCAAATACAATGAAAGTTTTGTAACCTCTACAGCCTGCTGGTCAATATCAACACCATAAATATTATTAATTAAAATTCTCTGTTTTTCATTAATTGTAAGTTTATAACTGTTTTCTGAGACTTGATAAACTTTTTCATCCTTCAATGCTTTTTTTATATTTTTCTCATTTGTATAGTATTCAAGATGATAATTCAATAAATATTGGTATGCACCGACAAGGAACGAACCAGAGCCACAGGCAGGATCACATATTTTTAAGGTTGATATCTCCTCTGGTGTCTTATTTTTTATTTTCTCACCTACAGTATTTTCCACAATATAGTTAACAATGTATTGAGGAGTATAGTAAACACCACCTGACTTTCTTACCTCTGGTTTTTCTTCAATAATTGCTGTATGTCCTTCCTTAACATTTCTAAATTTTATTGTTTTTCCAAGAAACTGTTCATAAATATTGCCAAGTATTTCAACAGGTAGAATAGAAAACTCATAAGGACATTCTGGATAGTAGAGCCCATTAATAATAGAGGTTAATACTTTATCATCTATTTTTAATTTTAAGAGCCATTCATCTTTTTTAAATAGTCCACCATTATATTTTTTATTTGCGTCTATAAATATTTTGTTTAAATTGGAATAGACACCTTGGCTTTTGGTAGCATTTAATAGGGTCTGGTATTCTTCTATATTTTTGTCTTCAGCTATTCTCAAAAATATTATTTTATCGATAATTTTTTGCACAGCAATATTAAGGTTATAAATATCAAGGTCTGGATTCCTTAGTGCAATATTTTTTGCAAGTTCAGTCCTCCACCCTTCAATAAGTTTTAAAAGTTCTTTGTCAACCTCAGATGTACCTTTTTTATTCTTATTCTCTTCAATATATCTATCAAAACTACCTTTTAAAATTGCTGATTTTGAGAATGTGTTATATATAAAGTCCCAATTTTTTTCATATTCAAGATATGTGCAATAAAAAATTCTTGCGACACTGGCATCATCATTTTTATCTGGTTTTATACGGGTATCATAGACAGCAAACTCCTCAAAATCAGTTAAAATAGACAATGGAAGTTTTGCTGTATATCCATACCTCCTAATTTGATAGGATGGCTCCATCTCTTTTTTGATATAGACAGATGGTTTTTTTGCCTCAACAAAAAACTTTCTTACCCCACCTATCCTAAATGAATAATCAGGTGCCTTTTCTCGTCCCTCAATTTTAACTTTATCCTCTCTTACTACCTCTCTGTATTGTTCAGAGTATCCCTGTGTATTTCTTACATCCCAATCAAGTAGTTCAAAAAACTTGTCAATAAAGTCAACTCTTGTGTTTGCTTCATCGTAGGCATCACTCTTATACTGTTTAATATTTTTATGGAATTGTTCAACAAGTTCTCTTAGTTTTGCCTTTTTTTCTTCAATATTCATATTTTACCTCATTATAAATAGATAACTTCTTATATATTAAGTAAAGTTAAATTTATTTTTGTTAAAATTTAAGTTTTATAGATCTATTTCTGAATTAAAATCTAAGATACAGTTTTATATTTACTACTTTATATTAAGATTACTTATCTCTAGTTCAAACTCATTATTTTCTTTACTCCTTATTTTACCAAATATTTTAGTTTTGCCAATAAAAGAGTCATCTTTAAGGTATATACCTTTTACTTTTTTATCTTTGATCTGTAATGTAAGGACTGAAAAAGTCTTATATTTCTCTACATTTTCTATGTAAACATCCCATAATACATAACAGTTTTCAAATGCGTATGGTGTTTTTATAACATCATCAATATCAAAGTTTTTATCCAATTTTTCAGGTTTTAGTATAATAAGCCTTGACTCCCATATTTTTACAAGCTTTTTATCCTCAATACTTGCGTTTGAAAAATAAACTTTGTTTATCAAATATACTGCCTGGTTATATTCATTTTTCCCTACATGTTCAAATATCTGTTTTTTTATAAACTCTATCTCTTCCTGTGATAAAGTATATTTTATATTTTCAATTGTTGTAGGGATAAAGTCTTTTATCTTTTTCTTAAGATTATCAATTGTTTCATTTTTTATAAAAAGTAGTAGGGTAGGTGAGATTAAAATGATTGTAATTAAAATTTTAAATAAAAAATTTTTACTTTTTTTCTTTTTTTTAGGTTTTTTTTCTTCTTGACTCTTTATTTCTGGTAGTTTTATAAAATCGTAAGGGTTTAATACCAGTGATGCTATTGGGGCTTTTGTTTTTTTAAACTTTTCTATCATTTTATTTGCAATAGGGTTTTTTGGGTCTATTTCCTTTACCTTTATCCATTTATTTATAGCAGTTGCAATGTCCTCCTTTTTTAAGAATACGTATGATATAGCATTCATTGTATCAATATCGTAAGGATTTAATGAAAGTGTTTCACCAAGGTCAAGGAGTGCATCATCAATATTTTCAAGTAATATATTAACAACTCCTTTATAATAGAACCATTTATAATTGTTTAACTCTTCATCAGAAAGTTTTTTTAAAAGTTTTAGTGCCTCAGGAAAGTTTTTATTTTTAATAAGTTCTAATACTCTTTTTTCTCTTTCATCCATCTTTTAATCCTTTAAAAAAATTTCCCATACTTCCCAGAACTCTGGGAATGACTTTGAAACAACAGATGGATTCTCTATTTTTATAGGAACTTTTAATTGTGCTATAGCAAAACTCATTGCCATTCTATGGTCATTATACGTGTTTATTGTTACAGGATAGTATGTTTTATTTTTTGCTGGTTTTATATTGATAAAGTCTTTACCAGTTATTACTGTTGCACCTATTTTTGTAAGTTCATTTTGAAGTGCTTCAAGTCTATCAGTCTCTTTTATTCTTAAGTTTTCGACGTTTTTTATTGTTGTTGGAGTGTCAGCAAAGAGTGCTAATACAGAGAGTGTCTGGACAACATCAGGTATACTGTTCATATCAACCTCAATACCGTCAAATCTTTCTCTACCTAAAAAATATGTCATATTTTCAGATATTGCGAAACTTCCCCCCATTGCCCTGAGTATATCTATAAAATTGTAATCTCCCTGCATACAGTTTTTACCAATATTTAAACCTATTAATTTATTCAGTAAAAAGGCTCCCGCAAAAAAATATGAGGCAGAAGATGCATCAGCAGGTACATAAAAAGTCTGTGGCTTAAGGTTTATTTTTTCAATTGTGTAAGTAATGTAATCTCTTGTATTTATTCTTATACCAAAATATTCAAGTATTTTTAAACTTGTCTCGATATATGGGATTGATACAGGGTTTTTTGCAATTATTTTTTTTACACCGATTAGGTGTGAATTAAGGAGTATTGATGAGAGGTATTGGCTTGACTTACTTACATCTATTTCTATCTCTTCAAAAGATAAGTTGTTTGCCTCTATCAATAACGGTGGATAACCATCTTTTTCAAGATACTTTATTTTTGCCCCCATTCTATTAAGTGGATCAACAAGATCAGCTATTGGTCTTTCTTTCATTCTTGGTTCACAGTTTATTATAAACTTTCCTTTTTTAAATGTTGTAAGAAATGTGGTTAAAAATCTTATTGTTGTTCCTGCATTTCCTACAAAAAGTTCTATATTATCATTAAAAGATATCTCTCTTACATTTTTGCCTTTTATTTTAACTGAGTTTTTTTGTGTTTCTATTTCAAAACCAAGTTTTATAAGTGAATCAAGCATATAACTTGTATCATCACTTATTAATATGTTTTCAATGTAAGATGTTCCTTCTATAGTTGAGGCTAGTAATAAAACCCTGTTTGTAATGCTTTTAGAGCCAGGTAAATTCACTTGTTTTATCTTTTTCAAGGTCTATCTCCATAATTTCATAAGCATAATATGACTCTTTAAAGTATTTTCTTGCTATTGTTTGTATTTTTTTTACATCTTTATCTGTTGAGTTTGGGTCATGGTGTGTGAGTATAAGTTTTTTTACATTTGCCTTTCTTGCTACGTCTGCAGCAATTATTGGCGTTGAATGTCCAAAGCCCTGAGTTGGATAATATTTGTTTGTATAAACTTCAGGTAAGTATTGACTGTCATGAATTAAAATATCAGCATTAGTGGCAGTATTTATAAGTCTTACATCACCACCTACAAAACCCTCTATATCTGTTGCAAATACTATTTTTTTGCCATCAAATTCAATGCTATAATAGAAAGAACCATCTTTAGGGTGTATAAAGTTTTTATGAGCAGTTATAATTATCTCTTTTTTGTCCTTAGTTTCTCTCTTTTTTTCTATATATTCTTCAGATAGCCTGTAATTACTATTTTCATCTATAATTACAGTATCTTTTTCTTTTATATTGTTAAAAAACTTTTTACTCAATGTTTCTTCGAAGTTTACAGGGAAAAAAGGCATATACATGTTAGCCATTATGTTCTCGTATAATGTTTTTTCAGCAAGTTTTGGCCCAAAAAAGTTTATAACAATATTTGGCATATATATTGGTCCGAAAAAAGGTAAGCCCTGTATATGGTCCTGGTGATAGTGGGTAAAAAATAAAAATATATTTATTTGATTATTTTTTATCCTGCTTGTTATATATTTTCCTAATTTTATTATTCCTGTACCAGCATCAAATATAAGTATATTATTATTTATCTCAATTTCAATACATGTAGTATTTCCACCTATTAAAAAGTCTTTTCCAGGTGCCGGATAGCTACCTCTTACTCCCCAGAACCTTACTTTAAAACTCATCTTTTTCTCCTTATTATTTTTTTTTCTGTTACTATAATATCAAGTGGTATGTCATAGTACTTTTTTTTTATCTCTTTTACTTTTTGCAACTCGTATGCAAAACCTAATTTTAAACCCTTTACTTTTTTTAGAAACCTGTCATAATAGCCTTTCCCAAAACCTATCCTATTACAGTTTATATCAAAAATTATTAATGGTATAATTATAATAGTTTTTTCATCAAAAACAAATTCTTTATCAGTAACAGGTTCAATTATATTGAACTTGCCCTTTTTGAACTCTCTTTTTAAGATAAGGCCAGGTACTATATTATTGTTTCTTATTAATGGTAAACCTATTTTTTTACCTTTAATTCCTGAAATTTTTAATAAACTATCTGTTTTTACTTCGTTTAAGAATGAACTATATAGAAATATAGATGAATGGTAATTAAAGAAAGGTTGTTTTATAAGGTTTTTTATAATATCTTCACTTTTTTTAATAACAATTTTTATATCAAGGCTCTTTCTTCTGTTTTTTATACTCTGCCTTAAATAGTTGCTATTTGCCAATTAATTTTAGAAACTCCTCTCTTGTTGATATGTTTTTTTTAAATATTCCTCTTAATGAACTTGTAACCATTATAGAGTTTTGTTTTTCAACACCCCTCATCCTTGCACATAGGTGTGATGCTTCAATGACAACAGCAACACCAAGTGGATTTAAAGTCTTGTTTATAGTATCAGCTATCTGGCTTGTGAGTCTTTCTTGAACCTGGAGCCTTCTTGCAAAAAAGTCTACTATCCTTGGTATCTTTGATAGTCCTATTATTTTTTTATCTGGTATATATCCTACATGGCACTTACCAAAAAAAGGTAAAAGGTGGTGTTCACATAGACTATATAGTTCTATATCTTTTACTATTATCATCTCACTTTCATTTTCATTCTCAAATATAGCATTGTTTATTATTGTATCAAGGTTTTGTCTGTATCCTTGAGTAAGAAACATTAATGCGTTTTTAACTCTATAAGGTGTTTTCCTAAGCCCCTCTCTTTCAGGATCCTCGCCAATTTCTTCTAATATTTTTTTAATGTATTCTTCCATTATTTTGTTTCCTCAATTTCATAGGTTTCTATAACAGGATTAAGCAGTAGTTTTTCAGTTATAGTCTTAGCATCTTCAATATTGCCATCAATCTCTATCTCAAATACTTTACCTACCCTTATATCTTTTATATTATTAAAACCGATTCTTAATCCAGCCTCTTTTATTGTATTTCCTTCAGGGTCAAGAACATTTGGTTTTAGTTTTAGTATTACTCTGTATTTCAATTTTTACTCCTGTAAATAAATTTTATGTTTTAAAATTTATATAAACTATAACTTTTTTATTTCTATTTTTCAAGTTAACTGAATATTTTAAGATTTATTTAAGAAAAATTTTGCATTTTATCAATGATTTTTTATAAAACCTGTCCTGAGTTGTTATTACCCAGGACTTTTTTAAAAAAATTAATAGTTTTCTACAAATACCTCGAAGTTTTCTTTTGATACTTTACATACAGGACACATATCTGGTGCTTTATCTGATTCAACTATGTGCCCACATACCCTACACTTCCATAATGTTTTTGAGTCTTTTTTGAATACCTTATTGTTTTTTACATTATCATATAATTTTCTATATCTTTTTTCATGTTTTTCTTCAACAAGTGATACTAATTTAAATGTCTGAGCAACCTCTTTAAATCCTTCCTCTTCCGCTATTTTAGCAAACTCAGGATATAGTTTTGTCCATTCTTCATTTTCTCCCATTGCAGCACTCTCCAGGTTAGTGAGCGTATCACCTAATGCTATAGGGTAATCAGCATCTACATGCTCCATTCTTCTTGGTTCAACCCCTAGGTCTTTTACAAGGTGGGTGTAGAATAATTTTGCATGTATTTTTTCATTTTCTGCTGTTTCTATGAATATATCAGCTATCTGAGGGTAACCTTCCTCTCTTGCTTTTTCAGCGTATAATGTATACCTTGTTCTTGCTTGTGATTCACCTGCAAATGCTTTCATAAGATTTTTTGCAGTTTTAGTACCTTTTAATCCCATACTTACCTCCTATTATCTATTTTATATTTATAATTATATTATAATTATAAACTTGATTTCCATAGTCCATGTAGATTACAATACTCTTTTGCAGTAACATCTTTTGCTTCTATACAGAAGAATGCTTCAGGTTTATCACCTGGTTTAAGGTATTTTGTGTACTCAACCCCATCTGCAACAAGTGTTATCCACATTATATAGTGTTTTTCTTCCATTGGATGCTCAACAGACCCTACTTTTACAAGGTAGCCCCCATCTTTCTTTTCAATAACAGGTACATGTTTTTCTTTTGATGCATCAACAGTATTTTCAGTAAGAAGAACCATAGGTTTATTACAGCATACAAGTGTGCCACCACCATGTGCTCTTACTTCAACTATATTCCCACATATTTCACACTTATAAATTTGACCTCTTTGTGTCATAAAAAACCCCCTCTATATTATTTTATAAAGTAATATAATACTAAATTAATATATTTTTTTAACTTTGTTGTTAAAATTTTATTTTCTTTCTCCAAGTTTAGAATCAAGCAACATTATAAAATTAGGATTATCTTTTCCCATTTTAAGCATGTTAACTATCTGATCCATATTAGCCTCTTCCTCAACCTGCTCTTTTACAAACCAGTTTAAGAACTCAAGTGAAGCCTCATCTTTTTCTTCTCGTGCTATGTTAACAAGTTCATATATACTTTTTGTTACGTATTCTTCATGTTCCAGTGCTTTTTCAAATACAGATAATATTGAGTTAAAGCTTATATCTGGCTTTTTTATCTCTTTAAGTTTAACACTTCCTCGTCTTTCATATACATACTTGAAAAACTTCATAGCATGTTCTCTCTCTTCTTCAGCCTGTTTTAAGAAAAAGTTACCAAATCCAGATAGGTTGTTATCAAAAAAGTAACATGCCATATTTATGTATAAGTATTCTGAATATAACTCTTTATTTATCTGTTCATTTATTGCATTCTGCATTTTTTTGCTTATTTTCATTTTTAAACCTCTTTTTTTATTTATTCAACTGGTTCAAACATATCTTTTGTTACACCACATACAGGACATTTCCAGTCAGATGGTATATCTTCAAAAGCTGTTCCCGGCTTTATACCAGAGTCTGGGTCTCCCTTTGCAGGGTCATAAATATAGCCACACACAGTGCATTTATACTTTTTCATGTTTCCTCCTATTGTTTCTTTTTTTATTTTATTTTCAATAAAGGTTGGAGCATTTTTTTCTGTTAATCCACCTTTTACTAGATGGTAGTAAGCATAAGTCATAGGATTCCCCTTGTTTTCAAAAAGATTAGCATCTCTTAAACTTCCTATAAACACAGTATGAGTTCCAACATTAAGCTCTGTTTCAACATCAACAACAAGGTATGACAAAGATGATTCCTTTACAATAGGAATATTGTCTTTTGTTGTTATATATTCTGTGTCTTGAAACTTATCTATCTCTTTACCAGACTTAAAACCAAACTTACCGATTAATTTCATATTTGCTTCTTCACTAAGGATCGATATTGAGAATGCTTTTCTCTTTTTTATAAGTTCAGTTGTAAGATTATTATTATTAAGACAGATAAACAACTTTATAGGGTTGTTTGTTATCTGACCTGTAACATTTGCTATCTGTCCATTTTTTTTCCCTTCAAACTCTGTCGAGACAATATACATACCATAGGTAAGATTATAAAGCGATTTAAGTTCCATTTAAATACCTCCGTTTAAAAAATTTATATACAAAAAATTTTAAAGGCAAATTTTTTATAATGATTCTAAAATTAGAATAATTCTAAAAATTATAAGGATAAGTGAAAATACCTTTTTCTGTTATTATTCCTGTTATAAGATTAGCTGGTGTTATATCGAATGCAGGAGAAAAAGTAGGTACATCAGGTGCTGTTGTAACCCCATTAAAACTTATTATTTCATCTGAACCCCTAAACTCTATCGGTATACTTTCTCCTGATGGTAACGAGTTGTCTATTGTTGTTGATGGTGCAGCTACATAAAATGGGATGTTGTGATATTTTGCAAGTATTGCAAGTGTATATGTTCCTATTTTGTTTGCAGTATCACCGTTTTTTGTTATCCTATCAGCACCTACAACTATTATGTCTATCTTTTCTTTTTTCATTAAAAACCCGGCCATGTTATCGGTTAATAAAACAACATCTATTTGAGCCTCAGAGAGTTCATATGTTGTAAGTCTTGCCCCTTGTAATAGTGGTCTTGTTTCTGGTACAAATACTTTTATTTTTTTCCCTTTTTCTTTTGCCATATAGAATACACCTAATGCAGTTCCAAAACCTGATGTTGCAAGCCCACCTGCATTACATATTGTCATTGCATTTATATTGTCAAGGTTTTCAATAAGTTTATATCCATTTTCACCTATTTTTCTACACATAATATAGTCTTCTTCTTCTATTTTTATAGCTTCTTTAAAAAGTATTTCCTTTATTTGATTAATTTCATATTTTTCAATTATTTCTTCAAACTTGTTTTTCATTCTGTTAAGGCATGTAAATAGATTTACTGCTGTTGGTCTTGTATTTTTTAAGATCTCGTATGAATTGTAAAAATCATTTTTTATTTTTTCTCTGTTTGAATCTTTTATTCCCAGGCACAGGCCATATGATGCTGCTATACCTATTGCAGGAGCACCTCTTACTGCTAGTGTTTTAATAGCATTAGCTAAATCTTCAACAGTTTTTAATGTTATATATTCTTTATGTATAGGAAGTAGTCTTTGGTCTATTATTTCTATTTTGTCAAGATAGCCTTTAATAGGTTTTAGATTTATCATTAGATCTCTCCATTTTCTATATTCTTTATCTTTTCTAGAATGTCTTTGTATAATAATAGTGTTTTATTTATTTTATTGTGCATTGATAATCTTATCTTGTTTCTGAGGATTATTATAAAAATTATTGATATTGTAACTAGAAGAGAAAGAAAAAGATAGATACTTGAGAGTTTTATATTTATAAGAGCATTATATGAAAAGTATACTACTTTATTTATAATAAAGGCATAACCGTTTATAATAAACATTACAAGTATTGTAACAATACTTATATTTTTGTACATTAAAACCCATTGTAATTTAAGTTTATCAATTATAAACAAACTTATCAAAGAGGGGAATATTGGTAATGTATTTATTAATATAAATATTGTATTTGTTATTAATAGGTCAATTATTAAAGAAAGTGTCCAGAATATTGAGGTTGGATATGCTTTTATTATTATAATTAGTATACACTCAAATATTAGGGAAAATAAAAATGAGAATGTTTTGATATAATTTGATGGTATATTGTCTATTTTATATGAAAAATAGTAGAATCCAAAAGGATATCCGTAAAATAAGATTGTTGTTAATGGTAATATTATACCATGTCCAAGACTTATATATGATGTTATTTTAAATATATTTTTTGAATTACCTAAATTAAGTATTTTTTTTAAAATTTCGTTAAATATGTTTTCATTATTTTCCCTGTTTTTAAAGTAGTTTAATACTGATCTTTTTAAAAATACTACCAGAAGAGCACCAGCAATTATATTGATATATACAACTATAAAAAATAGTCCAAGTTTTATTATTAGGTTTAAAAGTATTTCTAAAAGTGTCACAGTGTTAAAGCCTCTAGATCAATATTTTCTGCATTTTCTTCTATAAACTTTTTTCTCTCTTTTGAATCATGCCCCATAAGTAGTTGGACCATTTCTTCAGCTGAAACAACATCATCAAGATTTACTCTTACTATTTTTCTTGTTTCAGGGTTCATTGTTGTTTCCCATAGTTCTTCAGGATTCATTTCTCCAAGTCCCTTATATCTCTGAACATCTACTTTTTTATCTCGACCGATCTGGTCTAAAATTTTATCTTTTTCTTCATCAGAATAAACATAATATACTTTTTTATTCCATTGGATTTTATATAATGGTGGCATTGCTATATATAGGTGGCCCTTTTTTATAAGTTCTGGCATATACCTATAAAATAGTGTAAGTAATAGTGATATTATGTGTGAACCATCTATATCTGCATCTGCCATTATTATTATTTTATGATATCTTAATTTTTCTATGTTAAAGTCTTTCCCAATATTTGTCCCTATAGCCTGTAATAATGGCATTATTGTTTCACTTTCAAGTATTTTATTTTCAACAAACTCTTTTCCCTTTGTTGTGAATAATTTTTCTACGTTTGAAACCTTTCCTCTGATAGGGAGTACTGCCTGAATTTCTCTATTTCTTCCCTGTTTAGCACTGCCACCTGCTGAGTCCCCCTCTACTATAAAAAGCTCTTTTTTAGCAGGGTCTTTTTCAGAAGCATCAGCTAATTTTTCTGGCATACCATAATTTATTGCAAGCTCAGCCTTTTTTCTTACGTTCTGTCTTGCTCTATCTGCTGCTTCTCTACTCTTATAAGCCAGGATGCACCTTTCAATTATCTGTTTTGCATCATCTGGGTTTCTTTCTAGGTATTTTAATAATTCATCATATGTTGATTGTCTTACAAACTGTTCTATGTTTATGTCTTCCTCTTCTGAACCTGTTAATTTATCTTTTGTTTGATTTTTGAATTGAGGATTTACAACCCTTAAACTTAAGACACCTGTTAATCCTTCTCTGACATCATCCCCAGTAAAAGCCTCTATTTTTTTGTTTGACTTGTTGTAAGACTTTAGTATCTCATTTATTGCTCTTGTAAGACCCCATCTAAAACCAGATACATGCACTCCACCCTCATCATTTCTTATATTATTTGCATAAGCAAAAAATATTTCTCTGTTGTCATCAGTGTATTGAATAACTAGTTCCATCTCTATTTTAGGTTCTTTACTTGATATATATATAGGTTTTTTAGGAAAAGTTTTTTTCCCGTGATTAAGTTCATCTATGAATGCTGCAAGTGAATCAAACTTAAATGTTTTTTCTTTTATTTTTTTATGGTCTCTCTCATCCTTTATACTTATGGTTACATTTTTATTAAGGAATGCAAGCTCTCTTAGTCTTCCGGATAATAGGTCAAAGTTTATATTGACCTTGAATATTTCTTTATCTGGAGCGAAAATTACTCTTGTCCCCTTTCTATTTTCTTTTCCTATAATCTTAACCTCTTCAACCGGCTCGCCTTTTATATATTTTTGATAATATACATTTCCGTTTCTATATGAATAGACCTCGCAGTATGCTGATAATGCGTTTACAACAGAGACACCAACACCATGTAAACCACCTGATATAGCATAATTTTTATTTGAGAACTTTCCACCTGCATGAAGAGTTGTCATTATTATTTCAAGAGCAGATTTATTTTTTTCAGGGTGTATATCTACAGGAATACCTCTACCATTATCGTCAACTTCTACAATTTCAAGGTCATTGTCTTTTCTTATTATGACCTTTATATTATTACAGTAGCCTGCTAATGCCTCATCAAGGCTATTATCAACAACTTCAAATACCATTTTATGAAGACCGGCTGAGTCTGTTGAACCTATGTACATACCAGGGTTTTTTCTTATAGCAGATAGCCCTTCCAATATTTCAATATCTTTAGCTGTATAGCTTTCCATTTTAAATCTCCTTTTAGCTTCTTTTTAAACTTTTACTAATATTTTTTTTATCTCTTCTTGATTTAATTTTTTGTTTATGAGCTTAATAATTTTATCTGACATTAAAATTAATTCGTATTTCAAAACAGGGTCCTCTATTTTTAATATTAAAACACCAGTTTCAGAATCATAATTAATATCTTCTGGATTAATTTTAAAATTTTTATTTAAAATATCTTTTGATAATTCTATTATATTAATTTCTCTTATCTTTTCATCTAAATTAATATGTGAAAAATATTTTTTTAAAATATCACCTAATTTTTCCATAGATATATAAATTTAATTAATATATATTAATAAACTGTAACTTTAGATAAGGTAAAACAATGGAACTTATTAAAAATTTTATTGTAAAAGATGAGTATACTGCAAAACGTATAGGTAGTGGGTCATTAGAAGTACTTAGTACACCTTTTTTATCTGCATTTATGGAAAATGTTGGCTTTGAAATCGTAGAAAAGATTGTTGATGATGGATATACATCTGTTGGTACTTATATAGAATTAAAACATCTTAAGGCAAGTAAAGTTAATAGTAATATAAAAGTTGTTGGTAAACTAATAAGCAGAGATAATAAAAGGGTAAGACTCGATATAAAGGCTTATGAAAATGATAAACTTATTGGTGAATGTATTCACGAAAGAGTAATTATAAATATATCTGATTTTTTAAAAAAACTATTATAAAATATATGTAAATAGAGTTTTACTTTTTATTAAGTTATTATTTATTTTATTTTTAAGGTTAACATAATAAATATCAAGTTTTAAAACTTTTTTAATTTAATAAGGACAGCCCAATATATTTCTTAATAGTCTGTCCCTTAAATCAACATGGTATACACCATTAATAAATCTAATTGAATATAAAATTCTAAGGAGTTGATAAGATCTTTATTAACTGAATAATTTCTTAGTAGCTAATCTTTTTTAGGTTGGGTTTTACTCTTGATAATAAAAATAGATAATTAATTTATAATAGGTCTTTTTTAGTATCTGTTAAAAGGTTGAATTTTATTTAATGATGATTATATTTATTATTATTGAATTATTCAAAAAATCATAAAAGGGTAATTTTATGAAAAAATTTTTATGTTATGTTTTTTTTGTTGTTTTACTATTTGTTATTATATCATGTAAAGAAAAAAATACGATTAAAGTTGGTATTTTAAGACCTAGTAATATTTATGCAGGTGAGATGATTGAAAAGGGTGCTTTGATGGCTGTTGAAGAGATAAATTCAACTGGTGGAATAAATGGTAAAATGATTGAGGTTTTATTGATTGATGATTTTAATAAACCAGATATGGGTAGGGTAAATCTTGAGAAAGCTATAAAAGATGATGATATTGATTATATAATAGGTGGGATGAAGAGTGAGGTTGTACTTGAGTGTATGGATGTGATGGCAAAATATAAAAAAATATGGCTTGGTACAGGAGGAGCAACACCACTTGTTATAAAAAAGATAAAAGATAATTATGATGCATATAAATATTATTTTAGGGTAGGGACAATAGATTCTACCTATCAGGGTAAAGAGGGGGCAAACTTTGTCATAAACTTTCTTGCAAAAGAATACAATATAAAAAATATTGCATATATAGGTGCTGATCATGTGTATTCAAAGTTTATGATTGACACTACTGAGAAAGAACTTTCAGGTAGTGGATTTAAAACAGTATATAAAAATTTTATTCCTGTTGAAACAACTGATTTTCAAATGGTAATACAGGATATAATTAACTCAAAGCCTGATGTTGTTTTTCAAGCATGGCCATCTGTTGAAGCTTTAGCCTTTACAAAAGCATATAACAAGAATAAGGTTCCAGCAATACTTATAGGTCCAGTTATAGAATCATTAAAGGATGAGTATTTTGAGGAGACGGGAGGTGCTTGTGTGTATGAGGTAACATTTTCACCTCAAAGCGGACCTGGTCCTATAACAAGGAAAACCTTAATTTTTTCTAAAAACTTTAAAAGCAAATATGGAAAGAGTGCAGGATATATTGCATACCCTGCTTATGATGCTGTGTATATATTAAAAACAGCCCTTGAAAAAGCTAAAGATTATATGGATGTTGTTAAGGTGTTGGAAACAATAGATTATGAAGGTAATATATGGTATAGTTTTACTGAAAATCATGACCTTGTTATGGGAAAACATAATAATAAGTTTTATGGTACTTTTGTATGGTTTCAATGGATGGAAGATGGAACAAGGAAAGCTGTTTATCCTCTTGAATTTAAACAGGCTGATTTTGTGACCCCACCATGGATAAGAAAGGATATTTTAAAAAAATAAATAAAAAGTTTATTATTGTAAATTAATCTTGAAAATATTTGATATTTATTTAGTTTAGAATTTTTTTTAAGTAAATTAAGACATTATTTAATGAGTATTTTCAAGATTAGAATTTATTTAAAAAATTTTTATTTAAATAATTTTTCCAGAAAGTTTTTTATCCCTTTTTTATTTTCAAGTATATGATCAAGTTTTTCAAGTCTTAAAACTATGTGTTTAATACTTTGAGATGCTTTTGAGTCAGGGTAACTAAGTATGAAAGGATTTTGTTTTTTAACAGAAGCTTTAACTGCTTCATCTTCGTATACAAATCCAAGATTTTTTATCTCAACTTTTAAAAACTTATAACATACATCGTATAGTTTTTTATATACAGTTTTTGCTTGTTTTATATCTTTAATCATATTAACTACTATTTTTATCTCAGTTTCTTCTGATGTAAGACTTATAGCTTTAACAAGCCCATAAGCGTCAGTTAATGCAGTTGGTTCTGGATTTGTTACAACTATAACTTCATTTGATGCTGTGATAAAAGATAGTACATTATCAGATAATCCAGCACCTGAATCTATTATTATTATATCATAAGAGGCAAGTTTATTTAAGCTATTTATAAGATTATCTTTTTCTTCTCTTGAAAGGTCTGCTATCTGGTAGAACCCGCTTGCACCTGGTATTATATCAAGATTTTCTTTATATTTTATTATTATTTCTTCAAGAGACTTTTTGTTACTTATTACATCATAAAGAGTATAGTTTGGTATTATTCCAAGCAATATATTGACATTGGCAAGACCAAGGTCAGCATCCATAAGTAATACTTTTTTACCTAATTGAGAATAGGCAATAGCAATATTAACAGATACATTTGTTTTTCCAACCCCACCTTTTCCACTTGCAACAGAGATGACTCTTGTTATATTCTTTTTACTATGTCTTTTTTCATTCTCTTCATTTACCATTTTTATTAAACCATCTATCTGTGACATAATGACTCCGGATATTATATTAATTTTTATATAAAATTAAAAAAATATTAAATATCTTTTAAACTATCCAGCATTTTATTAATGTCTGGTATCAAAATATCTTCAGGTACTGATTGCCCATTTGTCAAATAAACTATAGGTTTACTATCTTTATAACATACTTCTAAAATAGGGCCCAAGCTTGTTGTCTCATCAATTTTAGTTATTATATAATAATCGTATCCTATTACTGAAAACTTATCTTTAATTATTTTTATATCATCAGCCTTTGAACTAGCACTTATATTAAGGAATATAATCGGTTTTTTAGGAAATAAACTTATAAACTTTTTTACTTCACTTATTTTTATATCTTTTGTAATACTCTCGCCTGCAGTGTCTATAAAAACAAACTCATCATCTTTAATGTTTTTTAAAAGGTCCTTTAATTCATTTTCATTTGATATAAGGTTAAAAGGTTTATTAAAGACTTCAGCATATTTCTTCATCTGCAGATCCGCACCTAATCTATATGAGTCAAAACTTATAAATCTTATATTTTTAGATATATTTTTATAAAATATAGCTGCTATTTTTGCAAGGGTTGTTGTCTTCCCAACCCCAGTTGGCCCAACCATCATAAAAAAGTTTCCTTCACTCCCTGAAATACCATTTTTTATATTTATATTCAGTCTCATTCTCTCTTTTAATATTAGTTTAAATATATCAAGTGTATCAAAGCTTATAGCAATGTTTGATAAAAAATTGTTTATAAAATCTAAAGAAAAAGAGTTTTTAATCATATATTCCTTTATTTGATGTGTCAGTTTATCATCTTTTTGTTCATTTTTGTTTGATTCAATTATAAGCTTTATTGTTTCTTTTATCTCCTGTAATTCTTTTTTAAGTTCATCCTCATTTTTAAAACTCTTTTCACTTTTTTCTCTTAATGATTCCAATTTATCTTTTTCATTATTACTTTTTTCCTCTGTTTTTTCATTTTTATCCTCTTTTTTATCCTGTATATCATCCTCTCTTTCTGGTACTCCAAAGTAACACCTATAAATTTTTTTTTGAATTTCTTTAGGTTTTTTAAATCTTTTGAAAAGACCAGAAGGCTCTATTATCTGTGGTATCTCTTCTGTTATAAACTTATAAAGGTATACTCTCTGCCCATATTTTGAATATATTTTTTTTATAACTTCCTCTTTTGTATTACCGGTTTCAGAAAAATACTTCATCTCTTTATTATGCCCTTTGATTTTTTAAAAAATATAAATTAAAATTTTAATAAAAAAATTTTTGATTTTATATATTAAAATCTTCTAAAAATGCTTTATAAGCTTTATAGGTCATATAAAGGTCTGCTTTTGATATTACTTCAAGTGGTGAATGCATAGATAATACAGGAACACCCATATCTATTATTTCCATATTGTATCTTGCAAGTAAGAATGCAACAGTTCCACCACCACCCTGATCAACTTTACCTAGTTCACCGGATTGCCATATTATATTTTTTGATGACAAGAAGTTTCTTAACTTACTTATAAACTCGGCATTAGCATCACTTGCACCAGACTTTCCTCTTGAACCAGTATATTTTTTAATTCCTACTCCTTTATTTATAAAGTATGTGTTCTTTTTATCATGTACTTCTGCATAAGTTGGGTCAAAACCTGCTGTAACATCTGCTGATATACCAAGAGAAGAGTTTAACATCCTCTTAAAACTAAGTATGTTAACTTCTCCTTTCAAACTATTAAAGACTTCTAACAGTGTGTATTCAAAAAAATTACTTTCAAGACCTGTATTCCCATAACTACCGATCTCCTCTTTATCCACTAATGCAACACATAGTGTTTTTTCAGGTACCTGGTTTATATCGGTAATAGCTCTTAAAGCAGCATAACTACATGACCTGTCATCGTGTCCATATCCTAGTATAAGGCTTCTGTCAAATCCTACATCTCTTGCTTTTCCTGCAGGGACTGCTTCTATTTCAGCACCTACAAAGTCTTCTTCACTTATTTCATATTTTTCATTGAGTATTTTAAGAATATTTTCTTTTATACTTAAATTATTTTTTTGTTTATCTTTTTCGTTGTTATTTTCAGTGTTTTTAATTAATGGTATAGACCCTATTATTATATTAAGTTTTTCAGCAGACACACCTTCAGCTAGTGTTTTATTCATCTGATCTTTTGCAAGGTGAATTAATAGGTCACTTATATAAAAAACAGGATCATTCTGATCATCGCCAATACCTATTTCAATTATCTTATTTTCTTTATTTAGCATTACCCCATATAATGCGAGTGGTATTGTTGTCCACTGGTATTTTTTTATCCCACCATAATAGTGAGTATCAAATAGACATAAGTTTCCATCCTCATACATAGGATTTGGTTTAAGGTCTATTCTTGGAGAGTCTATGTGAGCAGCCAATATTTTTATCCCTTTTTCTATATCATTTTTCCCAATTATGTAAAGGATTATATTTTTATTTTTATTTATGAAATAAATTCTATCACCTGGTTTTAGTTTTTGGTCTGTTTTAAACTCAGTAAATCCTTTTTCTTTTGCTATTTTTAAACTCTCTTTTACTGAGAGTCTTTCTGTTTTAGCAGATGATATAAAGTCTTTATAGTATTCAGCAAAGTTAAGTATGTTATTTTTTTCTTCTTCATTTATTAATTCCCATACATTTTTGTATTCTTTAGTAAGTTTAATTTCTTCCATCTTGTATTCTCCCTAATATGTTAATTTTTTCATTTACATTTAAAATCTTTTTTGCACTTTTTTTATTTGCAACAATTTCTATGAATCCTTGAGAACCTCTAATAAATGCTGTTTCTTTTACATCTTTAAAGTTATCTGATTTTTCTATTATTTTTGATTTAATTTCTAAAGTCTTTAGTTTATCAAAGTATGTGTTAGGAATATTTGTTATAATATTGCCAAAGCCATCAATATAAAAAATACTGGCCTCTATAATATTGTCTTTGATGACTGGTTGATAATATATAAAATTTACATACTCTTTTGGATATATATCAAAATTTTCTATATTTGAGGAAAGAATATTTTTAACCATAAAAGACCAGAGTCTAATATTATCATTGTTATTGTTATTTCCCTTTTTATTTATAAGATAAAAATCACCATCTTTTATAAATGGAGAAAAGGATCCGTTATTTGAGCTTAATATATAAAAACCTTTATAATGGCATAAGATATAATCGTTTGAAAATGGACAGGGATCAAAAAGCACCACAAATAATGTTCCAGGGCTAAAATATTTAATAGATGTTATTAAAAAAAATATTGATGTAAGTATATTATAGTCTTTAATCTCTCCTATTTTAATTATTGTTATATCCTTGTTTTCTGAAATTAAAAGGGCCTTAAAAATTCCAAAATAGTAATTATCAAAGTCTGTAATTATAGGTATTAGATTATTGAACAATATTTTCTCCAGATGATTCGATAACTTTTTTAAAGATTTCAGTTGCATTTTCATCGTATACTACGATTTTTACAGTATAATTTTTATTTTTTTTTATGAAAGCATCATATATAGCTTCTTTTATTATTTTTGCTGTTATATATTGGGAAAACTTATCGTATATTGGTGGTATAGCAATTGATGATACATCAAGATTAAATATACTTTCAAGAGCTGATGTAAGTCCTTCTTTAAGTATTTTATAGTTTACAGTTTTTGCAAACTCTGAGTTTATGAAGTGTAGTATATATTTAGCTTTCAACTTCCCAGCTGTTGTTATAAAATAGCTTCCAAGAGTGCCAGGATAATATTTTAAAGCCTCCTTTTCTATTATTTCTCCACCCTCTTTTTTTATATAAAGAGGTATACCTTTTGTGAAAATTATATCAGCATTTATTGGATTTAATATAATATCTACATTCTGATCAATTATGTTTCCTCTTATAACACTAATCATTTCCATTATTCCTGAAAATTAGTTTTAAAATTGTTAGGATAAGTATAATAAATGATATAATAATGAAAATTAAAAAGGTTATGTTTATATTATTCTTGTTAATTATTGCCGGTATTACAAAAAATATAATAAAAAAGATATTAATAAAAATAGTTATTTTTGGTATACTATAAACAATTCTTTTTAATATACTACCATTTGAATTATTAAATCTTATAATAAAGTTTCTTACTATAAGATAAAGTATTGCACCTATCCCTAATATATCTATTATAAAACCTGCGTTTGAAGATAAAAGATAAAAAATAAAAGATAGAAACATTACAACAAAAAATGAAATTATTATAAAACTTATTATAAGCCTTTTTTCTTTTTTAACCAATATTTTATCCTTAGTTTTTGATAAAATCAAATTTAAGTATTTAAATTTAAAAGTTTAAAATTCAAAACAAATTAAAATATTTTTTGAGGTAAAAAAATATGGAAAAAACTTTAATACTAGGTTTTGCTTCAAAAACTGGGATGGCTCTTATAGAATACTTTTCAAGGTACAATATGCCATATTCTATAAGTGATGTAAAAGAGAATGTTAATCTCGAATTTATTAACAACCTTATGAGAAAACCTGATAATATATTTTTGGGAAAACATACTCCTGAACAGCTTAATGGAGTTTCAAGAATTATAATTTCACCTGGGGTATCAAGAAATATAGATATATTAAAAGATGCTGAAAAAAGGGGTATAAGTGTTGATAGTGAGATCAGTTTTGCTTTAAATATTTTAAAAAATAAAAAGATAAAGGTAGTAGGTATAACTGGTACAGATGGTAAGTCAACAACCTGCAAACTTACTTATGAAATATTGAAGACAACTTATAACTCCTATCTTTTGGGTAACTTCGGAACACCTCTGGTATCTATGATTGATGATATAAAAGATGGTGATATTGTTGTACTTGAACTTAGTAGTTATCAACTGGAGGATGGAGAAAAATACAGGATAAATATTGCAACAATAACAAATATAGCTGAAGATCATCTTGATAGATATATTAGTATTGATGAATATAGAAAAGCTAAGGAGAAAATATTTATTAATCAGGAAGATGATGATATTGCAGTTATAAATCTTGATAATGAATATTCAAAAATTTGGGGTTCACTTACCAGGGCAAAAAAAATATATTTTTCAACTGATAGAAAAACAGATATTTATATAAATAATAGTGCTATATATTACCATGATAAAGAGATAGTAAAATTAGAAGATATTAAACTTAAAGGAGAGGCTAATTTAAAAAACATAATGACAGCAATAGGGTGTAGTGTGGAACTTGTACCTATTGAATTGATAAGAGATACAATAAAGTGTTTTAAGGGGCTTTATCATAGGTGTGAGTATGTAGGGACAGTAAATGGTATTACATTTATAAATGATAGTAAGGCTACAACTGTGCAGGCTGTAAATAATGCTCTTTCTGTGGCTGATAATAATATAATACTTATTCTTGGTGGGCAGGATAAAAATCTTGATTTTAAAAAACTTGAGATAAATAGAAATAAAGATAGAATAAAAGCTATAATATGCTATGGAGAAGCAAAGGATAAAATAAAAAACTCGTTAGATTTTCCACTTATTAAAGATACATATAAATTTGATGATGCTTTTAATATTGCTATAAGTATAGCAAAGTCAGGTGATACTGTAGTATTATCACCGGGCTGTACAAGTTTTGACCAATTTACTTCATATGAGGAAAGGGGAAAAAGGTTTGTAGACCTTGTAAAAGAGTATGAATCAAAAATATAGTATATATCTTATAGTTTCCTATCTATTTCTATTAAGTATAGGTGTAATATTTGTTTATAATACTACGTACAACTTTTCTCTTAAAACTACTGGGGATCCTGCATTTTTATTTAAAAAACATGTTATAGGTGTTGGTATAGGAATAATAGTTTTTTTTCTTTTTGCTTTTATTATATCAATAGATAAATTAAGGAGTAGGTTACCTATTATATTTATTTTAACATTTATTTCAATGATATTACCTTTTATCCCATTTCTTGGTAAAGAGTTTGGTGGTGCTCAAAGATGGGTAAGTTTCTACTTTTTTGTGTTTCAACCATCAGAGATTGCAAAACTTGTTATAATACTTTATCTTTCATCTATTCTTGAAAAAAGAGAGGTTAATATAGGTGAATATACAAGGGGAGTTGTACCGCCTTTAATAGTATGCACAATAATAGCAGGTATAACTCTGTTTCAAAAAGACTTTTCAACAGCGGGTTTTATAATAATATTAACACTAATAATGCTCTATGTTTCTGGTGCTAAATTTTTACATATACTTTTATCTTTATTAGTACTTATACCAATATTTGTACCTTTTTTAATAACTTCAACTTACAGAATAAACAGAATAATGGTTCTGTTTGATGATAGGTTTGAATCACCTGCACGATATCAGATAATAAAATCTATACAGGCGATATCTAATGGTAAAATTTTTGGTGTAGGATTAGGAAGGAGTGAAAAAAATATCCCATTTAATTTTAATGACTTTATATTTTCAATAATAGCAGAGGAGATGGGTTTAATAGGTTCTATTATAATAATAATCTTATATTTTATAATATTTAAAATAGGTATAAGTATAGCAAAAGAGCATCTTAGATTAAATAATAATTTTTATGCAAACCTTGCATTCGGTATAACTTCTCTTATAACTCTTCAGGCATTAATAAATATAGGTGTAACATTGGGGATAATATTTCCTACTGGTATAACATTACCATTTATAAGTTATGGAAGGACATCTTTAATTGTAATGTCAGCAGCTATTGGAATATTGGTATATATATCAAGATTTGAAAATAAAATCAAGAATCAAAATACTAATATCAACTTTCTGATATAGTTAATATTGACCTTTATAAAATAATTTAAAACTTTATAAAAATAAAATTTTAAAACATTTTTTAAACTTAGAAAATTATCTACATCCGATTAATAAATTTTTTATTTTTTTAAAAAAAATCTTTTAAAAATCTTGAATTTTGTTTTTTTAAAGTTATAATATAATTTAGCACATAGAAAAAAAATTAGGAGGTTTATATGATAAAAAAGATAGTTATTTTGGTTGCCATAACATTTATATTTGGATGTTATGGTGGTCAGGATGTGCCAAACATATCCAATAAGAGTGTAAACACTGAACAGGTTGCATCTGATTCAAGTGAACTCTTAAAAGAGGTAAATAGTAAATTAGCTCTTCTTGAAACAAACCTTACTTTACCTGAACTTGAGGTTTTAAAATCAACAATTGAAGGATATAAGGATAAAGTAAAATCAATTGACCTTATCAAAAAAATAGATAGTGCTCTAGTAACAATAGAGGCTAAAATAGCAGCACTTAAAGGTAAAGAGGAGATAGCAAAAAAGATAAGTGAGATAGAGTCTGAATATGTTTCAATTGCTAAGATTAATTTAGTTTTACCAAAAGGTAATTCTGTAAGCCAACTTGATAGTTTGATAGAGGAAGCAAAAAAGTATATAGCTACTCTTGAAGGATTGAAATCAACAATAGATACAATTTTAAAATCATTAGATTCTAGTTATGAAAATGAAAAAGCTACATTAAACAAGATAGCTTCTGAAATTTCTAAAAAGATATTTGAGATTACTGCTGTTATGGATTCTGCTATAAACACTAAGGTAGGATTGGCAGATAAAGAAGAAATTGAAAAAGCTATTGTAAGTAAAATTGAGAAAATTACAAAGGAAATAGGAAGTGTTGTATCAATAACAGTTTTAGACTCAAATATTATATCATTTCTAAATAACATCAAATCTGCAATAGACTCTACTAATGATATTAATAATCTTGATGTTTTAAGGTCAAATCTTATAAAAATGGAGCCAGATATAAACAAAGGTATAGCAGACAATAACTTTAAGTTAGCTAAAATATCTGAGTTAATATCAAGTTTAGAATCCTTACTAAAAGAGGCTGAAAAATCTGGTTCAAGCAGTGTAAATACTATCAAGAACCTTATAGCAAGCTTACAGTCAGCAAAACAGGTTGCAGAGAAAGATGCAGCACAATTACAAAACTTTAAGAATATTATACTTGACTCAAAGAAAGCAACAATTGATAAGATAAACTCTTTAAAAGAGTCACAGTTTATAAATAGTTTAAAGGATGAATATAATAAAACTATATCGACAGTTGAACCAAAATTAACAGAAATTACTCAGGCTATTAAAGTTAAAGAACTTATAGCAGCAAAAGATGAAATTGAAGAGATTTTAAATACAAGTTTTGAAATAGATGGAAATACTATTACAAGACTTGAGTCTATAAAGAATGAACTTGAAAAGATAGACTTAAGTTCATATTATGAAACTTTAGCTGAAATTAGAGAAATGATAAATATCCTTGCTGTTAAAGGTGGGAAATATTTGGAGGGGATAGATGCTAAGATAGCAAGTATAGATTCTATTGTAAAATCTTTAGATGAAATAATAAAAGTACAAAAAGAAACTGTAGATAATATACCAGACATCATTGAAGAAGTAAATGAAACTATAGCAGAGTTAAAAACTTTTGATGTTGAAGAACCTGTTGTAGCTCCAATATTATCTCAAGATGATGTAAATGATAGTGTGTTTAAAGAAGTTTATAATATAATATTAGATTCAAAGAATGGAAGATCTTTTGAGAAGACTAAGCAGCTTATAAAAGAGATTAAAACAGTAGTTGTAAAAAATGGTAAAAAGGTTGTAAGCAAGAACACGTATAAGACTAAAGAAAATATAAAGATAAAATATATTGAGGTAAATGGTGATGAGATAACATTCTATAGAGTTGTAAGAAAACTTGTTTATAATGTCAAGAATGAAAGGCAGGAGGGTTCAAATACAGTTATTGAGACAGTAAAAAGATATGAGTTTGTAAATAAACCTGTAAAAAAATGGAAAATAGAAGTTGTAAATGGTGAGCCTACAATAGTAAACATTTATCAATCTAAAATTGTAAAAGGTGTATGGACAAATTATAAGAAAATTAAGTCATTCACATTGGGAACAAAGAGTAACGCTTATGATAAAATTAAAAAACTTGGAATAGTTGTTGAAAACTCTACAATAAACTCTAAAGGTAATCCTAATAAATAGTTAAAAAGAAAGAGGGCTTTTCAAGCCCTCTTTGTAAAATAATTTTATTTATTTTTTACAATAAACCAATTAATAAACTCTTTTATACCATCTTCTATTTCTTTTTGTGGTGAATACCCAATAATTTTTTTAGCTTTACTTATATCAGCAAAGGTTATAGGAAGGTCACCTGGTTCAGGGTCTTTATATATTATATCGGCTTTTTTTGAAAGATTTTTTTCTATTAATGATATTACATAGCTAAGTTCAACAGTCCTTGATTCACCCAGGTTTAGAGTAAGAAATACTTTTTTATTATTATTTAAATATTGTATGGACTTTTTGATTCCATCAAGTATATCGTCAATATAGGTAAAGTCTCTTTTCTGTTTCCCATCCCCATATACTTCGATTGGTTTATTTTCATATATAAGCTTTGTAAACTTATGTATTGCAAGGTCTGGTCTCTGCCTTGGCCCATAGACAGTAAAAAACCTTAAGTTTATTGTATCTATATCATATATAGAATGATATACATGATTTATTTCTTCACAGGCTTTTTTTGTTGCAGCATAGAATGATATTGGAGTATCTATTTTCATATCTTCTGAAAATGGTACCTCTTTTATATTCCCGTATACAGATGAGGAGGATGCAAATATGTATTTCTTGATATTTTTTTTAGCCATTATTTCAAGTAAGTTCATTGTACCTTTTATATTTACATCTTCATATAATTCAGGCTTTTTAAGAGAAGGCCTTACACCAGCCATTGCTGCAAGGTGAACAACAATCTCTATTTTGTATTTATCAAAAATTTTATTTAAAAAATTTTTATCTCTGATATCACCTTCTTCTATTATTACGTTCTTTTTCTTAGAAAGTATCTCTCTTACATTATCTCTTTTTATAGATGGGTCATAGTAGTCATTAAAATTGTCTATACCTATTATTTCATAATCAAGGTTCTCAGCCAGGTGAGAACCTATGAATCCTGCTATTCCTGTTATAAGTATCAATGTTTTACCTCTTAATATCTATAGTGTGATGGCTTATATGGGCCTTCTATTGGAACACCTATATATTTAGCCTGTTTTTCATTAAGTTTTGTTATTTTAGCACCGATTTTTTCAAGGTGTAGTCTTGCAACTTCTTCATCGAGTTTTTTAGGGAGCATATATACACCTATTTTGTAATTATTTTTCCATAAGTCTATTTGTGCAAGTACCTGGTTTGAAAATGAGTTTGACATAACAAAAGATGGATGGCCTGTTGCACAACCCAGGTTAACAAGTCTTCCCTCAGCAAGTATATATATTGAATGACCATCAGGAAAAGTGTACATATCTACCCCGGGTTTTATGTTTATCTTTTTTATGCCTTTTCTTGAATTAAGTCTTCCAACCTGGATTTCACTATCAAAGTGCCCTATATTACAGACTATTGCCTGGTCCTTCATTTTTTCCATATGTTCGAGTGTTATAACATCTATGTTTCCTGTTGCTGTAACATATATGTCTGCTATGCCAAGTGTGTCTTCAACAGTTTTAACCTCGTATCCTTCCATTGCAGCCTGTAAAGCACATATTGGGTCAATCTCTGTTACTATAACTTTTGCACCCATTCCTTTTAGTGCCTGAGCACTTCCTTTACCAACTTCGCCATAACCACATACGACAGCAGTTTTTCCAGCAATCATAACATCTGTAGCTCTTTTTATTCCATCTATTAAAGATTCTCTACAACCGTATATGTTATCAAACTTAGACTTTGTAACAGAATCATTTACGTTTATTGCAGGGAAAAGTAGTTCACCTTTTTCAAGCATCTGATATAACCTATGGACACCTGTAGTTGTCTCTTCTGATACTCCTTTTATTCTTTTAACAAATCTATGCCACTTATTATTATCTCTTTTTAACTCATCTTTTAATACTTCAATAAGGAACTTTTCATCCTCACTTTCTGGTTCTTTGTCAAGTATAGCCGGATTTTCTTCAGCTTTATAACCTAAATGAACCATTAGAGTTGCATCACCACCATCATCTACTATAAGATCAGGGCCATCCCCATCATCAAAAGTAAGAGCTTCATTTAATAGTTCCCAATACTCTTTTAAAGTCTCTCCTTTCCATGCAAATACTGGTATTCCTGCTTTTGCAATTGCAGCTGCAGCATGGTCTTGAGTAGAAAATATATTACATGATGCCCACCTTACTTCTGCCCCTAGTTCCACGAGTGTTTCAATAAGTACAGCAGTCTGAATAGTCATGTGTAGGGACCCTGTTATTCTTGCACCTTTTAATGGTTTATTTTTCCCATATTTTTCTCTTATTGCCATTAAACCTGGCATCTCTTTTTCTGCAATATTTATCTCTTTTCTCCCCCATTCAGCCAGGTTTATATCCTTAATTTTATATTTTGTTCTTGTTAGTAACATGATATTACTCCTTTATTTTTTTTCTATATGAATTATAAAATTATCAGGTAAGTTATTAGTGTTTTCTAAAAGATAGTAATCTTTTAATTTAAAACCTTCACTTAAAATATTTTTTATATACTCTAAGTCAAAACCAAGCCATATATCACCATATTCCTGTCTCATGTTTTCATAATTGTGTTTGTAAAAATCTACTATTATAAGTTTACCGCCACTCTTTAATATTCGTAAACATTCTCTAATAGCATCTCTTGGCTCACCTATATGGTGTAATACCATATTCATGAATATTATGTCAAAATAGTTTTTTTCAAAATCTGTTTTTGTAATATCTTCTCTATAAAATTTTATTCTTTCAAATTCATCTTTTGAAAACAGATTGCTGTTTATAGAATCTCTATAATAATCTATTGCATAAAGTTCAATAGACCTATTTTTAGCTAATATTTTTAATAATTTCCCTTCTCCACAACCCGCATCGAGAACTCTTGAGTTTGATGGTATTAAAAAAGCAAAAGCAAATATAAGGTTGTCAAGAGAGTAGAATTGTCCTAAGCCTTGTCCTTCATTTGTCAAAAAAAACTTTCTTGATATAAAGTTTCTTTTTTCACTTATTATCTCAAGTCTATCAATATCATCTTTAAACTCTTTATCTTTAAATATATCTTCAAGAAAAGAGGATATTTTTGGATCGATTTTATTAAGAGAATAAAATCTCCAGGTGCCATCTTTTCTTTCTTTAACAAGACCTATTGACTTTAATATTTTAAGGTGTTTAGATACATTTGACTGTGTTGTTGATAATATATCAATTATTTCATTTACATTAAGTTCTCTATTGAATAAAAGATTTAGTATCCTAAGTCTTGTTTTGTCTGATATACCTTTTAATATGTTAAGCCACATATATATATTACTCTATAACCATTTAGTTATATTAAATATAATCAAAAATATTTAAAAATAGAAATGAGTTTATTTGCCGCAACAGTTTTTATATTTTTTACCACTTCCGCAAGGGCATGGCTCATTTCTTCCTATTTTCTTTTTTACGCCAACTTTAAGTAATTCTCCCCTTTCTTCTGAGGTCTTTATTGAGCTATTTCCAAACTCATCTTCAAATCTTACTTTTCTTTCTATTTTGGAAGTAAAGAGAATATGCAGTACATCCTCTTTTAGAGATTGTAACATTTGATCAAATAGATTTGATGCTTCTATTTTATATTCAACTAATGGGTTTTTTTCACCGTAAGACCTTAAACCTATACCTTCCTGTAATTCATCAATTACATAAAGGTGTCTCTTCCATTTTGAGTCTATTATTTGTAGTAGTACTATTCTTTCTATTTCCCTTAATATGTTGGAACCAACTTCACTTTCTTTTTTTTCATAGAAGCTTATCAATCTATTTATTACACTATCAACTGCCTCTTCAATAAAATAGGATCCTTCAAGTTTAATATTTACGCCGAAAACCTGATAGATTCTATTTAAAAACTCGTTTAAGTTTGACTTTTCAAGTCTTTTTCCACCACCACTATAATATCTTGCTTCTTCGAAAACAAACTCTTTTATCATTGTAATTATTTCTGCTTTTATATCATCATTAAATAAGACTTTGTCACGTATATTATATATCTTTGTTCTTTGATTGTTCATAACTTCGTCATATTCAAGTAAGTGTTTTCTTATTTCAAAGTTTCTCATTTCAACTCTTTTTTGAGCTTTTTCTATACTTTTTGTAACCCACTTATGTTCAATAGGCTCATTTTCTTTAAATCCTGCTCTCTCAAGCCAGGGTAGTATTCTATCTGAGCCGAATAGTCTCATTAGGTCATCCTCAAGTGATAAATAGAACCTACTGTAACCAGGGTCACCCTGTCTTCCTGATCTACCTCTTAGCTGATTGTCAATTCTCCTTGCCTCATGTCTTTCACTACCAATTACATGAAGTCCACCAAGTTTAATAACTTTTTTATTCTCCTCTTTCCAGTTTGCATATAGTCTCTGTAGATAATTTACTACTTTCTCCTCTTTTAACTGAGCTAATTCACTTATAGGTTCAATGTATGAAAATGCAATATTAAGTTTATTATCAAAAATATTTTTAATATACATCTGTACTGGGACCTCTTTTATCCATTTTCTATCTATTATGTTCTCGAGATATTTTTCTGCCTGGAATGTTGGATTACCACCTAGTACTATATCTGTTCCTCTACCTGCCATATTTGTTGCAATTGTAACTTTTCCTACCTGGCCTGCTTGTGCTATTATTTCAGCTTCTTTTTCATGTTGTTTAGCATTTAAAACATTATGTGGTATCTTTTTCTTAGAAAGGAGTTTACTAAGGTGCTCTGAAGTTTCAACAGCAATAGTACCAAGTAGAACCGGCACACCTTTTTTATGGAGATTTACTATCTCTTCTGTTATTGCCTCATACTTTGCTTTTTTATTTTTATATATAAGGTCTGGTGCATCTATTCTTATTACTGGTTTATTTGGTGGTATTACAATAACATCCATTCCATATATTTTCATAAACTCTTCAGCTTCTGTTTCAGCAGTACCTGTCATACCTGCAAGTTTTTCATACATTTTAAAATAATTTTGTATTGTTATTGTTGCAAGTGTCTGGTTCTCTCTTCTTATTGTTACCCTCTCTTTTGCTTCTATAGCCTGGTGTAGGCCATCACTATACCTTCTTCCCTCAAGTGGTCTACCTGTATTTTCATCTATTATGATAACTTCGCCATTTTTTACCATATAATCTTTGTCTCTTTTAAATAGTTTATGTGCCCTTAATGCTTGATGAATACAGTGAACAAGTTCTATGTTTTTACCTTTGTATAGGTCGTTTATACCAAATATCTCTTCTACTTTTCCTATTCCCTCTTCTGTTAGTACAACACTTTTTTCTTTTTCTTCCAGTTGATAGTCACCACTACCAGGTATCCATTTTCCATCAGGTCCTTTTTGGGCAGGTTTAAGTCTTGGTACAACTTTATCAGCAATATAATATTTGTCAACATTATCTTCAGTAGGACCAGATATTATTAATGGTGTTCTTGCCTCATCTATAAGTACTGAGTCAACTTCATCTACTATGCAGTAATAATGTCCTCTCTGTACTTTCATGTCTTTATGATAAACCATATTATCTCTAAGATAATCAAAACCAAACTCACTATTTGTTCCATATACAACATCACACTGATATACCTTTTTTCTGTCTTCTGTAGACATCATGTTTTGCAGATATCCGACAGTAAGTCCCAGGAACTTATATATTGGCCCCATCCATTCAGCATCTCTTTTTGCAAGATAGTCATTTACTGTGACTATATGAACACTCTTCCCAGTAAGTGCATTCAGGTAAACAGGTAATGTTGCAACAAGTGTTTTACCTTCACCCGTCTTCATTTCAGCAATATTACCCCAGTGTAAAACAACCCCACCTATAAGTTGAACATCAAACGGTCTTAAACCTAATGTTCTTTTTGATACTTCTCTTACAACAGCAAAGGCTTCAGGCAATATATCATCAAGTTTTTCTCCTTTTGCTAACCTTTCTTTAAATATTGATGTCATAGCTTTCAATTGCTCATCTGTATAATTTGAAAATTTTGGCTCAAGTTGATTGATTTTGTTAATTATTGGGTATATTTTTTTAAGTACTCTCTCATTATGAGTTCCCAAAAAAAGTTTTAATATCTTGGCTAACATAAGATTCTCCTTAAGGTTTTTTATCGATTTTATGATAAAATTTTAATTTTTTTAAATTTTACAGAATAACTGTTTTCTAAAATTTAAGAAAGTATTATAATAAATAGAAATAAAATAGTTGTCTATAATTGTATAAGATGAGATTGATTTTTATAATCTTTATATTTTTATACTATCTTAAATATTTTTTTATGGATTTTTTAGTAGTGATTTAAACTTTTTGTTTTTATTCATTCCCAATATTTAATGGAATAATTTTTTTATTAGCATTTTTTTAATAGAAGTCTGCTATATTATGATATCTGTTTTATAGTTGACTTTCCATCACTTTCTTTTTCAACCAGTATTTTTTGAGTAAAAAAACTACTTATATCTTTCATATGTGTTATTATTCCAATCTGTCTTCCACTCTCTATTTTTTTAATATCGTTAAATAGCTCAACAATAAGTCTTCTGTTGTTGTCATCCAGTGTTCCGAATCCTTCATCTATAAAAAATATACCTATTTTTTGACCAATTATTTTTGAAAAGCCCAGAGCAAGTATAAACGAAAGCAAAAACTTTTCTCCACCACTTAGACTATCGGTAACTCTTATTGTCCTTAAAACATTGTCATATACATTTATTTTATCCTTATTTTCATCTATTGATAAAAGGTATCTTCCATTAAGGACTTTTGATAGGAGTTCATTATTAACATAGTTTATTATGTTTTTAAGTATAGTGTATGCAATATATTTTGGTAATTTGTCACTCTCAAGGTCTTTGTATATTTGAGAATATATACTTCTATCTTTTTTATATTTTTCATATTTTTTAGATATTTCTTTAAATAATTTAATTCCATCTTTAAGCTTACTTATAGTATCTTCTGTTTTATCTCTTTCTCTCTTATAGTAGTCCAGATCTTTTTCTATAGATAATATATTTTGGTCTATTTTGCTAATTTCCTCTTCAAGGGCAGTACTTTCCTTTAAAAAATCTTCTATATCATGATTTAGATTGTATAAAAAAGATTTTTGTTCAATTATTGATTCATTAATGCTTATCTCATTTATAATCTTTTCATATTCTTCATTTTTTTTGTCAAACTCATTAATATTTTTAAGATTTTTTTCTATTTGGTATATGGTTTCACCAATAGTTTTTCCCTTTTCCTCTATTTCGTTTTTAATTTTTTCAATGTCTTCTTCAATTGTTTTTTTAGCCCCATATTTTATGTTAAGCTCTTTTTTATTTTCTTCTATTTCTGATCTTATTTTTTCCAGTTCCTCTTCTATTTTTTTTATACTTTTTTCACTTTCATTAATAAGCCAGTTCTCTATTTCCTCTATTGTAGAAAATTTTTTAGATGAGATACTGTTTAATTTATCAATAATTATATTAATCTCTTTTTCTATATTAATTTTTTCATATTCTAATAATCTTACACTATTTTCTTTTTCTTTTATCTTTTCTTCTATTTTTAAGTTTTCTTTTTTATTGTTTTCTATTTCTTTTTCTATTGTGTTTATATTAATTTCATTGATCTTTAAATCTGCTTCCAATTTCGTTAATTCATTTTCTATATCATTTTCTTTTTTTGTAAATTTTTCAATACTATTTTTTATCTCTTTAACCTTGTTTTCTACTTCAGAAAACCTTGATAAACCTATTTTTTTTAGAATTTCTTTACTCTGTGTTATTATAATCTTTTTTTCTTTTTCAAGTTTTCTAATCTCATTATCATATATTTTTATGTTCTCTATATCTTTTTCAATTAACTTAAGTTTCTCTAAACCATATTTTAATTTTATAAACTCTTCATTTTCAGATTTGTTTATTGAAATATCATTTTTTTTGTGAAATATAGAACCACAGACAGGACATATGTCATTATCTTTAAGAGAGCTTTTTATCTCTAATACCAGGTTTTCTTTATATTTTTTTTCAAGACAAACAATCTGTTTTTTTATCTTTTCTACTAAAGAATTGTAATCTTTTATTTCAATTTTTTCTGATAAAAACTCTGGATACTCTTTTTCTATTTTTTCTTCCAATTTATATTTTTGCTCTTTAAGACTAATGATTTTTCCGTTAATTTCATCATGATTTTTTTTAAATTCTTCAAAGATTTCTTTATTTTGTTCGTAAAAATTATTATAATTTTCAAATTCTTTTTTTAACTTTTCAGAATATGACTTAATCTCTTTAATTTCTTTAGTTTTTATCTCAATTTTATTTTTAATATCATATCTATTTTTTTCAAAGATACTTTTATTTTTCTCTCTGTCTATAATTAGATTGTAAAATTTATCTTTTTCCTTTTTTAATTCTAAGATGTTCTTTTCCAGTTCCCTTATTTCTATTTCTATCTCTCTAGTTTTTTTATTATATTGTTTTATTTTTTGTTCATTTTCTGAGTATAAGTTTTTTATATTCTCTTTGACACTTAATATATTTTTTCTTTTGTTTTCTTCATTTTTTAAAGTCTCCTCAAGTGTTTTTACATTTATTTCTAAGTCATTTATTTCTGCTTTAAGACGTGATAAATCATCTTTTTTATCTAAATATTTTTTATATATTGGATATATTATTTTTTCTGTTTCAAATCCTTTAAACTCTTTTTCAAGTTTTTCTTTTATTTTTCTATTTATCTTAAACTTTTCTATTATTTCTTTTATATCTTTGTTTTTTATTATTAATTCTTCTCTCTTTTTCCTTATTTTACTTATCTCAGTATTTATAGAACTAATTTTATTCTCACAGGTTTTTAATTTTTCTGTGTTACTTATAATCTCTTCTTCTATTTTCTCCTCTTTAATTTCCTCATATTCGTTTACTCCTAATATTAATGTTACATTGTTTATTTCTTTATTAATCTCTTCTATATTTTTCTCCACTTTCTCTATTTTTGATTTTACGTTTTCCTGTATTCTTTTTATTAAATCACCAAATATTGTATTTATTATAGGTGTTCTATACTCTTCCTTCCCAGAGCTTATTACACTTTCGAATGCCCCCTGTTTTATTATGAATGATTTTTTCATCATATCTTTATAAAATCCCATTTTTTCAAGTTTTTTTTCTATCTCTCTTCCCTTAAACTCCTCATTATCTATTTTTAATACATTTAATTTCTTGCTTTTAATTATTTTAAGTTTTTTATCTTCAATTAAAAAATCAAGTTCAAGGAAATAATTTTCATGATTCTTTTCATCTGGGGCTTTAAATATAATTTCACTGTGAGAAATCCCTTTTAATGATTCTCCCCACAAACAAAAAAATATAGCATCTATTATTGTAGATTTTCCACTTCCATTTTCACCCTCAATACAGAAAAAATCAAGGTCTTTAAAGTTTATCTCCTGCTTATCTTTAAATGGTCCAAAGTTTTGAATAGTAAGTTTATCTATTCTCATTTTTAACCTCTGTGACAATTTTCTTAAATGTTTCTATTATTTCATCATCATCACTTTTTTTTCTGTAACTTTTATATATATTAACTATATCAATATTTTCGTAGGAAAAATCTTTTAAAGTTGTTTCAATCCCTTTTAAGGTTGCCTCAAGTTTTACTATTCTGTATTTTGATTTTATCTCTTTTAATATTTCTGGATATGTTAAAGGTGGTTCATAAACTATTTTAAACTTATATATTGTTCTGTCTTTAGCTTGATTTATCTCAATTAGTTCCTTAAGATCATCTAAGTTTTTAATTACTTCTTTATATTCTATTTCCTCCATTTTGTAACATGAAACTTCTTTAAACTCTACACTATTTGTATCTGTATCTATTATATAAAATCCTTTTTTATCCTCTTTTTCCCCAAAATTAAGCCTTAGAATAGACCCAGCATAGTATATATTATCAAGTTTATCAACCTTAAGTGGTTTATGAATATGCCCAAGTGCTATATAGTTATATGGATTATCTTTGAATATATCTTTATTTACTGTAAAAATATAAGATTCACTTGTAAACTTAATTTCTGGGACTTCTAATAAAAGGTGTGCCATAAGTATTTTATAATCAGCTTCTTTTTCTCTTGCTATACTTTTAAAACTAGATATTATACTCTGATAAACCTGACTGTAATTTGAAATATTAACTGTACTAATATCACCTTTACTTTTTAATATATAATATAATATTTTTACATCATTTATGTATGGTAGTCCTTGAATAAGTATTTTTTTACCATTAATATTGACTATTTCTGTTAAGTTATCAAATCCTGTATTTATGTCATAAAATATTTTTATACCTTTTTCTTCAAAGAAATGTCTATTTACTCCAATAAAATTAGAATTATCATGGTTTCCCGGTATTATATATACTTTTTCTGTAATGTTTGCAAGTTTTTTCATGAAGGAATAAAAGATATCAAGTGAAGAGTTTGAAGGATTGTAAGAATCAAATATGTCACCTGTTATTAATAGTATCTTTATATTTTCATCTTCTATTTTTTTTACTATCTCTTCTAATACCTCTTTTGTTTCCTCTGTTCTTTCATCTTTCTCAATCTTGCAACCTAGGTGTAAGTCAGATATGTGTCCTATTTTCATCTTTCCCTCTGTAATAGTTTTGGTTTTTGTTTTAAATATACGAAATGTTAGATTAAATTTTTTACTTTAAAAATTAATTTTTAAGACTTTACTTTTATAATTCTGGAAACAAAAAAACCTTCACTTACCTGACTTTGAAAAATTTTAAGACACCCTTTTATTGTAGGAAGAGTGGGTAAGTTAAAATTATTTATGTTAATGTTATCAAGTTTAACATTAAAATTTTCTAGGGCCCAGTTTATTATATCCTCATTTTCTTCTCTATTAAGAGTACATGTTGAGTATACTATTACTCCATTTTCTTTTACAGCTTTGATTGCTGAACTTAACAGTTTTTTTTGGATTTTAACAGAGTTTTTAACAAGTTTTTCAGACCAGGCTTTAAATGTTTTTGGGTTTTTTATTCTAAACTTACCCTCGCCACTACACGGAGCATCTATAATTGCTTTATCAAAATAGTTCTCATATATTTCTCCTGCTTTTTCTCCATTATCGAGTATAGGTTTAATGTTTGTACACCCCTGTAGATTTATATTGTATAATAGTTTTTCATATCTTATTTTATTGAGTTCATATGCTGTAATTAGTCCAGTATTGTTAGTAATGCTTGATATTTGAGTTGTTTTACTACCTGGTGCAGCTGCAAGGTCCAGAATTTTTTCGTTTTCCTTAGGTTCAAGGACAAGTGGTGGTATCATACTTGATAAACTTTGTAGATATATTTTACCTTCTTTATAGATATCTGTTTTTTCTATTGTTTTCTCATTAGATCCTAAAATAAGAGCGTCTTTATACCAGATAACCCTTTCAAATTTTATATTAAAATTTTTTAAATACTCTGAAACTTCCTTAAAATCAGACTTGAGCCTATTTATTCTACATGTTGTCTTTTTTTCTGTATTTATACCCTGTAATATTTTATTAATAGTATGTTCATCATAAATTTTGTATAATTTATTTAAAAAAGCTTCTGGCAATATTCTCTTTATCTGATTTATTGAAACTGATAATGACATTAACTTTTTTCTTCTAAAAGTACTTTTAAAAGAGCCATTCTAACAAAAAGCCCGTTGTGTGCTTGTCTGAAGTATGCTGCTCTTTTATCATGATCAACTGTTAAAGCTATTTCATCTACCCTTGGGAGTGGGTGCATTATTATAGAATTATCTTTCATAACATCAAGGATCTCTTTATCTATAATATATATTCCTCTTGCCTTTTCATATTCTTCTATAGACTTGAATCTTTCTCTCTGTATTCTTGTCTGGTATATTATATCAACCTCTTTGGCAACTTTTTTAAGTTCTCTCTCTTCTCTAAAACTTATGTTCTTTTCTCTCAAAAAGTTTTTTATATCATCCTTCATTTTCACATTATCAGGTGATACAAATATTATTTCAACATTCTTGCAGTTTTTAGCAATAAGCTTTGTAAGTGATCTTACAGTTCTTCCATTAGCAAGGTCGCCAACCATTGCTATACTAAAATTATCTATTTTCTTTATTTCTTTGTAAATTGTATAAATGTCCAATAGAGACTGGGTAGGGTGTTCACCAGCTCCGTCACCTGCATTTATCACAGGTATGGTTGATACTTCTGATGCAATATGTGCTGCACCTTCTATGTAGTGTCTTATTACTATAACATCCCCATATCCACTTATTACCCTTATTGTATCTTCAAGGTTTTCTCCTTTTGCACCTGATGAAAATTGTGCAGCGTTTTCAGTTGTTATAACTGTCCCACCCATTTTTATCATTGCTGATTCAAATGAAAACCTTGTCCTTGTTGATGGTTCATAGAATAGACTTATCATTATTTTACTATGGAGTGTTTTATCTTTTATTGAGATACTCCTCATTTTATCGGAAAGCTCAAATAATTCCTCTAACATTTCTCTGTCAAATTGTTCTGATGATATAACATTTTTTAAACTTAGAAGTTTCATAAACTACCCCTTATAATTTTATTAATAAATAAAAACTCTGGTCTATACTCAAAATGCATTGTATCAAAATGTTCCCATTTTCCTCCCCATATAAATCCATATTTTTCCATTATTTCTATAATTTCATATGGTAAATTTGTTTTTATTTCCTTGTCCCAGATCCAGTAACTGTTTCCCTGATATACAAAGTCTATTGCTATACCATAAGAATGTGCTGATAATACACTCTCATTCTTTATAAGTCTGTAGTTATATGTTTGAGCATTTTTTACAAATGGTATAAACTCAGGCTTTTTTTTTATTAACATTTCAATTTCATTTAAAGCAAGTTGAAGGTTTAAAGCCGCATTGTTTTTTTTATTAAACTTCAATTTTTTTCTTAAAAAATTTACATCAACAAGATTTTTTTCTATCTCTTCTTTATTTTTACCATAGACCAAGTTAAATAGATAGTAAGGTCTTGTTCTTCCTGCATCAGATATTATGAAGTCTTTACCCATTATATAGATTGGACTGAATATACTAAGTATATCGTTAGCTGTTAAATAGTGTGAAACATTATTATTTACTATTGCTATTTTTTCTCTATTACTTAATACAACATAATTATCATTTATTGAATAACTAATTATTGAATTATGATATGAGCACTGTATTGATATAATTAGGAATATTAGAGGGTTTATAAAAAAAGGATTAGCAATTATCACATTATCCTTTCTTCAACTTTTTTCTTATATGACTCAACACCTGGTTGATTAAAAGGGTTTACACCTAAAAAGTATGCTTCAACAACCACAGCAACCATTTCTGTGAATATTAACCTTCCCCATTCATATGGGGTAAATGCCCTTAGTTTGTATACTGTTGTTGGAACTCCTGATTCAAATCTGTCTTCAATTATAGCTTCTATAAAACTCTGATTTATTTTTGAAAGACTTTTCTCTCTTGGTGTTAAAAATTTAGTTGACTTATTTTCTAAGATAATATCTTCACTGTCATCATTCTCAAGAATGAAAAATGTTTCAGTTACATTTCTTGGCCCTTCTTTCCAGATCTGACCTACTGAATGTGCATCTTCTGGATAGAAACCAACTGACACGAACATGCTTTTATACTCTTTTCCATTACTCTCTGCAAGTAATTGTTTACACCACTTTAGAGTGGGGATTATTTTCTTTTTATTGGTAGCTAGATTCTCAAGTAAAATATCAGAATTGAATAGATAATATCTTGCAAGCCCTCTTTCTATAGGTGATAAATTATCTTCATGTTCAAGTTCTTTTCTTGCATCAAGGAAACCATCAAGAAACCTTGAATAATCAACTTTGGCCATAAAACCTGTTACAACTCCCATATTACTTACTATTGAGAACCTGCCACCTATGTTTTTTGATATTTCGAAAAACTTTATATTTTTAACAGAACTAAACTCTTCTTTTATACTTTCATAAAAGTTTTTATTTGAAGATATTACACTAATCCATTTGGCCTTGGAGATAATATCATGAAATATGTTTATGAAAAATATTGTCTCCATTGTAGAGCCACTTTTAGAAATTATATTAAAACCTACCTTTTTGCCATCCAGTTTTCTTTTAATTTCATTTATTTCCCATGGGTCAAGCGAAGGGCCTATAAATAAAAATCTGTCTTTCATTTCTGAAAATTGTATAAGTACCTCAATACCTTGATAGGATCCTCCTGTACCAAGGCACACAATGTAGTCAATATTCATATCAAAACTTTTTACATCATCTTCTATCTCTTTTATTCCTTTATTGCCTAAATAGTAATACCATTCAACCATTCCATATCTTTCCATGAATGAGAAAAGTTCTTTAAAGTCAATTTGCATTGCTTTGTTTTTTATTTTTCTTAAAAGCCTTGGTTGATAATAAAACTCTAATTCCATCTTTTATCCTTCAATCCACGGTCTGTTGCCAGGTTTACCCATATAAGGGTCTATCCATCCTTTTACTGTTGTATCTATAACTATATTTTTGTCAGCTATCATATTTTTTATCTCTTTTAAAACTTTAAGATGGTTTTCTTCCTCAATTTTTATATTACCAATTGTCCATTGTAATTCTGTTATATTAAATGAACTTAAACCTTTTTCATAAAATTCTATTCCGGCTTCTTCTGCAGATATAAAACTATCTATTATATCTTTAAGATTAATCTTACCTTTTTTAATATCAAGGTTATCTGTTATATTAATAGGTACTATTCCCCCAAAATTAGTTATTATCTTTGATAGAGCTGCCATATGTTTTGTTTCTTCGTCACTTAATTTTTTTATTTTTTCTTTTATATTTTCATCTGTTATGTAATCTAAATATTTTTTGTAATTGAATATGCTCTCATATTCAATTTTAAAACCATTAATTAAGAACTCTATAGCTTCTATTTTATTTTTGTTATATTCTACAAAGTCTTTTAAAGGTTTAAGGTTAAGTAATATATTTTCTTTTATTTTTTCTATAGATTCTATAAATGGTTTGTTTTCTTTAAGGTCTTTATCTACCAGAGACTTAAGATAGTCTACATCTTTTATTACATCATTAAGATTTTCATATATTTTTTTAGTTGTAAATGAAAACTCCATTTTTTTACTCCTTAATTTTTTATTTAAATAATTTTTATGAAAATATATTAACTACTACTTTAAAATATAAAAAATATTAAATTAAATGAAAAATTAATATTCTAGTGGTACCTCCATCCTGAGATAAATAGTATTAGCATCTTTTGGATAAGTTTTTGCAAAGCCAACTAATATATTTATAGGGGCTACATATCCAAAAAAAAGAGAGAAACCCATTTCAGTTCCATAAGATATATCAAAGTTATTTAATTTTATATCACTTAGTGAATATTTAGATACCTGACCAAAGTCATAAAAAAGGTTAATGAAAAGCTCTTTTATAAAGAAGGGTTTGTTTGTAAATCCTCTAAATGCTGAAAATATTGGAAGAGTATATTCAATATTCCCTAATACATAAAAATATCCACCAAACTCGTTGATATTATAACCTCTAAATGGGATTTGATATTGTGAAGGAGAGATTCCACCAATATGGTAGTACATTTGTGGAAACTTTCTGCCCCATAATCCCTTACTTTCTATTTTTATTGTGAATATAGACTCAGGTATAGCAAAAGATGTATTGATATTTATATTAAGATTGGCTGCCCCTTCTGTTGTTTCAGGTTCAATAAATTTTGTAATATAAAATTTTAATTCAAGGCCTGTAGGCTTTATATTTTGAAAATAATATGAATTAAAGTTTATTGTAAATCCACCCGATAGCCCGTAAAAATTACCTGTAAAAAGAGTGTAATATATATTATCTGGTTCTTTTACTTTCTCCCAATAGTTATATACGCCCCCTAATTCTGCTCTAAAGTTTGAGGATATTGTTGAATGGGAGTATAATAGATATAAACTGTTTCTGTAGGTTGCCTGCATATAATCATCTGTTCCCGTAGGATTTAATGGTACCTTATATATATCAATTAACCTTGATGAGTTTAAAAATAATCCTAGACCAGAATTATTTTCAATAAATAAATAAGATAAACTATATTCAGGTTGTTTTATATCTTCGTCAATTAAACCTAATATTGATATATTATGCTCTTTTAATGGGTCCTGCCAGCTTGTAATTAACCCACCTGAAACTTTTTCATTATATACTAGAAGGTAAGGGAACCACCAGTAAACATCTATGTAAGATAGTGGTGAATAATTTTCAATCTTGAAATCAGTTTTTTCTGGGCTATAAGGTTCATTATTGATCCTCTTTACACTTATTGATGGTGGTGAAAATGAGTTGTTTGCATCAGAATAACAGATAACAGGTCCATTCTGTTCAAGTGTGATAAAATAGAGTTTATTTTCAGATATAAATGGATTTTGAGCAAGTGTTATAATGTTTGTAAGAGCTGTTATTGTCTTTGTTTTTATATCAAGTGAATATATGTTGTATACTCCACTCTTATCTGATGAAAATACTATTTTATCTTTGAAGAGTCTTGGATTTAAAACTGAATAGTCTGTACTGGTTATAAGTTCTTCTCTTTTTAACAAATGATTATAAAAATATACATTATATTTTCCTTGTTCGCTTCTAAAGTATATTATACTGTTATCGTCATAAGGCAGAGGGTAATAGGATAATTGATTAATATCAATTTTTTTATAAGTTTTTTCATCTATATTATAAATCCCTATTTCTTTATTCCCATTACTATCATTTCTCATTAAAATTATGTTATAACCTAATTTATCAATTGACGCCCATATTACTCTGTCAATTTCTGTCTCTATTATAGACTCTTTTCTTGTGTCGTATATATAAAGATTTGAATAGATGGTATTATTTGACTTATTGTATGTTCCAAAAACAAGGTATTTCCCTGTTTCATCAATGCTTAAATAATCAGCGAAGAGGTATGATTTATATATTTTTTCTGCTTTTCCTTTTGAGATATCATATAATATAATGCTACTTTTACCTCGTGTATTCTGTACTATGGAGTATATTTTGCTTGAATAGATAACAAAGTTTTTTATAATATTAAACTTATCAGACCAGTATATTGGATTATAATTTGTTGTCTTTGAGGTTTTTATTTTTTCTATTTTTTCCTGCTGATTTCTAGTTTCCTGAATTATCAAAAACTCATAAAAGTCTGCATATGATATTTCAGTATTGGATATATTGGTTTTATTTTTTTCTCTGTTTTGTTCAATAAATGTTTCAAGCCCATAGTTTACCCAGTAGTAGAATCTTCCACTATGGATATTGCTTATTATTCCTGTTGGGTTTTTATCCTCATAATAAAACCTGCTTATTCCACTTATTATAAATGAACCTATATAATATGGGGTTGAGCCTGTTGGAAAAAAAGGGTTTGTGTAGTATGATGTTGCACGGTCTATAGAAGGAAAACCATTTATAACATAGTTCCTTAATACACCATCAAAGTATGGGTCGTTTATTCTTCCGCCATCTGTGTAATATGCTTCATTAAATACTGCTATACCTTCAATAAGCCAAAATGGATTAAATATGTTTGGTGTTGTAAATGGTATTGGTGGTTTACCGAATATTGTTCTTAAAAAGCTTGAATATGATCTTGTTGAGTTAAGGTCAAACACATGAGCTATTTCATGTATTAAAACCTCTTTAAGATGGTCTGATTTTTCGAAAGATGGTTCTGTTAGTGGTGATGTAATGTATAAGTCTATTTTATTGAACATAACTATGTTTGTTATTGCATTAACAAGATCAACATTGTTGTATATTTCTATATGTATTTTACCAGGGTTGTAATTATAAATAGCCTGTAGTGTTCTAAATGAACCTTCGGCATATTGGCCTATTTTAATCACAAGGTCTTCTGAAACATTGTCTGGATAATGGATGTAAAAGTTTTTAGTAGTAAGTGTTTTATAGGAAAATATTAATGCTGGCAAAAATAAAATAAGTGTAATAAAAATAACTTTTTTTAACATAAAAACCTCAAAAAAAATTTTAAGTATAAAATTTTAACAAAAAATATTTAAAATATTAATTAATTTATAATTTATAATAATTATAAAGTGCAATTATGATTCTAATAACTTTTTATGATATTCAATAAGTCTTTAAAAATATTGATTATCTTTTTAGTAATTAATAATATTTTTATTTCTTTCTTTTCTAGTTTTAGAAAATCCTATAGTCTTAAAAACAAGTTAAAGTTTTATGGTTTTCACCGAATCTAATTAAAAGGACTTTGAAGAGGTGACATATGGAAAGTAAGATAAAAGAGCTTTATATAATACTTCAAAGAGAGCTTAAGGTAATTGAGTTGATAAATGAAACTGAAAAAATGAAGAACAGTTTTTTGGTTAAAGGTAAACTTTTTGATTTATCTGAAATAAATGATGAACTATCAAAACTGATAGAGGAAAACCAGAAGTTGGAAAACAATAGAGTAAGGATAATAAATGAGATAAAAGAAGAAAAAAATATGAGAAAAGATAATAATGATATAAAGCTTAAAGATATAATATCAATTATAGAAAATGAAAGTTTGAAAAATAGTTTTCAGTCTCTCTATGAAAAGCTTAAAAAAGAGGTTGAAGAAATAAAATATTACAGTAATTTGAATAACGAACTTATAAAAGCTTCACTTGAAGTTATAGATATAACACTTAAAGGTAATGATCTTGATATGAGTGATATTGACTATACTGCAAAAGACAGAAATAATTTTTCAATTTTGATAAACAAAATAATATAAGCCAAGGAGGGCTTGATGAGTTCTTTTTTAGGAATAGAGATAGGAAAGAGGGGAGTACTCACTCACCAGACTGGGCTTAATGTAATCTCGCATAACCTGGCCAACTCAGCTAATGAAGCCTACAGCAGGCAAAAAGTTGATGTAAGCACACTTCCACCACTATATAATCCATCTTTTAACAGAGAAAATAGTACTGGTCAAATAGGTCAGGGAGGCAGGGTTACTTCTATTGCAAGGGTCAGGGATGAGTTTATTGATTCAAGAATACTTGAGGAGTCTTCAAATCTTGCATTTTATAAGACAAGAGACTTTTTCATGAAACAGATAGAGCATATAATAAATGAACCAAATGGCCCATCATTAAAAGAGAAGTTTGATGACTTTGTAAAGTCATGGAATGATGTTGCACTTTTACCTGATGATCCTTCTTCGAGGAACGCACTTATAGCGTCTTCTCAAAATATGTTAGGATATATAAGAGACCATTATGAGAATCTTTCAAAGACAAGGGTACATATTGATAATCTTGTAAGAGATAAAGTGAATGAAATAAACTCTTTAGCTGAAAAAATAAGAGACCTTAATGTCGAGATTGTAAAAATCCAGGCTTTAGGTGATAACCCGAATGATCTTTTAGATAAAAGAGATGCGTTAATAGAGAAACTTTCAAGTATTGTTAATGTTAATGTTGTCAGGTCAGAGAATAATGAAATAATGGTTTATCTTGACTCGAAGGTGCTTGTTCAAGGTATTAAGGTTACTAAACTTGAGGTTGCTGATGAACCTTCTAATGATGGTATGGCAAGAGTTTTATGGGAGTATGGTGAAGAGGTGAAGGTAAAGAGTGGTGAACTTTCTGCTTTATTACAGATAAGAGATAATGATATATTGAATACTATGAAAAAACTTGATAATTTTCTTATTCAAATGATAGACTCTGTAAATGATATACACAGGAGCGGGTTTGGTATATCTCCTAATACTGGTTTAAACTTTTTTGGCGTAAAAACAATAACAACAGATGTTAACGGTAATTATGATGTTAATAAGGATGGTCAGTATGATTCAACATATATATTCAAGATTTCTGGTACTCAAAAAGTTAAACTTGATGATGTAATTGGCGAGAGTGGGTTTATTAATCTTGGGCCTGATGATACTGGGAAAGATGTTATAATATCCTATAAAGATACAGATACAGTAAGGGCAGTGATAAACAGGATAAACTCATCAGGGGCAAGGATAACAGCTCATATTGATGTAGATGGAAGACTTGTTTTAAAGGGATTATATTCTCAATCAAAAGATTTTCCAGATTCAGTAATAAGACACCTTGAAGATAGTGGAGTATTTTTAACAAGTTTTACAGGTATACTAAAACAATCGGGCCCTGCTGGTGCTTTTGATTATAGAAGGATAAATGAGGCTGATAAATTAGCAGGTGAGTTTAATGTAGCTTACCAAAAAAATGTAAGTACATGGGCAACACTTGATGAGGCAATTCTAACAAATCCTATGAACATAGCAGCAAGAAGAGGGAAAGATATAGATGGTGATAATAAAAATGATATTGCTAATGGCAAGGGAGATGGGCTTAATGCTCTAAGAATAGTTGCATTACTTACTTCAGAAAATGATAAATCGAGCCTTGATATACAAGCTAAAGCAGATACAATGCCGATTTTTATAGATAAGAATGTAACGAGTTTCAGGCCATATTTTGATAGTATAGTAGCTCATATTGGTGAGGTTGCAAAGTCAGATAAATTAAACTATGACAAAGAGAATGTTCTGTTTACAGGACTTAAAAATATGAGGGAAGAGGTTTCTGGTGTAAATATAGATGAAGAACTTGTTAACTTAATAAAGTTTCAACAAGGATATCAAGCATCAGCAAAAATAATACAGACTATGGATACTATGCTTGATATAATAATGAAACTTGGAAGATAAAGGAGTTAAAAAATGTATAGAGTTTCAAACAATCTTATCTCAAATAATTTTCTTTTTAATATAAACAGACATGAAAACCAGATGTCTGATATACAAAAAAAAATAGGTTCTCAAAGAAATATATTGTTGCCAAGTGATGATCCTGTAGGGACAACAGAATATATGTTTCAGAGATCCAGGTTATCAGATATAGAGAGATATAAAAGAGGTATTGACCTTTCTAAAGGTAGGATAGATCTTACAGATGCAAAATTAAGGGATATAAATGAACTATTAAAGAGAGCAAAAGAGTTATCAGTTCAGGCTGCAAATGGTGTTTTAACTGCAGAAGATAGAAAGAAGATAGGTGTTGAGATAGACCAGATACTGGAGGAGGTTGTTCAAATAGCAAACACTAAATATAAAGGAGAGTCTTTATTTGGTGGCACTATAACAGATGAAGAAGCTTTTAAGGTTACAATCTCCAAGGTTATCGACCCTGCAACAGGTAATATAATATATGGAAAGGAGAGCATATCAAAAGTAGAGTATCAGGGCGATATTTATAGTAAATATTTTGAGGTTGGAAGAGGCGAGTATATAGCAAGTAATATTCCTGGTAGCAATGTGTTCTGGGCAACAAACCAGGTTATAACATCAAATACTCCAGGTACTGGTTATATAGCAACTAGGGACCAGGTTATAAGAATAGATGGAGTTGAAATACAGATTAAGCAGGGCGATAATATAAACTCAATAGTTCAGAAGATAAATGGGGCAAACCTTAATGTAAGGGCTGAGGTAGATAATACAACAGGTCAGAACTTGTTAATATTAAGGACAACTGTTCCTCATCAGATGTATCTTGAAGACATTGGTGGTGGTACTGTACTTCAGGACCTTGGTGTTTTATCAAGCAGTGTAGCAAGACCACCATATAACTATGCACCTTCTGCCAGTGTTTACGGTGAAACTATTTTTGATGTTCTTATAGGGTTAAGGAATTCTTTATATAAGAATGATATAAATGGGGTTAATAGAAGTATAGGTGGCATAGATCAATCTATAAGTTCAGTACTTGATAATATTGCTTATATAGGGGCAATCCAAAGAAGAGTTGAAGATACTGAAAACAGGCTTTCTGCTCAAGATATGTATGCTAAAGATATTATTAATAGAATAAATGGGCTTGATATGGCAGAGGCAATAACTGACCTTAAAAATATAGAAACAGAATATAATGCAGCTCTACAGATTGGTGCTAAAATATTGCCCAAAACACTTTTGGATTATTTAAGATAGTAAATAAAAATTTATTTTTTATAAAAAAATTTTATTAAATTATTATAAGGAGTGGTTTATGGAAAAATATATTGATACCCCAGATGGGAAGATAGCAGTTGATGAGAATGAAAGAATATTTTTTCCCGAGGGTATTTATGCTTTTGAAAATTTGAGGAATTTTTATATACTTAAAATGGATAATGATAATGTTTTTCACTTACTTCAGTCAGAGGAAAGACCTGAGATAGCTTTTATTATAATAAATCCTTATCTATTCAAAAAAGATTATGTTTTGAATGTTAGAGAAGAGGACTTAAAATATATAAAAATATTGAGTGAAGAGGATGCTGAAAAGAATCTTGCTGTATTTACAATAGTTACAATAAATGAAAACTCCATGACAGCAAACTTATTGGGACCAATAATAATAAATCTTAAAGAGAAAATAGGAAAACAGGCTCTTGCATTAAACGAGGAATATTCTACAAAACACGATATATTATCGGAGATAGAAAATAACAAAGAGATAAGAGAGGCATTAGGTGTTAGTACTGGCTAGGAAACCTAATCAGAGCATAATGATAGGTGATGATATAGAGATAAAGGTTATTGAGGTTAAGGGGGACCAGATAAAATTGGGTATTCAGGCCCCCAAACATATAGCAGTACATAGGAAAGAGGTTTATGAAGAGATAAAGAAAGCTAATATAGAAGCAACAAAATCAAAAAAATCAGAGTCAACTTTTAAAAAGATAGCTGACCTTCTTAAAAAAAACAGGGTAGAAGATAAAAAATGAAGTCTGTTCAAAGACAGAAAGTAGTACCTCTTGTATTTCTTAATATTGTTCTTGTACTTATTCTTTTATTTGTACTGAATCATTATAATATAATATCTTTTTCAGGCATTATATCAAAAAAAGCTGAAAAAACCCAAGAGTTTATAGAGGACCCATTTTTATTGGAAAAAGAGATGCTTAAAAAACAGTGGGAAGTACTTAATGCAAAGGAACAATCATATATTGAAAAGATGAATGAGTTAAAGAAGAAAGAAGAGTTATTAACTGAAAAATTAAAAGAGGCTGAAAAAGAGATTGAAATAGCTAAAAGCATGCAAAAAAAACAGGAAGAGATAAAGAAAAATTATGAGGATAGAAAAAAGAATGTAAGAGACCTCGCTTTAAAAATAGGTAATATGCCACCTAAGGATGGGGTTGCTTTGTTAGAAAAGATGGATCCTGTTCTTGCTGTTGATGTTATAAAGGAGATGGATAATATAGCTGTAGAGAGAGGTAAAAAGTCTATTACAGATTACTTATTGTCTATAATGGACAAAGAAAAGGCATCAACAATAATAAGACTTATATCAAGGTATCCTACTGATACAACTGAAGAAAACAAATAATAATATTTTTAATTTATCAACATTAATGTTTAAAATTAATTTTAGTAACGAAAATAATATTTTAAAAAAGGTAAGTTTCTACTTTTATTTATCTTTTATGTTAACTATGATTAGTTAGTAGATTAATAGATTCTGATTTATACTCTTATGTTCAAGTAATTCTTTTTTTTAATAGTAAGAGATAATTAATCTGTATTTATATTCCAGAAGGTTTTTCTTTTCTTTATAATAAGTAATAATTTAGTTTTAAAAATTGCGTAATAATTTATAATTTATAAGAGAAACTTAAAGGAAAAATAAATTTTTTATTAAAAAATTTTGGTTAAAGAATTTTTATTATCTCTAATTCTTGTTTTTTCTGTTTTTAGGCTTATTATTATCTTCTTTCATATTATTAGAGATAATTTCTTTTTTGTTTTCTTGGATTTGACTATTGTTTGTTCTACCTGAAAACTCCATATTATATTTTTCTTTTATTTTTTTTATTAAATCTTCCTGAGAATACATATTACATGTTGCCTCCAGTGTAGCACCGTCTGCAACTTTTAATTTATATGTATCAATACTCCCCCTTACTTCTGCTGTCTCATCAATCTCAACCTTGCTTTTTGCTATTATTGAACCGTTGAACTTACCTGCAATTATTATTTCATTTGCCACAATATCAGCATTTACGTTACCATCTTTATCTATAAATAATAGCCCTTCTCCTTTTATTGTTCCCCTAAATGTACCATTTATTTTTATTGATTTTTTAAACTCAAGTTCTCCTTCCAGTGTGTTATTATAAGATATTATACTTTTTATTTCTTCTCTTCCCTCTATAAAATAGTTCATTTTTTTTCCTTTTAGAAGGTTAATATCTAAAAATTTACTAATTATTTTATACTTGACAAAAATATATAAAAATATTTTACTTTATTTCTAAAAGTATTTGTTATTATTAGGGGGTAATATGAAAAAACATCCTACAATAGAAGTAAGAAATGTTGCTGTGGTAGGGCATAATAATACAGGGAAAACTTCACTTGTTGAGGCTTTATTACTTTATACAGGTGTTATAAGTGAGGCTGAAAGGGGCAAGATTTGTGACTTTGATGATGAGGAGAAAAAAAAGGGTTTTTCAATACATAGTTCTATTGTTTCTTTTGAATATTCAAATATTAAAATTAATATTATAGATACACCAGGAATTTCTGACTTTGTAGGAGATGTTTTTGCTGCATTAAGAGCTGTTGAGTCTGTTATAATACTTGCTGATGCTGAGTTTGGTATACAGATTGAAACAGAAAAGGTATGGGAATATGCTAATGAATATAATATACCAAGGATTGTTTTTATAAATAAGATGGATAAAGAGGAGGCAGACTTTTTTAAAGTTGCAAAAGAGATGGAAGATAGGTTTCATGTACCTGTTGTTCCTCTTGAAATACCTATTGGCAAAGGTAAGGATTTTAAAGGTGTTATAAATCTTATAAAGAAAAAAGCATATTATGTTAAGAATGGATTTAAGGTTGAAGAATCAGAGATACCAAAAGAATATGAAGAGATTTTTAAAGAATATTATGATAAACTTGTTAGTGTAGTTGCTGAGACAAGTGCTGAACTTGAGGAAAAATATCTTGAAGGTAGTGATTTTACTGAAAATGATATTAGAGAGGGATTAAGCAAGTGTATAAAAACTTTTAAAATAGTTTCAATTGTCTGTGGTTCTGCCCAGAAAGTTATTGGTATATATAGCTTGCTTGAAATATTAAAAGATGAGATGCCTGATCCTTATTTTATAGGCGAGGTTATGGGTTCATCACTTAAAAATGAAAATGATATTGAAGTAAGAGAGTGTAAAGATAGCCAACCTTTCTGTGGATTTGTTTTTAAAACAAGAATAGACCCATATACTGGAAGAATAAATTATATTAAAGTTGAGTCTGGAAAAATTAAGCCAGGTGATACTATACTTGTTGTTAAAGATAAGAATAATTATGTGGAAGAAAAAGTTATTCATATATATTCAGCTGTTGGTGAGAAACTTGATGAGGTTGAGGAGATAGTTGCAGGTGATATAGGTGTTATTGTAAAATCAGAGAATATGCATACCGGGAATACTGTTTGTGATCCTAAGAATCCTATAATTTTACAACCACTTAAAGTTCTAAATCCAATATATTTCCTATCTTTTAAAGTTGATGATAAAAACATTGAAGAAAAGTTTATTGAGGAGATTAGTAAATATCATGAAGAGGACCCTACTTTCAAATTAGAATATGACCCTACAACAAAAGAGCATTTATTAAAAGGTATGGGGGAGCTTCACCTTAACCTTATTGTTGATAAGATATCAACTAAACTTAAAACTAATGTTAAGACAGCTCTTCCTAAGGTCCCTTATAAGGAGACTATAAAATTACCTTTCAAATCTCACTATAAACATAAAAAACAGAGTGGTGGTAGGGGCCAGTATGGCGAAGTATTTATTGAGGTTGAACCTTTAGCAAGAGGCAAAGGTTTTGAGTTTGTTGATAAAATATTTGGAGGGCATATACCAAAACAGTACATACCTGGTGTTGAAAAAGGTATAAGAGAGGCTATGGAGGAGGGTGTTATAGCAGGGTATCCTGTAACAGATATAAGGGTTATACTTGTTGATGGTTCATTCCACCCTGTTGATTCGAGTGAACTTGCTTTTAAAATTGCTGCATGGCATGCACTCAAGGAGGGATTAAAAACAGCAAAAAATATTATTATAGAACCTATAATGAGAGTTAAAATAATGACTGAGAATAGCATTACTGGTGATATATTGAATGATCTTAATTCAAGGCATGGTAAAGTCCTTGAAATAAGACAGGCAAAGGGTGATAATGAAGATAAAAATTCTGTACAGATTATAGAAGCATACGTTCCTTTAAAAGATATGTTAACTTATGCTATTGACTTAAAATCGATAAGTAAGGGAAAAAGTAATTTTGAAATGGAGTTTTCACACTATGATGTTTTGCCTGATATATTTTGGGATAAGGCTATTGGACAGAATAAAAATTTATGATTAAATTTGTAATTTAAAGTTTTTAAAATATTTTTATTGAATTAAAAGGGGATTATGAATGGATCAAGTACTAGAGGCTTATGAAGAGAGGAGAAGATATAAAAGAGAAAAATCTTTTCTTGTTGGTCTGGTTAATAAAAAGTTAGTTTATATTGAAGATATAAGTAGAGGTGGTGTAAAGTTGCTGTCTGCTGAAAATATTGGTGCTCCGGGTGATAGAGTTATACTTGATACACATCTTTTTAATGACAAGCTTGACAGTCATATACTGATAAAGAGTAAGATTGTTTGGGTAAGAGAGATAGAAAATGGTTATGGGTTCTATGTTGGTTTAGAGTTTATCGATGATAGTATTGAATTTGATAATAACTTTAAACATATATGGGAGATAAATAATTTCTTATTAAACATAAGAAACAAATTTATAGATTGAGGTTTTTAAAATGCCAGAAGATAAGAGAAGATATACAAGAGAGGAGTGTTTTTTTGTTGGAACTGTTGGCAATAAGCTTGTATATGTTGCTGATGTAAGTAAAGGAGGAATGAAGCTTATTTCAGCAGATCCTATCGGCAAGGTCGGGGATATAATAAAATTTAATGCACATATTCCATCAGATGTCCTTGAGGATATTATAATAGAGTCAAAAATAGTTTGGGTTAGAAAAATGGAAGAAGAATATGGTTTTTTAACAGGTATTGAGTTTATGGAAGTGGGACCTGAGTTTGAAAAGAATATTAAGCATATTATTGAACTTAATGAGTTTATAATTAAGATAAGAAAAAATCTTTTAAGTTAGTTTTTTTATTTATATTTATATTCTTACTTTTTATTTATTAACTTTATCATTATTTATTAAAATAATCAGGGGGAATTTATGGATATTCAACTTATTTTGGTTATTTCTGTTTTTGCTATATTGATTATATCTAATACTATTAAAATAGTCCCAGAGTATGTTAGAGCTGTTGTTTTTAGATTAGGAAGGTATTATAAAACAAAAGGCCCAGGGCTTATATTTGTTATTCCGGGTGTAGATAGAGTACAGAGGGTTGACTTAAGGACAGTAACACTTGATGTGCCCATTCAAGAGGTTATAACAAGGGATAATATACCGGTAAAAGTTAATGCGGTCTGTTATTTTAGAGTTGTTCAACCAGAGAAGGCTGTTATAAATGTTAAAGACTACTATGAGGCAACATCTCAGATATCTCAAACAACTCTAAGGAGTGTCTGTGGTCAGCTTGAACTTGATGATATTCTAGCTAAGAGGGAAGAGATAAACTTTAAACTTCAAAAAATAATAGATGAGCAAACAGAACCATGGGGAATAAAAGTTTCTATTGTTGAGATAAAGGATGTACAGATACCACAGGGTATGCAAAAAGCTATTGCATCACAGGCAGAGGCAGAGAGAGAAAGGAGAGCAAAGATAATAAGTGCTGAGGGTGAGTTCCAAGCATCTCAAAAGTTATCCGAAGCAGCAGATATAATATCTAAAAATCCTGTGGCATTACAATTAAGATTTTTACAAACTATAAGAGAGGCTGCAAGTGAAAAAAACTCTGTAATTTTTGTTCCTTTACCGATGGATATATTTAAAAAAATAGTAGATTAAAAATATTTTTAAAGGTTTTTTATGAAACTTAAATTAATTGATGAGTTCTTAAAAAATAAACTGTTGATTGATAAGATCCCAGATATATCTATAAATGGGCTTCAGGTTGGTGATTATAATAGTGATATAAAAAAGATTGCTTTTAGTGTGGATTCAAATATAAAGGTTATAGAAAAAGCAGTAGAAAATAAGGCAGATCTTTTAATAGTTCATCATGGCATATTTTGGGGAAAAGTATTTCCTATAACAGGAGCCGATTTTAAAAAATTTGAATTGATGATAAAAAATAATCTTGCTCTTTATGCTATCCATTTGCCTTTGGACCTTAACAGAGAGGTAGGCAATAATTATACTATTTCAAAATTATTGGGACTTTATAACATAGAGGAGTTTGGAAATTATCATGGAATCAACATAGGGTATTTAGGTTATACTGATGATAATAATATTATTGCTAAAACTCTATCTTTATCTTCAAGTCCTCGTCCTTTTATAAACAATGATAGGAGAATAAAGAGTGTTGCTGTTGTTTCTGGCAAAGGTGGTTCTGATATACTGGAGGAGTTTATAAAGAAAGATATTGACCTTTTTGTTACTGGGGAGATCGAACATTCAAGTTATAATAGAATATTGGATACTGCTGTTAATGTTATAGCTTTGGGGCATTATGATTCTGAAAAATTTGGGATTCTAGAACTTAAAAAAATTTTAGAAAAAGAATTTGGATTAGAAACTCTTTTTATAGAGTGCCCTACATCATTTTAATTATAATTAAACTATAAGTCTTTTAAGGAGTTTTTATGTATAAAGTTAATTATGAGTCTTATGTTGAAATTATAGATAATGTCTACTGGGTTGGTAATCATAACTCAATCCCTTTACATGCTAATCCATATCTTGTTGGTTTTGGTGATGAGTTTATTATTTTTGATCCGGGTGGAGTTAATGATTTTAGTGTTGTAACTCAAAAAATACTTAATATTACTGACCTTAATTCTATAAAATATATTGTTCTTCATCATGAAGACCCTGATATATGTGGGATGACTCACTTTCTGGAGGAGATGATACCTACTGTAAAAATAATTGTTAATAATAATTATAGTGAGCTTTTTATAAAAAATTATGGTATTGAAAATCCAATACTTAACATAAGTAAATTGAACAAATTTAAAATTGGTGGTGTTGAAATTGAGTTTATACCGACCCCATTTTTACATTCACCATCATCTTTTATGACCTACATTAAAGATTATAAAATACTTTTTTCAAGTGACCTTTTTGGGTGGATTGGTAATAATAGTAGAGATATATTTTCAAATAGTGTAGGTATTGAGAACTACATTTTATGGCATAAGTCCATAGTCTCTTCATTAGATATATTTAAACCTGTTATAAATACTGTAAAAAGTCTTGACATAAGTATAATAGCTTCTCAGCATGGTGGTGTTATATATGGTGCTGATAGAATAGATAATATTTTAAATATACTTGAAAATACTGAATACTCTTATAGAAATATTCTCTTAATATAAACTTTAAATAAATAGAAAGGTAAGTGTTATGAATTTGCATGATTTTTTTGTAAGTAGAAAAAAAGAGGATAACTATGTAAATGAGATAATTAAAAATTATCTTGAAAATAAAGCTAATATATATTCATATCAGAAAAAGTCTGAATTATTAAAGAAAGTTATAGAACTTTTTACAGATCAATCAAAAAAACTTATGAGCCTTAATTTTATGAAGGATAGGGTTCTTGGAATAATATCACATGAACTTAAAAACAGTATAAATATTATTCAGAATTATGCTGAATATATACTTAATCTGAAAAAAAATAAGATTGATAAAGATGTTGAACTAGGTTTAAAAATAATATTTAATACTGCTATAAATACTACACTTTTACTTGATAATATTCTTGATTTTTCATCTATTCAAAGTGGTAATGTAAAGATATTTATTGATAGTTTTAATGTAATAGATCTTGTTGAAAACATTATAATAGCAAATTCTGCTTTATTAGATTTTAAGAAACTTAATATTGTTTTTAATAAGACTTCTAATAAATTAATTGTAAAAAGTGATAAATATAAACTCTATCAAATATTTAGTAATATATTATCAAATGCTATAAAATATACTCCTGAAGGTAAGAATATATATGTTAAAGTAGAGAATGATGATTATTTTGTGTATATATCTATAAAAGACGAGGGGCAGGGTATTCCTGAAGATAAGATTGATAAATTATTTATCCCATATTCAAAAGTATTTAGTAAACCTACAGGTAAAGAAAGGAGTACTGGTCTTGGGCTTTTTATAACAAAATACCTTGCTGATGCTATAAAATGTAAGATTGATGTTAAAAGTAAGGTAGGTGAGGGTTCTGTTTTTACTTTAATAATTCCTTTTGATTATAAAGAGTAGGTTTTATTTTTAAACTCAAGTATTGCTTCTTTAAATACTTTTATGTATTCTTCTGCTATTTTTTCTATATAATACTTTTTTATTTCTTCTTGATTATTTTTTCTCATTTTTATAGCAAGTTCTTTATCTTCATATATTTTTTTTACAGAGTCTGCTATTGCTAAATAATCTTTTATAGGAACAAGTAGAGCGTTTTGACCATCTTTTAAAAAGTCTGTTTGTCCCCCTATATTTGTTGATACAATTGGGAGTCCTGCATACATTGCTTCTTGAAGCACAATACCATAACCTTCATGTATTGATGATAAAACATAAAGGTCAGAGTTTTTGAGTAATGCGAATTTGATATCTTCACTTACCCTTCCTTTAAATATTACTCTATCTTTTAGTTTAAGTTTATCTATTGTTTCTTCCAGTACTTTTTTTTGAGGCCCATCACCTATTATTATCAGTTTTATTTTTTCCGGTAGGTATTGCAAAGCTTTTATAAGATATATAAATCCTTTTCTTTCTACTATTCTTCCTATTGAGATTATATAAAAATCCTCTCTTTTTAAACCAAGTTCTTCTCGTGATATTTGATTTATAGGAACAGGGTTAAAACCCAATGGTATTATTTTAATATTTTTTTTAATCCTGTATATGTTTTTAGTATTATCAGATGTATTATTAGACTGGGATACAATTTTATTTGATTTTTCTAAAATTTTTTTTACATAAAATTTTAAAGGTAAAAACTTATGAGGTGAGAGTTTTTTTGTAGGATCATATATGTCACCACCATGTAGCGACAATATGTTTGGAATATTAAGGTAATTCTGAGCCCATACACCTACTGGACCTGATGGTACAGCAAAATGTGTGTTTATAACATCATATTTTTTTTCTTTTGATAGTTTTTTTATCTTTTTTTTAGCTGGATAAACAAATGAGAGGAGAGAGATTAATGATGCAGCATCAAGACTATTTCTTCCTATAACCTTTACTCTATATATATTTACACCGTTTATGTTCTCAAACTCTTTAAGTCCATTAAAATGCGTTGTTACAACATCAACATTATGTTCTTTTGCCCATTCTTCTGCAAGTTTTTTGGTTGCAACACCACCCCCACCACCCAAGGGAGGGTATTCATAATTTATTATCAATATATTCATTACTTATTAACCCTTTTACTTATGATTTTTTTAGAATATTCCGCCTAATGGATATGAACCCAATATTTTTGTAAATACTGTTTTTTCTTTAATTTTTGATATTACTTCCTTTATTTTTTCATCTCTTATGTTTCCTTCAAAGTCTATAAAGAAAATATAGTCCCATGCTTTTTTTTTGGATGGTCTTGATTCTATTTTTGTAAGATTGATTGACCTGTCTGCAAACTCTTTGAGTATTGAAAATAGTATCCCGGGTTTGTTTATTACTGAAATAATTATTGATGTTTTTGATTTTTCTTCTTTTACTTGAATAGATTCTTTACCGATTATAATGAATCTTGTAGTATTATCAGAGCTATCTTCTATTCCAAATTCTAAAATATTTATGTCATACACCTGACTTGCTATACTACTTGCTATTGCAGCTGACTCTTCATCATTAAGTGCTTTTAATACAGCAGCTGAATTACTACTTGTTTCTTCTATTATTACATTTGGTATATTCTTGTTTATGAATATTTTACACTGTTCTATACTCTGGCTATGAGCATAAAGTTTTTTTATTTCTTTTATGTTTTTGCACTTACTTAAAAGGCAGTGTTTTATTCTAAGATAAATTTCTCCTATAATGTATACATCAAACTCTATTAACATGTCCATTGTTCTGAATACAACACCATTATATGAGTTTTCTATAGGTACAACACCGTACTCTATTTTCCCCTCATATACACTCTTAAAAATATCATCTATTGTAGAAAAACTTATATGTTCTACAGAAGTTCCAAAGTTTTCTATAGCTGCCTGGTGTGTGTATGATGCTTCAGGGCCTAAGAAACCTACCTTAATTGACTTTTCGAGTGCTCTTGTATATGATATTATCTCTTTATATATCTGTTTTATTACATTTGTTGGCATATTTTTGTTATTTTTTGTTATTTCTTCTATTCTTTTGAATATAGAGATCTCTCTTTCAGGTGAATAGATAGGTAAATTAAGCTCTTTTTTTATTTTACCTATCTCTTTTGCATAGAATGCTCTTTTATCTAAGAGTTCTATTATTTTATTATCTATTTCATCTATTTTTTCTCTTAATTCTTCTATTCTTTTCATCTATTTTTCTATAAGACTTATTTTTTCTCTTAATAAGTTTTTTAATCCTTCGCGTATTTCATTGTTATTTATTGCATCTTTCCAGAACTCAAGTGCTTTTTCCTGATTGTTCTGTAATAAATATATTTGCCCAGGGTCTGCATATATTATTGTTTTTTCAGGATTTCTTTTGTAAAGATTTAAAGCAAATGTGAGAGCATCATTATACTTTTCTTCAATTAATAGTATTTCTATTGTTTTTATTTTTATATCAAACAACATATTTTCTTCAAAGTCATAACATGCTTTTTCAGCTTCTTTTATGTAATCGTAAGCTTTTTTGTTTTCATTTTTTGCTATATAAAGATTTGCCAGAGTAAAATAGACCCATGGCATATCCCATTCTCTTGCTAGCATAAGATATCCAATAGCAAGGGGATAATCTTTAAGATAAAAGTATGCATTCCCGACAAAATATGCTATTACAGGATCTTTTTTAGCATTATTTTTTAGATAAATTATTGTTTTATCATACTCTCTATTTAAGAATGAGATAATTCCTTTAAAAAAGGTTGTTTTGTTATTTTTAATAAATATTGGTTCAATTTCATTTATTTTATCAAGGTTATAAGCAGACTCTATTAAAAGATAATCTAAGAAATTATCATTGTTTTCTTCCATATTCTTTAAATTATCAAATATTTTCTCAAACTCTTTTTTATCATACCAGTTTCTAATATCTTTATATGTAATTACAAATTCTTCTTTTGTTTTGTATGATACTCCACTTTTTTTTATAACTATTTTCTGGCTACCACAAGATATTATAATAAATATAATAGACAGTATACCTAATATTTTTTTAAACATCTTTTGAAATATCCTTTATAGATTTTTATCAAGTTCTTCTTTAGTATTTATAATCTTCAAGAAAGAATCAAGTCTTGATATAGAAAAAAGGTCTTTTATAAAATCTGATGGATTGTATATTATTAAGTCTCCATTCATAGCTTGTATTTCATTATGTAATCTTACAAAACACCCTGTTCCTGATGAGTCAAGATATTCCAATTTTGATAAGTCTAATATTATTTTGTTAGTATTTTTTTTTGTTTTTTCAAAAAAGGAGTTAAAATTTTCAACTTCATTAAGGTCAAACTCACCAGAAAGTTCAATAAGTGTGTAGTCTTTAATTTTTAACTTTTCATTTAGTTTTAATAAGCTTTCTTTCATTTTTTTGCCTGTTATACCAATTATTCTTAATTTTTACAAATTTAAATTATCGATAAAATCTAAAAAACTCAAAACTTTTTTGTTAAACTCTTCATATTTTTCTATAAAAAACATATGCCCAGAATTTTTTATTATTTCTATTTTAGAATTTGGTATGTTCTTGTGAAGATAATATGCGTTTTCTATATCCCATACCATGTCTTCATCACCGTGAATTACAAGTACTGGTACTTTTATGTTTTTAAGTCTTGGTGCATTTAATTCATCTTCTTTTAATATGCATGCTTCTAACTGTCTTTTGTATGCATATATTGGTTGTAGCTTACTAAGTTCAACTATTTTTTCAATAATACCTGAATTTTTTTCTAAATATGATGGATGGTAAAATAATTTAATTCTTTCTTTTATGAGATTATCATAATTTTTTTCTTCTATTGAGAAGAGTACCTCTTTTACTTTTGGATTCTGTTTTATTAATCCAGGGTCACCAGGCCCTGTACAACCTAAAATCATTGCTTTAACGTACTCAGGATAGGAGTGATAAAACTCCTGTAATATAAGTCCCCCCATAGAAAGACCAAGAAAATATGAGTTTTTAATATTTTCATTATCAAGTACTGCTTTTATGTCTTTGGCGAAAATTTTCATTGAATAATATTCATCTGGTTTGTCAGATAGACCAGCACCTCTATTATCAATTGTTATTATTTTATATTTTTTTGAAAAGTCTGGGACCTGAAAGGCCCAGGCTTTTGAGTTTCCTCCAAGACCTATTATAAGTACAAGAGGAAACCCATCACCTGTTATTTCATAATATATTTTAGTATTATCAAAACTGTTTACATAAGGCATGTTTTATAAGACAGCTGATTCTATTTTATTTTTTATGTTTTCTGTTCCTACTGACTTAACAAAGCCAGAAATATCCAGGATAGATGTTATACTTTTTAGGTTCTGTGAAGCAAATATAAATAAAGCATAATATTTTTCCTCACCATTTTCATTAATTTTTATAATATGCATGTCTTCATTTATAACTTTGCTTAGTCCTTTCTGGTATGATTCTAATTTATCTTTTATTTCAGCTATTTTATTTTTGTCTTTTTCAATAATATTTTTAACTTGCTGAGTTGCTGATAAAGGTTCAATTTCTTCAATGTATTCGTAAGATTCTAGTTTTTTAGATAAGAATGATTTTATATCTTCATTTTCTATTAATTGAGACAAAATATATAATTTTGCTTTTTCAATATTACCTTCTGATAGGTCTTTTAAAAAGTTTGTTGCTACATCTTTTGTTGATGCCTCTCTCATAGATAAGTTTTTACTGCATGAAGTTAATAGTATAAATACGATTGATAATCCTAGATAGATAATTTTTTTCATTTTTTCCCCCAAAATAATTTTTTTATAAATTATTGTTTTTTAAAAATAATAAATTTTTTTTTAAAATTTTAATTTTAAATTTTTTATAAAAAAATGGGTTTTTAATGTTAAGACTTGAACTTATAAAAGGTATAAGCACAAAAAGAAAGTCTCTTTTAGAAAGACTAAATATATTTTCAATTCAGGACCTTATTTCTTTTTTTCCTAAGAAATATAAGGACTTTAGAGAGTTTACACCGATTATTAAATCTTTTTTCATGCAGGATGAGGTTGTTATTAAAGCTAGAGTCGTTGATTTTGAAAATATTTTAACAAAAAATAATAAAAAAATAACAAAAATAAAGATAGAAGATAATTCAGCTACTGCTTATCTTATCTCTTTTAATCCATATATAAAAAATAAAATTGCTATTGGAAAAGAGTATGTAATAGTAGGTTTTTTTTCGTATCAGTTTGACAGGATCGAATCATCACAGTTTATTATTGAAGAGGTTAATGATAACAGTTTAAATTATGGCAGAATAGTACCTTTTTATTCGTTAACAGAGGGAATAACTCAAAAGATGTTAAGAGATTGGATATATGATGCCTTAAATATAGTTGAGAGGGAGTATGGATTTAAAGAAAACTTGCCTAAATTTCTGGTTGAAAAAAGACACCTTATTTCAAGGAAAGATGCTTTTTATAATATCCATTTTCCTTCAACTTTTGATCTATTAAATAGAGCTATATATAGGTTTAAGTATACTGAAACTCTTAAGCTTGAGTTTAATATGGCTTTGAATAAAAGTATACTTGTAAGAAAAAAAGATAGGATTTATAGTCATGATAATATTTTAAAAGAGTTTATAAATAAGTTACCCTTTAAACTTACCAGTGCACAGATTAAAGCGTTTGATGAGATAAAGAAAGATATGAGTTCCAGTTATAGTATGCATAGATTATTACAGGGGGATGTTGGATCTGGTAAGACTATTGTTTCTCTACTTGCTATGGTGTATGCTTACGAAAATGGTTATCAATCTCTTATAATGGTCCCAACTGATATTCTTGCAAAACAACACTATGAAAAGATATCCTCACTTGTTAAAGACTTTAAAATAAGGGTTGGTATTTTTACAGGCTCTCTCTCTTCATCAGAAAGGCTTTTAATGTTAAAAATGATATCATCAGGTGAAATTGATATTATTGTTGGCACACACGCATTGTTTTCAGATGATGTATCTTATAAAAATCTTGGTCTTATTGTTATTGATGAACAACACAAGTTTGGGGTTATTCAGAGGGCAAAACTTATAAATAAAGCTTATAATCCTGATATACTTGTTATGACAGCAACACCTATACCCAGGACATTAGGGCTTACTTTTTTTGGTGATATGGACATATCTATAATAGATGAAAAACCTGCTAACAGAAAAAAGATAATAACTAAATGGTATACTGAATCTAAAATAAACAAAGTGTTTGATGCTGCTAAAGAGGAGATAAAAAAGGGTAACCAGGGTTATATAATTTATCCATTGATTGAGGACTCTGAAAAGCTTGACCTTAAGTCTGTTACTACAATGTTTGATTATCTACAAAAGGAGGTTTTCAAAGATTATAGACTTGTTTTATTACATGGAAGAATGAGCGATGAGGAAAAGGATGAGTCAGTAAAAAAGCTATTAAAGAAAGAGGCTGATATTCTTGTCTCAACAACAGTTATTGAGGTTGGTATTGATATTCCATCAGCAAGTTTTATAATAATAGAGAATGCTCATAGATTTGGTCTTTCAACATTACACCAGTTAAGAGGTAGAGTTGGAAGGAGCAATATTCAAAGTTACTGTTTTTTGGTTACACCTGATAAAATTAATGAAGATTCTATAGCCAGAATGAAAATTATGTGTGAAACTGATGATGGTTTTAGAATTTCTGAAGAGGACCTTAAGATAAGGGGTGTAGGGGAGTTTTTAGGTACAAGACAAAAAGGTTTTAGTGGGCTTAAACTTACTTCTATATTGTCTGATACAAAGATAATAAAAGAGACAAGGGATGATGCATTTTATATTGTAGAAAGAGGTCTTACAGGTTCAAGTTCTTTAATAAAACACTGGTATGATGAGTTTATTGAAAGAAACAAAGATATAATAAGAACCTAATTTTTTGATTTATTTTTAAATTATTTTTTTTATAATCTTAATTTTGAAATTTTCTTGTAATTTTTTATTAAAACTAAATTTTTAATATAACTTAGTATATTAAATTTATATTCTATATATGAAAAGTAAAGGGTATGTAAATGATATATTTTTACATTTTCATAAGCTCTATATTTGTAAATAATTTTATATTATCAAGATTTCTTGGTCTCTGTCCATTTATTGGGGTATCGAAAAGACTTTCTGCATCTTTTGGTATGGGTATAGCAGTTACATTTGTAATGACAATAGCTGGTGCTATATCATATCTTGAGTTTAATTTTATATTGAAACCTCTTAAAATAGAGTTTCTTGATACTATAGTTTTTATTCTCACGATAGCATCTACAGTCCAATTACTTGAGATGTTACTACAAAAATATGTACCTTTTCTTTATAACTCACTTGGAATATTTTTACCTTTAATAACAACAAATTGTGCTGTACTTGGTGTATCTCAACTTAATATATTGTATGATTATAATTTTCTTGAGGCATTGGTTTTTGATTTTAGTTCAGGTTTGGGTTTTACACTTGCTATTATACTTATGGCTGGTATAAGAGAGAAACTTGAGTTTGGCAATGTTCCTAGGTCTTTTAGGGGAGTACCTATTGCTTTTATTGTTGCGTCTCTAATGTCACTTGCTTTTTTAGGTTTCAGTAACCTCGTAAAAATAAATAAATAGAGGTTTTAAATATGGATAATTATATAATTTTATATTCAACACTGAGTCTGTTAATTTTGGGGCTCCTATTTACATATGTTCTTATATTTTCACATAAAAAACTTGCTGTTCCTGTTGATGAAATAACAAAAAAGATTGAATCTCTCTTGCCTGGTGCAAACTGTGGTGCATGTGGTTATCCTGGTTGCTCAGGATATGCTTCTGCTATATCAAGAGGGGATGCTCCTGTTAACCTTTGTAGTGTTGCTGATGAGGAAACAGTAAAATATATAGCTGAGACAATAGGAGTTTCTGTTGATAATTTAACAAAGAAAGTTGCATTTTTAAAGTGTCAGGGAACAAGTTTAAAAGCAAATCTTAAGTTTGAGTATCATGGAATACTTGACTGTTGGCAGGGAAAAACAATGTTTGGTGGTCATAAAGTATGTGAATATGGTTGTCTTGGGCTTGGTAGTTGTTATAAAGCATGCCCTTTTGATGCTATATCTATGACTGCTGAAATGTTAATAAAAATAGATCCAACAAAGTGTAAAGGTTGTGGGCTCTGTGTTCAGGTCTGCCCACAAGGGATAATAGTATTGCTGCCTCATGAGGAGGAAAAAAAAGTTTATCAGGTTGCATGTTTTTCTAACGCTAAAGCACTTGAGGTAAGACAATCATGTCAGGTAGGTTGTATTGCCTGTGGCTTATGTGTGAAAAACTGTCCTGTTAACGCTATAAAGATTGAAAATAACCTTGCTGTTATCGATAATAATATATGTATATCGTGTGGTAAATGTGAGGATGTATGTCCTACAAAAGCTATAACACATATTAAAAAACATACTTTTGAAAGGATTGTTTAACTAGTGAAACCTTATATGATAATTGAAGACTTGTGTGAAAATTGTAAGTTGTGTGTACTACAATGTAAAAGAGATAAGATCTATATAAAAGATGGTAAGGTTACAATAAATCCTGATAGTGATGATTGTATAGAGTGCGGCCACTGTTATGCTGTATGTCCTGTTCAGGCAATAATACCTGGGAATATGAGAGCTCTTGAACCGATAAAAAAAAGTTTTAACATAGAACCTGAAAACATTTTAGGCTTCTTAAGAAAGAGAAGGAGTCACAGGCATTATCGTGAAAAAGAGATTAGTGAAGATACAATAGTAAAAATACTTGAGGCAGGTTCTTATGCACCATCAGGTTCAAATAAGCAGGAACTTTTCTATATTGTGGTTAAAGATAAGGAAAAGATAAAATTACTTGTGAAACATATAATGGATGTTTATAAAAGATTTTATTCACTTATTAGTAATAGATTCATTAAATTAATTTTATCAATAGTAGACAAAAGAGTTAAAGATAAAAAACTTATCCTTGACCTTAAACGAATGATAGATATGTATGATGAGGGTAAAGACCCAATATTTTATAATGCCCCATTAGTTATATTTGTAGCTGCTGATAAAAAAAAGTCATCGACGCCTTACGATGATGCAGTTTACTCTCTTTATAATATGGTTCTTTTTTCTGAATCGATTGGTATATCAAGCTGTATTAATGCATTGGCAGTAATTGCCTCAAGATTTAATAAAAAAATAAGAAAGTTTCTTAAAATCAATAAAAACTTTAAAATATATTCATCAGCCTCTTTTGGTTATCCGATTTATAACTACAAGAGCCTTGTTTTTAGAAAATATCCAAGATATAAAATACTATGATAGAGATAATAAAAGATAAAAGGACTATTAAATTTTATGGTGATATAAAGGTAAATAAAATAAAAAATGTTTATAAAACTCTTTTAGATAACATAGAAGATATAAAGAAGTGGGATAAGATAAAGATAGATATAAGAGAACTTGAAAGTGCTGATTCATCTTTTTATCAAATATTAATTTCACTTACAAGAAGTTTTAAAGATAAAATAAGAATATCAACAGTAAATGATGATATTCAAAAGGATTTATCATTTTATAGACTTTTTATTAAAACTTCTAGTGTTTAGTGTTTTCTATTATAAAGTTTGCAACTTTGACTGCTGAAGCTCCATCCCTTGAGTAGTAGGCCCCTATTTTTTTAGCATACTCTTCGTTTAAAACAGCACCACCAACCATCACAGGTATGTTTACATTTTTTTCTTTCATATAGTTTATAAAGTTTTCCATCTCAACCATTGTTGTTGTCATTAGTGCAGATAGAGCTATAATATCAACATTTTCTTTTATAGCTGTTTCAAGTATTGTCTCTTTTGCTACATCTTTTCCAAGGTCAATAACCTCAAAACCATAATTTGATAACATTATTGAGACAATGTTTTTTCCAATATCGTGGATATCACCTTTTACTGTTGCAATAACTATTTTCCCCTTTTTTTCTGATGATGACTTTGATAATAATGGTTCTAAGAAACTCATTACAGACTTCATAGCATCTGCACTTAATATAAGTTGAGGGAGAAAGTATATCTTTTTTTCATATAATTCCCCAACATAATTTATTGCAGGTATTAATATATTGTTTACTATTTCCTGGGCTTCACATGTTTTTATAATCTCTTTTATTAAAGTATTTGCCTCATCTTTATCACCTTTTACAATACTATTATATAAGAGGTTTTTTATATCAGAATCATTTCTAAGCTCGATTTTTGATTTTGTATCTATATTACTACTCTCTTTTTTAGCCTCAAATATGTCCTTAATACCTTGATATTTTTTTATGTACTCAAGGCCATTTTTATCTCTTCCAGTAAGTAGGTTGGATGCATCTATTGTAACATTTATTAAACTATCTTGTGGATTTATTATTGCAGCATCAAGCCCATAGCCTATAAGCATTGATAAGAATGTTGAGTTTATTGCTCCCCTTGCAGGAAGACCGAAAGATACATTGGAAAGACCTGCTATTGAATGTAATCCAAATCTTTTGTATGATTCATGTGCTGTTTCAAGTGAAAGTTTTATAAAATCAGGTGCTGCACTTACAGTCATTACAAGTACATCAACTATAAATCTATTTTTATTTACTCCATTTTTTTCAGCATAATTTAAAACGTTTTTTATTATATTTATTCTTTTCTCAACAGTGTCAGGAATACCATTCTCATCAAGAGGTAATAGTATAGCGTATGCACCATACCTTTTCATAAGTGGTATTATATACTCCATTCTCTCCTTTTCTCCAGATATTGAGTTTATCAACGCTCTTCCCGGGTATAATTTTAGTGCAACCTCAAGTGCTTTTTTATCTGTTGTGTCTATTACAAGCGGCAGTCTTGTAAAACTTGAAATTTCAGGTATAACTCTTTCAAAAGACTCTTTTTCATTTGATCCACCAAGACCAAGGTTTATATCAAGAGCCATTGCTCCTGCTTCTTCCTGAGCTTTTATAATCTCTTTTATATTTTTAGTTGACTTCATCCTTATATCATCAGCTACTTTTTTTAGTGCTGATGGGTTTACTTTTTCGCCTATTTTGCAAAACTTATCTTTTTTTGAGATTATAACAGTGCTTGTACTACTTGAAATCTTTATCATATTCCTATTTGTTATTTTTTTAGGTTCATAATCTTTATATCTAGAAATGATCTTTTTTATATACTCAGGAGTTGTACCACAACACCCGCCAATAATATTAACACCAGATTTTACTATTGGTTCAAGGTAATCTACGTATTCATCTGGTGCACATGTAAATACAGTATGGCCATTTATTAGTTTTGGAATTCCTGCATTGGCTTGTACTGCTATTTTTGCATCAATTAAATTGTTTACACCACTTAGTATTTTGGCCATATCATCTGGCCCCATACCGCAGTTTGTGCCAACAAAGTCAACTCCAAGTCCTTCAAGTATGTTAAATCCTGTAATAACATCCTGTCCTGTTAGAGTTCTCCCATTTTCTGTAAAAGTAAGGTTTGCTATTATGGGTTTTTTAACAGCATCTTTTGCAGCAAGTACAGCAATTCTTAATTCAGCTATATCTGTTGCAGTTTCAAAGTTTATAATATCAGCATCTTTACAAGCCTTGACTTGCTGATAATATACCTCGTACATCTGATCAAATGATATATCACCTGTTGGTTTTAAAAACTTGCCTGTTGGGCCTATTGAAGCTGAAATCCATACCTCTTTTTTTGCTTTTTCTCTTGCTTTAAGTGCTGCTTCAATCCCTTTTTTATTTATAATTTCAACCTTATCATCAAGGTTATACTCTTTTAATTTAAAAAAATTACCTCCGAATGTGTTTGTATTTATTATATCAGAACCTGCTTCAATATATTCCAGGTGTATTTTTATTATCTCCTCTTGCTTGTCAATATTCCACTTTTCAGGTAATTGACCAGGGAGTAACCCTCTTTTTTGTAAGATAGTTCCCATTGCACCATCAAGAAATATTATTCTCTTTAAGCTTTCTTCAATTATATTCATATTTAATCCTTTTTATTTGTTTAAATTTAAACTATAAAATTTATTCAAAAATCTTTATTCTTCTAATTAAAGGAGATAGATTGCTATTTTTAGGTAGTTTGATAAATGTAATAACAGTTGGTATTGGGGGCAGTATTGGCCTTTTGGTTTATAAAAATATACCTAAAAGAGTTATTGAGATATCTTTTCAAGGTGTTGGTATACTTACTTTTTTTATAGGCATTAAGATGGCTCTAGTTGGAAATGATATTATAATTATGGCTCTATCTATTATTTTTGGGACCATACTGGGGGAATATATAGATATTGAGACTAGGATTAACAATAATATAGAAAAGGCAAAACTAAAGTTTAAAATAAAGAATGAGAAGCTTTCATCAGGGATTACTACCTCGTTCATGCTATTTTGTATAGGTTCTATGACAATACTTGGGACTATGGAAGAGGGCCTTGGGCAGGGTTCAAAGATATTAATAACTAAAGCAATTCTTGATGGTTTTGCAAGTATAGGGCTTTCATCCTCTCTTGGTATAGGAGTTATATTTTCTGTTCTTCCCCTTTTTATATTTCAGGGTTCTTTAACCCTTTTTTTTAAATTATTTGGTAATATGATAACAAATGACTTGCTTAATATACTTACAGGAGTGGGAGGACTTCTTATAATAGGACTTGGAATAACACTAATAGGAATAAAAAATATAAGAGTGCTTAATATGACACCATCATTGCTGTTTTCTATTTTGATATATATTGTAAAAAAAATAGCAATTAAATTATTCTAAATAGTTATTATTAACTTTTCTTTATGTATAAAATATTTTTTAATTTTAATAGTTTTTCGAGTTTATTTTTAAATTGATTTCATAGCTTTTTTATATTCTGCTTTCTGTTTAAAGGTGTGTTTATAAAAATTTTTTTGATAAAATTTTATTCTTTTTCTATATTATCTAAAATTTTTTTAACACCAAAAGCTAAGTTTTCATAATATTTGGAAAGAAAAATATTCCCCCACATACCAAATAGTAATGACATTGATTGATAGTGATCAAGTAAAGACTTTAAAAATAAGTTTTTCATTTTAAACTTCCTCTCTATACTTCAATTTTAAGTTTATCTTTTAAAATAGTTTTTATTATATTAATTGATTCTCCTATAGAATAACCTTCAAGTGTATCTTTAATATTGACATTATTGCACTCTTTTTTTGCCATAAAATCATTTATAGGTATTGAAACAATAATTGGAATATTTGATGGGTTGTTTTTTTCTATATAATTTATTGCGTAGAGTATATCATTGCCTGATATAAGTTTTATAATAATAATGTCTGGCTTAACTGATTCTATATCTTCTAAAGATTCTGTTGCATGTACTAAAAAGCCGTTTGACAATAAAATTTCTTTAATGTTATATATGTTTTCTTCATTACCTAAAATTAATACTTTATTTATATTTTCATAATTGTCAATTTCTTCTTTTATTGTATTAATACATTCTTTATCGTTTATAATAAAACTAGTGTTTTTTAATACAAGTATTGTATTATTCTTAAGTGTTACGATGGGGATTGTAATAAATTTATTTGTGGAAATTTTCTTCAATTTTTCTATATTCTCAACTATTTTAAGACCACTTAATGTACATATGTTAAATAAGACAATATCTGATTCATTATATAATATTTTTTCAAGTAACTCAGATTCTGTGAGACTTGGTGATATAAAACCGATTGTTTCAAAAAAAAATCTATACTTAAAATCTATTTCATCATTTCCTGTTATTACAAACGCTTTTTTTGAATATTTTTTATCTTTATTGCCTATACTTAAAGGCAAGTGAAATACAAATGTTGTGCCACTGTTAACTTGGCTTTCAACATCTATATCGCCGCCCATGGATTTAATTAATTTTTTTACTATATAAAGGCCAAGTCCAAGCCCTTCTTTTGATTTTGAAAGATATGTTTGTCCGTGGTAAAACTTTTTGAATATATTTTTTATTTTATCTTCAGGTATTCCGATACCTGTATCAGAGATTTTAAAATATATTTTATTATCATCATTGTATATTGATAGTGAAACAGTTCCCTCTTCTGTAAACTTTATTGCGTTGTTTATAAGATTGTTTAATACCTGTACTATTTTATCTTTATCTGTTATTATATAATTTATAATACTATTTTTTTCAAGTCTAAAATCAATTTTGTCTTTATTATATGTGTATTTTAATGAGTTAAATAAATTAATGCAGTATTTTATTATCTCATCGATCTCTACTATATTGTTTTCTATTTTTATTTCTCCTATCTCAATTTCACTTAAAGTAAGGCTTGTATTTATTATTCTAAGGAGTCTTGTTGCACTTTCTTTAATAATATTGATTGATTCTAATAACTCTTTTGTAAGGGAATCCTGATAATATGTTAAAATTATTTCTGCTGTACCTAAAATGCCGTTTAATGGGGTTTTGATCTCGTGTGCAAGAACAGCTATAAAATCATCTTTTTCTTTATTTGAGTTTTCAAGTATTTTTTTTGATTCAGCAAGTTTAATAAAATTGGTTTTTATTTCATTTAACATGTTTATAAATGTTCTTGCAAGTATACCAAACTCATCGTTTTTTGAGGAATATTTTTCAAGTTTTATAATGCTTTTATTTTCCCATATGTTTTCTAAAGATTCTTTTAGTATTTTTAGCGGATTTACAAAAACATTTTTTAAAAAACTATTTGAAATTGTTATAATAATCAAGATTATTATTAGGGTTATTGATATAAATATAAATGATAATTTGTCATAATATCCAATAACTGTTTCATAATCATACTCAATTATAAAATACAACATTGTGTTGTCAAATATTTCCTGGTAGTTTGATATGAATATTCTTTTATTGTTTTCTATAAGTACTTGTTTTGAAGTATTTATATTTATAAAATCTTTTAAGTCTGTACCTACATTATATGGGAAACTTGAATATATTAGTTTATCCATATAAAATATGTTGATAGATAATATTGGTAATGAGTAATCTGATAATACTGCTATTTCACTTGTTTTTAGAAGCTCAAGGAAGTAGAGATCAACTTTAAATGTTATATTGTCTCTGTTTATAAAGACAGAAATATAGTAAGATTCTTTATCTCTTTTGATGTAATCCTGAAAATATATCGGAACATTTAAGATCTTATCTTCTTTTTCTAGTTTTCCATATATAACTCTATTATCTTTTATTACACTTATATCACGTATTGAGAAGTTTTTATCTATATTTTTTTTATAGTTTATAAAGCTTTTAATACTATCTTTTATTAATTCTCTATTTTCTATTTTTATAAACTCTTTTATTTTGGATAAGTCTATAAACTTTATTACTGAAAGTATCTCGTCTTTAATTGAGTTTGCTACAAATAATGATATATGTTTTGTTGTGTCAAAATAAGTATCTTTTATATTTTTTTTTATAAATGCTCTTGTATGAATTAAGATTAAAATTATAAATAGTACTATAAAAGCAAAAAATATAATTAGAAAAATCTTGAACTTATTTAGTATTGTATTTTTCATTTATTTTAGTCCTCAATAAATAAAACCTCTTTATTTTTAATTGTTGCCATTTTAAAAGGGATTGAAATTATATTGCCCTCTTTTTTAATAATTGTACCAAAGACGCTTATATATGTAAAACTTTTTGTGAATTGATTTTTTATATCACTCCTGTTTTTAATATTTTTATCGTGAATAAAAGTAATCGTCATTTTTAATATGTCGTATGAAAGAGATGAGAATAATGATATGTTCTTATCAAACATTTTTTTATACTCTTTATTTAAATTAAATCCAATTGGGTAGTTTTTATCATGTATTTTAAGACCTGTTATAAAAGATTTACTATTCTCAGGAATAAGTTCATAATTGTTGAATGATGAAGGTAATATCAAAGTTCCTCTAAAATCTATTTTTCTTAGTTCTTTTAATATAGTTTCTACATTATCAGGGTATAAAGAAAATATTATTACCTGATATTTTATTAAGTCTTGTATTATTTTATTAATATTTTTTTTAATTTTTTCATTTGTAAAATCTACAGCATAATAGCTTATATCTTTATCTTTAATCTCTTTATTTATTAACTCTTTCATATAGATACCAAAAGGTTCTTCTTGATATACTAAAACTATGTTTTTTAGATTTTTACTTTCTAATAAATTCTTGTATGCTATTACTCTTTCATGAGTTGGTATAAAATAGTTAAATACAGTAGAATTTGGTGAAATTTCATTTCTTATATCATCTTTTGCAGCAAGTGCAAAAACAGGAATATTGTTTTTTACTACATCATCTTTTATACTGTCATATATAAAACTGCTTGTTATTATATAAAAAAGTGGCTTTTTCTCTTCTTCAATTTCTAAAAAAGTTTTTCTAATTATATCCTTATCAAGATTGACTTCAACTTGATTAATGTCTAGATTATAACTCTTAAATTTTTTATTGAATTCTTTTAAAAACAGGATTATTCCTCTCTTAGTTTCTTCACTTATATATTCAACAGGTGGATAAATAAAACATATGTTTATCTCATTTGTTTTTGAACAACTTAATAAATGTAATAATATATATAATGAAAATATTACTAGTGTTTTTTTCATAAACCCTCACCAATAAAAAAATTAAAATTACTATAAATCTATTATAAATAACTATAAATGAATTTCAAGTAATTTATTTTCTGGTTCTTCACTTACATAATCATTTTCAACATATATTGTTATATTGCTTCCTTTGAAATTATTATCTTCTATATCCTTAATTTCATTAAGGAAAATTGAATTAAATGTCTCAAACATTTCTATTATAAATGTATGTGAAGCGTTGACTCCCTTGAAGACATATCTTTGAGAGTTTGGCAAAATATTAGCCATTGTATAAGAATGATATGTATCTATAATTTTATCATGTTGACCTGAGAAAACAACTGTTGGGACTCTTATATCTTTTAGAATATTTGTTCCATCAAAATTATCAGAAGTATATAATGATCCTTCTATTGAACCTACAGTATTTCTCTCAATATTTTCTTTTATGAGGTTATCTATTGTTGGTCTGAATCTTCTTAAAAAATTGTCAGAAAATATTATACCCATAAGTTTTTTTGTAATAAGTTCCTGTTTCTTTATATCAGGTATATTAAGGCTTAATATTTCTTTAGTTATTTCATCGTTATAAGAGATTATACCCTCTTTTTTTATAAAAGTTGCTATTAAGAAAAGACCAAGTACTTTATTTTGGTTTCTGTGAGTATATGTCATAGCAATAGGACCACCCGCACTTATTGCAGTAATAAAGAACTTTTTATCTTTTAAAGGCGTATTTTTTACTATTTCATCAATAATCTTAATTTGAGAGTCCATACTATATTTTACTCCTTCTGGCTTACTCGATTTTCCCTGGCCTAAAAGATCAAAGAGTATAATATTATAACCACTTCTTAAAATCTCTGCTTTTTGATATCTCCAAAGATTGACACTTGAAGAAAATCCATTTATAAAGAGTATCCAGTTATTATTAGTTTTCCTTGAATACTCTTCAACAAAAATGTTTATATTTTCTTTTCTTATGTTATCTGTTTTTATCTCTGGTAGTTCAACTATCAATGATATATTTTTTTCTTTTACAGATGTATCTGATGGAATCTCAAGATATGATTTTAAATAGTCAGAATCTATTCCGTGGTCAATATTTTTATAATTTTTTCTTACTATAAATACTTCTCTTTCCATAAGAACACCTCTTTCTATTTTTTTAAAGCCACTTAAATCAGTAATAAAAGATATAAAAATTTTGGTTAAAAAAATCAAGTATTTTATAAAAAAAATCCGATTTTTTATTAAACAATATAACTGAGTAAGGTATATTATGGAAATAATAAGAAATGCTTTTTTACAGGATATAGAAGATTATGTAGAAGATATGACTTATATTATTTCTAAGATATCTGATGGAATTAATGATGAAATGATAAATAATATTTTTAGGATTTTTCATTCAATAAAGGCGAGTACTAACATATTGGGATATAGGAATCTTTCAAATTCTATTAATGAAATAGAAAATATTATAAATAATTTTAAGTCTAAAAAAATTGATATTAATAAATATAAAAATATAGTTTTTGATCTTCAAGATATTATATTAGAACTAAAGTCTTTTATAATGGAAAAAAAAGAAGATGATACACCTCTAAAGAATGATATAGATTTTAAAATAAAGAGAATAAAAGATACAATATCTATTAAAGAAGTAAGGTTTCTTTTATCATTTTCAAGTGATATAATGAAAATATGCGACCCACTTGCATATATTAAAATTTTAAAAAAAAATTTTGATATAGAAGTTTTTCCTATAAAAGATATACCAACAATAGAAAATATAAATCCAGTTGAGTATTACACGAAATGGGAAATAGTTTCAAAGAGTAATATTGATATTTCCGAAATCAAAAAAGTATTTGAATTTCTTGATGAGGAATATTACAAGATTGATATAATTAATAATGTTAAAGAAGAGAAAAGATTTGATAAAAAAGTTATCGAGAATAATGGTAATATAAATAAAGAGATAAAGTATGACTTTCTTAAGGTTTCTTCAAGAGACATTGATATTTTGCTTGATATATTAAATGAAATAACATCAATTTTTTCTACAATAAAAGGTTTAACAGGTGATGAAAGAATACTGGATGTAATTGAATCAGCAGACTCCAATATATTTTTGTTTCAACAGATACTTACAAATATGAGACTTGTGAGTTTAGAGCCCCTATTGTATCAGTTCTATAGAGTTGTTAACGAATATTCAAATAAAGTTGGTAAGTCTATAAACCTTAAAATAATAGGTGCTGACATTTTAGTTGATAAATCAATATTTGACATAATAGAGACCCCACTTAATCATATCATAAGGAATGCAATAGATCATGGGATAGAGTACCAGGATGAGAGGTTAAAGAAAGGTAAAAGCCAGAATGGGAATATAATAATAAACTGTTATACGCAGGAGAATAATATAATAATAGGTATAAAGGATGATGGTAGAGGTATAGATATTGAAAAAATAAAAGAAAAAGCTAAAAAAAATGGCTTGAAATATGTGGAATCAGATATTATGAACCTTATTTTTGAACCTGGCTTTTCTACAACAGATGAAATTACAGAGTATTCGGGTAGGGGTTTTGGGCTCGATATAGTTAAGGAAAACATTAGGAAAGTAATGGGTGATATAGAGGTTAAAACAAAAAAAGACTTTGGTACTGAGTTTATAATAAAATTGCCTATATCATTATTTATAACAGATGCTATAATATTTTTAATTGGTAATCAAAAATATGCTATACCTGTCAATTATGTAGATAAAATAATTAAGTTTAATAAAATAAATAGTATAAGTAAACTTGAGGGAAAACTTGATATGGCAAGAATAGATGATAAATTCTATCCAATTATTTATCTTGACAGGGTATTTAGCAATGTAAAATATTCAAATTATATTGACAAAGAAAAGTCAGAACTTCTAGTTTTTAATATTGGTAATGGGTTTGCTATATTTACAGATAAAATAATTGGTCAAGAAAAATTGTTTATAAAAGGTACACCAGCTATAACAAAAATAGAGGATAGTATAGTTGGTTGTTCACTACTTGATGGAGCCCTGGTTTTTGTACTTGATATATTTAGTTTATATAAAAAGATAAAATCAAGATATAATTTTTACGTGGTAAACAATGAAGTAGAGAGTTTTATGATATGAATATATATGACAATAATGATTATATTGACAATGAAGAAGATATTTTAAGAGATATAATAGGATCAACAAAAGATAAAGATAAGTTTATAATTTTTAAAGTTGAAAATGAAAGGTATGCAATAAATATAAAGGATGTTGTTGAACTTGTAAGGTATGATGATGAAAAGATAACAAGAGAAGTTCCAAATATTCCACCGTATATTATAGGTATAATGACACTAAGAGGACTTGTATTTCCTGTTATAGACTTTAAAAAAAAGATAGGTATTCCAGGAGGAAATTATACTAAGTTTAATATAATAATTGTTACTGAAGATAGTGAGAATAATAGGTTTGGAGTAGTTGTTGAGGATATTGAAAATATATTGCCTTTAAGAGAGTCTACTACTAAACCACCTGAGGTTGGTAATATAAATGTAGACTTTATAAAATGTATATCTGACTTTAATAATAATATGGTTTCTATTATAGACATAGATAAATTACTGAAGGCTTAGTTAATGGAGATTAATGAAGTTAAGATACCTTTATGGCAACTTAAACAGGCACAGAAAATTCAGCTTGGTTTTTTACCACAACAGATAAAACCATGGAACTGTCTTTCATTTTCTTATCAGTACCATTCTTTTGATCCGATAGGTGGAGATTATCTTGACTTTTTTGATATAAAAGGCAACAAAAAAGGTATACTTATAGCAGATGTATCAGGACATGGAATACCTGCCTCAATCCTTACAGCAATGGCAAAAATAAGTTTTTCAAACCATGCAATAGAATCAGATTCACCAAAGGAGATATTAAAAAGGGTTAATATAGACCTATGTAGGTTTATAAGTGGTTCAGGGTTGTATATAACAGCCTTTTTACTTGTTATTGACCAGGATCATATATTGAGTTTTTCGTCTGCAGGACACCCTGGGGCAATCTACTATAATAATAAAAAAGATAATTTTCAGGAACTTAAAACAAAAGGGCTTTTTGTTGGCATGTTTGAGGATGCATGGGAGACATACCATGAAGATAAGATCCAGATAAACCCTGGTGACAGAATAATATTATACACAGATGGGATAATAGAAGCAAGGGATAAACATGGAGTACAATACGGGATAAAGAGACTTGAGGAAGTTGTAAAGTTTTCTTATGCACTACCCCCTGATATAATGAGTAAGATGATAATAAATGATGTAAGAGAGTTTGCAAAAGATGGTTATATTAATGATGATATGAGTGTTCTTGTGATTGAAGCTGATCTTTCTTATGAAAAGTTTAAAAAACATTATATTGAAGGTAAAAAATATTTTGAAAGCAAGAATCTTAAGTGGGTTAATGAGTATATTAAAGCTTTCGAATACAATAAGGATAATTATGAAGTCTCTTTCAATCTTGGAAAGTTTTTTCTTAAAAATTGTAAATATGATAAAGCAGAGGAAGCATTTTTAAGACTTGTTAAAAATAGAATAGTTGATCCTAAATTATATTTTTATCTTAGTAAAGTGTATATAGAACAAAAAAAGTATGTTAAAGCACTCGAGTTTTTAAAAGAGATTGAAAGGGAATATCCTATGTTCAGAGAGGCTGTTAATAATATAGCTTACTGTTATTATAAGATGGGAAAACTTAAAGAAGCTAAAGAAAAGTATGAAGAGATATCAAGAAGGTTTAGAGGGTATTCCTATTATTATGAAAGAATTATTAAATTTATAAATAATAAAATACTAAATATTAAATAAAAATTATGAAAAACATATTGGTTGCAACAGGAAATAATGGTAAAATAAAAGAGATAAGTTCTATAATAAAATCCATGAAAATTAAAGAAATTAATCTTTTAGGTTTATTTGATGTTGGCTTATCTGGTCTAAAACCTGTTGAAAATGGTAATACTTTTTATCAGAATGCTTATAAAAAAGCAGTTTTTTATTATGAAAAATCTAATATGCCTGTTATTGCAGAAGATTCTGGGCTTGTTGTACCATCACTTAACGGTGAACCTGGTGTTATTTCTGCAAGATACTATTTTGAGAATGCAACTGATGAAGATAATAGAAGATTTTTACTTAAAAAAATGGAGGGCATTAAGGATAGAGCAGCATATTTTGAGGCAGTTGTAATATTTTTTGATGGCAAGAACTTGGTAACAAAAACTGGCAGGTGCTACGGTTATATAACAGAAGAGGAGAGAGGTAATAATGGATTTGGTTATGATCCTATATTTTTCTCGCCCCAAATTAACAAAACTTTTGGAGAAGCTAAAACTGAAGAGAAAAATAGAATAAGCCACAGGTATATTGCAACAAGAGATTTATTTGAAGAATTGAAGTTTTTAGAGATAATATGAAAAACTATGATTTTGATTTTCAATATAGTAATTATAAATATATAATAGGTATAGATGAGGCAGGGAGGGGCCCACTTGCAGGTCCTGTTGTCTCCTCTGCTGTTATACTTGACTTTAAAAACCCTATAAAAGGCCTTGATGATTCAAAAAAACTAAGCCACAAAAAAAGATTTGAGCTCTTTCATAAAATAATAGACAACTCAATAAAAATAGGAATAGGCATAATATTACCTGATGTTATCGACAAGATAAATATTTATAATGCTACAGTTCTTAGTATGCAAAAAGCACTTGATAACTTAAATATTTATGATAATGCTATAGTTATAGTAGATGGACTTAAGTTTAATTATAAAAGTTATGAGGTTGTTAAAGTTATAAAGGGTGACACAAAGAGTGCTTCAATAATGGCAGCATCAATAATAGCAAAAGTTACAAGAGACAGGCTTATGGAATATTATAGTGTGATATATCCTGATTACATGTTTTCAAAACATAAAGGTTATCCAACAAAAATGCATGTAGACATAATTAAAAAGTTTGGTATATCACCAATACATCGAAAGAGTTTTGAGCCTATAAAGAGTATTATTCAAAATTTTTAAATCAAATTTTATTGCCTAAAATTTTATTTATATGAGGAAGTAAAAAATACTTCCTCTATTAATCTTTATCTATATAAATAGATTAATGTTTGACTTTTCAGCATCTTCAAGGTATGTTGCTACACCTCCTATTTTAACTCCTTCTATTAACTCCTCTCTTTTTATTCCCATAACATCCATTGACATCTGACATGCTATGAACTCAATATTATTTTCTCTTGCTTTCTTTATCATATTATCAAGAGTGTCAACATTATTTTTTTTCATTCTCATTTTCATAATTTTTTTACCAATGCCTAAAAAGTTCATTTTTGAAAGTTTAAAACCATCAGTTTTTGGAAGCATAAGGGAAAACATTTTTGATATAATGTCTTTTTTTACTTTAACTTTTTCCTTTTTTCTTAATACGTTAAGACCCCAGAATGTAAAAAACATAGAAACTTTTGCACCTGTTGATGCAGCACCCAATGCAATAACAAAAGATGCAAGCACTCTGTCAAGTTCATTTGAGAATACAATTATTGTCTTTTGATTCCCTATCTGTTTTATAGTATCCTTTGTTTTACTCTCTTTTTGAATTGTAGCTTCATATATTCCTTTCTCATAATTTTGATTTATAAGTTTGTTGCCTGTTATTTCGCACCATGCTTTTACATCTTTTACAAAACCAGGGTCTGTTGCTTTTACTTTTATTATTGAACCGTTTGCTACTTTTTCTATTTCAGTTTTTAATTTTAATATTGGGCCGGGGCATGAGAGACCACATGCATCAACATCTATTGTTTCTGTTTTTTCTTCTCTTTTTGAGTATATAATATCATCAACACCTATATAATTTTTTTCAAATATATCTTCATTTGATTGTTTTGCAATAACTGTCTCATATGTTTTATATCCTCCCGAAAGATTACATACATTTTCAAAACCAGACTGACTGAGTATTCTACATGCTATATAACTCCTTAACCCAGTACCACAGTATATTATTAATTTTTTATCTTTAGGTATCTCTTTTATCCTATCCCTTATTGTATCAAGTGGTATATTTATGGCTCCTTCGATATTTCCCAACTCATATTCATCAGGGGTTCTTACATCTATTATTACTGTCTCTTTATCTCTGTTTAATATATCCTTGTATGAGACTATTTTTACTTTATTTTCTATTATGTTTTCTGCGACAAAGCCTGCAATATTTACTGGGTCTTTTGCTGATGAGTATGGTGGGGCATATGAATGTTCTATTAATTGAAGGTCATAAATTGTTCCATTTTTCTGTATTATTGATGATAAGAGGTCAGTTCTCTTGTCAACTCCTTCATATCCTACTAATTGAGCACCATAAAGTTTTCCATCTCTTGAGAAAGTTATTTTTATTGTAAGTGGTAGAGCCCCAGGGTAATAACCTGCATGTGATGATACGTGTATTATTGTTGTAAGATAATCTATATTTTCACTCTTTAAAGTTTTTTCTGATAAACCTGTTGATGCAACTGTAAGGTCAAATACTTTTGCTATTGCAGTGTTTATTGAACCTTTATACTCTCTTTTGTTTTCAAATATTATATTATCAGCTGCTATTCTTCCCTGTTTGTTTGCAGGTCCTGCAAGGTATGTTATCATTGGTTTACCTGTTATAGGATTAGGAAACTCTATAGCATCACCTATTGCGTATATATAAGGGTCAGATGTCTGTAAATATCTATTTATCCATATACCTTTTTCACCTATTTTTAATCCAGCTTTTTGAGCTAGTGTGATTTCAGGTCTTACACCAATAGATAATATTATCAACTCTGCTGGGATCTGTCTCCTGCTCTCCAGGTGTAAAATATTTTTATTTCTTTCTCTCCTTATAGATAAAACTTTATCTTTAAGGTAAAACTCTATTCCCTTTGTTTTCAAGTGCTGATGAACCAGTGATGCCATTTCATAGTCTAGTGGTGTCATAACCTGTTCAGCCATCTCAACTATTGTTACAAATATACCAAGGTTATGAAGGTTTTCAGCCATCTCAAGTCCTATAAAACCTGCCCCAACAACAACAGCTCTCTTTATATCATTATTTTTTATATACTCTTTTATATTATCAGTGTCGTTTACATTCCTTAGTGTAAAGATCCCAGGATTATTTATTCCTTCTATGTTTGGGATAAAAGGTTTTGCCCCAGGTGATAATACAAGATAATCATAATTTTCTTCATATTCCTCACCTGTTTTCAGGTTTTTTACTTTTATTTTTTTATGTTCTTTGTCAATATCAATTACTTCGTTGTTTACTCTTACGTCTATATTAAACCTTTTACTGAATGCATCCGGTGTTTGTACAAATAAATTGTTTCTATCTTTTATAGTATCTCCTATATAGTAAGGTAGCCCACAGTTAGCGTAAGATATATATGAATCTCTTTCAAAAAGTGTTATTTTTGCATCTTCACTGTTTCTTCTAAGTCTTGCTGCACAGGTTGCACCACCTGCAACACCACCTACGATACATATTTTTTTCATCTAACCCCCATTGGCCAATATATTGTTTTATAAAAATATATTAATATATTATTATTTTGTCAATAGTTTTGTATCTATTTTCTCTTAAATTTTTTAGTTTTTTAGATTTTTTTTGTTATAATTTATAATTAACTTTTGTATTAAGGTCATTGCATGAAAAAATATTTTTTTAGTTTTTTACTATCTATTTTTTTTATATCATGTCTAAGAGAACCCCAGGAGTTATCGCCAGGTTCTTTTACAAAAGATAATGGAAACAGGTGGACAATAATTGTGTATATGAATGGGGATAATAGTTTATCAGATTATACTAATATTGATATAAATGAGATGGAGATGGGCATTTTTGATGGTGTTGACATAATAGTACTCCAGGATAGAAAAGCGATTGGGGCAAGGATACTTAAGGTTGTAAAAGATGATAATCCTAATTCATTAAACTCAATAGAGCTTACAGCTACAATAAATAGTAAGAACTTTGGACCAGGGGTTTATCCTGAGGTTAATATGCTTGATAAAAATACTTTAAGTGGTTTTATAGATTACTGTATTTTAAACTTCAAGGCTGATAGGTATGCACTTGTTGTATGGAGCCATTCTGATGGTTGGAGGACAAATAAGGCAATAACATCTGATGATGATTCTGCCCCAGCAACAAGTTTTCTTTCAAACTCAGATATTGCATCTGTGGTAGCAACAAGGCCAATAAGTGTTGTTTCATTCGATTCATGTCTTGAGGGCACACTTGAAAATGTCTGGGAGTTTAAAAAGAGTGGTTATAATGGAATTTTGATAGCATCCCCAAATAATGTACCTGGTTCTGGATGGAATTATTACGACTTTTTGAAAAGATTTGAGGAGAGTTATAAAAGAGAGTTTGACTTTGCACAGGTTGCAATAGAATCGTACAAGAAAACATATTCTTTCTACTATAACAGGGTATCTTTATCAGCTTTCTATTTGCCATATCTTAACCAATCTGTTTTTTCAAGCTTTTTTACTGAACTTAAGAATAATGCTAATACATCAGGATTTTTTAATGATCTTTCACATACTTATTGGGATACATATGAAGTGTGGTCATTTGGTGCTCATATAGACTTTTATGAGAGTATCACGAGGTCAAATCTATCAACTAAAAACTCTGTTTTAAACAACTTGAAATCATTTATAATATATTCGTGGGACTCTGTTAAAGGAGATTCTTACAAGGGTATATCTATTATTGATGCAAAGTCAACAACATATTATACCTATTATACAAACAATATAGGGCTTGCCTCTGATACTGACTGGAATGAAGCTTTAAGTGCAAGGAGCTGGTAGTTTTAATTTTTTAATATTTTGAAATCAAACTTTAATGTAAGTTTTGATTCAATAGGTCTCCCATTTAAGAAGGATGGTTTGAACTTAACTTTTTTTATCTTTTCTATTACTGCATCTCTGCAACCAAAACCAAGGTCTTTTACAATATAATATTCTTTTACATTACCTTCAGTATCTATTGTTATTTCTATTATGACCTCGCCCTCTATTCCTAAAATCTTTGCTTTTAGTGGGTATTCTATTTTTATATCATCAAGGGGAACTGGCTTTGTTATCTGATTGTTTAAGTCCCCACTATCATTATTCTCCTCTTTATTATCTCCATCTTTTTTTTCTATTTCCATGTTTTGTTTATTGATTTTTTTTTCTATGAGAGTATTTTCTCTGCCAATGTTTTTATCTTTTTTTTCTTTATTATCCATTATTTCTATTACTGCAAAACTCTTTGTATTATTATCTGAAATACTGTTGTTTCCATTTATTCTAAAACCTACTACAAACACAAAACCGTGAATAATAGCTGATATTATAAAAGATATTAATAATGTATTTCTAATTATTCTCATCATAACAAAATACTATTTTTTTTATTTTATTACTTTTTATTGTATTTATTACTCTGTTGATTTCTTTAAAAGTAGTGTTTTTATTAGATTCAATTGTAATTATGTCCTGTTTATACTCTTTTAAAATTTTATCTAAAAAATTTATATCAACCTCTCTATTTTCCCAGTATAATCTGTTATCTATAATCTTTATTTTTTGTTCACTTATATTTTTTTCAGTATTCTGAGTATTACCAGATGATATTGATAATAGTATAAAAAATATTATTGTAAAACTTATATCTGCAAAAGATACTATTATATTTGTTTTATTCATTCGTCTTTTCTACCCCTATTTTATCTATACCATATCCTGTAAGTAGTGATATTACTCTAAAAAATTGATAATAGTTGACATTATCGTTAACCTGAATAAGTGCGGATGATATTAATTCTTTATTTTCTATAATATATTTATCAAACTCATCGAAGTTATATTCCCTATCAAGATATATACTATTGTTATCTTTAATCTTTATTACTATTGTTTTGTTTTCCTTGTTATTTTTCTTTAGGTCCCTATTTTCAATAACTATATTATTTATCCCCAGTATAATTATAAGGAATAATATTAATGTAAATGTTACATCATTTATTATACTGTATATTCTGTTATTCATCTATGGTTAATTTCTCATCTTTTTTTATGAACTTTTCTATAAACATTAACGATATAAGGGAAAAGAGTGTTATTATAAGACCAAATGCTGTTGTAAGGAGTGCCTCATATATTCCTTTTGATACTATCTTTGGTGTTATTGTATTTGAGTTTGACATCGAATTAAAGCTTTCTAACATACCAAGTACTGTACCTAAAAACCCTGCAAGTGGTGCTATGTTTGATATTCCCCTTACTATATTAAGATTATTGTTAAGTCTTGCTTTATAAGATCCATTTTTTTTGTTTATTATTCCTATAATAAATATTATTATAAACTTCTCTATAATTATTGCAACATTTATGATAGATAGTATTAATAATACCCACATTATTGGGCCACCAAGTTTAAATACTTCAATTGTAGATGTGTAACAGGATGTTATAATAGATTGAAGTATAAATAGGATAATGTATTTTTTTTTGTCTTTAATCATTTGTATTTTTTTCTTAATTTATTTTTAATAATTTAAATTTAATTATCTAGATAAATTAAGCAGTAGGAGATTTAAAATATGAGTAAAAAAACTTTAAGTGAGCCGCCGCGTTCTAAAAAAAGTCATGTAAAAAAAAGTGTTAAGACAATAGGTCCTGTAGAGAGTCTTGAAAACTATCTTCAAAAAGACTGGTGGAGAAAAATCTTTAATTCAATGTATCTTAAGACAGATGCTGATGTTGTAAATGATTCAGATATAACAAAAAAAGAGATTGATATGTTTGTAAGTATACTTGATATTAAGACTGATTCAGCAATACTTGACTTATGTTGTGGGCATGGAAGGCATTCTCTTGAGCTTGCAAGGAGGGGTTTTACTAATGTAAAAGGGCTTGACAGGTCTCATTACCTTATACAGAAAGCAAAACAGAATGCTAAAAAAGAGGGGCTTGATATAAAGTTTAAAGAGGGTGATGCAAGAAAAATACCATACCCTGATAATTCTTTTAATTTTGTTATGATTCTTGGTAATAGTTTTGGTTATTTTGAGAGTGTTGATGATGATATAAGAATACTTAAAGAGGTTTTCAGGGTTTTAAAGCCTGATGGAAAGATCCTTATTGATGTTTCTGATGGTGAGTATTTAAGGCAGAACTATCAACCAAGGTCATGGGAATGGATAGATAAAAAATATTTTGTCTGTAGGGAGAGGTCTTTAACATCAGATAAACAGAGATTAATATCAAGGGAGATAATAAGCCATATAGAAAAAGGTGTTATTGTTGATCAGTTTTATGCTGAAAGGTTATATGATAGAGATGTTTTGTTAAATATACTTTCAAGGGCAGGGTTTAAGAATATAGCATTCAATGCTGACCTTCTTACTGAGTCCAAGAAGAACCAGGACCTTGGAATGATGGAGAGGAGGATAATAGTAACAGGTGAGTGTAAAAAAGAGGTAACTGTTAGTGTATCAAAAGAGATAAAGATAAAAAAGATTGTTGTATTATTGGGGGATCCTTCAAGGGCTGATATAGTAAAACCAGATAAGGTTTTTGATGATGATGACTTTTATACTATAAACCAGCTTAAAGAGGCATTATCTGAAGTTCAGAAAAAGGGGAATTTTAATTTTTCTTATCTTTCTAATCATAATACTTTTATTCAGGACCTTATAAGGCTTAAGGAAAAAAATAGTGTTGATCTTGTTTTTAACCTCTGTGATGAAGGTTATTATAATGAACCCAGGAAAGAGTTACATGTACCTGCACTACTTGAAATATTGGGCATAAACTATACAGGGGGAAATCCTCAGTGTCTTGCGTACTGTTATGATAAGTCTCTTGTAAGGGGTATAGCAAAAGAGATGGGAATACCTGTTCCTAATGCTTTTTTTATAAAGCCTGAGGATGTTATATATGAGCTTAGTATTGAGTTTCCTGTAATTGTTAAACCCAACTTTGGTGATTCAAGTTTTGGTATAACTCAAAGGAGTGTTGCGTACAATATTGAGCAGCTTGTTAATGCAGTGCTTGAGATAAGGGAGAGACTTGGATATGATAAACCAATACTTGTTGAGGAGTTTTTAACAGGAAAAGATATAAGTGTTGGTATAATAGGAAACCCACCTGAGTCTTATGCTGTTTTACCTATAATAGAGGAAGACTACTCAAATCTTCCACCCGAGCTCCCGAAAATATGCGGATATGAGGCAAAATGGATGCCAGAATCACCCTATGCAAGTGTTACCTCAATACCTGCAAACCTTAATGAGGATACTGAAAAGGCACTTGTTAACTACTGTCTACAGCTCTTTGAAAGGCTTGAATACAGGGACTATGCAAGGTTTGACTTTAGGCTTGATTCTAACTGTAACCCAAGGTTGTTGGAGGTTAACCCAAACCCTGGATGGTGTTATGATGGACACCTTGCAAAAATGGCAAAGATTGCTGGCATGACATACTATGAGATGCTTGAGGCAATACTACAGGCTTCTATAAGAAGGATCCAGATGAATAGGTAATTTTTTTAATTGTATTTTTTATAATCCAAACTATTTTTTACTCTTTACTCTTTTTTGCTTTTTATTGTTATGTAAGTTTATTTACTAAGAAATATTTTTTATAAACTCTTAGCATATTTTTAAAATTTTAAAAAAAAATTTTTAAAAAAAATTTGACTTTAATATTAAAAATTGTTTTTATTTATATTACAATTATTAAAATTAAAAAATTAGGAGGATTGTAAATGAGACGAATTATGTCAGTCTTAGTGCTCCTTACACTATTGTTAGGAGCAACAGGCCTTTTCGCAGCATCTGCTGACTGGAAAGGTTATTTTGTTGTAAAGTATGTAAATACAGGTTATGAGAAAAAAGATGGTGCAAAAGACTTTTTTGCTTATTTCTGGCAAAAATTGGAACTATACCCTTCATGGAAGCTATCTGAAAATGTTACAGTAAACGCAGGTTTCTTTACTCAAAACTACTGGGGTAATGGTAGGTTTTATGGTATAGGAAACGATTTCCCAATTTCAGAAGATACTGGTAACTTCAAGTCTGCTTATGCTTATGTTGTAGATTTAAATGATGATGAAATTATACAGTCAAAAAATGAAATAGATAATTTAGAATTAATATTATCTAAATTAATACCATCTGATCTTGACCCATTAGGTCCTAATGTTTATAAAAAACAGGATGTTACTCTTGGTGTATCATCTGCATGGGCTGTTTTATCATTCATGGATGGTTCTTTAACAGTAGATGTTGGTAGAAGGAGAAACCCTGAGTGGGGAACAGGTATATTTTTTGGTTCTGCTTTCACACCAGACAGAATCTTTGTTACATACAGGACATCTGGTTTTGGTGGTATGTTATTACCATTCTTTATCTATGAACACAGAGCTGATAATGATATCTCTTATGAAGA
>JAKPDD010000036.1 GCA_029552945.1 Spirochaetota bacterium
ACTTACCTTTAAAAATTAAAATTAGGGTATCTATATTTTGTCATATGATTTATATCTAAGATAATTGTTTACAAAAGTAGACAGCCTATTTTTGTAAACTAAAAGTTAGTGTACAGGGGGTCAGGCACCTTGTACACTAAAAGTTAAAATTTTTTTAAAAACTTAAAGAGCTTTATAGAGTATTAATTATTATAAAATACTTTTTATACCTAATTATTTAAATATTCATAAAAAAGCATAAAAAATTGTTTTATTTTTTTAAATTTTTACTCTATTAATTACTCCAATATTTTTATAGCTTTTAAGGTTCGTAAGATCGAGAAACTATATTACTTACACTTCCGCTACCACTCCATAGTTGTGCATTGTTACTTATTGTTGTACCTGTATATTTCCAACAAACAGTATCATTATAACTATATGAGTTATTAACACCAGTATATGTTTGTCCTCCTACTAAATAAAGAGTATCATTTATCCATGTAATACAAGATGTTGTTCCCCAAGTTACATTACCAGCTTTATAACTCCATCCTATACCATCAAAGTAACAAGGTCTGCTATTAAGTAATTCCCAAGAAGTTGTAATTGTTGAAGGGCTTTCAACCCCAAACTGTAAATGTTTATAATATATACCATTATGTAATTGTTTACCTACAAGAAGTTTTTTAGTATTATTTAATAAATCTCTTTCCCACATTTTATATTGTGGATAATCTTGTTCTAAATTGAAAAAACTAGTATATGTATATATTTTATATTGTATTTTTGTTGTTGTATTTATTCTAACTTAGAATGCAGGATAATTATAATATCCAACGAATATTTGTGTAAAATGTTTTTTTTTTTTTGGCCTTGATACCATCCTTGAGGGGCCCAATATACTTCTCCATTATTATATAAACCTACACCATTCTGGAATATCCATCCTGTGGGACTAATATTATCATTAGCACCTGCAACACTTAAAACTCCTCCAAGATAATTTCCTGATGGAACTTAACTTGGTTGTGTATTCTGATAATTTATAGCAACCATAACTTTTTTAGTGGAAAATAGTGGATTATAATTAAAATAACCACCCATATAAGAATTAGATTAGCCAACTTTAAATGGTATTATTAATAAAACTAAAATTAAGATGTAAAAATATAATTTTCTTCTAATCATTTATTACCACCTCCCACATTTTATCTATAGTTTCATTTTGAAATACAGCAATTTCTTCATCAATATCTGCATATATTCCCATTGGATCTATCTGAAAATGTATAACTGGAGGAAAATCTTTTGGTATTTTTATTTTCATTACTATATTTTTAGTTTCTCCATCTTTTAAAACCAAATAATTGGGTTCATAACTTATCAATTCATTTATCAAAGCTTCTCCTCTTTTTATAACATTGCCATTTTCATCTGTAATACCATAACCTTTTGTTGAAATTAATCTTTCACCTCTAACCTCTTTCATTGTATCTAATATCACTCCAACTTTATCAATTTCTTTATTAACATGTGATACAAAGTGAAGAGAAAGAGGTATATTTACTTCATCACCTCTTTTAAAATATAAGATATTCTTATATTCCACATTTACTTCATCACCATTTTTAAGAGGTATGATGCTCTTATCCTCCATCTTATTAAAAACTGAATCATCTAATAGTCCAATTTCAATGTATCCTTTATAACCATATTTTAAAGATATTTCTGGATTGCGAAAATCATCTGGCATTAATAATAAAAAGGGTATACTTACTGCTTTTTCCATTTTTGAAGTTTTTATTTTATTATTAATAAGAATATATGAGATTAGCCCTATTCCTGTAATTAACACAATCAATAAAATTATTTTTAAACCTTTTTTCATTTCAATCTCCTTTCTTCAAAATTTTTTAGTTTTTCCATACTTCCTTTCTTTTTTGATTTTTATTCACCTTTTTTGTTCCCTCTCATCTCCTTCTTAAATGTTTCAATAAAATTCTAATATATATATATATATATTTGTTAAGATCCTGTATAGAGATTTCTGAAAAACTCTCTATTTTGTTATTCTCATGTAAATATTTTGTCATTCTCATCCTCGTGAAAGCGTGGAAAACAGGAATCCAGTATTTTATTAGTATATAGATTCCTGCTTCCACAGGAATAACGGTCTGTTTTGTCATTCTCATGTAAATGGGAATCCAATATTTCATTCCCACCCCATTTGTCATTCCCATGAAAATGGGAATCCAGTATTTTATCAGTATATAGATTCCTGCTTCCGCAGGAATGATGGCTTGGGTGACTTTTTCAGAGACCTCGAAAAATTTAGTAATTGTTTACAAAAGTAGACAGCCTATTTTTGTAAACTATTTTTCGATTTATTCTATATCAAATAATCTTTTATATTAGAAAAACAATTCTTCATATCCTTCTTTATTATTGTAATAGAAATTCTTATTTGTTTCCTTAATTATATTTATGGATTTATATTTTGAATTTTTAATAATAACTCTTCAAATGTTAAATTTTTTTCAGAGACAAGTGGATTTTCCTCTATGAAATTATCTTTAATATTAAATTTTCCTAAATGAAAAATTGTCCAATAATCTCCTTCACCTATATATTTAATACTATTATCAAGACATAAAACAACTCTC
>JAKPDD010000001.1 GCA_029552945.1 Spirochaetota bacterium
TATATACTATTACCATACATCTGACATGGTTAGACAAAATGGTTCAAAGACATATTATAGTGCACCTTATGGACACATGGGTGTAAAAGAATATACAGCATCAGTACAATACAATATGGTAAAGAACCATACTTATTAAAATATTAAAAAATAAAAACTTTTACCATTTGGAAAGAAAGGCCTGGGGAGAAACTCCAGGCCTTTTTTATTTTGTCTTTTTAAAATAAAATTGTTTTTTTATCTTTTTAAGTTATACTTTTATATTAAAGTAATATTTAATATTCTTATATATTTAAAGGAATTTTATGGATTTTTCAAATAGTTTAATATGGCTTATTCTTGGTATTATATTTATAGCTATTGAAGCTATAATTCCTGGTTTTATTATTTTCTGGTTTGGAATAGGGGCTATTTTTACATCTTTTTTATTTTATTTATCAATTATAAAAACTCAAGAGACAGGTTGGCTAATATTTTTTTTATTATCATTAACTCTTCTTTCTTTATGGAACTTTTATTTTAAGAATTCAAATATAAAGTTTTTTAAAATACTTAGAAAAAAGACAAGTGATGATAGTTATGATCCTACATTAATTGGATTAAGAGGTGTTTGTATTAGTTCTATATCAGGAAATATACCTGGTAGGGTTAAACTATACCAGATATATCATGGAATAAAAGAGTGGGATGCAATATCTGAATCTAATGAATTTATAGATAAAGGTGAAGAAATAGAGGTTGTAAGTTTAAAAGGTATAAAACTTATTGTTAAAAAAGTTACTAAATAATATTTTTATATAGGGAGGATTATATGGAAACATGGTTAATTATTGCCATAGGTTTGTTTGTTTTTATTCTTATTAGTAAAGGTGTAAGAATAGTACCACAGGCTGAAAACTGGATTGTTGAAAGATTTGGTAAGTATGCTACAACACTTAAGGCAGGGCTTAATATTATTAATCCTATATTTTCAAGAGTTGTAGCAAAGATAGATATAAGAGAAAAGCTTCTTGACCTTCCAAAACAGGGAATAATTACTTCTGATAATGCTAATGTTGAAGTAGATGGAATAGTTTATTATAAAGTTCTTGACCCCTATAAGGCATATTATGGGATATCTTCTTTAGAGTTTGCTATAGCTAATCTTGCACAAACAACAATAAGATCAATAATGGGAAAGCTTAGTCTTGATGAATCTCTATCTTCAAGAGACAGGATTAATGAGGAACTACTTAAAATACTTGATGAGGCAACAGATTCGTGGGGGACAAAAATAACAAGGGTAGAAATAAAAGACATAAAACCACCAAAAGACTTAACTGATGCAATGGCACTACAGATGAAGGCAGAAAGAGAGAGAAGAGCAAGGATACTTGAAGCTGAAGCAAAAAAACAGGCAATGGAAACAGAGGCTGAAGGGTATAAAAGGGCACAGATACTTGAATCAGAGGCAAGGAAAGAATCTGCTATAAGGGATGCTGAGGCAAGGGAAAGACTTGCACAGGCAGAGGCTAATGCTCTTAAGATGGTGGCAGAGGTATTAAAGGTTGACCCATCTACATATCTTTTAGGTCAAAAGTATGTTGAGGGACTTATTAAGTTATCATCATCACCAAACTCCAAGTTTATACTTATTCCATCAGATATAATGAACTCAATTAAAAATATATTGAAGTCATCATAAAATTTGGATTGATGATAAATTTGTAAGAAATGGTTAAAAATTACTTTTTAATTTTTTTAAAAGACATATTTTAATATTATTTATTAGATAAAAACTTTAATTTTATATTTAAAACCTTAAAACATATATATGTTTTAAGGTTTTTTTATTTTTTTATAGTAGTTTTATGTTTTTAAATATTAAATCAGCAAGATTATCTATCTGTACTTTTATTTTAGGGTTTATTGATTTAACATCCTTACCTAATTCAAAATATAATTCAATAACATAAATTTTTTTGTTTTTTCTAAGAAAATACAAGAATGCTCTATTTATAATATATTGTGTATCTAGGTATTCAAAACCTATTATTAGTCCTTCATTAGCATTAAGAGTAGTTTTTTCTTCATCAGTTATCCATTTATGTTTTATACCAATCTCTTTATTTTTAGTTAGTTCTCTTATTAATGTATCTTTATATTGTTTTGATTCTTTAAGGAAATCCTCCTCTTTTTTAATTTCTATTATTGATAATGATATGTGATCAAAGTATCCAGGTTTTTTTATTATTGATATATCTTTTGTTACTTTTGTACCTATTTTTTTTATATTTTTTGTTATTTGCCAACCTTTTGGATACTTTAAAGATATACCAAACTCTTTATCTTCATAATTTTCTAATTCTATATCTGATATTTTTATTTGTAATTCCTTCTCTTTTTGTGCCAAAGCAATTATTGGGGCAATGAATAATAACATTATAATAACTTTTCTTTTCATTAAAATTTCCTCCTATTTAAAGAATTAATAAATATATATAATATTTTTCGGTTTTTTATCAATAGAAAAATAATTTTATTATTATTTTTTTAAAAGTTTGTTACATAGTTTTTTATTTTTGCATACTTACTTAAGTCTTTATTTGAAGACAAAATATCTATTTTATAAAGTTTAAGGAGCTTATTAAAGTATGGACTTTTTATTATTTTTTCCTTTTTATCATAATTTATTTTATCAATTATTGCTGGTATCATATGGTTTTCAACAAGAAAAACTGCTTCTTTTATTATATCATCATTATAGTTCATTCTTGTTAATATGTTTTTTACAATATTTGCACCTATTATTCCATGATTACTGAATTTTCTGTTCTCTTCTTTAAATGAGAATGGTTTCCCAATATCATGAAGTAGTGTGGCCCATGCAAAAGCATAATCTGTTGTTTTTATGTAAGATGCTGTCTCAATAAGGTGATCAAAACCATCTCCTTCTGGGTGGTAATCTTTGTCATGATCTACTTTTTTAAGTTCTTCTATTTCTGGTATGAAATATTTAAGTATATTATATTCATCCATTATTATTATACCTTTATCAACTATACCTCTTCTAAACATCTCTTCCATTACTAGTCTGAATATAAAAATTGATGGATTGTTGTTATCCACAATGAAACTATTATCTATTTCCAACCCAGTGATTGTTTTAACAAGCATTATCTCAATAAGAGAGTTTATGTTAACCTCTTTTTTTATAGCCTGTATTTTAAATAGTGTGTTATATATGTCAAATGGATCAAGGAAATTGTATTTATTTGTATTAAAAAAACCTTCAATATTAAAAGAAAAGTTTTTTAACCATAATTCTTTCATTTTGTTTTTATTACTAATATTATCAGAATAGAGTATATATGTTTTTTTATCATCTTCAATAAAATAGAAAAAATTTTCAAACTTCGCATTATATTCTTTTGCTATTTTTTCTATTGGTTTTTCAGTAAATATATGGTAATAAGATATGTTAAAACCTTTATACTCTAAAAAACTGGATATACCTGTTTTGTAAGATAAATAATCTCTTATTATCAATTTTTATCCTTTTTATATTTTTATTTATTAAATCTAAATAAATTTTATGTTTTTATTGTTTTATTTTATAGATTTATATCCTACTAATTCAATAGGAAATAACTAAGAGGGGGTATTTTATGAAAAAACTTGGCTTTAATACTTTAGCACTTCATTATGGCCATACTATTGATCAGACTATGTCAAGAGCTGTACCATTATATAGGACTACATCTTATTTATTTAAGTCTGCAGAGCATGCTGAAAATCTTTTTAATCTGAAAGAAGAGGGATATATATATACAAGACTTGGTAACCCTACCCAGGATGTTTTGGAAAAAAGAATGGCAATTCTTGAAAATGGGAAAGCAGCTGTTGCAGTTTCATCAGGTACTTCTGCAATATATTATACAATTATTAACGTATGTAAAGAAGGAGATGAGATTGTTTCTTCAAGTAAACTTTATGGTGGGACTTACACAATGTTTAATGATATATTACCACATTTTGGAATAAAAGTTAATTTTGTTGATCCATTAGACCCAATTAATTTTGATAAGGCTATAACTAAAAATACAAAATTAATATTTACAGAGACGATAGGTAATCCTACTCTGGATGTTTCTGATATAGAACAGATAAGTAAAATAGCAAAAAAACATCATATACCATTGGTTGTTGATTCTACTTTTACTCCTCCCTCTATATTCAGACCATTAGAATATGGAGCAAATATTGTTGTTCATTCACTTACAAAATGGATTGGGGGGCATGGCACTGCTATTGGTGGTATAGTTGTAGATGGTGGTAATTTTGACTGGACAGACCCTAAGTTTAAACTTTTTACAGAACCTGAACCAAGTTATCATAATCTTGTGTTTTCAAAAGACCTTGGTGAAAACAATAATATAGCTTTTGCAATAAGATTAAGGTTTGTGCCGTTAAGAAACCTTGGAGCTGCTATTTCACCTGATAATGCCTGGATATTTTTACAGGGCTTGGAGACTTTATCGTTAAGAATGGAAAGACACTGTAAAAATGCTATAGAGGTTGCAAGGTTTTTATCAAGTCATCCTAAAGTTGAGTGGGTAAGGTATCCGGGAATAGAGACTGATCCTTGCTACAATGTTGCAAGAAAGTATTTTAATAATGGTTTTGGTGGAATGGTTGTTTTTGGTATAAAGGGTGGCAGGAGTAATGGTGGTAAGTTTATAGAGAATCTTAAAATATTTTCTCATCTTGCTAATGTTGGAGATGCTAAGTCTCTTGCAATACACCCTGCGACAACCACACACTCACAGCTTACTAGTGAACAACTTAAGTTTGCTGGTTTGTCTGAATCATTAATAAGGCTCTCAATTGGGATAGAGGATATAGATGATATTTTGTGGGATATAGAACAGTCACTTAATAATATTTAAACCCTGGATAAGTTTATTATTTAGATGTGGGCGATACTGGAATTGAACCAGTGACCTCTTGCGTGTCGAGCAAGCACTCTAGCCATCTGAGCTAATCGCCCATTTTTTATTAAAAAAACTTGACAAATTTTAATTTTTAAATTTATTTATTTCTTAACAAAAATTCAAAATAAAACTAAAGTTTTATTTTTTAAAGCTAACTTGACTTTAATTTGTGTTTTATAGAAATTTAAAACAAAATTCTAGAAAGGAGATTACTATGGGTAAAGATTATGTAGGTATAGTTGGGTATGGTTTATACATACCTAGTACATATATGACAAGTGAAGATATAGCTAAAGCTACTAATGGTGCATGGACTGCAGATGCTGTAGAAAAAAAATTGGGTTTTAAAAAGAAACCTATTCCAGGACCTGATGATGGTACACAGGAAATGGGTGTAAAGGCAGGCCTTGATGCACTTAATAGAACTGGAATAGACCCTAAAGATATTGATCTTATACTTTGTATAGGAGAAGAATGGAAAGAATACCCACTTACAACATCTGGTATATATATACAGGAGAAGATAGGTGCTAAAAATGCTTGGTCAATAGATATTCAACAAAGGTGTAATACTACTGTTGCAGCCATGAAGATGGCTAAAGATATGATTTATGCTGACCCTGAAATAAATACAGTAATGATAGTAGGGGGTTATAGGAATGGTGATTTTATAGACTATACAGACCCTGATGTATCATTTATGTATAACCTTGGTGCTGGTGGCGGGGCAATGATATTGCAAAGAAATTATAAAAAGAATGTTATACTTGGGACTCATATAATAACTGATGGTTCTATGGCAAGAGACGCAGGTGTATTGTATGGTGGAACTGTAAATCCAATAGAGAGCCTGCCGGATAATATTTTAGCTGAGTTGAGAAAAAAGGGAAATAAGTCACTAAAAGTTTTTAACCCGGAACATATGAAAAATAGACTTAATGAAGTTTCTATGCAAAACTGGTTTAAATGCATTGACAAAGCACTGGAAAAAAGTGGTATGACAAGAAAAGATCTTTCTTTCCTTAATGTGCTTCACTTTAAATATTCTATGTATAAGTATATGCTTGATGAATTGGGACTTACTGAAAATCAATCAGTTTATTTAAGTGAGTATGGACATATTGGACAGATTGATCAGTTTATATCTATTTATGAGGGTGAAAAACAGGGCAAGTTAAAAGATGGGGATGTTATGGCTATAATTGCAGCTGGTATAGGTTATGTATGGGGTGCATCTATAGTCAAATGGGGTCAGGTAAAGTAAAAAGTATATAAATAAATAGGAGGATAATAATGTCAATGACTGAGATAATAAAAGAAAAGTATAAAAAGAAATTGATATCTGTTGATGATGCTTTAAAACTTGTCAAGTCTGACACTGAAGTAATTACTGCTTTAGCTGCTGCTGAAGCTAAACTATTTTTAAGGGGTCTTGAAAAACTTAAAGGAAAAGTAAGAAATGTTAGTGTATATACATGTTTACCTATGGAAAATTATAAGTTTTTTACTGACCCTGAGATGGAGGGGACTTTTTATCATAATGGGTGGTTCTATACAGGTCCTATAAGAAATGCACCACCTTCTATTAATAGTTTTGTGCCAAACCATTTACATATGGCAGGTACTGATAGACTTCTTAATAGAAAACCACATATATTTGTTGGTACTGCAACTCCTCCTGATAAGTTTGGTTATATGTCTTTATCATTATCTGCAACCTATGAAGTTGATATGGTTGAAAATGCTGATATAGTTATTCTTGAAGTTAATGAAAAATATCCAAGGACATTTGGTGATGTAATAATACATATAGACCAGGTTCATCATATAATTGAGGCTGATTATGAACCACCACAACTTCCTATTGCACCTGTAAGTGAGGAGGATAAAAAGATAGCAGAAGCTATATTTGAACACCTGGAAGATGGAATTACACTACAACTTGGTATTGGTGGTATGCCTAATGCAGTAGGAAAAATGCTTCTTAAGTTAAAAGATATTGGTATCCATACTGAAATGCTAACAGAGGGAATGATGGAACTTTTTGAGGCAGGTGTTATAAATGGAAGGAGAAAGACTCTTTATCCAAATAAAATGGTCTGTACTTTTGCACTTGGAAGTAGAAAACTTTATGATTTTATACATGAAAACCCGGGTGTTGTTATAAATAGAGGTAGATGGGTAAATAATCCTTATGTGATAGCTCAGAATTATAAACAGATATCTATAAACAGTGCACTTGAAATTGACCTTACAGGCCAAGTATGTTCAGAGTCTATAGGCCCTGATCAATTTAGTGGTACTGGTGGACAGGCTGATACTGCTATAGGTGCTCAAATGTCCCAAGGTGGAAAGTCTTTCATATGTTTATATTCAACAGCTAATGTTAAAGACAAAGATGGTAATAGAAAAACAATATCCAAGGTTGTACCTATGTTAAAAGAGGGAGCAAAAGTTACTCTCCATAGGGCAAATGTTGATTATGTTGTAACAGAGTATGGATGTGTTAGAATTAAAGGACTTTCTGTTAGAGAAAGAGTAAAAAAACTTATATCAATTGCTCACCCTGACTTTAGAGATTATCTTACTGAAGAGGCAAAAAGATTAAGGTATATTTAAAATATTATTTTCTATGTAACTTTTTTAGAGAAAAATGAGGTTTAAAAAAGGAGGTTATATGCGGACTGTTTTGCTTATATTGATCTTTATTTTATCAATGTTATCTTGTTCAAAGAGTGAAGTTTATAATATAAAATTACCTTTTGTAACAATACTGAAGAGGGCTTCATTATATAATAAATACCCGGGTGGTTTTTTACAGATAGGGTTTATGATTGATAAAGAGGGTAAGGGACTTATTAATTCTGAGGATGATTTATCTAAAATAAAGTCAATTAAAGTCTCTAATAGTATAAAAGAGTATCATATAGAGAAAAAGAGTTTTGGTATGATAAATTCAAGTGAGTTTAATGGTTATATTAAAATAGGAAATTTAAAACAGTATATGTTTATAGTTTCAGACCTTAATTTTAATGAAGATAATGTTCCTAATGGTAATTATTTATTTTCAATTGAAACAGTAGATGGTAGAATCTATACTCAAAATGTTAATTTTACTCTTAATAAAAGCAAAAATGTATCTGGTTTTCCTGAGAATATAAAAGTTAATCAGAATACACTTGAGGTTTCATGGAAAGGGACAAAAAATCATGCAAGTTATAGATTGTATGTTTTTAAGGGTAAAAAAGGAATAGTAGAAGATTGGTCTTCTCTTGTTTTTGATACTTCATACATTATTTTACCAGATACCAGTATTGTATTACCAAGAGATAAGTTTTCAAAAGGAGATTATTATATTTATGTTGAAGCATATAACCCACCTTTTTTTAATTTACAGGATAAAGATGATCATATAGGATTGTTTACTATTGAATAAATTGATTGTATTATTGTTTTATTTGAATATGTAGCGATTTGGTTATAATTTTTTAAAATATAATGAAATATTTACCTTTTACTTATTGCAATCAAATTAAAGTTTAAAAAAACTGGTATTTAAGAGTTAAAAAAAAATATTTTTAATTAAATTTTAATTGCTATCTTAAATTATAAGAAGGTTTAAATTTGAATAAAGCTAAAAGTATTATAATTACTATTATAGATTTATCAAAAAAATTATACAAAATCTCTAATATTATCTACAATAAGTTTATTGCATTTCTATCATTTTTAAGATTGAATATAAAAGAAGTATCATTGATTTTTATAATTTTATGGTCATTAATAAGTGGTATATTTTTAGGTTATATGAACTATAGACTTATTTCAACAGAGGATGTCAATAAACTTGATGATTATTCTTTATATGAGATGCCAACAGTTGTTTATGACATAAAGGGGAGAAAAATAACAGAGTTTTATATATTAAAGAGAAGACTTATAAAGTTTGATGATATACCAAAGCCATTAATTGATACTCTCCTTATTGCTGAAGATAAGAACTTTCTAGAACACTTTGGTATTGACTTTTTTGGTATTTTAAGGGCATTTATAAAAAATATATTTGCGGGTGGCATAAGGCAGGGGGGCAGTACTGTAACTCAGCAGCTTGCTAAGCTTGCTTTTACTACAAGGGAGAGGAGCCTTGGTAGAAAAATAAGGGAATTGTGGCTTTCTCTTCAGATAGAAAAGAGATATACAAAAAAAGAGATCCTTGAAATGTATTTTAACAAAGTATATTATGGTAATAATTGTTATGGTATAGAATCAGCAGCAAAGTTTTATCTTGGTAAAACTACAAAAGAACTTAATTATGCTGATTCTGCATTTCTTGTATCTATTCCACCTGCTCCTTCATATTTTAACCCTCTTTCTTATCCTTTAAGAGTTAAAGAGAGACAAGAGTTTATAATTTCAAAACTTGTAAAAGATGGTATTATTTCTAAAGATGTTGCTAACGAACAGATGAATAATTTTTGGGTTGACTTTTCTGATAGACTTGCAAATAATCTATTTTATCAAGAAGATATTGGCAGTAAAGATATGGCCCCATATTTTTCTGAATATGTTAGAAGAATTCTTATAGAAAAACTTGAAGATAAAATATATACTGGAGGATTTAAGGTTTATACAACACTTGATCTTGATAAGCAGCTTTTGGCACAGGAAGCAATAGTAAATCAACTTAAGGAGCAAACTAAAATATACAGGGAAAATATAAAAAATATATATTCTGTTATAGATAATATTTCTAATATTTCTAATTACTACATATTAGATTCTTTGGGTTCATTTTTTGGTATAGAAAGCTTTTCTTTTTATAAGTCTTACCTTTCTAAAATAAGTAGAGAAACCCTTATTAAAGAATTAGGCGTTTTTATGGGATTACTTTCGTCTTTTAATTTAACTGATTCATATCTTGTATTTAAAAATATAATCAATAATGATGAAGATGATATACTAGTTTATAAGCCAGAGGGTGCACTTGTCTCTTTAGAGGTAAAAACAGGAAGAATAATTTCAATGGTTGGGGGTAGTGGTTTTACCCCTTTTAATCAGATTAATAGAGCTTATCAATCAAGAAGACAACCGGGTTCTGCATTTAAACCTTTTATTTATCTTACAGCATTAATGACAAATAAGTTTTCTCCAGCATCAACTATTAAAGATATACCTATAGCATATAGGACTGAAACTGGTGAGATATGGGCTCCATCAAATGTTGGTCGTTATTATCATGGTAGAATAACACTAAGAAATGCTTTAAGAAAGAGTGTTAATATAGTTTCTGTAAGACTTGTTGATAATATAGGAGTTGAACCAGTTATAGAATTAGCCTCAAAAATGATTGGAATACCTAAAGAAAGGTTTAGACAGGACTTTTCTTTAGGACTTGGTACAAGTGAGGTAACACCACTTGAACTTGCAAGGGGATATGGTGTAATTGCAAATATGGGGAAAGAGGTTTTTCCCCATGCTATAATAAAGGTACAAAATAAGTTTGGTAAAACTATTTTAGATTTTGAATCCGAAATATTTTCTAAAGAACCAGAACAGTTAGTTGATCCAAGGTATATATATATTATAACTGATATGATGAAAGATGTTATAACAAGAGGTACTGCAAGTGGAGCTGCTGCTCAGGAAGGATTTTCATATCCTTATACTGCAGCAAAAACAGGTACAAGTTCAAACCTTAAGGATGCATGGCTTGCTGGTTTTACGCCGGATATTGTTACTGTTGTTTGGGTTGGTTTTGATAAGGGTATAACACTAGGACCTGGTCAATTTGGTGGTAAGGTTGCAGGACCTATATGGATGAAGTTTATGAAAGAAGCAATAAAGTCTTATCCAGTTGTTCCTTTTTCATATCCAGGTGGGCTTAATAGGATTGCAATAGATCCTGATAGTGGAATGAGAATACCGGATAAGTGTCTAATAAATCAGAATGTAAATACAGATATAGGAATTATTGAAAATGAACAGAAAAATAATTATTTTTATGAAATATTTATACCTGGAACTGAACCTACTGAAGAACTTAAAAGTTGTAATCCAGAAGATGATATTGATGAAGAAACTATGAATAAAATAAAAATAAATTTTTAGTATTAAGAAATAATAAAGAGAGGCAGTTAATGAAAAGATTGTTTTTTATCTTTATCCTCTTAGTTCTAATTATTAATGCTATTTCTTCTTTTTCAATTCCAAAGTCTGTTAGTTTTAATGATGGTATTAAATTAGCAATCAAAAATAAAAGACCATTATTAGTTTTTGTATCATCTGATTATTGTAAATGGTGTAATACAATGAAGTCAGAGACTTTTTCAGATAAAGAGGTTATAAAAAAAATAGAATCCAATTTTATATTTGTTATTTTGAATATTGATAATAATTTCCAGAACTTTGAATACATGGGATCTAAATACTCACTACCTGATTTTATGGGATTTTTAGGAATAAGAGGCACACCAACTACTGTATTTTTTAATCAAAAGGGTGAATTGCTTACAGTCTTACCTGGTTTTATAAAGCCTGATATATATTCTAAAATACTGGATTATGTAAAGTTTTCATGTTACGAAAAAAATATATCTTTTAAAGACTTTTCAGAAGCACCAAAAAAATGCATAAACGGAAATTAATATTGTTATTTTTTATATTAATATCTATTGTTTTAATTTACATTGGTTTGAAAAATAAAGAGCATATAACTATTTTTATAAAAGCATCAAATCTATGTTATTCATGTATAGGCTTTTAATTTTATATTTAAAATATTTTTAATAAGATTATTTTATAAAATTAATTATTTAATTATCAATGTTTAATATTGTCTACTTTTTCTTAAGATTATTATATGTTTTTTATACAATACCTCTTTTTACTCTATCTACAAGTTCTATGACTTTTTTTTCTATTTTATCTCTTATTTCTCTAAAAAATTCTATTGGTTTTCCGACAGGATCATCAAGTCCCCAATCTTCTTGAAGTTTATTTGGAATAAATGGACATACTACACCACATCCCATTGTTATTAGTATGTCTATTTTATTTGGTATTTTATCTAGTGTTTTAGGGTATTGGTCTGATATATCTATTCCTTTTTCTTTCATAACTTCTATTGCGGTAGGGTTTACTGAAAAAGATGGTTCTGTTCCTGCACTATATATTTCAAGTATGTCAGAGCCATATTTTTTGGCAAAACCCTCGGCCATCTGGCTCCTACATGAGTTTCCTACACAGACAAATGCAACTGACTTTTTCATTTTTAAAGTTCCTTTTAATTTTGAAAATAAAATTTATAGTTTTTTTATTACAAATCTGTTAAGTTTTTTTTAAATTTTTATTTCAAAATTTCTAGATTTATTAAATTAGTGTTTTAATTATTATATTTTAATCGAATGGATAATTTAGAAATAAGTTGTTATATAATTTCTGAAAAAGAGTATAAAGACAATCATAAAATTTTCACAATATTTACTGAAAATCATGGGGTTATGGAAGTTATCTGCTATGGAGTTAGGTCTTATAAAAGTAGATTTAATAAACTTGGTGTTCTAATTAAAAGTTTAATAAAACTTAAAAAAAACAAGAAAGGCATATTTTTTATTGATGACTTTAGAATTATTGAAGATTATAGGTTATTAGACTATGCTCTACTTTGGGAAATTATATATTTTTTTAAGTTTTTAAAGGTACTTGAGTTTGAAACTGAAGAAGAAAACAGTTTTGTATATAACATGTTGTCAAAAATGATTGATCTCTGTAAACACAAAAATACTAATTTTTTTAGAGTTATTTCAACATCATTTATTTTAAAGACCCTTGTTTATTTAAAAATTATTTACTTTTCTGATAAATGTAGCCAATGTCATAAAAAAAGTAATAATTTTTTTTTGGGTGATGATGCTGAAATTTACTGTACTGATTGTAAAAGATATGATTTTATAAAAATTAGTGATAAAGATTACTCTAATTTTTATAAATTAATCTATTTAAAGTTTGAAGATATTAATATAGATAACAACGAAATTAATTATTTTTTAATAGATAAAATATTGAAAACTAAAATAAGGAAAAGTATATATGACTTCAGACCAGCAAAAAATCCTTTTAGTACTTAATCCAAAAGCAGGTAAGAGAAAAACTCTTAGAGATAAGGATAAACTTATAAAACTAATTAATTCTTATGGTTATAACTGTTTTACTTATATTACTAATGGAAAGAATGATTATCTTAATATAAGAAGAATAAAAGAAAATGAGCAAATAGCTAAAGTTATTGTCTGTGGTGGTGATGGCACTCTTAATATGGTTGTGACAAGTCTTTATGATTATGTTAGTGAACTTACTTTCATATTTTTACCTTATGGTAGTATAAACATATTTGCTAAGGAAAATAATTATCCAAAGGATCCTGTATATGCTCTTGAGATGATACTTAAGAACAGAAATGTAATTAATCTAAAACCGGGTGTTATTAATAACAAAAAAATATTTTTGTTAATGACGAGTGTTGGTTTTGATAGCCATCTTGTTTATAAAGTGCAGACATCAAAAAATAAATATATGTTTTTTAACTATATTTTTAGATTTTTTACTGAAATCTTTAGATATGATTTTAAAAGAAAATTCAGATTGATTCATGAAGATAGTACATATTATGGTAATTTTATAATAGTAAGTAATATTAAAAGATATGCGGGTTTTTTAAAATTAACACCTAATGCCTTGCTTTCAGATAATTATTTTGATATTTTAATATTAAATGCAGATTCTTTTTTTAAAGTTTTTATTTTTATATTAAAAACTATTTTTTCTTTTAATTCTAAAAATATTAAGAGACTTAAGTGTGATAAAGTTATAATAGAAGGTGAGTGTATATCTCAGGTAGATGGTGAGATTGCTGATGAATTGCCTTTAGTTATAAATAAGGGGGAGGAAATAAGATTTGAGGTACCTTAATTTTTATCTCTTTTTTTTTATTATACTATCCTCATGTTCTAAAGAAGTTATTGTTCTAAAGAATGTTGAGTTATATAATAATAAAGAAAAGATAGATGTTCTAAGAGGTTCTTTTGTTAAATTAAAAGATTGTGGTGAAAAGGAATGTATTATTGAAAATAAAGGATATATTGGCAAGATAGAGAAAAAATATATTCATTATTCTGATAATGTTTCTATAGTTACAGTTGTTTCAAACACTAAAGTATATAAAGAACCAAGTATTTCGTCTGATATTGTTTTAAATATTACAAAAGGTATTAGAGGTATACTATTAAAAGAAGATAAAATATGGGCATTTGTTGATTTTTATAATAGCAGAGGCTGGTTATTGAAAGAAGACCTTTATAATAATGATATGATAATATACCCTACTCTTGAAAGGGATGATATGGTTATTGAGTTTAAAGGTGATTGGTATATACCTTATATATCTGGGGAGAATGTTTATAGTATTGATAAAGCCTTTGATGAGGATAATTCAACATTTTCAATTTTAAGGAGTGGGCGAGATATTACTGTTTATATAAAAGACTTTTTGTTAATTTCAAATTATTTTTTATATTTTTCAGATTATAGTAATGATAAAATTAAAATACCGATTGCAAGCTCTATAAATATAAAATATCCTGTTAATGTTAAGTTGTCGCCTGGTTCAAGTGTAAAGTTTGATAAAAATATACTTATTTTTAATATTGAGTCTTCTAAACCATGGATAGTTTTAAATAATATTTCTATAAAAAGAGTTAAAGATGATAATCAGCAAAATTAAAAAATTTTTTTCTAAAATTTTTAAAATTAATAAAACAAAAAGGGTGGTATTACCAAAAGATTTTAATTCTTATGAAAGAATGTATAAATATATTGATACTGCATATGGTAAAATTGGTTATATAGAAGTTGGAGAAGGTGAAAATAATGTACTTTTTCTTCATGGCATGACTGAAGATTCATTAAACTGGTTTTATACTATAGAGTATATAAATATAAGGAGTAAAAATTTTAAATTGATAGCTATTGATTTGCCAGGTTTTGGTAAGTCATCTGTTATAGGAGATATAAGTATCCCTAATTATGCTCTTGCTGTAAAAGAGTTTTTAAGTTTAAAAAATATAGAAAAAACTACTATTGTTGGACATTCTTTAGGTGGGCAAGTTGCTGTAATATTTGCTAATTATTTTAAAGATATGGTTGATTCTATTATTCTTGTTGCGACTGCTGGAATGAAGAGGTTTGATTCAATTACAACAAGGCTTCTAAAGTCATTACCTATTCCTGGTGCTGTTCTGCATAGAATATCTTTAATTGACCTTTATAAGTTTATTTTATCAAATGATAGACTTTTAAATAGTAATGAGTATTTCAGGAAATTGCTTTATGAAATAGGCATGACTCAGAAAAATAAGCTTACTGATATTATAATAAACAGAAACTTCAAGTATTTTAAAGAACATGGGATAAACAGAGTAAATATTGTTAAAAAGTCTATAGAGGCTATGCTTGATGAAAGATACTATATAAATGATAAGTTTAAAGATCTTAAAATGCCTATATTTCTGATATGGGGTGAAAAAGATTATCTTGTACCCGAAAGATATGGTAGAGAAATATTAAATTTAATTAATCACGAATCTAAAGAACTGTTTATTCTTAAAAATACAGGGCATTATCCAATGATAGAAAGACCAAAGGATTTTACTGCAATAATTTTTAAGATTTTAACAAAAGTTTATAATATTTAATTTTAAATTTGAAAAATATTAAAAATATTTTATAATTATTTTTATAATTTTTATTAATTATTTTTTGGAAAAAATATATAAAAATATATGTATACTATAATAATTAAGAAAAAGGGAGAAAAATATAATGCTTATTGATCCTGTTTTTATATCACTTATTGTTATTGGTATTTTTTTAGTTTTGGTCTTTATAAGAAGAATGTTACACCTTGCTAGTATAGAAAAGGTTGAAAAACTTATTGATGCTAAGGATTATACAAAAGCTGTATCTCTTTTGAAAAATATTATTGCCAAAGATGATGAGAATTTACTTGCACATTATTATTTAGGGCTCTGTTATTTTAATATGGAAAATTATGAGTGGGCAATGCCAGAGTTTAAAAAGGTTGTAAGGAGTCCAAAGTTAGGACGTGAAGTTGATGAGATTGAGGTAAGGGAAAAGTTAGCAAAAATATACCTTAAGTATAATCAACTTGAAGAGGCTCAGAAAGAGTTTATGTTTATGACTCAGATCAATCCAAAGGACTATAGAAACTATTTTGAAATAGCAAGAATATTACATAAACAAGGGTATTTAGATTCTGCTTTCGGTTATTATAAAAAAACTATTGAAAGAAATCCAAAGATGAGCGAGGCATATTACTATATGGGAGTTATATCTTACGAAAAAAAGAATTATAATGATTGTTTAAGTTATATGAATGATGCTTTAAAATATGATCCTTCTTTATATAAAGCACATTTTTATCTTGGTATGGTATACTATATGAATAAACACTATGAAAAAGCTTTAAATGAGTTCACTTATAGTGAAAAGGATCCTGAGTTTAAAGAGAGGACTGTTCTACATAAAGGAAGGTCATATATGGAAATGGGTCAGTATGATAGAGCTATTTCTCTATTTGAGGGTTACCTTAAAAATGTTAGTGTTGAGAACTCTGCTACTCTTGCTATGAGATATCATCTTGCAAGTATTTATGAAACAAAAAGAAATATAATTTCAGCTATAGAACAGTGGGAAAAAATAGTCAGGATAAAACCCAATTATATGGATGTTCAAGAAAAGCTGTCAGAATATGAAGACTTGAGAATGGATGATAGACTTAAAGACTTTGTTGTAGCTTCTACAGAAAGTTTTCAGATAATATGTAGAAAAATAATAGATGTTTTAAATTATCAGATAATAAGAGAGGAACTTATAAGTGATGATAGAATGGAGTTTTTAGCGGTTGAATCTGGTTCAAAATGGAGAAATACAAGAAAAATCAGGATTTATGTTGTAATAATGAGAAAAAACTCAAAGGTTGAAGAAAGAGAGATAGCAGCTATAATGGATAATATGAAAACAAATAGTACTGTAAAAGCTATATGTCTTTCTGTTTCAGGTTTTACTGAAAGTGCAAGGAGGTACTCAGAGAGTAGACCTATTGACCTTATAGAGAAAGATAAACTTATTAAATTGCTTGAAAAAGCAGAAGAAAAACAAAAAGAAGAATTAAAAAATAAAGTAAAGGAAAACTCGTGAAAAATGAATTTTTATTTTCTGTTGAAGACTGGGAAATAAAACCTTTTTTTTTAAATGTTTATTTTAAATTAGAAGATTATTTCTCATTAGAAGATAAAATTGAACTTTTTTGGCGTATAGTAAATAAGGTGCTTATTGCTAAAGACATAGAGAAAGAAGTAAATATAAATGATTCGGATATAGAGAAAGAGGTTAATGAACTTTTAAAAATTGATGATATAAAAGATTCTCTAGATAAGGATTTTACTATTGATGATCTTAAATTATTTGTTAAGATAGATATATTGAACTCTGTTATGATTAACAATGTAAAAGAGTCTATTGCAAAGAGCATTAAAGATAATCCTAAGATTGTAGAAGATATATATGAAAAACAAGAAAATCTTTATTTAAAAAATGCTTATGAAATATATGAGGTTTGGGGCAATAAGTTACTGGATACATCAAAAATGTATAATATTGATGATTTTGAAAAGATGGGTTTTAATACAAGGGGGCTTGGTGTTTTTGCTGAAGATGAGATAAATATTTTATTTCCTGAGAATATAAAAATTGTTGGTTCTGAAGTAGGCTCATTGTTAGAGGTTGATATAAGGGGAGATGAAAAATTGTATTATTTTATATATCAAAAATACGATAAATATAAAAAGAAATATGAAGAAGTTAAAGAAGAGTTTGAAAACTTTGTTTTTAATTATCTTATGGAAGAAAGTCTAAGTAATATTTATGATAAACTGCAAGATAAGTATGATATAAAATATAATGAAGAATTAATAAAAGAGTTTTTAGAGGGGTAGATGCAAATAGTAAAAATTGCAGTTATTGATGAAAACGAAATTAATATGCTTTTTTTTAGAGAGCTTTTTTCCAGGTGGAATGTTGAGCTTAATGTTATACATGATGTTGAGAACTCTCTAATAAGGCTTAATATAATAAAACCAAAGCTTTTACTTGTCTCAACAGACCTTAATATTGATTATCTTAAAACATTAACATTTATAGTTAATAGAAATTATCCTATTATTCTTTATGGAGAAGCTAAACCGTCAGAGACTATAACTAAATTACCCAGGATTTTAGGATATATCGATAATAAGTTTAATGTGTCTTTATATTCTAAGTTAATTTCAAAAGTAGTTGGTTCAGAGTTTTTTGTAGAAACCAAGAATCAACATATTGAGTTAGTTATAAATGATAAAATAGCTGTTCTGGAAATTGGTGGTCATATATCATGGGAAAAAATGCATGAATTAAAGTATAAATTAATAGAACTTTTTAAAAATGATGTTATAGGTGGGCTATTAATTATTTTTCATGAGTTTGAGAATATTGAAAGTGTAAAAGATTCTATTTTACATTTTTTTGGATTTTTAGAGTATACAAAAATAGACCCATATGTTGTCAAATATCTTTCTATGAATAAGAATATTGATGAAATTATAAAAGAAGATGAGCTATTAAAGAAAATAGAAAAGGCAGAATCTTATGCGGATGCTTTTACAAAACTTCAAAGTCTTATACTTGATAAATCAAAATTGGGTATGGATATAGACTTTTTAAGACCTGAATCTAAACTTCTGGAAGATGTTTATGATGAATATGGAAATCTTATAAAAAAGGCTGGTGAAGTATTTTCCAAAGATGATATTAAAAATATTAAAAGTAGGGGTATATCAAGAATATATCATGCAAGAGACCTTTCTGCCCTCGGTGTTTCTTTAAATAATATACAGTCAATAAAAAATAGTATTGAAGATGTTATAATAAAACAGGTTGAATATTCAAATGACAGTGAAAATAAAAAAGTTGAAATGCATATGGGAGTTTCTAACAAACTTGTTCTTATAGTAGAGGATGATCCTGGTGTCCAAAAATTACTTTCTGTTGTGTTTGATAAGATTAAAATAAAATACAAAATAGCTTCAAATGGTGATGATGGCCTTAAAATGGCTATATCTTACAACCCTGACCTTATATTACTTGATCTTATGCTACCTGGATTAAATGGTGTACAGTTTATTAAAAAATATAATGAGATTAGAAAAAAGGGTAGGGCTAGTATTGTAGTAATTTCTGGTGTTAACCGGCCTGATGTTATAAAAACATTATTGCAGATGGGTGTAAAGGACTATCTTCTCAAACCACTTGATATAAATGTTCTTATGTCAAGAATATCAAAAATATTTAATGTTAATGGTTGATTTTTTCTAAAATTTTCTTAATAAAATTTTATTATAAAAAATTTTTTTAATTATTTTTCTTAATTTATTTTTATTATAATTCAAAAATAAGTTTTGCAAAATATTTATATTTTTTGAACCTTAAAAAATAGGACTTAAAAATAAGAATCAATAAATTTGTAAGACTAAGGTTGAAAGTTCTTAGTATAGTTTAAATAGAGTTGATATAAATAAAAAGAAATATAAAGAGGTTAACATGACCAAAGAGCAAAAGTTCTACAAAACATTACAAGATGTGTTTATTGGAGCAAAGATAGAAGGACAAGGTGGATTTATTAATTTAATGAAAATAAAATCCAATTACTACAAGAAAATAGAAAATTATCTTAAAGACGATATAGAAAAAGCATTAAAAAAATATCCCTCTTTTAGGGAAGAGCTTTTTGACAAACTTTATTCGTTTTTTAGTCGGTATTTTACTGAAAGTGGCTCAATATATTTTAATTCAACACCGTTTCATAATAATGTATATGAAAAAGTTTATACAGATGATAGGGATGTTGTTCTTTTCTGGAAAACACAAATGCTTTATTATGTTAAAACAGATAGGATTTTTAAGAGTATACCAGTAGAATTTGACAGATTAAAATTTTATTTTGATGCCTCTACAATAGAAAATAAAAAAGCAAATGAAAAAAGAAGTTTAATTTATGAACTTAAAGAAGTAAAAGAAGATAAAACAATAGTATTTAATGTGATTTATTCAGAAAAAGGGACAAAAACAAAGCAAGAGGAAATACTAAAAGATATAAAGAGAAAACATATTGAGATTACAGAAGAACAATTGGAAAAGGCATTTAGAATATTTGAAAAACAAAGTGAAGTAGATTTTTTTATAAACAAGAATGCAAAAGCATTTTTGCAGGAGCAATTTAAACTCTGGAGTTATCAGTATTTCTGGGATGGGGCAAGTGAATGGAGTGCAAATAGAGTTAATGAATTGCAGATATTAAGAGATATTGCTTTTAAGATTATTGACTTTATATCACAGTTTGAGGATGAACTTGTAAAGATATGGAATAAACCAAAGTTTGTGAAAAATTCAAACTATGTGATAACTTTGGATAGAATAAAAGACGAGAAGTTAATTGAGAAAATCTTAAAACATGAAAATATAACTAACCAAATCAAAGAGTGGCAGGAATTAGGAATAGTAGATGAAAAGTTTAAAGCAGAAGATGTTTTTGAAACCGGTAAGACAGATAAACATTTATCAGATAAATACAAACATTTACCTATTGATACAAAGTATTTTAAAGATTTAGAACTTGAAATATTAAGT
>JAKPDD010000005.1 GCA_029552945.1 Spirochaetota bacterium
ACTTAACCTCAATGGGAAAATAATCAATAAAAAAATTACAATAGTAGAATAAGTTGTAGGTACCATTAAAGAATAAAAAATCGATATAACTATCGATGTTTAAAGAAGATATGAATTTTATTATGACAAAGTTGGGTTAAAAATAGTGAATTTTTATTAATAGAGCATTTAATAATTATATTAAGATAATTTTTATATTATCCGGAGATCTCTCCAGCAATATACAAGGTATTTCTATTGAAATTATAACATTATTGAGTTATAGAAAATTCAACAGTACTCTCTTTTTTAATCTCTATGTTATTAAAGATCTCTTTGTCGAGTTCTATGCTTATCATTTCTGAAGGCTGAACATGTGGTTTATTAATTATTTTCAATGGATAGTTGTCTATATTTATTACTATTTTAACATTATTTTTATTTATAAGTGGTCTAAAATAAAATTTATTCTTTGAGTCTGGATTTAACCTTTGAGGGACAATATATCTTATATTTGCTCCTGCTTTTACTGTTATTTCTCTTTCTGGTCTAATATTATTCAAATAATCTACAACAAATTTACCTGTTCTTCTTGATTCTTCTGTAACATAATCAACAAGATCATGAACATGCACAACATTTCCACAGGCAAAAATACCATCGACATTTGTCATCATGGTAGAATCAACTGCAGGTCCGTTGTATTGAGGATTTATGATAACTCCGACCTTTTTTGATAATTCATTTTCTGGAATAAGCCCAACAGAGAGAAGTAAAGTATCACACTCAATAGAAAATGTATTTTGATAATCAAATTTTCCCTCTTTTAAAGGGGTGATATCCACCTTTTCAATTCTATCCTTACCATATATTTTTGAAATAGTATGACTCAAACATAATGGAATATTAAAATCATTAAGACATTGAACAATATTTCTTGTAAGCCCAGAAGGGTAACTCTGAATTTCAACAACACATTTAACAACACAGCCACAAAATGTAAGCCTTCTTGCCATTATTAATCCAATATCACCAGAGCCTAAAATAACCACATTTTTTCCAGGTATATACCCTTCTACATTAATTAACCTTTGAGCAAGACCTGCTGTAAATATACCTGAACATCTTGTACCAGGAATCCCTAAATTACCCCTGTTTCTTTCTCTACAACCCATTGCAAAAACAACAGTTCTTGTATTAAGTTTTACGACTCCATAGTCCTTTGAAAGACAAATTATAGTTTTGTAATGACTATCTACTCTAATATCAATTGCAGTTGTATTTAGAAAGAGTTTTATATTCTCATTTTTAAGTCTGGTAAAGAATCTTTCAGCGTACTCAGGACCTGTTAACTCCTCTTTAAATTCATGAACTCCAAAGCCATTGTGAATGCATTGTAATAGAATTCCGCCTGCTCTTTCTTCTCTATCAATAATAGCCACAGAATGGTTTGAATTTGCAACTTCAATGGCACATGCCATCCCAGCAGCACCAGCACCTATCACAACACAATCAAATGATAATTCTAACATATAAGACCTTTAGATAACAAAAATTCCATTATCTATAATAGTATGCTTTTTATTAGATCTATCTATGCCAAAAACAGTCATATCCTCTGATCCAATCATAAAATCCGTATGAACTAACGAGACATTGCAACCAGCATTGAGTAGATCTTCCTTATTTTTTAAAATAGAACCATTAGAGAGACAAGATGGATAGCCATTGCCAAGAGCAATATGACTTGCTGCATTTTCATCGTATAATATAGTATTGAATATAACACTGCTCTTATAAATAGGAGAATTTTTATCTACCAGAGCAACTTCACCAAGATACTTAGAATTACTATCTGTATTGATAAACTTCTCAAGAGTCTCTGTATCATTATCAGAACCAAAATTTACAACCTCGCCATTCTTAAATTCAAACCATACACCATTAATCACTCTTTCCATTATCTTAACAGGTCTTGAACATTTTACCTTACCTTCTGTCATCCTATAATCTGGTACTGTAAAAATCTCTTCTGTTGGTATATTTGCTATAAAATATCTACCATCTGGAGTAGCATGAGGTCCTCCGCACCAGATAGATGTTTCTGTAAGATATATATTTAACTCACAATTCTTTGATCTAAACTCAAGTTTTTTGAGATTGAGTTTATTTAAAGTCTCTGCTCTGTTAATAAGAATCTTCCCATGCTCATCCCATGCTTTTAGAGGCTCCTCTTTATCAAGTCTTAAAATAGGCTTTAGAATATTCCATAAATTATCAACATTGCCATTAACACTCTTTTTTGCCCAATTTTCATTTGGGCTACATATAACACACCAGGAATGTTTATGTTTACCATACTCTTCTAACAATCTTCTTCTTGCAAATCTCTCTGTTTTTGTAACCTTATCCAATAGATCTGTTGGTACCTCTTTTAATACATCCTGTTCAGAAGTGTTGTCAATCCTTATGTTTGCCCAATCATCTGCTAGCTGCTCAAGATATCTATTTGTTAAAAAGTACGGTAGATAATCAAGATATTCAGAAGAATAGAGAACTCTATATTTTGTAAGATCATTGCTTAATACATTAATATTAACATATTTAGCACCATTCTTATATGCTGTTTCAGCAAGTATTAGAGAAAAATCATAATCATCCTTTGATGTTTCTATATTAAGGCATTGTCCTTTATATAGATTGATTCCCTTTTTTATTACTATTTCTGCATATTTTTCTAATTCTTTTTTCATGTCGATATCTATATTTAAAAAATAAAAAAAAGTCAATATATTTTTTAATAATTTTCAACTTTACCTTTGGTATGAGGTTTATAAGGTAATTTTTATATTCATAAAGTTTTTATTTAATTTCTTTTCTTTAATATTTAGGACTTTCAAAATTATTTTTATATTTTGACACTGTTTTTCTGTCAATTCCTAAATATTCTGCTATTACTGTATATGTCATGCCTTGTTTTAATGCTTTAATCATAACCCACTCCTTTTTGTCTATCATATTTTTATACCTTATTTAAAATATGAGGAAATTTTATTTTAAAAAATGGGTATTTTTCAATTAAAATTTTTGTCAATTATAATATTATAAAGGACATAGTGATTGGGATGAAGTATAGTTTAATAATATTAAAGTTATTTTTAAGGATAACGAAAATTAAAAAATTGAATAAAAGGAGAGAATTATCCTACTTTTCAAGTAAAACCACCCCATTTTACAAGGCAATCTACAACGATTGCTATCGGGTAGTAGGATTTGAGGAGTGCAATTTTATTTTTAGGCAATTTTTTTTATTTTTTTTATAAAACTTGTAAAGGATTTTCTTAAAAATTTTGTGATTAATATATAGAAATATTTTTTTATAAAAAGGAGATGTAAGCATGAAAGAGTTTGATTTTGTATTGAATCAAAATCTGTTTGAAAAAATTAACAATTTAAAAGATA
>JAKPDD010000010.1 GCA_029552945.1 Spirochaetota bacterium
AGACTTTGCCTCATCATAATTACCCTCAAGCAAAGCTTTTTCAGCAAGCTCAATTATCTTTTTTTGAGATGTTCTAAGATTATCAATTTCATAAGATGAAAAAAAGTTTTCATTATTTATTACGATCATCTAATTCCTCTAAAAGATAAATACCCCCTGAAAAAATAGTCTTAATTCCATCCTCAACACTCATATCAACAAACTCAATATCATCTTTATCAATAAACAATAAAAAACCTGTAGTAGGATTGGGTATTGATGGAACAATAACAAGAAACTTCCCCACTCCAATTTTTTTAGTAGATGTTTCTCCAACAAGAAAACCAAGTGATTTTATTCCTTTTCTTGGAAAGTCAACAAGAACAACCTTTTTAAAACTCATACTATCTTTACTGAATATTGACTTTGAAAACTTCGAAGATATATTATACACTGTTTTTACTAAAGGTATTTTAAAAAATATGTATTCAAGATAAAGTAAGAAATTTTTAAAAAACTTTCTTTCAGTTAATTTACCAATCAAAGCAATTGTAAATAGAAATAATATAAAACAAAATATTTCAAAAAAAGAGATAATTACCTTATTCTCTACTTTAAAGCTTAATTTATTTAAAGTCCAATTAATCAATGGATAAAAGGATGAATCAAGAATATTGATAACCCACTTTAAAACTAAATAAGTTATTAAAAAAGGCAAGAATACTGCTATACCATGCTTCAATGCTTTCAAATAATTCTCCTTTTTACTGAAAAATAAAATAATAATTATTATATTTACTTATTAATAAATTTACAATTTATTTATCGTTAAACCAAACTTAGATTATGAAATAAAATCCCTTGAATATTAAAATTTAAAATAAGATTTAGTAAAAACTATATAACAGGTTTAATAAATATGTCCAAAATATTATTCATAAATCCATGGATAACTGACTTTACAGCCTACAACCTATGGATAAAACCATTAGGTTTGCTTTATATTATGAGTATTGTAAAAGACTTTGGAATAGATATTGAGTTTATAGATTGTATAAATCATAATCTTGCAATAAAAAAAGAAAAAAGTGATGGTACATTTTTTATAAACTCTTTTGAAATAAAAAAGCCTGATATGTTCAAAAATATACCAAGAAAGTTCAAGTGTTTTGGTATACCAATAGACCTATTTAAAAATGAACTTGAGAAGGTAAAGAAAATAGATGCAGTATTTATAACCTCAATGATGACATACTGGTACCCAGGCATCCAAATGGTTATTGAAATAGTAAGAGAAAAACTAGGTAATAGTATACCTATAGTAATAGGTGGTGTATATGCAACACTCATGCCTAATCATGCAAAAAAACTTGGAGTCGATCTTGTTATAGAGGGTGAAGCTGAAAACAAAGTTGACGAGGTTCTAAATAAAATTTTAGGTACAAAATTTTTAAAAAAGTATAATGATATAAATACTATACCATTTCCATACTTTAAAGCTCTGGATAATAAAAAAATCCTACCATTTATGACATCAAGGGGTTGTCCATACAAATGCTCATACTGTGGTTCGTTTCTTTTAACATCTTTTAGAGAAAGAAGTCTAGAAAATATTATAACTGAACTTGAGTTTATAAAAAAAAATTATAATACAGAACATATAGCTTTTTACGATGATGCACTTCTATTAAACAAAGAAAAAAGAATAAAACCACTCCTACAAGAAATAATAAAAAGAGGAATTAATTTTCAATTCCATACCCCAAATGGGCTACACATAAACTCAATTGATGAAGAACTTATTCAACTTATGAAAAAGTCAGGTTTCAAAACAATAAGACTAAGTATGGAAAGTAATAACCAGGATTTTCTTAAGAAAACAAACTCATTACATAAAATATCAAATATTGAAAAAGTAATAAAAACAATGATCCAGGCAGGTTATACTAAGTCCCAAATATCTGTGTATATACTTGTTGGATTGCCTGACCAGGAACCAGAAGAGATTGAAGATGCAATTAAATACATAGGTTCATTAAATATTAAAACATCTTTATCATACTTTTCACCAGTACCAGGCACATTAGAATATAAAAAAATGAAGGAAAAACACCTAATACCTGAAAATGAAGACCCTTTAATTCATAACAAGATAGTATTCCCATATTTCTGGTCTAAAATCACACCTGATAAACTTGAAAATATAAAAAATATACAACATAATCTAAATAGTAAAACAATTTGAATCTATTTGATTTATTTTTTAAAATAAAGACAAAATAATACTCATTTTAATATATTAGCCAATACTTAATTTTCTCTTTTAATATTAAATAAAAATTTTATTCATTTTTTTGTAAAAAATTTGTATTTTCAAATTTTTAAGTTATTTCTTATAAAAATTATAAAGTTTAAAATTATAGGAGTATAAAATGTTTAAAAAAGTATTATTTTTACTATTTATTTCTACCTTCATAATATCATGTAAAACAAATAAAGCAACATCAGACCTCAATACAACAACCTTTGATAACTTTGATAATCAGGTAAACGCAGGATATAGACAGACTTTTATATTAAAATCTGATAAAACATTATGGGCAGCAGGAGATAATTCATCTTATCAACTTGGCACAGACGATACTAGTAATAGAGTAAAGTTTGTTCAGGTCGCATCTGGTGTTATTTTAGTAAGATCAGGGCAGTCCCATACAGTTTATTTAAAAAGTGATGGGACATTGTGGGGAACTGGTAATAATACTTATGGGCAGCTTGGTCTTGGAACTACTACAAATAAAACAACTTTTACTCAAATAGCGGATAATGTTAAGTTTGTTGCAACCGGTTATAACAATACTTTTATAATTAAAAATGATGACACATTATGGGCAACCGGCCAAAATAATTTTTATCAGCTTGGACTTGGACACAATAATGAAGTAAAAACTTTCACCTATGTAACATCCAATGTTAAGTATGTTGCATCTGGTTTGAATTATACTTATGTCTTAAAAACTGACGGGACTCTTATGTCAGTTGGTCTAAATGCTAATGGTCAGCTTGGTCTTGGAGATACTAACTACCGAGATAATCTGACAACTGTATCTATATCAAATGTAAAGTTAGTAGCATCAGGTCAAACACAGGCTTTTGTTTTAAAAAATGATGGAACACTATGGGGAACAGGTAGTAATGATACAGGCCAACTTGGAACCAATGATTTTACCAATCAATTATCTTTTACTCAGGTGGAATCAGATGTAAAAACTGTTGCAGCAGGTGGTTATCATACTTTTATAATCAAAAATGATGGAACATTATATTATACTGGCTATGGTGACTGGGGGCAGCTTGGTAATAATCAAACAGGATCTACTATTAAAATTAAGACTTTCACATCTCTTATGTCAGGCGTAAAAGACGTAAGCTGTGGCTGGAAACATACTATAATATTAAAAAGTGACAATACCTTTTACACTACAGGTAATAATGAGTCATATCAGTTAGGTATAGATAGCACAACAGACTTAGCCAAAAGTACATTTACGAGTGTTGTGTTTTAAAAACTATTAAGGAGATAAAATTATGAGAAAATTATATTTTGTTTTTTTGTTTATTGCTATTTTTTTTATATATTCATGTAAAAGTGGAAGTGAGCCAAACGAGAGTGAAAATATAATCATTCAACCTTCAGCTTCTGGGGGAATGTATCATTCAATGATACTTAAGTCTGATGGAACATTATGGGGTGCTGGGTTAAATAGCAATGGTCAGCTTGGAACTGGTGATAAGGTTGACAGAGCGACTTTTGTTCAGGTTGCATCCGATGTAATCCAGGTTGCAGCAGGTGGATCTCATACAATTATCTTAAAAAAAGATGGAACTGTATGGGTAACAGGACTTAATAGCTCAGGGCAACTTGGAACAGGAGATAATGTTGAAAAAACATCTTTTACTCAGGTTGAATCTAATGTAAAGTATATTGCAACTGCTAATGCTTATACTTTTATAATAAAAAATGATGGAAGCCTATGGGCTACTGGAGCTAATTATGGTCAGTTCGGGAATGGTTCATCAGGAGGATCAACAAATAGTTTTATCCAAATTGCAACAGGTGTAAAACAGGTTGCTCTGGGACATGAACACTCTATTATACTAAAGAATGATGGTAGTGTATGGACTTCAGGGAATAATGATAATGGTCAACTTGGAATGGGAGATAACACTTTCCGAAATACTTTCACTCAAGCTACAACTGGTGCAAGTTTTGTGGCTGCTGGTTCAAAATCAAGTTTTGTAATAAAAAACAACGAGTTATATGTAACAGGTTATAATGTGTTTGGTCAACTTGGGATAGGTGATAATACTGATAGGCTTAGCTTTCAAAAGATTACTACTATATCAAATGTCAATTCTGTATATTCTGCAAACTTCGGTGGTTCACACACGATAATTATTCTTACAGATGGTACAATAATGGTTACTGGCGTAAATACTTTCGGGCAACTTGGTGTTGGTAATAAATCCGATAGAAACACATTTTTATTATTATCTCATACTGATGTAAAGGCTATTGGTGTTGGGATTTTTCATAGTATAATGTTAAAAGGTAGTGATTGGTATACAACTGGATTGAACAATAATAAACAACTAGGGCTTGGGGACACAACAGACAGAGTAAGTTTTGTTAAAACCAACTTTTAAAAGAAATAATTCTCTAAGTTAGATTTATACTAAAAAATTTTAAAGTAAAAGCTCTGGAGTATTCCAGGGCTTTTAATCTTATTAATAAAAATAGTTATTCAAAATAATTTATTTTAAATAAGTATTTTTATATTAAATATTTAATATTTCTAACAAATAAAACAAAATCACTTTTAAGAAAAATAAAATTTTTTGTTATTTTTTTAAATATAAAACTAAAATTTTTGTTTTAAAAAAATTTTAAAGAGGGTTAATAAAATGAAAAGGCTTAATATTATTTTATGTTTGCTTATATTTACAATCTCTTTTCAATTATACTCTGGTCCTTCAAAAAATCCTATACTAAAAGTTGAAACTGAAAATCATGTTGCTCGTATAAATAGGATTTCAACAGATGCTAACAATAGATATATTGTAACATTTTCTGGAGATAAAACTGCTAGAGTTTGGGATTATAACGGTAGACTACTTAAAGTATTAAGGCCTCCAATAGGTGAAGGTCATGAGGGGAAACTATATAGTGGTGCTATCTCACCTGATGGAAAAATTGTTGTGTGTGGGGGGTGGACAGGATACGAGTGGGATAAAACAAACTCTTTATATATATTTAACAGAGAAACTGGAAAAATGATAAAGAGAGTCCCCAATATTCCTGGTGTAATAAACGATGTAAACTTTTCACCTGATGGAAACTATATTGCAATAGCAATGGGTAGTGGATACGGTATAAGATTATATGAAACTAAAAAATTCAGTATGTATGGCGAAGATAGTGATTATGAAGAATCATCATATGGAATCATTTTTCACAATAACTATGTTGTCTCTTTAGCTTATGATAACTATATAAGAATATATGAATACATAAATGGTTTTAAACTTATAAGCAAAACAAAAACACTCAATAATGGTGCTTTTTATGTTTCTGTATCACCAAATGGAAGATATATGGGGGTAACATTCAGTTATAGTAAGTCTGTTGAAGTATACAATTTTAATAATGGGAGACCAATACTATCTTTTGTTATTTCTAACCCTGATATAGTTAATAATGATTGGTTTTCAGGTATAACATTTTCAAATGACAGTAAGTATATTTATATTGGTGGTTCCTTTCAAAGGTATATAGATAATGATTGGAAAAGAATAATATTCAAATACAACCTAAAAGGTGAACTTATAAAAGAGATACCATCAGCAGGCGATCTGATAATTTCACTAAAACCTATTGCAAATGGTGGCATAGTATTTGCTTCAACAGAACCATCTTTTGGAATCATTAACTTACAGGATAATATAACACTATTTAAAAGCTCATCGATCCCAGACTTAAGAAGCAGTTACAACTATTTTTTTGTCTCTTATGATGGTTCTAAAGTAGGTTTTAATTTAAGTTATAATAAAAATCCTATTGTTTTTTCAATAAAAGAGAGTGAACTTAAAGAAGGTGATATGAATAATCCAGGTGAACTTACCTCTCCTGATGTTTCATCTCTTAATATAGAAAATTGGGATACTTCATATTCAAAACCTATCATTAATGGTAAACAGGTTGAAATGGAAAGTAGTGAGAGGTCTATGTCACTTGCAATAATGCCAGATAAAGAATCATTTATTATAGGTGGTGATTATTATTTATATAGATTTGATACTGATGCTAAAACTATATGGAAAACCTCAATCCCCGGGGTTGCATGGTCTGTTAATGTTTCAGGTAATGGTAAATTTATCATTGCATTACTGGCAGATGGTACTATAAGATGGTATAAAGCAAGTGATGGTAAAGAATTGTTAGCACTCTTTGTAAGTCCTGATAAAAAAAGATGGGTCATATGGAGTCCAAGCGGCTATTATGATTCTTCTGTCGGTGGTGAAGACCTTATTGGTTGGCACATAAATAACTCCGCAGATATGGAATCAGACTTTTTCCCAGCTTCAAGATTCAGGACAAAGTTCTATAGACCAGAAGTCATAGCAAAAATAATAGAGAAAGTTGATGAAAATATTGCAATAAAAGAGTCTTCTGTTGAAAAATTAAAAGAGATAGTCAATAAAAACATAACTGTTGATAACACAATAGAGTCTATAGCCCCCCCAGTAGTTAATATAATCGACCCTTATGATGGATTTTCAACATCAAATAATATGATAACTATAAAATACACAGTAAGAACTCCAAACAATGAACCTATTACAGGGCTTAAAGTACTTATAGATGGAAGGCCTGTATCTATAACCAAAGGACTTTCAATAGTGCCAAAAGAGAAAAACAAAGAAGAGGTAAAAGAGATTACTATAAATATACCTGAGAAAGACTCTGAAATCTCTATTATAGCTGAAAATAGGTTTTCTTCAAGCCAACCTGCAAGCATTAGAATAAAATGGGAAGGCAAAACTGAGTTTGTAATAAAACCAAAACTATACGTACTTGCAATAGGTGTGAGTAAATATGAGGATCCAAAAATAAATAAACTTGAGTTTGCTGCAAAGGATGCAAGTGACTTTGCTAATTCCCTAATATCTCAAAAAGATTCTTTTTACAGAGATATTGAAGTGAAAGTAATTGTTGATAAAGATGCTACAAAAGATAATATACTTGATGGACTAGAATGGATACAGAGAGAAGTAACAAGTAAAGATGTAGCAATGATATTTATATCAGGGCATGGGGTAAACGACCCTACAGGTATATACTATTACCTACCTGTTAATGCTAACCTTGATAAACTTAAAAGAACTGGAGTCCCTTTCTCTGACATAAAAAATACTGCTATTGCTATACCAGGTAAAGTAATAATGTTTATTGACACATGCCACTCAGGAAATATAATGGGTACAAGAAGGGGTGCATCAGACATGAACTCAATAATAAATGAACTTGCATCTGCTGAAAACGGGCTTGTTGTATTTACATCATCTACAGGAAGTCAATATTCCCTTGAGGATAAAAAATGGGGAAATGGTGCATTCACAAAAGCATTAATAGAAGGATTAAGCGGGAAAGCTGATTATACAGGCAAAGGGAAAATAACAATAAACATGCTTGACCTTTATATATCTGAAAGAGTAAAAGAATTAACAGGTGGAGTACAAACACCTACCAGTATAAAACCTGCAACAGTTCCAGACTTTCCTATAGCAATAAAAAGGAGATAAAATGAAAAAAATTAAATTACTTATTTTACTTACCTTTATTCCTCTACTTATCTTATCTGAGAATATTGACATTGATAATGTAATTCAGTATTTTGAAAATAAGATTGATAAAAACCTCGTTATTGCTCTGGAAAATATAACATATAAAGACATTAAATTAAGTTCAGACTTCTCTGTTTATATAACAAACATAATATCCAACCAAATAAGAAACTCTAAAAACTTTAAAGAGTTTTCAAAAAAAGACCTTGAAAAAATACTTGAACAACAGGAACTTAACTCATCAGACCTATTTAATGACAAAGATAAAACAAAGTTAGGTGAATTAAAAAGTGTCCAAGCAATATTAACAGGTGAATACATAAAAGCAGGAGACAACATACTATTATTTTTAAGATTAGTATCTATAAAAACAGGGACAACTATTGAATCAGGGACATTTTTAGTACCAAAGTCTAAAATACCAGAAGGGATTGAAATACTGCCCTCTAACTATAATGTTGTAAAATCTAATTATTTAAAAGATTCTAATGTATATAAAGGAGAATTATCAATAAAAGTATGGACACAAAAAGGAGAAGGTGGTTTCTATAAAAAAGGTGAATACTTAAAAGTATTTTTAAAATCAAACAAAAACTGTTATGTAAGACTGTTTCATGTTGATGTTTATGGAAAGAAAAAACTTATCTTCCCGAACCAGTTCTATCCTAAAGACAAAAAAATATTGGGAGACAAAGTCTATGTAATACCTGATGAAACAATGGAATTTGAGTTTGAACTTGGCCCACCTTATGGAACAGAACAGATAATAGCATTGGCATCAACTCTACCTTTTAATGATGATATTAAGCCATTTGCAGAATTAGACTATAATATACCCCAGTTATTATCAAAAACCTTTGGAACAATAGAAACAGAAACAGATAAAGGACTTACCGTAAAAGAGGTTAGTCAAGAATTTGCTTATGCTCAGGTCTTTTATACAATAGTTAAGGATTAAATATAAAAATTATCAGATAGATTAAACAAGAAATAAAAATTTTAATCTTATATTAACACCAAGATAAAAATTTATCATTTTTAATATTTTTAGTTATAGTGTAATTATAAAGATAGATAAAAAAGGAGGTAATAATAATGAAAAAAAATATTATTACAATTTTATGTTTGACCACTGTTTTTCTCTTTGCTGGCCCAAATGAAGACCTACTTGAGGCTACAAAAAAGGGTGATATTGAAGCTGTTAGAAAAGCATTAGAAGAAAAAGCTGATCCTGACACAAAAGATAAGGATGGTAATACTGCTTTAATTTGGGCTTCATATAATGGGAACATAGAAATTGTAAAATTGCTATTAGAGAAAAAAGCCAATATTAATGCTAAAAATAAAGAAAATTGGAATGCTTTAATGTGTGCTTCTGCAAGTGGAAAAAATGAGGTTATAAAAATTCTAATAGAAAAAAAAGCTGATATTAATGCTAAAAATAAAGATGATTGGACTGCTTTAATGATTGCACTATACTACAAAAACATTGAGGCAATAAAGCTATTAGTAGAAGCAAAAGCTGACTTAAATATCAAAAATAATGATGGTTGGACTGCTTTAATGTTGGCTATATATTATGAAGATATTGAATCAGCAAAGTTATTAATTCAAGCAAAAGCTGATGTTAATGTAAAAAGTAAAAATAACACAAGTCCATTAAAGTTAGCTAAAGAAAAAAAATATGCTGAAATAATCAAACTTCTTATAGAAGCAGGTGCCAAAGAATAAAATTATAAACTTACTTAAGCTGTTATTTTAAATAAAGTCAGAGAGACTACGGGTTAAAATTCTTTTAAAATTTAACCAGGTAAGAAAAATCTTTTAATTTCTTTTTTACCTGTTGATTATATCTTTTAAAAAATAAAAATTTTATCAAAATAAATTTTTCTTTTAATAACTTATTATTTAAGTAATATATTACTACTAAATCAATTTTTCCAACAATAAAAATTGATTGAGAACATTAACTAAAATAAAATTAATTAATTTATGCTATTCTTAATAATTTTAAGCTTAACTAACCTATTTTATTACATTTTTCTTACTTTCATGTTTTCATGCAAAAATAAAAAACAAAATTATTAAGAACATCAGCATTAAAAAAATAGAAGATGCCAATTGTTTATATAAAGTTTATGGCCAAATATTAGCTTAAAAAAAGATAATTGTTCTTTACAGTCAGTATAAATGCATTTATGATTTTAAGATAGAATACTGGTATGAATCAGAAAAACTAGCTGAATAAAGACTATTATTTTTTTTAGAGATAATAAGCATGAAAAAAGATTATTAGAATTTTATGTTTGATAGTTGTGTCTATCTTTATTTAGACTTGTTCAAATAAAAATCTAGTTTAGACTGCCAAAAGAGGATATTAAAGTAGTTAAAAAACCTTAGTAAATGAACTGTGAATACTTATAAATACTAATTCAAAATAAAACAGAAGTAAGTTCTTAATTATCACTGCAGCTATTAAAACTTAAAGTATTCCTGTAAAATATTTAAATTTATACTATACTATTAATAAGTTGTATTTCTTAAGGAAATAAAAATGAAAATAAATACTTTTGAAAAAGAGATAATCAATGACAAAGCAAAAGGTTTATCAGATCAAGAAATAGGTAATAAGTATAATATTAATTTAAAGCAAATTGAAAAAATAATTACAAAAGAAAAAGGTATAAATGTAACAAAATTAAATAAATCAAAAAAAATAAATAATCTATTTCCAAAAGATTTTAAATTAGAGAATAATACAGTATGGAGTTTTAAATCAAGAGGTAATTGGGCAACCCATAATGGTAATTATAGAGGCAATTGGTCCCCATATATTCCAAGAAATGTTATATTAAGATATTCAAATGAAAATGATACAGTTTTAGATTATTTCTGCGGTTCAGGAACAACTGCTGTTGAATGTAAATTGTTAAATAGAAATTTTATTGGTATTGATATTAATGAAAAGGCAATAGAGTTAGCAAGAGAGAATTTAGATTTTCAATTTTTATTTTCCAGTAATATTGAATTAAAGGTTGGTGATGCAAGGAATCTTGATTTTATAAAAGATAATTCAATAGACTTGATATGTGCTCATCCTCCTTATGCTAATATAATAAATTACACTTATGATAATAAATATGATTTATCCCATTTAAATATAAATGAATTTTTAACAGAGATTAAAAAAATAGCAGATGAAAGTTATAGAGTTTTAAAAGAAAATAAATATTGTGCAATTCTTATAGGGGATACAAGAAAAAATAAACATATTGTACCATTAGGATTCTGGTTAATCGAAAAGTACTTAGAAGCAGGTTTTAAGATTAAAGAAATAGTAATAAAAAGACAACACAATTGTAAAACAACTGGTTTTTGGTATAAAAATAGTATTAAATATAATTTTTTATTACTTGCTCATGAATATTTAGTTGTTTTTGAAAAAACAAAAAAAAAGGTTCAATATCACGATAAAAATGTTAGTAACATATTTTATTTAATTGATGAGAATATATATCTTGAATCTACTACAGTATGGATTTTTAATAAAGAAGAGTACATAAATAATATAATTTCAAATCTGGTTAAAAGATACTCGAAAAATTACTGTATTTATAATAATAATTTTCATGAAAACTCTGATTTAATAATATACTTTTATGATAAAAATTTTAATAGTTTCATTAAATATATGGAAAAAGTAAAAAATAATTCTATAGTTGCAATAGTATGTGAGGATATAAGAGAAGAAAACAATTTAATTTATAGTGAACCAATATTTATAGAAAAAGAATTAAGAAATAATAATAATTTTAAAATCAAAGAAATTGTTATTATTGCTATCAATAATTATTCCAATAATATAAATAATAATAAAAACAATTTAAATATTAATCACAAATATATATTAATTTACCAAAAGGTTAATTGAATGAGATATGAAGAATTCGCTTCAAAGATAAGTTTTTTTGAGTTTATCC